>NZ_JAODTL010000027.1 GCF_026191375.1 Marinomonas pontica | reverse complement strand
CTCTTCACAACCAATTAATACCGCATCAAACTGGCTTAATGCACTGGACTGTGTAAAAAAGCTGTCTACAGACACATACGACTTAACAATCAAACCAAATCGCTCCAGCGCCTCAGAAACAGCATCGGCATTTGGGTAATCATTGGCCACCCAAGCCACCACACGATTTGGGGCCAAAGAAGGCTGAGGGGCATCGCTTTCTTGCTCTTGCATCGCCATGTTTAATTGTAGAGCGCCATTTTGAAGCGTTTTTTGTTGGCCATTGACGTCCGCTAACAATCTTTTGATCATCCAAAAACAGCGGCCGCAAAGCCATGTCATTCATGGCGACCATTTCAAGCTCAGTCTTATTGAAGCGGACACTCAAACGACGCTCCGCCATGTCGTTCGACATCACCATCATCAGTAACACACGAATCAATCCACGAAAATGCGCGTCCACCGCAACCACTTTTGCGCCAGTCTCCACAGAGCAATCGATTTTGGCTCGATTCGCCTCGACCCCCATGGCCAGCATCACTCGCTCACTTTCTTGACAAAATACGGTGCCAAGAGGCATAAGGTCCACATCACTTTCAACCAACGCTATGTCATCTAACACGGACAACAACAACGAAAGCCATCCCTTTAGCGAATCCGAACCAACCGAGTTAGGTAATTTGGCCAGATACGCCAACTCACTTAATACGGCATCCGAATCAACGGTTTTCTGATAAGAAGAAGACAATGGCTGCAACTGATCAAGCTGCCAAGTCAACCGAGTTTCTTGCGTAATATTTTTTCCGACCAGTAAAAGCCCACGATAGCCACTTTCATTTTTAAAAGAATGCGCTTGCCAATGGTATATCTGACCTAACTCATTGAAAGTCAGATCAAATGTCACCCCAACATTCCCTTTCAAAGCTTCCTGAATGGGCTGATGGCAAGCAATTGGCATGAAATCAAACACAGTTCGCGCCTTATCAGACCCAGGAAAAATACGCTGCGCTTCCGGGTTTAACAACTCAATTTCAGCAATCTCATTACAAAACACAATCGCGCTGTGAATGGATTCCGCCAGCAGCATAAAACGCTGCTCTTTGGCTTTAATCGACGCCACCAACTGGCGACTTTGGTGCTGAATAGGCTGTAACTCCACATAAGGCAACACAGCCTCTTCATGGTCATACACCATGGCCTCGATCGGCTGAAAAATGGCGGTTTTAATTTGACGAGACAAGACGAAATAAAACCCAAATAACACCAAGAATACCGCTGAAATCAAAGGTAAGGCGTTAGAAAAAAGCACAGAAGAAAAAGTATGCGTTTCTATAACATCCAATAACAAATCAGCTTGCACCGGCGAGGTCAACGGCAATCGCGCACGCAACATGGCATCTGACTGGTCAACACCAGTTCTATGTTCTTCCAACAACACTCTATTGTGCGATACATCATAGATACGAACCGCACTCACCCCAGCGCTTTCCAATAACTCGTTCACCAAGGTCAAATTATCGTTCAGGGAAATAAAGCCATATAAAAAACCCGTATTGTCCTGCTCATCTGACAACAGCGTCGTTTTCAACATCAACAGGGTGGCATTGTCTTTTGTCTCAACGGAAGTCCAGCGATTGATTAAGCCATCGTCTAATACCGAACGAAGATCTACCTTAGTAAACAACCGTGCACGAGGGTCCATTGAGTAACGCCCATCGGTCCACTCAATATAAAAAAGTCTAGCCCACCGAAAAACAACACCTCATGATGACTAAACAACAAATCCAATTCGCGACCGACCACATAATTGCTCAAGGAAAGGTCTTGACCGATGAACTTCATCTCATCTTCTGCACGCGCCAAATAGCCATTAAACGCTTGCTCAACAATCCGATGCTTCAGTGCCAAATTTTTCTCTTGAGCAGACTGAGTCAATACCTCGATAAAATAGACACTCAATGCCGCGATCACAAAAAGATCGCACACATCAACAACAAGGCTTTTTGTTTAAGTCGGTTCTGTAAACTGTCCGTTACTGTTGCCATAATTCCACCGAATACTGATACGCCTGCTGAACCATTAAACGTAAACTGTCAGAATCCAACTCCGCGGGCATAAGCGTCGAATGAGCTACATAAAGGTTCGGCATGTTCTTCCCTTCAAGGTCTAACTTAATGGCCTCAGCCACGGCGATCGATAAATTATCCTGCATAAACAAAACATTGACGCGCACTTTATGGTTCAACAAGTCCGCAATGCCATTGGAAGACAGCCCCCACGCATTCGTCTGAGTATCTTTGATAGACCGCTCTTCCAAAGCAGCCACAACCCCTTCGGAAATATTCTGGGAACAACTGAATATAAAGTCCGTCGGCGACTCATTCAAAAACACCCTAGCAGCCTCATAAGCGTGCTTCTTGTCATCCGCGACCACTCTGACTCGACTGATGCGTCGTTTGTATTTGAGCATTTCATCCAAAAACAAATCACAGCGCGTATAACTCAAATACCCCTGAGGTAGAACCAACGCTGAAATCGTCGTATCTGAAGGAAGCTGTCGATCGAGATAACTTGCCAACATTTTTGCCGCCTTCTTCTGATCAAACCCGATATACATTAATGGTGGATGGTTCATCCAATGTCTTAGTGGCGTCGCAAAGTCATAAAGAATCACCTTGGCTTTACTCGTACGTAAAAAATGCTCTAGAAATCGACGCTGAACAAAGCCCAGCTTTGTCATCACAATGTAATCAGGTGGCGTAGAGGCTATTTTTAAATATGCGGATAAATCACTGTTGTCGTTTGCATCATCAAGGTAAATATCTAAGCGATAGTCAATACCCAGTTCTCGCATTCGCTTTCTAAGCGCCATCTGAAGAGACTTGTTTTCTATGGTGTTTTCATCACCAAACAGCATTAAGGCAATACGAACCGCACGCTTTTGCGCTACTCGAATGGGATTCGGTGGAGAATTGATGATGGTCGTGAACTGTTCCGACAATGGGCCCTGTCGAGGAATCGCCTGATAATAATCATGACTGTCCATCAGATCCAAGGCCATATTTGCGGCGCGAGCGGTCAACGCCGTGCAACCGAGCAGCATCAATACGACAAAAATACACAGCCTTCCCATTACCAAGCTCAATTCACCATCAGCAGAAACATCATTCTAACCAACTTAACGAACTTTCGTGATAACAGGAACAAGAAAATATCAACAAGTGCAAAAAAGACAAAGAGACCACATGACAAACCGTCATTGGCATAAATTTCAGACATAAAAAAAGCCGACATAAAGTCAGCTTTTTTTAAATTTGGTGCGGAAGGAGAGACTCGAACTCTCACGCCGTGAAGCACTGGAACCTAAATCCAGCGTGTCTACCAATTCCACCACTCCCGCAAGGAATGGCGAGCATTATAGGCAATTGATTTTCTCGGTCAATAGTTTTTTTGCTTTTTTATGAAAAACTTAACAATATTTTCCTTTGCCTAACCGCTCAGCCATTCATTCAGCGTCGTTTAAGTCAAAACATCGCTTAAAAACACGACCGCCTGAATATTCGCCGCGCTCGTAACGTACCGCCATTTCTTCCAAATCCATAGTGTGGATACGAGAAGCTTGACCTGCAGAACCAAACGCTTCGTAACGATCAATACAAACCGCTTTCATTGCCTTGATGCTTTCGGTCAGATACTTACGAGGGTCAAAGTTGCCTTTGTGTTCCGCTAAGCTACGACGAATCGCACCCGTTGCCGCCAAACGCAAGTCAGTATCAATGTTTACCTTACGCACACCGTAACGGATCGCCTTAACAATTTCTTCCACCGGAACACCGTAGGTTTCAGGAATATCACCACCAAATTCGTTAATGATTTCCAACCAGTCTTGCGGCACAGAAGAAGAACCATGCAACACAATGTGAGTGTTTGGCAACAACTCAACAATCTTTGCGATACGTTCAATATCCAAAATATCGCCTGTCGGTGGACGAGTAAACTTGTACGCACCATGACTGGTACCAATCGCTACCGCCAACGCGTCAATGCCAGTTGCGTTTACGAAGTCTACGGCTTCTTGAGGATCCGTCAACATCTGGTCGTGCGACAAAATACCTTCTGCGCCGACACCGTCTTCTTCACCGGCTTGACCTGTTTCTAATGAACCAAGTACACCCAGCTCACCTTCTACAGACACACCACAAGCGTGCGCAAATTCAACCGTACGACGAGTGACATCCACGTTGTACTCATAACTTGCTGGCGTTTTGCCATCTGCCATCAAAGAACCATCCATCATGACAGAAGAAAAACCAAGCTGAATAGAACGCTGGCAAATCGCTGGAGAGGTACCGTGATCCTGATGCATGACAACAGGAATATGCGGGTAATCTTCAATGGCTGCCGCAATCAAGTGACGAAGGAAGTGTGATCCCGCGTACTGACGTGCGCCCGCTGATGCCTGCATGATAACAGGAGAGTTCACTTCATGAGCCGCTTCCATAATGGCTTTCACTTGTTCCATGTTATTCACATTGAACGCTGGCAAGCCGTAGCTGTGTTCCGCTGCATGATCAAGCAGTTGACGCATACTAATTAAAGGCATAAAAGGTTTCCTCTGACAATTTGTCTGGTTTTGTATTTATAACGTTTGGAGTTACGGTGTTAGATAACTCTCTGTATTTGTAATCATGACGGCGTTATCACGCATCATGTGGCTTACGCCTTATCGTTATTGTCATACTCAGCTTACGCCAAGTAGGTCACTCTCTAGTTTTGTTTTTCGCCAACACCACTTCAACACAACTCACGTTCTGCATGTGATGGTGTTAGCGAAATAGGCTTTTCGCCTTTTTATTAGTTATAAATTATTTTAGAACGATCTTTGTCATTCTTTGATACTAATTTTGCGCGCGTGATTCCAACATCGCAACCGCTGGTAGCACTTTTCCTTCAACAAATTCTAAAAAAGCGCCGCCGCCAGTCGAAATATAAGACACTTGATCCGCAATATCGTACTTGTCGACCGCCGCTAAGGTATCGCCACCGCCCGCAATGGAAAAACCGTTGCTGTTGGCAATCGCCATCGCCAGCGCTTTGGTTCCACCGCCAAACTGATCAAATTCAAACACGCCCACAGGACCGTTCCAAATAATCGTTTGAGACTCTTCGAGCAGTGCAGCAAACGCCGCCGCCGCTTTCGGCCCGATGTCCAAAATCATATCATCAGCGCCCACATCCGCGGCGTCTTTCACTGTCGCAACCGCATCTGGCGCAAACGCCGTCGCAACCACAACGTCTTCAGGTAATGGAATGCTGGTCTTCGCCATCAAGGCTTTTGCCTGAGGAATCAAATCTTCTTCGTATAAAGACTTACCTACAGGAAAGCCTGCCGCAGCTAAGAAAGTGTTGGCAATACCGCCACCCACAATCAACTGATCCACTTTGTCAGACAAAGATTCCAACACCGTCAACTTAGTCGATACTTTTGAGCCACCAACAATCGCCGCCATTGGACGAGCCGGTTTTGCCAACGCTTTTTCTAACGCTTCAAGTTCTGCTGCCAACAATGGGCCAGCACAAGCAATCGGAGCAAACTTCGCCACGCCGTGAGTAGAAGCTTGTGCACGGTGAGCCGTGCCAAACGCATCCATCACATACACGTCACACAAAGCCGCCATTTTTTTAGACAATGCTTCGTCGTCTTTTTTCTCGCCAAGGTTAAAACGTACGTTTTCAACCAAAACAAGCTGACCTGACTCCACGTCAACGCCATCTAACCAATCTTTGACTAATGGCACGTCTTGGCCCAGCAAATCAGCAAGGTGTGTTGCGACAGGCTGAAGCGAGTATTCGTCTTCGTACTGACCTTCTGTTGGGCGACCAAGGTGAGACATCACCATGACTTTCGCGCCCGCCGCTAACGCTAACTTAATCGTTGGCAATGCCGCACGAATACGCGCATCACTGGTCACTTTACCGTTTTTCACAGGCACGTTAAGGTCTTCACGAATCAATACTCGCTTGTTCGCCAGATCCACGTCTTTCATATTAATTACAGTCATGTACGATGTCCTCGTCGTTTAAACTTCAGATGTCTCAATTCAATTTTGATTGTTCAATCACACCGGCCCAATATTTAGCCACATCCAGCATTCGGTTCGCGTAGCCCCATTCATTATCAAACCAACAAAGCAACTTCACCATGCGCTGATCAATGACTTGCGTTTGCGTACTATCGATAATCACCGAACGCGGATCATGATTAAAGTCCACTGACGCATGCGCTTCTTTGGTAAAGCCCATTAGCCCTGCATACTTTGAGTTTGCCGCTTGTTCTAATTGTGCATTGATTTGCTCAACCGTGACGTCTTGCTCTGTACGCAATACTAAATCAATCACCGAGACGTTCAAGGTGGGAACGCGTACCGCATTACACCCCATTTTTCCGTCAAGTTCAGGCATCATTCGCGTGATGCCGCGCGCCAAACCAGTATCAACGGGAATTATCGAGCTCAACGCCGCACGAGTTAAGCGCAAATCTTTGGTATGATAGCCATCAATCACTGGCTGATCGTTCATCGCAGAATGGATAGTTTGCGTCATACCATGCACCACACCAGCAAACTGTTTAACAACATCCAAAACCGGAATGAGGCAGTTTGTGGTACAAGACGCCGCCGACACGATACTTTGCTCCGCTCGAATATCCTGATGGTTGAAACCATACACAATCGTCGCGTCAACATCCGCCGCCGCTGGCTGAGACAGCAACATTTTGGGTACGCCTGCGTTCAAATAAGCTTGGGCGCCTTCTCGTCCAGAAAAGCTCCCCGAACACTCCAACACCATATCCAGTTCAAGAGCAGACCAGTCCAATTCCTCTGGCGTGGCACAGGAAAAGCACAAGATCGCATCATCACCAATAAGCAATGCGTTATCGCGAGTAGAAACAGGTTGAGGAAAGCGGCCATGCGTTGTGTCATAGCGAGTAAGATAGCTGATTGTCTCAATGTCAGACAATTCATTAATGGCAACCACTTGAATGTGATCGCGGTAGCCGTTTTCATAAAGCGCCCGTAAAACCGAACGTCCGATACGACCATAACCATTGATAGCGACTCGCAACATATTCCCACTACTTCATCGCAAATTTAGCAGCGGAAACGCCCACCACCATAATAAAAAAGAAAAGAGGTACGCAACAAGTGGCGCACCTCTTTTCATCATCAACAAAGGATTACACAGCTAAGATTTTTTCTGCCGTTGCCACCACATTGTCTACCGTAAAGCCAAAGTGTTTCAAAAGATCGCCACCAGGAGCCGACTCACCAAACGTCGTCATGCCAACCATTGCGCCTTCGAAACCAACGTACTTGTACCAGTAATCAGTATGCGCCGCTTCAATAGCAACACGCTTCGTCACACTGCTTGGCAACACAGACTCTTTGTAAGCGGCGTCTTGTGCATCAAACGTATCTCGTAGACGGCATAGAAACCACACGCACGTTCTTACCTTTTGCCGTTAATGCTTCAGCCGAAGACATGGCTAGGCCTACTTCAGAACCTGTAGCAATCAAAATCAGATCTGGCGTACCAGCGCAATCTTGAAGCACGTAAGCCCCTTTCGCGACATTCGCAAGTTGTTCAGCACTGCGAGTTTGCGCAGGCAGACCTTGACGAGAAAAACCAAAGACGTTGGGCCATCACGACGCTCGATAGACGCTTTCCAAGCCACCGCGGTTTCTGCCGCATCACATGGACGCCATACAGACATGTTTGGCGTCATACGCAAGTTAGCCAATTGCTCAATCGGTTGGTGAGTTGGACCATCTTCACCTTGGCCGATAGAGTCATGCGTATAAACAAAAATGTTTTGAATGCCCATCAAAGCAGACATACGCACTGCGTTGCGCGCGTATTCCATAAACATCATAAAGGTCGCACCGTAGTTAATAAAACCACCATGCAAAGAAGCACCGTTCATGATGCCGCTCATACCAAATTCGCGAACACCGTAGAAAACATAGTTGCCCGCTGGATCTTCTTGGATGCCTTTAGAGCCAGACCATAGCGTCAAGTTAGAACCCGCAAGATCCGCAGAGCCGCCTAGCAACTCGGGCAACATGGCACCGAAGAAACCAATCGCATTTTGAGACGCTTTGCGGCTCGCGATGTTTTCGCCTTTATCTTGGCTTTCTTGAATGAACGCTTGAGCTTTTGCTTCAAAGTCCGCAGGCAATTCGCCTTTAATAACGCGACGCTCAAACTCTGCAGCCAACTCAGGGAAAGCGGCCTTGTATGCGTCAAACTGAGCATTCCACTGCGCTTCACGAGCAGAACCCGCTTCTTTCGCATCCCAACCAGTGTAAACATCTGCAGGAATCTCGAACGGTGCGTGTGGCCAGCCAAGGAATTCACGAGCCGCTGCGATTTCAGCATCACCCAATGGTGCGCCGTGACAGTCATGGCTACCCGATTTGTTTGGAGAACCAAAACCGATGATGGTTTTGCAACAAATCAACGTTGGTTTTGTGGTCTCTGCTTTCGCCGCTTCAATCGCCGCTTTAATAGCTTCAGGATCATGCCCATCCACATCCGCAATAACATGCCAACCGTACGCTTCAAAACGTTGTGGTGTATTGTCCGTAAACCAACCTTCAACATGACCATCGATAGAAATACCGTTGTCATCCCAGAACGCAACCAATTTACCTAGACCTAACGTTCCAGCCAAAGAAGCCGCTTCATGAGAAATACCTTCCATCAAACAACCGTCGCCCAAAAAGCAATAGGTGTTGTGGTCAACCACATTATGACCTTCACGGTTGAATTGCGCCGCTAGTGTTTTCTCAGCAATCGCCATACCTACCGCGTTACTGATGCCAGCACCCAATGGGCCCGTTGTTGTTTCAACGCCATCGGTATAACCGTATTCAGGGTGACCTGGTGTTTTAGAGTGAAGCTGACGGAATTGTTTTAAGTCTTCAATAGACAGTTTGTAACCAGACAAATGCAAGAGTGAATAAATCAACATAGAGCCATGGCCGTTTGACAACACAAAACGGTCGCGATCAACCCATTTTGAATTGTTTGGGTTGTGCTTTAAAAAATCATTCCATAGCACTTCAGCGATGTCTGCCATCCCCATTGGTGCACCTGGGTGACCTGAGTTAGCTTTTTGTACGGCATCCATACTTAATGCACGTATGGCGTTAGCAAGTTGTTTCCGAGACGGCATGGTTATTCCACTCCTGATAGCTTAACGAACAATAGAAGGAACATTCTCTACGGGATAGAGCCACCATGCAATGCTGGCACCATCGCTGCGCCCAAACATTGGGCAAAGAAAATGAAATCACTTAGAAATCTGCACCATCCTAACAAAAAAACCGCCTTTTGCCTCGTTTAAATCCATAAACTGGGTTGATATTTAAACAGCGCTGGTTCATCATTCGCACTATGAATACAGCGTCGATTTGTCTCGGCTTGCGGGCGCTATATAAACTCAGCTAAACAGATACGCAAGAACCTGTTTAGCACTTTTCTGCCAAACAGGTTTTTTTATGCCTGTTTAGCGACAAACTCAGCTAAAGAGGAACACTCAACATGTCCGAATATTCTTTATTTACCTCTGAATCCGTTTCAGAAGGCCACCCAGATAAAATCGCTGACCAAGTATCCGATGCGATTCTTGATGCCATCCTAGCGGAAGACTCCGAAGCGCGCGTTGCCTGCGAAACACTCGTAAAAACCGGTATGGTTTTAGTGGCAGGTGAAGTACGTACCAATGCGTGGGTCGACATCGAAGAAATCGCTCGAGGCGTCATTCGTGAAATTGGCTACAACAGCTCCGACATGGGGTTCGATTGGGAATCTTGTGCCGTCATGAACGCCATCGGCAAACAATCTGCCGACATCGCGGTTGGTGTGGATGAAGCCAGTGAAAAAGAGCTGGGTGCTGGCGATCAAGGTCTGATGTTTGGTTTTGCGACAAACGAAACAGACGTATTAATGCCTGCTCCTATTACTTACGCACACCGCTTAGTTCAACGCCAAGCCGAAGTACGTAAGAACGGCACACTGGATTTCCTTCGTCCAGACGCCAAAAGCCAAGTCACTTTCCGTTACGACGAAAATGGCAAGCCATGCGCTATCGATGCCGTTGTACTGTCAACACAACACAGCGCATCCATTAAGCAAGCCGACCTTCGCGAAGCGGTGATGGAAGAAATCATCAAGCCCGTTCTTCCTGCTGAATGGTTATCAAAAGAAACCAAATACTTCATCAACCCAACAGGTCAGTTCATCATTGGCGGCCCAGTGGGCGATTGTGGTCTAACTGGCCGTAAGATTATCGTTGATACCTACGGCGGCATGGCTCGTCACGGTGGTGGTGCTTTCTCTGGTAAAGATCCGTCCAAAGTTGACCGCTCTGCGGCCTACGCAGGTCGTTATGTTGCGAAAAACATCGTTGCGGCCGGCCTTGCTGACAAATGTGAGATTCAAATTTCTTACGCCATCGGTGTGGCTGAGCCAACGTCAATCAGTATCAACACGTTTGGTACAGGCAAAGTCAGCGACGCAGTGATTTCACAATTGGTTCGTGAGCACTTTGAATTGCGCCCAGCGGGTCTGATTAAAATGTTGGATCTGAAACGTCCAATTTACTTACCAACCGCCGCTTACGGTCACTTTGGCCGTGAAGGTGACAACTTCACATGGGAAAAAACAGACAAAGCCGACGCATTGCGCAAAGCCGCTGGTTTATAATTTTCTAATTTTCCGTTATAAAGCCTTCTTCTGACTTTGTTTTACCGCAAAGAGCAGACGAAGGCTTTTTTATTTCTATCGATTTTTCATCCAGTTAGGACACTCAAAACAAGTATGCGTATTCCACGAATTTTTATCGACACAGAACTCAATGAGAATAGCGTTCTTGCTTTACCAGACTCGGCCTTTCAACATCTTTGTAAAGTCCTGCGATTAAAAGCCGACCATCCTATTCGAGTGTTTAATGGTCAACTCTTTGATGGCAAAAACGGCCAATTTAATGCTACGTTGTGTGATGTTGAAAAACGCTCCGCCAACATTCGTGTTACCAGTTTTGAAGCATTAGACAACGAATCCCCTGTTCAAGTGACCATTGGGCAAACCTTATCTCGCGGTGAACGAATGGACTACGCGATTCAGAAATCGGTAGAAGCAGGTGTTCATGCCATTCAGCCATTATTTAGCGAACGCTGCGAAGTAAAACTTCAGGATAATCGTGCCGAAAAGCGTCAGCAACATTGGCAACAAGTCGCGATTAGCGCGGCCGAACAATGCGGCCGAGGTGTGGTTCCAATTGTGCATCCACCCATAGAATTAACCGAATGGATAGAGAAATGTAACGAAATGTTAAAACTTACGTTACATCATCACAGTGCCAAACCTATTCGAGAGTTTGGGCAACCAGCCAATAACCGTGTGGCTCTTTTAATAGGACCAGAAGGTGGCTTGAGTGAAAAAGAAGTCCAACTGTCTGAAAAAGCAGGGTTTAATGCCATTTCACTTGGCCCAAGAGTGCTCCGCACGGAAACCGCACCCATTGTCGCACTCAGCGTTATTAATGCATTATGGGGTGATATCTAAATCGCCCCCTCATAACAGAATCGCAACATATTCAGAGGGTAAATGGTTTTACCATCTCAGTAGAAACAATTAAAGGACAGATAATCTCATGTTTTACCGAATAGTGTTAACTTGCACGGTGTTTTTAGGGACAGCATTTCTACCTGCAATTGCGCACGCCATTTCTCTTGAAGAAGCGACCTATACCGCGATAGAAAATAGCCCAGCCGTAAGGCAAGCTATCGCTAAATATCGAGAATCAAAAGAAAGCGTCGACATTGCACGACGTTCGGGTTATTACCCTAGTGTTGACCTTGCCGCTGGCATAGGGCATGAGACAACCTACGCTGACAACAGCAACTCAAGCGACATAGATCTTACTCGCCGCGAATTGACGCTGTCTTTAAATCAGCCGCTTTTTAATGGCTTCTCAACAGAAAACGACATTGAACGCTTGAACAGTGAAGCCGAAGCCAACCGCTGGAGCGCCCTTATCTCTGTGGAAAATACCGCTCTGGAAGTGGCCGAGGTCTACGCTAATATTTTACGCTATCGCGAGTTGGTTAGTTTAGCGGAACTTAACCTAGAAACTCACGAACGTATTTATGGTCAGATTAAACTAAAAAGCGACTCTGGAATTGGCCGACAATCCGACCTGAGCCAAATTACAGCTCGCCTTGCTAAGGCCCATGCTAACTACTTCGCCGCCATCAATAATTTAAGAGACTCAGAGAGCAATTACCTTAATGTTGTCGGTGAGCTACCACCCAAAGACCTGATCTACCCGGTACCAGACAGAGACTTATTACCCAAAAACTTAGACTCAGCAATCGCAGAATCGCTAAAGAAAAACCCAGCGATTGAAGGCGCCCGTTGGGACGTCGCGGCGACGGAAAGTCTTCAAAAAATCACCGATGCGGACAAATACCCAACGATCAATTTCGTATTGGAAAGAACGTGGAATAACAACCTAGATGGTGATGAAGGACCAAGTGAAGATCTGTTGGCGATGGTGCGTTTAAACTACAACATTTACGGTGGCGGCACACTTAAACGCCAACAAGAAGTCGCCACCCAGCAATACATTCAAGCTATGGAAATTAGACGCAATACGATTAGAGATACGGAATTGACGGTACGTCTAGCATGGGCTGCTTTTGAAGCCACAACAGGACAAAAAGAGCACATTCAACAATACGTCATTGCGACCAAAGAATCTCAAATTGCCTATGAAAAACAGTTCCGCCTAGGCCGACGCACCTTATTGGACGTTTTGGACAGCGAAAACGAACTCTTCCAAGCGCGCCAAGACTACGTCAACGCAGATTATGACGAATTATTTTCCGAGTTCCGCTTGTTTAATGCAAAAGGCGAACTGATGCGTGCCTTCCGTATTTACCGTCCTCAATTACTCGGTTTCGACGATGAGTTCGACAAAGCAGAAAGACCCACTCCGACAGCAAGCGCAACCGATGAATTAAAAGCCATGGAAACCAAAGCGGAAGACAATGCGCTTGAGGCCTCTAAAATCGAGGAAGCTTCCCCTGTCGATAACACAGAAAAAACGAAAGAGAGTGAATTATTTCTGGATGCAGGAAGCAACTCAGGGAGCTGGTAGCCACTCAATACGGACTCTTCAATCGCGCTGAGCCAAGACTCATCATGCTTGCATCGATGTTGGTTCAGCGCGCTTTCTGGCAAAAAAAGCGCATACGTTATGGCAAATCCTCTTCGTGCCATCCCAACGCTGTTTTTAATTTTGAGCAGGCGAATCAACTATCTGAAAATCATGGGTGTTTTTTCTTCTCAGCGTCCCCATATTTCTATAGCATCAACATCTATTAATCGCTTTATCAAAGCCTTAAAACGTCACTTTCGCTTTAGGAACCACCCCTATGACTATTAAACTCGGCATTGTTATGGATCCAATTGCATCCATTAACTACAAAAAAGACACTTCACTCGCCATGTTATGGGCAGCGGCAGACAAGGGCTGGCAACTGATTTACATGGAACAAAAAGACCTGTTTTTGGACAATGGCAAAGCCTACGCCATGACGCGCCCTTTGAACGTTTACAAAGACCCAGCTCACTTTTATGAGCTTGGCGAAGAAAGCAAAATGGCGCTGGGGGAATTGGATGTGATCTTAATGCGCAAAGATCCTCCTTTCGACAGCGAGTTTGTTTACAGCACTATGATCTTAGAACAAGCCGAGCGCGATGGCGCGATGGTTGTGAACGACCCCAAAAGCCTGCGCGATTGCAATGAAAAGCTCTTTGCCACTCAGTTCCCTCAATGCTGTCCAGCGGTTTTGGTAACACGTCGAGCGGATCTACTGAAGCAATTCCACAAAGAACATGGCGATGTCATTTTCAAACCTTTAGATGGCATGGGTGGCACATCCATTTTTCGCTTAAAGCCAGACGATTCAAACGTGAGCGTTATCATTGAAACGCTCACTAATATGGGCACCGAACAGATAATGGCGCAAAAATTCATCCCGGAAATAAAACAAGGGGACAAACGCATCTTAGTCGTTGACGGCGTCCCTGTTCCTTATGCGTTAGCGCGTATTCCGGCTTCGGGAGAGACACGCGGCAACTTAGCCGCTGGCGGTCGTGGCGAAGGCCGTCCTCTAAGCGACAGAGATCGCTGGATTTGTGAACAAGTGATTCCCTCTTTGAAAGAAAAGAATTTAATGTTTGTTGGTTTAGACGTGATCGGCGATTATCTCACTGAAATCAATGTCACTAGCCCAACATGCGTTCGTGAGCTCGATACACAATTCGACCTCAACATCGCTATGACGTTAATCGAAGCCATAGAGAAGCGTCTTTCGTAACCTCGCATGCGAATAACCGATAAGTTTTCCATTGCACTTTTCATTGCCATTAGCGCCCATGCGCTGATGGTGATGATTATTGGTTTCGATTTCTCCCTGCCTTCACCCAAACCTAAAACACTGGAAGTCACGCTCGTTCAGCACACAACCAAAGCGCCCCAAGAAGCAGACTTCATTGCGCAAGCAAACCAACAAGCAAGTGGCACCGAGCTTCGCAAACAAAAGCTCACCACCACAGAAAATGCCCGTTTTTTATCCGATACAATTCAAGAAATCTCCCCACCAGTTCAACCTCAACTCGCGTCCAAAAAGCCCATCGATGAGCCCAGCTTACTGGCAACAAAAGATCAAGAAGCGGTCTTTGAAATCGTCAACGAGTCCGAAAAAGAAGCCAAAACCTTGGAAGAGCAATTTCGCGGGGAAACTCAGATTCCTAGCCATTTATCCAATGACATTGCCACCTTGGAAGCCTTATTGGATCAGCAACGACAGTCCTATGCAAAACGCCCTAGGATTCGCCGCCTTACGTCCGTGTCAGCAAAAGCCGCCGTGGATGCTCAATACTTAGATGACTGGCGACGCAGAATTGAACGCATTGGTAACATTCACTACCCAGAAGAAGCAAAACGCAACCACCTTTATGGTGAGCTACGCCTAGCCGTCATACTATTGCCGAACGGTTATGTTGATGATATTGAAGTACTGCATTCCTCAGGCATTCGCGTACTGGATGACGCCGCAATGCGCATAGTTCGTTTGGCTGAGCCGTTTCAAGTGTTTCCAAGTGAACTCAAAAAAGACGTCGACAAGCTAGAAATCATTCGCACATGGCGCTTTGTGCCAGGTAATCAACTACAAAGCCAGTAAACAGCAAAAACGCAGACATAAAAAAACCCTCACATAGAGGGTTTTAGTATCTTAGCTTTATTCAGGTCAGCTCACACAAGGGTTAGTCGAACTGACCATCACCCATAGCAAGACGAATTTTCTTCATTGCGTTCTTTTCCAACTGGCGAATACGCTCAGCAGAAACGCCATATTCATCGGCCAATTCATGCAATGTGGATTTCGCGTCTGACAACCAACGCTGCACAAGAATATTACGGCTACGCTCATCAAGATCGGCCATCGCCACTTCAAGACGCTGGTTAGAGTCTTCTTCCCAATTACCGTTTTCAAGTAAGGTCGCAGGGTCAGCGCGATGATCTTCTAGGTATTGAGACGGCGCTTGGAAAGCACTGTCATCATCGTCATCAGCAGAAGCGTCAAAGGCCATATCAGAAGCACTTAAACGCCCTTCCATTTGGCGAACGACTTCTGGCGTCACACCTAAATCACTCGCTACCGATTCCACTTCTGAATTACTAAACCAAGACAAGGTCTTTTTCGCGCTACGAAGATTAAAGAACATCTTACGCTGTGCTTTTGTGGTCGCCACTTTCACGATGCGCCAGTTTTTCAAAATAAACTCGTGGATCTCGGCTTTAATCCAATGCACCGCGAACGACACAAGACGGACACCCACTTCTGGGTTAAAACGTTTCACTGCCTTCATGAGACCAACGTTGCCTTCTTGGATCAAATCGCCTTGTGCAAGACCATAGCCAGAATAACTTTTCGCAATATGCACAACAAATCGCAAATGCGACATAACCAAAGTACGCGCCGCTTCAAGGTCTTCTTGATAATAAAGACGTTCCGCTAAGGCTTTTTCTTCTTCGGCTGTCAAAATCGGAATACGTCCGACAGCTTGCATATAAGATTCAAGGTTTTGACCTGGAATCATCATGTCTGTAGGTTGGAGAGCTTTACCCATCTCTATTTCCACCTCGTTGTTCATACTGTGTATGACAAAATATTACCAAGTAAATTCTGCTTGTGTGTGACATAAATGTGAATAAACCATGGCTATTATCTTAATACTGATTTTAGCCTTTCATTGTCACTGCAGTTCAATGTTCGCGATGTGTCGATTAACCGCAATCCATGCGCCAAAAACACCAACAAACGCACTAATAGTTAAACATAAAACAATCTCATCTGCATTAAAAGTCTGCAATTGAAAACCGCTTTGATAAAGGTCGATTAATCGCTCCGCTGGCGCACTCACCCACCAGCTAAGCAAGAGAATACAAAGGCTGGCGAAAAAACCACCTAATACACCAAACCAAAAACCCATGTACAAAAAGGGTCTGCGGATGTAAGCGTCGGTTGCCCCAACTAACTTCATAACCAGAACTTCGTCTCGACGGCTTTCAACCGCCATGCGAATGGTATTGCCCACAATCAATAACACAGCAACCACCAACAATACCGACAAGGCGTACACAAAACGCTGCCCAAAACTCAGTATATTCGCAAGGCGCTGTAACCATTGTGCATCTAATTCGGCGTGGTCCACTTCTTTAAGTGATGCCAATTGGTCGCGTAACGCTTGCAGATTCGACAAGGTGGTAATATCGACGATTTGTTTTGGGATCACTCGCAAAACAATCGGCAATGGGTTTTCGGGCAACGCAGACAAGATTTGCTCATAACCACTGGATTGCTCGAAGTACCTTAACCCTTCTTCTTTGGATATATATTCCACAGACGCAATGTCATCTTGTGCAGACAAACGATGAGACAAGGCCAAGGCTTGAGTATCTTCCATATTAGGAAAAAGATACAAAGTAATGACAGATTGCTGCTCCCATTGATCGGTCACAGACTGCACGTTTTTCAACAGCACATACAAGCCACCCGGTAAAGACAACGCAATCGCGATCACCATCACCGTCATGATGCTCGCCAATGGGTAGCTCACCAAGCGCATGAAACTTTCTGTTAACGTAGCTTGATGCTGACGAAAGTACTTGCTTGGACTAAAGGTCGTTCGCGTCGGCCAGTTATGTGTCGTCGCTTTAATCGACTCGCGGGTAGCGCCGCGCTGATTCGGCTTTTGTGCCATTTAGCCAAACCCTCCATCATTCACCATGCGCCCTTGGTTTAGGGTCAAGACACGATGACGCATACGCGCAACCAACGCCAGATCATGACTCGCCACAAGCACCGTCACACCAACGCGATTGAATTCTTGGAATAGATTCATAATCTCTGCCGACAATTTAGGGTCCAAGTTACCCGTCGGTTCGTCCGCCAGTAACAGTTGAGGCTTATTCACCACCGCTCTGGCTATACCTACCCGTTGCTGTTCACCACCGGACAAGGCCATCGGATTGTATTTTTCCTTGTCCAACAAGCCAACTTTGTCTAGTGCCGCACGCACACGTTTCGCAATCTGTTGAGGGTCAGCACCACTCACTTGCAACGGCAACGCCACATTGTGAAAAACACTGCGATCTAATAACAGCTGATGGTTTTGGAACACCACCCCGACACGACGACGATGTTGAGGAACAGCACGACGGCTCAGCGTACGTAAATCCACACCATCGACCAATATCTGGCCTGATGTTTGGCGCTCTATCATCATCATGAGTTTCATTAAGGTACTTTTACCGGCACCAGAATGCCCAGTGAGAAACGCCATTTCACCTTGTTGCAAATGAAAACTCACTTGCGACAATGCTTCTTGGCCACTCTCGTACTTCTTACCCACCCGCTGAAATTCGATTTCCACGTTAATTCGTTATCCTTAAATAAAACCTTACAAAAAAGGTTAATGCGTTTTTACTCGCTATCGAACAAGGCATCCACAAATTCTTGAGCAACAAAAGGACGCAAGTCATCGGCTTGTTCACCCACGCCAATATAACGAATTGGCAACCCAAACTGTTTGGATATCGCAAAGATGATACCGCCTTTTGCCGTGCCATCGAGCTTTGTCAATGTAATACCGCTCACGCCAACCGCTTCAGAAAACAGTTTGGCTTGGCTGATCGCGTTTTGTCCTGTGCCTGCGTCCAGCACCAACATCACTTCATGTGGGGCATGCACATCAAGCTTTTTCATCACGCGAACCACTTTGGACAATTCGTTCATCAAATTCGCTTTATTCTGCAAACGCCCTGCCGTATCGGCAATCACAATATCGACACCTTTCGCCTTAGCCGATTCAATCGCATCGTAAATCACCGACGCCGAATCCGCCCCCGTGTGTTGCGCTACCACAGGCACGTTGTTGCGCTCGCCCCACACTTGCAATTGCTCCACCGCCGCGGCACGGAACGTATCGCCTGCGGCCAACATAACACTTTTGCCTTCGGCCTGATATTTTTTCGCCAGCTTGCCAATCGTTGTTGTTTTGCCCACCCCGTTTACGCCCACCATCAAAATAACGAACGGACCTTCTTGGTTTGCAGGTTCCAGAACCTGCTCGGATGTTTTTAAAATCCCCTGCATATCGGCTTTCAACTGAGCCAGCAAGGTATCAGCGTCTTTCAGCTCTTTGCGGTTTAACTTTTCCGTCAAGCCATTCATTAATGTTTGGGTAGCATCAATGCCCACATCGGCCATTAATAACTGTGTTTCCAACTCTTCCGGTAAATCGCCATCGACTTTTTTGTTGCCACTGATCACAGACGACAAGCCATTCCCCAAGCCGCTTCGAGTTCGGGATAAACCGGATTTAATGCGCTGAGACCAAGACAGAAGTTGGTTCCTTGACTTCCGCTATCGGCTCAACAGATTGCGCAGTGGCAACCGCCGCATCATCCGCCAACGCCGCTGGCGCCTGCACAGTTTCCGCCGCATCGACTTCAGGTTCAGCAACCTTTAAGGAATCTATATCCTTTTTCTTAGCCGCTTTGATATCTGCATTCATTTTATTCACAAAGCGTCGACGCACAACAAACGCCATGATCGCTAACAGTGTGCCTATCACGATAGGAACATAACGAGCATATTCACCAAGATACGGTGTAAAAAAAGCAATAATTTGATTAACAACTTCCATTAAATCGGTCTCTTTATTTTGACTGATGCAGTTAACATCAGTGAAATGCTATGATTGGACACGGCGCCCTATAGATAGACGCTTAAAAACGATTATTTTATCATCATTCTAGCGCGCAAACAGGCCTAGTTTCACGCTAACTCTTACCATTTCAGGGTTCATTATGTTTAACAGTGACAAACCTCTCTTTAGCCGTCCGGTTTTAGCGGCGATTATGTTGCTCTGCACCCTAAGCATCTGGCTGCTTAATCTAATCGCCACCAACAACACACTTCCCACCCCGACGATCGAACGCTGGACGACGACCTCTGGTATCCCTGTCATTTGGTTAAAGCAGGAAGAATGGGAAAACACCGACAAGGTCGAACTTCGCTTCTCATTCCATTCCGCCACCACCAACACAGCCCTGATACAAACCACTCTGGCGATGCTAATGAGCGATTCTCTACCGTTAAGCACAGCGTCCATCAATCAAAGATTAGCGCCTTTAGCCGCCAGCGCAAACAGCTATTATGATCACGAAAGTCAAACCATTTGTTTAACGTTAAGCAACGAAACACGCTATTTGCTCCCCACCTTGTCATTAGTAACCAACTGGCTGAGCAACCCAGATTTCAAACGCCGCACCTTCGACAATTGGCAAAGCCAGCGCACACAAAATCCCCCTATTCAACACGAACTCGAAAACGTCCTATTCTTCGACAAAAACAATAAACAAATCAGTTCCAATAGCGTGCCTGTATCATTAGAGCAAGTGATTGATTATTACCAACGCTTAAAATCGTCCGCGACCGCGATTTACATCATTGGCGAACTGCCCACTGAAGCAAAAAACACCTTACAGGCCGCTTTAAACAAAATCAGCCAAGAGTACCAAATCGCCACCTCACCTAACGAAAGCATTTACAGCGAGCCGCTAAGCACCATCATCAAACAGAATGAAGGCACGCTTTGGCAAACACGCAGCGCCATTGCACTGATGCCAGTCACCGACATAAAAGAATGGATTAGCTTACAAATTTGGGGGGCTGACTTAGTGGCTACGCTAAACAAGCAGACTCATATCGACTTTGTACAACTCGCATTGACGCTCTCTCCGCAACACCCTTGGGCTTGGTGGAGCATTCAATATGGCAACAGTGTAGCCTCGCCCGACGCCACAACGAATCGGCCAGCCGACCAGATGATTTACCCTAAAAGTTTGGCTTTTTCGGAACAAGTTCCTTCTGCCAATAACAAAAAAATGTTTCAGACCTTGCTGGACTCTTTTAAAAGCCAACTAGAACAGCAAACATTGTCGCCAACGTGGTGGAGTCAAATTGCCACGCAAGTCACTCACGAAAATGGCGCGCTGAATTTAGAAAAATTTGCCAATGGCTATCAAGAAGCGGTCGACAGCTTCACCGTCGAAGAGTATCAAGCGGCCCTAACGCGTTTATTACGGCCATCGTCTTACCAAGAAATTCAGGTTTATCAATGAAAAAAAACGCCCTAAATAACGCGTCGAACAAAAGCAAAGCGAAAGCCTCCAAGCTGCGCATCATCGCCGGCGAATGGCGCTCGCGCCAACTGCCCATTCCAGATATTGAAGGGCTGCGTCCGACACCGGACCGAGTAAGAGAAACCCTATTCAATTGGATCAATCACCAGATCCCCGGCGCCGTATGTGGCGATCTATTTTGCGGCTCAGGCGCATTGGGGTTAGAGGCACTGTCTCGCGGCGCAAAACACCTCACGTTTGTGGACAATTCGCGTGTTGTGTCACAACAAATGACAGCGAACCTATCCACGCTGGGCGCAACCAATGCCAACGTCATCGCTCAAAATGCGGCGGTTTTCCTAGACACGGTAACGCCGCACGCCATGGACATTGTCTTCTTGGATCCGCCATTTAGAAAAGGTTGGTTGGGGCAAATCATCCCTTTATTGGAAAAAGGTTGGCTGGCGGATCGTGCCTTGGTGTACATAGAAATGGAAAAAGAAGCGCCTCTTCCAGAGTTACCAATGCATTGGTCATTAATAAAAGAAAAAAACGCAGGCCAACTTGTCTATCGTTTATTTGAAGTATCGAAATAAGCGCAACCAAAAGCCCTAGCCAAAATAGGGCTTTTGGTGACAACCAACACCACCTCGCGCACCAATAATGCGCAAGCCAGAATCCCCTTCCTCATACTCGGCTCAAACCTCGTTATCCTAACGGTTGTATTTTGTTAGCACGATGCTTGCATAGCTTAACAACCCATGTACTATTTATGTGCACATTGTTTAAACATACTGCCGAGCAGGAAGGTCATTATGCTGGTTAACCTATCCTTTAAAACGAAACTATTAATATTATTGATTACCGCCATTTTAGGGCTCGTTATCGTCACCTTTGTCGCCATTGGTGGATTGGCATCCCAAAAAGAAGCCAATAACGAACTCAGAAATTTGTCTAAAATTCAGGCATCGAATGACCACCTAAGCATTCAAATGCTCGAAATCGCCGACGGCCTTCGCTCCATCTCCGTAGATAACTTCCAAGAATACCTTGCCACGGCCAATCAACAAATCGAGCAAAACGCCACGACCATTACCGCCAACATTGAACAAGCAAACAGCCAAGATCTAAAAGAAGCACTACGAGACAACCTTGTTGAAATCACCAACTACAGCCAAGCACTGGTCGCCCTGATCAATGAACGTAACGTCATCGGTTTTGATTCATCATCTGGCTTACGTGGCAGCATTGACAAAATGGGCTCGGATATCACGGTCGACATTCAGAAATTAAGTTTATTGAAACGAGAATTCACCAATGTGCGCAAAGCGGAAGCAGGCTACTTAGCAGACCCAACCGACAGCAACCTTGAGGAGTTCACCACCAGCTACGACCGTTACTACAGCCGTATCGATAACTTTGGCTTCCAAGATACACACGGTGTAAAAGCTCAAGCCTATCGTGATGCGCTGCTACAATATGGAAAAGAATACGCCAACCTCAATGAGATACAGCAGACTTTTGCCACTCAGAAAAATCAATTTACCGAAAGCCAGCTCAACGCCAACGCGTTAATTGAAGCCAAGGTACTCAAGGCCGAAAATGATGCCGAAAACAGCTCTGCTCAAGCCAATGCCACATTGCTTGCGGTAAGTATCGCCATCATTTTATTGGCAGCGTTACTTATGATAGTAATTTTACGCAGCGTGAATAAAACTCTACAAAATGTCATTACCGATCTAAACAAAGTCAAGCAAGGCGACATGTCTTCCAAAGCCATGGTGAACACCAAGCGTAACGATGAATTTGACCAACTGAGTCAATCTCTTAACGAAATGACGGGAGGATTAGGCAATGTACTAAAAGACGTGGTGTCGACCACCGACAACGTCAGCACCATGTCGACAGATCTGAACAACACCATCAGTAGCATTGCCAGCAGTAACCATTTAGTAAACCAGCGAACCCATTCGCTCGCCACCGCAACCGATGATATTTCCAATCGTTTGACTGAGCTGTCCAACACCACGAACGAATTGAAAGGGCATTCAAGCGAAACTTACCAGTCAGCTAAATCTGGGGCCGACACCATCAAAATGGTGTTACACAGCATCAGTGACACGGTCGGCATTGTGAACATGACCAGTCAACAGCTCAACGAGCTAGGACGTTTATCAAAAGACATCGACAGCGTCATTGCCATGATCAACGATCTGGCCAGCCAAACCAACTTGCTGGCATTAAACGCGGCCATCGAAGCCGCTCGCGCAGGCGAAGCGGGTCGCGGCTTCTCTGTGGTCGCTGACGAAGTAAGAGCCTTGGCTGAAAAAACCGTCGACGCCACGTCAAAAATCACCGACATCGTCAGCACCATTCAGCAGTCTACTCAAACCGCGATCACCACCATGGAAAGCGGCCAAGACAACCTGAAAACCATCAGTGAAAACGGTACTAAGGCCGAAGAAGCCATGCGTGATATCGAAAGCAATGCCATGACCGGGTCGAAATCGACCGACTCCATGGCGAATGCCATACACGACGTGGCCAGTACCGCGATTCAAATGAGCACGGAAATGGAGCAAATTGCCCAACAGCTCAACCAAGACACGCGTTCTATTGATATGATGGCCGACAAGACCAAACAGATTCAGCAGCTCTCTGAACAACTGGCCAACAAAACGCAGGTGTTCACACTCGCGTAACGCTCTAAAAACCTCCCGATCCAATGCTTCTACCCATACCCGCACACACGGTAGAAGCATTGAGTCGTCTAGTGTGTTTTCCGTCCCACCTCTTGATGACACTAGGCGCAAACGCTAGACTGTACGGCATCACTCATCGATGAATCTTCCCACTCGTCTTCACGGGAACTCGAGCACTTTCTTTAGGACTTTAGTTTAGGATACAAACACACCTATGCCGGACGTCATTTCAGCCGACTCTGTTGGTATTGTCACGCCACAGACGGCGCATTTCGACACGCCTTTGCCGCTTGCGTGCGGACAAACACTGGCTTCTTATGATCTGGTCTATGAGACCTATGGAACGCTTAACAGCGATGCGTCTAACGCCGTTTTAATTTGCCATGCGCTCAGTGGTGATCATCACGCAGCGGGCTATCACGCCATGTCTGACAGCAAACCTGGCTGGTGGGATTCGGCAATTGGACCTGGCAAAGCCATCGATACCAACACGTTTTTTGTCATTGCACTTAATAACTTAGGCGGCTGTTGCGGTTCTACCGGTCCCACCAGCATCAACCCAGAAACAGGACAACGTTGGGAAGCCAGTTTTCCCATTGTGACAGTCGAAGATTGGGTAGAAAGCCAAGCACGTTTGGCGGATTTATTAGGCATTCAAACCTTTGCCGCGATAGTCGGTGGCAGCCTAGGTGGCATGCAAGTATTGGAGTGGAGCATCCGCTTTCCAACCCGCCTGAAGTCGGCCGTCATCGTCGCTTCCGCGCCCAAACTGTCCACGCAGAACATCGCCTTTAACGAAGTCGCACGTCAATCCATTCGTCGCGACCCAGATTTTTTCGAAGGCAATTATCTCGACAACGATTCGGTGCCCACCAACGGGCTTGGATTGGCGCGCATGTTAGGTCACATTACCTATTTATCAGACGATGCCATGGGCGCCAAATTTGGTCGTCAAATGCGTCACGATAGCTACCAGTACAACTACGGTATTGAGTTTGAAGTAGAAAGCTACCTGCGCTATCAAGGGGAAGCCTTCACCAAACGCTTTGATGCCAACACTTACATGTTGATGACCAAAGCATTGGATTATTTTGATCCAGCCTCACAAACCAATGGCGATCTTTCTGCTGTGTTGAGTCGCGCGCAATGCGAATTCCTTCTGGTTTCCTTCACCACCGACTGGCGGTTCTCCCCTGAGCGCAGTGAGGAAATCGTCAATGCTTTGGTCAAAGCAGGCAAGCAGGTCTCGTATGCAAAAATCGAAGCCGCCGAAGGTCACGATGCCTTTTTGTTCCCGATTCCACGCTATATGTCTGTGTTAAACACGTTTTTAACCCGGGTCGCCAATCGCTTAACCACGGAGGTCAAATAATGCGCTCTGATTTAGAAATCATCGATGAATGGGTTCAGCCCAATATTCGAGTGCTGGACTTGGCTTGTGGTCCCGGCGAATTGCTCCACCATCTGATTAAAAATAAACAGGTAAACGGCTATGGTTTAGAAATCGGACCTGACGATTTAAATACCTGTATCGAAAAAGGCATTCCAGTCTTAGAGCAAAACATCGATGAAGGCTTACAGAACTTTGATGACCAAAGCTTTGACCTTGTATTGATGACGCACGCCTTGCAACAATTCCGTCGCCCCGACTTATTGATCGACGAAATGCTGCGCATCGGCAAAGAATGCATCATTACCTTCCCAAACTTCGGACACTGGCGCAGCCGTCTGCATTTGGCGCTAAAAGGTCGCATGCCCGTTTCTGATTTCTTGCCCTACAATTGGTATGACACCCCCAATATTCACTTCTTTACCTTCCAAGACTTTGAACGTCTGTGTAAAGAGAAAAACATCAAAGTGCTGCGTTGGGCGGCTGTCGATGGTCAGCTAAAAGACCACTGGTGGATTCGTTCCATGCCGAACCTATTCAGTGAAACGGCGATATTCCACATCAGTCGTTAATACGCGAAAAACGGCAACCATCGAATCAAAAGAACACAACAAGGCGGCGTATCAGCCGCCTTTGTTTTAAAGAATAAAAAGGAAAAACCGATGCCAAAAACCATCGTGCTAGCCAGCAACAACGCTGGAAAGATCAAAGAATTCAATACGTTACTTGGCGACATGGGCATTGATGTAAAACCCCAAAGCGAATTTAATGTCGAAGAAGCCGAAGAAACAGGGCTAAGTTTTATTGAAAACGCCATTCTCAAAGCGAGAAACGCCTGTGCTCAAACAGGTTTACCCGCGTTGGCGGATGATTCCGGTATCGAAGTCGACTATCTCGACGGCGCACCGGGTATTTATTCAGCACGTTTTGCGGGTGAACATGGCAATAATGACGCGAACAACCAACTTCTGTTAGAAAAGCTAGACGGCGTTCCAGAAGAAGAGCGCACCGCTCGCTTTCACTGCGTATTGGCCTACATGCGCCACAAAGATGACCCAACGCCGCAGGTTTTTCATGGCGTTTGGGAGGGCCGCATTTTGACCGCCATAGAAGGCCAAGAGGGCTTTGGTTATGATCCGATATTTTATGTGCCTGAATGTGGCTGCAGTGCCGCCAGCCTACCAAAAGAAGTGAAGAACCAAATTAGTCATCGCGGCAAAGCATTAAAGCACATGTTCGCTGCGTTCCAACAACACACCACAACAGGAAAGGCACTTTGAGCGCTCTATTGCCGCCGTTAAGTTTGTACATTCATTTGCCTTGGTGCGTTCGAAAATGCCCCTACTGCGATTTTAATTCGCACCAAGCAGATCGCTTTGAAGCCGATGGAAAGCTGCCTGAAGACGCCTATCTCGCCCAGCTGCTAGCGGATTTAGACGCAGATATGCCGTATGTCGCTGGACGCCCTATTCAAACCGCGTTCATCGGCGGTGGCACGCCCAGTTTAATGAGTGAAGACTTCTATTATCGTCTAATGGACGCCCTGCGCGACAAACTGACGTGGGTGGACAACGCCGAAATCACCATGGAAGCCAATCCGGGCACGTTTGAACAAGAAAAGTTCCGGCACTTTCGCCAAGCCGGCATCAATCGTTTGTCAATTGGCATTCAAAGTTTCCAGCCAAACCTGTTGAAAACCCTAGGAAGAATCCACAACCGTGAGGAAGCCATCCACGCTGTGGATAAGTCCAGAGCCGCAGGCTTCGACAATATCAACCTCGATTTGATGCACGGTTTACCCGATCAAAGCCTAGACATGGCATTGGAAGATTTGTCGTTGGCCATCGAGTTGAACCCCGAGCATTTGTCTTGGTATCAATTGACCATCGAGCCCAACACGGAGTTTTATCGTCGTCCGCCCACACTGCCAGAAGACAACACCTTGTGGGGCATTCAAGACGCTGGACAAGCCTTGCTCACTCAGCATGGTTACGCGCAGTATGAAGTGTCCGCGAATTCAAAACCAAACCATCGCGCTGCGCACAATCTGAACTATTGGCGATTCGGCGACTACATCGGCATTGGCGCTGGCGCTCACGGCAAGATCACGTTAGTTAATGGTCAAATATTTCGTACACGAAAGACTCGCCATCCAAACCATTACCTAAGCAACTTACCAGAAGCCTTGGTGATCAAAGAAGCCATCGAGCAAGAAGACCTTCCTCTGGAATTTATGATGAACCGCCTGCGTTTGTTCGAAACCTTTGATCTACAGGATTACGAACGATTTACTTACCAAAAAACCCCAAAATCGTTGATTTCAGCCTGTGAACAGGCAATCAAACAAGGCTTATTGGATGCCAATGAGTGGAAAAAACAGCGAGTAAAAACGACAGAAAAAGGCAAATTGTTCCTTAACGAATTGCTTGAATTATTCCTTCCTTAATCAACTGTTTTGCTTACTATAATTTGACATCTAAGCATTTTGATGTAACTCTTACCCTGTTAAGAATAAAAAAGGCCATCTCAGATGGCCTTTTTTATTCTAGTAAACATCGCGAAAAGTCATGGAGACTCTGGCTTAACCGCTCATCCTAGCTGAAAAACAGCGAAGGTTTACCACCCTAAAATCGACCTATTTCAATACAAAATCAGCGGCCTTTACCAAGCAATTTGTTTGTTCGAGCCATATGACAGCGCCTGATTATGTAAGCATTGTGAAAAAAAGTTCAGAATACGTCGTATTCAGAACAATGTGATAGAGAGAATTCTCTTACGGTGGAGTGGCAGAATTGTATAAAAATCACTCAGGCTAATTTTTGGTAAATGGCAGAGACCTTTTAAACATTGGCAGTTAAGCAAACGTCGCGAGAACAATTTCACTAATTCAGGAGTAAATTTATGAGTAATAAAGTACCTGACAGTGGTCGGGCAGAATACAACACGTCGTACAAAGTAGGACAAGATAACGTTCAGTTTCTTGGCCTTGATGTACTGAACCCTGTATTCAGCACCAGCGCACTGATCATCTTTGCATTCATCATCGGCAGTATCTTATTCCCTGCCGACGCCAGGTGCTATTTTATCAGGCGCCAAAAATTGGTCGATCAATAACTTCGACTGGTTTTTCATGGTATCCGGCAACATCTTTGTGCTTTTTTGCCTGCTTCTCATTGTTCTTCCTCTTGGTAAGATTCGCTTAGGCGGTACCGAAGCAAAAGCGGAACACTCAACCATTACTTGGTTCTCTATGTTGTTCGCGGCCGGTATGGGCATTGGTTTGATGTTCTGGAGTGTGGCAGAACCTGTCGCCTACTACACAGGCTGGTACGGCACACCGTTTGACGTTGCCGCAAATACGGCTGAAGCGAAAAGCGCAGCGATGGGTGCAACCATGTTCCACTGGGGCCTTCACCCTTGGGCTATTTACGCGGTAGTGGGTTTGTCATTGGCTTTCTTCGCCTACAACAAAGGCTTGCCACTGACCATTCGTTCTGCTTTTTACCCACTGTTTGGTGAAAAAGTATGGGGCGTCATTGGTCATGTAATTGATGTCATTTCTGTTATCGCGACGATTTTTGGTTTAGCGACGTCATTGGGCTTCGGTGCATTACAAGCCACCAGTGGTCTGAACTTCCTATTTGATATTCCAAATACGCTAACCACTCAAATTTTGGTTATTTGCGGTGTTACCGCTGTGGCCATTGTCTCGGTTGCTCGCGGTCTAGAAGGCGGCGTAAAACTGCTGTCTAACGTGAACATGATCATTGCGGCTGTATTGGCCATCTTTATTGTGATCGTTGGTAACACTGGCGCGATTTTCTCGTCTGTGATCGCCTTTCTGTTTAGCTACGTTGAAAACATCATTCCATTAAGTAATTGGATTGGTCGTGAAGACACGACTTTCTACCATGGCTGGACTGTATTCTACTGGGCTTGGTGGATTTCCTGGTCACCATTTGTTGGTATGTTTATCGCGCGCGTTTCTCGCGGTCGTTCTGTTCGTGAGTTTATTGTGGCGGTTCTATTGGTTCCGACTGTGGTTTCTCTAGTATGGATGTCTATCTTCGGTGGATCGGCTCTTGATCAATCGGAAAACGGCATTGGTGCGCTAGCAAACGGTATCTCCGATTCTTCTTTGGCGATGTTCCAAATGTTTGCTAACTTGCCATTAACGTCTGTGATCTCCTTCATCGGTATCGTGTTGGTCTTGGTGTTCTTTGTTACCTCTTCTGACTCTGGTTCTTTGGTTATCGACGGTATCACCGCAGGCGGTAAAACAGACGCACCTATGATTCAACGTGTTTTCTGGGCGGTACTGGAAGGTGTAATTGCGATCGCGCTATTGATTGGTGGCGGCTCTGAAGCACTGGGTGCCATCCAAGCGGCGGCGATTACCATCGGCCTACCGTTTACTTTGCTCATGCTGATCATGTGTATCAGCTTGTGGAAAGGGTTACACAGTGACATGCATCTCTATAAATAAAGTGTCGGTACATTAGACCTTTATCAACAACCCGAACAGCAGTGTCTGTTCGGGTTTGTTTTTTAACGGTAAATATTATATTCTCTGCGTCCTCTTAGGGGAGTAATCTTCTTTGCACATATTCGTATGCTGCAGAGATTCTTTGTCAACATAATTGAGCCTCAAGCTCATGGCAAAGAAGTCCTGAATCGATGCAAATCGTTGGGATTGATGAGACTTAAGACAATGACTTGGCTCTGGTGGGCACAGGTTTGTTGTCTTTTGTTTTATAGCCCACCTAGGACCTGTCAA
Organism: Marinomonas pontica; assembly: GCF_026191375.1. Taxonomy (GTDB): domain Bacteria; phylum Pseudomonadota; class Gammaproteobacteria; order Pseudomonadales; family Marinomonadaceae; genus Marinomonas; species Marinomonas pontica. Next base: position 15,388 of record NZ_JAODTL010000027.1, on the reverse strand, counting down.
ATGGAAGCTTTGCTTACTTCTATCTCTACTGTTGCTCTTGCCGAAATGGGCGATAAAACCCAATTATTGGCGTTATTTCTTGCGACGCGCTTCGCGTCTAAATCTTCTATTGTGCTTGGTATTCTTGCCGCTACATTGCTGAATCATGCCTTATCTGCTTGGCTCGGAGTGGAAGTCGCTCAATGGATTCCAGACAGTGCCATCAGTTGGATTGTTGGTCTAAGCTTTATTGCGGTAGGTTTATGGCTACTGATCCCAGATAAAGACGACAGCGAAGAAAATCAAATGCTGAAATATGGTGCGTTTGGTGCCACCTTTATACTCTTCTTTCTTGCTGAAATTGGCGATAAAACGCAAATTGCAACGGTGTTACTAGGCGCTCATTACGGCAGTGTGTGGATGGTCTTGCTAGGTTCTACCGTTGGTATGATGCTGGCCAACGTACCGGTTGTTTTCGCAGGTAACTGGATCATGGACAAAATAAACGCTGACAGAACTCGCCAATTGGCTTGTTTATTATTTCTCGTTTTAGGTGCCGTAACCATAATCTCGCCCTATCTACACTAAGTTAGCGCGATCAAACAGGAATGTACGATGGACGTCGAATTAACCGAAATACTCGAAGCACTGTGTCAGCACGCTCCATTCAATGAGATTGCAGACGATCCGCAACTCAATGACATGGCGAAAGAAATCGAAATACAGTATGTCCGTGCGGGGGAATGGGTCATTGCGCCCAGCGCCTTAAACAATACACTGTTTTTCATTCGTAGCGGAGCCATTGAAGTGCTGAGCAAAGAAGAAAAGTTAATTCGACGTATGAACGAAGGTGAGATATTCGGCTACGCGTCGTTGTTACGCGGTGGTAAATCGTCCCAGTCGATGCGAACCATCGAAGACAGTTTGTTGTATCGCATTCCTGCGCGTTGGTTTCTCAAACTTCATGCTGAAAACGACAACTTTTCGGACTTTTTCCAGCTGGCTCGCGAAGCGCGTTTGCGAGCCGCGATGGACGCTCAAAACTCCGACGTGTCCTTAATGACCTGCCCTGTGGTGAGCTTATTAAGACGTCCACCGATAAGCACACAAATGGATTCCAGCATTCGCATCGCCGCGCAAATCATGGCTGAGCATCGCGTTTCTAGCCTTTTAATCACGGACAATGACGAACTGATTGGCATTGTTACAGACCGAGATTTACGGACTCGCGCGGTGGCGGAAGGTCTAGCTTACGACACGCCAGTGTCAGACATCATGACCCGTGACCCGGTCGTAATGGACAGTGGCGACTACGCATCAGAAGCCGTTCTAAAAATGATGGAACGCAATGTTCACCATATCCCCATTGTAAAGAATGGGCTCCCGATTGGCGTGGTCAGCACAGGCGACCTTATCCAAAAAGAAAGCCACGGCAGCGTCTACTTAATCAGCGATATTTATAAGCAAACCAGCATTGAAGGGCTGAAAAGCATCAGTCGTAAAATGACGCACACCTTCACCCAACTGGTGCTCGCCGATGCCAATACCCAAATGATAGGCAACGCCATGTCACACATAGGAACCGCCTTTGTGAAGCGCTTGCTGCAGCTGGCCGAAGAAAAATACGGGCCGCCGCCAGTGCCTTATTGCTTTATTGCGCTTGGCTCGCAAGCACGAGAAGAACAAACCATTAAAACCGATCAAGACAATGCCTTGATCTTGAGCGATCAATACGACAAAACACAGCACGGCGAGTATTTTGAAAACCTAGCCGATTGGGTATGCAAGCATCTAGACGACTGCGGCTACGATTTGTGCTCTGGTGATATCATGGCGTCGAATCCGCGCTGGCGTCAGCCTCTTAAGGTCTGGAAACAACACTTCAGCGAGTGGATTCAACAACCCAAAGCCGAAGCCTTATTGCGTCTGTCTATCTTCTTTGATTTGCGCGGCGTGTATGGCGACAAAACCCTGGCCAAACAATTAAATCAGCACATACGCGCCGAAGCCCAACAGCACGCGGGGTTCTTGACCTTTATGGCCAGAAACGCCAATCAACGCAAACCACCTTTGGGGTTCTTTCGACAGTTTGTATTGGACGGTGAAGGCACACAATCACGCACGTTTAACCTAAAAGAAAGGGGCATCGCACCCATTATTGATATTGTCCGAGTGCATGCGTTAGCGTGTGGCAGCGACAAACTCAATACGCTAGAACGTATTGAAGACATTGAAGCCGCAGGACTGTTACCCGACGGGCGCGCGAAAGACCTCGCCTTGGCCTTAGAGATGATCGGCATGGTGCGTATCCGCAACCAAAAAGACCAAATTGAAGCCGGCGAAGAGCCCAATAATCACGTCAACCCTGAACATTTATCCTCATTCGAAAAGCGTCACTTAAGAGACGCGTTTCACATTGTGTCGCGCCAACAGGAATTTATTAAGTTCCGCTTCGCAGGAAGCGCAACTAAATGACAAAACGTTTAATAAAAAACAGCCAAAAAAAGACATCCAAGACTGGCAAGCGATGTTTGCAGAATGGGCCAAAGAAGCGCCAGAAGGCCCATTAAAACGCTTTTATCAAGCCGGAATGATAGCGCCCAATACCGCGTTAAAAGACGCGCCACTGCTCGCCTTGGATCTCGAGACCACAGGATTAGACCCCAGCAAAGACGAGATCATCAGCCTTGGGTTAATCCCACTCGACCACAAAATCATTCGTTGCCAAGGTGCGAAATATTGGATGGCCAAACCTGAACGTTCATTGCATGCCGAATCCGTCACCATCCATGAAATCACCCACGCCGAACTAGAAGAAGCGCCAAGGCTTCATGCTATTTTGGATGAAATTTTGACGGCACTTAGCCACCAAGTCATCGTCGTGCATTGTGTGGCCATCGAGCGCCAATTCCTTCTGGAAGCCGCCATGAAAGTATACGGCTATCCGCTGTATTTCCCCGTCCTAGATACCATGGACATTGAACGCCAAGCCACCTTCAAACCGTGGTGGCAACGCTTCGGAAGACGTCCGTCATTACGACTGGATGCGTGCCGCCAGCGTTATAAGCTGCCGCGTTACAAGGCCCATCATGCGTTGACTGACGCGTTGTCTTCTGCGGAATTGTTACAGGCACAAATCTCCTACCACATGGACCCAGAAGCGGATATTTCACACTATTGGGTCTAGGCCGACGATGCAGCGGAGCCTGTAAGTGAAGGGCAACTTTCGCGAATCACCAGCTCCGTTTCCAACACCACGTCTTTGGCTTCTCGAAGGCCTAAAAAGACTTCCGCTGCGACACGCCCTTTTTCCACCGTATGTTGATGGATGGTGGTGATGGAGGGGTGAATATTGGCGCTTTCGGCAATGCCATCAAACCCTACCACCTGCACGTCTTCAGGCACTCGCAACCCCAGATGCAACGCCGCTTGTACCGCAGCAATCGCAATACAATCACTCATACACAACAGCAACTGCGGGCGGTTCGCCATGGTCAATGCTTCACGAGCCGCTTGGTAAGCCAACTTATGATTGTTTTCTGGAATGTTCCAAATATGCTCGGAGGCAACGGACAATTGGTGCTCTTCTAACGCTTCAAAATACCCGTACAAACGCTGAATCGAAATCGATGCAGCGCGGTCAAACAGTTCGTCTTCCCGAATCCGACATACTCGGTCAGTGTCTAACAGGCTCAAACCTAAAATCGCCACCGCTTCCGGTTTATGCTGCAACGCATGACACGCAATGCGATACGCGCCACTGTGGTTTTCAATGTTGACCGACGTCGTCCCCGGAATAAAGCTATCGACCGTAATGATGTTCTTATTCGGCATCAACCAAGGCGCGTTAATACACTGCTGAGGTTTGTGACCGTACACAATAAAGCCATCGACCATGGAAGATTGCATGCGGCTTTGCGCGTCTTGTTCCACATGATCAGAAGACAACAGCAACATGTTGTATTCATTCGCCTCGAACACTTCCGCCATACCTTTCAAAAACTGATTGGCGACAGGGTCGGTCAAGCTGTAACTCAGGTCATCCGACAACACAATGCCAACAATGCCCGTGCGACCCGTTCGCAAACTGCGCGCCGCGGCATTGGGGCCAAAGTAGCCCATTTTTTCGCACTCGCTCAAAATGTTTTCACGCAAGTTGGCCGACAATTGATCGGGGCGATTAAACGCATTGGAAATGGTCGCGGTGGACACTTTTAGGCGTTCGGCGACGTCTTTTAAGGTCAGCTTTTTTATGTTTTTTGTCATACCCACGGTCCGTAATCTAAAAAATAGCCATGACAAACAAGCCGATTTACGTCCTCCGCAAATCGGCTTGTTTGTTACAAAGTCTTAGTATTTATCCCAAGACCGATTGCCATCAAGGCTAAGACAATCTGGCATAAAACGCGTGATACGCAGGGACTGTCGCCACCGCGCCAGACAAGGTCGACGAAAAGCCATGCCCTTGTAGCACTTCTGCAATATCATCACCCACATTCGCCTGCTGAGATGTCCCCGTCATGTTCAGAACCACCAGCACTTTCTCGCCTTGATACTCACGCACCAAAGCCACCAAGTCGGCATTGTCCACGTCGCGCTGAGAAAGTTCACCATTGACCAACGCCGGTTGTTGTTGGCGCCAATGAATTAACTGACGAACCTTGTGCAATAACGCCTCTGGATTCGCTTCTTGTTCCGCCACACTCAAAGGCAACTGCTCTTTGGATACGGGCAACCAAGGCTCAATATTAGAAAAACCACCTTGTGATGAATTCTCCCACACCATCGGCGTACGACAACCATCACGGCCTTTGAACACAGGCCACAATGGAATGCCATAAGGGTCCTGAATACGCTCAAAAGGCACATCGGCTTCTGGCAAACCAAGTTCTTCACCTTGATACAGACACACACTGCCGCGCAAAGACAAAATCAGCGCCAAGGCCACTAAAGGATACGCTTCGCCATCTTCGTCTGCGCCCCAACGTGTACGAGAACGCACCACATCGTGATTGGATAATGCCCAGCAAGGCCAGCCGTCCCCGACAATCTCTTGCATGTTTTTCAATACATCCCGAATGTAATCAGGTGAATGCGGCTTATTCAAAAAATCGAAGGTATACGCCATGTGAAGCTTGTCGCCACCAGATGTGTATTCGGCCATGCGTTTCAACGGAAAATCATCGCCAATCTCACCCACGGTAGTACTGCCCGGAAACTCGTCCATCATGGCACGCAACTCTTTGAGAAAATCCAGATTTTCTGGACGGCTCAAATCGTACACATGACGCTGATAGGTGTAAGGGTTATCGTGTGGCGCACCCATGGTTTTTGGCTCACCAGCAGGCACTGGTGGGTTGTCTTCCAAGCCTTCACTGTGGAAATAGAAATTCACCGTGTCCAAACGGAAACCGTCTACCCCCATCTCCAACCAAAACCGCATATTGTCCAAATGCGCCTTGCGAACATCTGGGTTGTGGAAGTTGAAATCTGGCTGAGACTCCAAGAAGTTATGCAAATAATATTGCAAACGACGGCTGTCCCATTTCCACGCGCTGCCACCGAAAATAGACAGCCAGTTATTTGGCGGCGAACCGTCTGGTTTTGGGTCAGACCACACATACCAATCGGCTTTTGGATTGGTTCTATCCTGACGACTTTCTTCAAACCAAGGGTGTGCATCGGCAGAATGACTGATCACCTGATCGATCATTACCTTTAAGCCCAATTCATGAGAACGATCAATTAAGGCTTTAAAATCCGCTAACGTGCCAAACATTGGGTCGATATCACAATAATCCGACACATCGTAGCCAAAGTCTTTCATGGGCGATGTGAAGATCGGCGACAGCCAAATGGCATCCACTCCGAGAGACGCTACATAGTCGAGTTTGCTGGTAATTCCGGCCAAATCACCAATCCCATCGCCATTCGCATCCATAAAACTACGTGGGTATATTTGGTAAATAACTCCACCTTTCCACCAATTCAAATTGGTCGTCATAACGGCTCTCCAAAAACAAATAAAACAAGGAGCAACGCCTTGCTCCCATCAAAATAATTCAAACAATTAACGACGATAAGACACTTCTTTGTCGTCAAATAAATGCATTTTTTCTGGCAATGCCGACAAATGCACGGTCTCGCCTCGCTGTGTTTTTAGGGTGCCTGCTTGCTTCGCAATCACCATTTCGTCACACCCAGGCACAGTAACGTACAGCAAGGTCGCTTCTCCCAAAGACTCAACAAAAGACACACTTCCCGACAAGAAACCCTGCTCCTGCGATTCAACCACCAACAAATCTTCAGGACGAATACCAAAAAACGCGGCTTTGGATTGCTCACTGGCTTCGGTTGTAATCGGCGTTTCCACGGTCACAGATGAAGACAGTGACACATGAGTTTGCTCACCGGCCTTTTCAATTCGACACGGCACCACATTCATCGCGGGTGAGCCAATAAACTTCGCCACGAACACGTTCGCAGGGTGCTCATAAAGCTCCAAAGGCGAGCCTACTTGCTCGATATTACCCGCCGATAACAACACAATACGATCCGCCAATGTCATGGCTTCGACCTGATCGTGAGTCACATAAATCATCGTCGAATCGGGCATGCTGTCTTTCAGATTGGCAATTTCCATTCGCGTCGCCACACGCAACGCCGCATCCAAATTCGACAAAGGCTCATCAAACAAAAACACTTTCGGACGGCGCACAATCGCGCGACCAATCGCCACACGCTGACGCTGACCACCCGACAAGGCTTTTGGCAAGCGATCCAAATACGGCGTAAGTTGCAGCATATCCGCTGCTTTACGCACTTGCTGATCGATGTCTTCTTTGCTCACTTTCGCGATTTGCAAACTAAAGGCCATGTTGTCGTACACCGTCATATGCGGGTACAAGGCGTAGCTTTGAAACACCATCGCGATGCCGCGTAATGCAGGTGGAATATCATTCACCACTTGGCCATCGATCTCCAAAGTGCCGCCAGAAATCTCTTCTAAACCAGAAATCATCCGAAGCAAGGTAGACTTGCCGCAACCAGACGGCCCAACAAAGACGATAAACTCACCTTGTTTGATGTCCAAATTAATGTCTTTTAACACTTCAACTTTGTTCGAATAAACCTTTTTAACATGGGTTAGCTTTACATCTGCCATGATTCAATTGCCTCAATCTAAATACGTACATTAAGTGAGGAGCCGCGCTCAACTCACTCGCGTAACGGGGTTATTTCACAGAACCTGCCAACAAGCCGCGCACCAAATAACGCTGCAAACTAAAGAACACACACAAAGGAACAATAATGGTAATAAACGCCGATGCCGTCAGAATCTCCCAGTTCCCGCCACGAGACCCCAACAATTCACGCAATTGCCCCGTTAACACTAAGTGCTCTTCGTTGTTTCCTAAAAAGACCATGGCAATCAACAAATCATTCCACACCCAAAGGAACTGGAAAATGGCAAACGACGCCAAGGCAGGAAACGACAAGGGCAGCACAATTTTGCGGAAAATATCAAAGTCCGATGCCCCATCAACACGCGCCGACTCAATGATTTCTCCCGGTAAACCTGCAATGTAGTTACGCAATAAATAAATGGCCAACGGCAAACCAAACCCCGTGTGAGCGAGCCATATCCCGACATAGGTTTTTGAACCAACGCCAAAGAATTCGCCAATCAAGTTGTAGCTTTTCAACAACGGAATCAGAGACATCTGCAAAGGGACAACCAATAACCCCACCACAGCCGCAACCAACAAAGCTCGACCCGGAAAACGCATCCACGCTAAGGCATAGGCCGCAAACGCCGCCACCAAAATCGGAATAATGGTCGCAGGAATCGTCACTGTTAAGGAATTTAAGAAAGACTGACCCAAACCTTCTGCGCTCAGCACCTCACGATAGTTATCCAAGGTGAACCGAGGAGGCACTTCCGCCGTGTAAAAAATACGTTGCCCACGAGATCCCTTCCATGGTGTCGGCGAGGACAAGACGTAATCACCATTGGCGGTCACTTCTAGCGTTTGGCCTTTTCTCATTTCGGCCACCGTACCAACAGCAAACGCCTCAGGCTCCAGAGAACTAAAACCGAATTGAGTGATGCTTCCAGCCGACTCACCCAGCAAATTGCCACGAATAACAAAGCGATCGCCTTCTTGCACTTGCGCTTTCGGTTCTTGTGCACGGTCAACAATACGCTGCTCAGACGTAGCTAACGCCGTCCACCAGCCTGACACTGACAACTGATCTTTGTCGCGAATGGAAGACACAAATAAGCCCGCTGTCGGAATGGTCCAAATCACCACCAAAAACAACACAGTGGCGTGAACCAAATACGTCAACGGAGAACGTTTAGAGGATGCAATCATATTAACGCCCCTCCATTTCTGCGTTCGCACGCTTTATATTCCAAATCATAATCGGGATAACCAACACCATAATCACAATCGCCACCACCGCGCCACGACCAAAGTCGCCGCCGCCACGGAACATCCAATCAAACATCTGATTTGCCAGCACTTGCGTGTCCCATTGGCCATTGGTCATCGCCAACACAATATCAAACACCTTCAGCACTAGAATGGTGATCGTTGTCCAAACAACCGCAATGGTTCCCCAAATTTGCGGCACCATGATTTTGAAGAAAATCTGCACGCCATTGGCGCCATCTAGCACAGCGGCCTCGATGGTTTCATCTGGAATACCACGCAACGCCGCTGACAAAATCACCATCGCAAAACCGGTTTGAATCCAGATCAAAATAATCATCAAAAAGAAATTGTTCCAAAAAGGAATGGTGATCCAGTTCTGTGGTTCTCCACCAAAAAAGACGACAACGGCATTCAACAAACCAATTTGTGCATCGCCGCCGCTGCGAAAATCGTAAATGAATTTCCAGATAACCGACGCACCAATAAAGGAAATGGCCATCGGCATAAAAATCAGACTTTTGGCAATATTGCCCCACCAAATGCGGTCGGTCATGGTCGCGATTACCAGACCAAAAAACGTCGCCGCCGTCGGCACCACAATCAGCCACAACATATTGTTGCGGAAGGATTCAAAGAACTCATCGCTGCCAAACAACCACACGTAGTTAGAAACGCCCACAAACTCATCGCCACTGCGGTCAAAGAAAGACAAACGAATAGAATCGATCACCGGATAAAAAAGATAAAACGTCAGCAACAACACCGCAGGCCCTAAAAACAACCAAGGACGAATGGTATTGGTGATTCTTAGGTTTCGAGCGATCTGTTGGGCGGGTCCATTCTTGGTGGGAAAGATTTTATCCAACAAGATGTTTGAACCATAGAAATACACAGCACACCCTAGTACACCCAAAATCATGGTCACTAACGCGGAAGCGAGCTGAGCCATAAGCACTCCAAAATACATCGAATAGACAGATCAACCACAGGGTCATCGGTTGTGGTTGAACGACAAAGAAGAAAGCCCCTAAGCGAGCGTCCGCATTAGAGGCTTATTGAACAAAGTTACTTCAACGCATCCCATGTTTTCTGGATGTCATGAGCAACTTCTTTTGCGTCTTTACCGCCGGTGTAATCCACCATGCCAGTCCAGAAAGAACCCGCGCCGATCTTGCCTGGCATCAAGTCCGATCCATCAAAACGGAACGTCGTCGCATAGCGTAAGATTTCACCTTGCTTCTTCGCAGCCTCGCTGGAATACACCTCTGGGTTGGCTTTCAAATGAGCGGAAATAAAGCCCGTTTGCGCCATCCACAATTCATGGGCGATCGGCGAGCGAATAAAATCGATAAACGCACGGGCGCCTTTTGAATCATTGGTGATGCTGACCAAGGTACCCGCACCCAATACCGGATTACCCAATTTTTTCGATTCGTACGATGGGAAATAGAAGAAATCCGCATCTAAGCCCAATTTCGTGCCTTCTGGAAAAAACGCAGGAATGAACGACGCTTGGCGATGCAAATAACACTTAGGTGGTGATTGGAACAAGCCTTTTGGACTGTCACGGAAATCCGTTGACGCCACCGCGCCCGCACCACCGTCAACGTATTCGTCATTGCGGGCGAACCAGCCAAACTCCTCAATCGCATTCACAATGCGTGGGTCATCAAACTTGATCTCGTTGCTCACCCATTTGTCGTACACCGACGCTGGCTGAGTACGCAACAATAGATCTTCTACCCAATCCGTTGCTGGCCAACCTGTCGCGGCGCCGGAGCCCAAACCGATACACCAAGGCGTGCCACCGTCAGCGACGATCTGTTCCGTCAGTGCTTTTAAGTCTTCCATGGTTTCAGGCACGTCATAACCCGCATCCGCAAAGTTATCTGGTGAATACCACACCAAGGATTTCAAATCGGCACGATAGAACACACCGTAAAATTCTTTTTGGCCTTTTTGGTTTTTAAACGTTGCAAGATCAACCCACGATTGACCCGCGGCATAATCGCTCACCACGGCTTTCTTCACAGTATCGTTAAGCGGCGTAATAAAACCTTTTGCCGCCAAATCCGCCGCTAAGCCCGGTTGTGGAAACACCGAAATGTTGGGGGCGCTGCCAGCTTGAGCATCAATAACAATTTGCTGTTCAAAGGAATCCGACCCTGCGTAATTGACTTTTGCGCCAGTGGCTTTTTCGAAATAAGCAACCACACGCTCAAAGTTGCCTTTTTCATCGCCCATCCAAGGACCAAAAACAGAAATGGTTTCGCCAGAGAGGTTAGTGGACTTTAATGCGTCATAGCTGCTCCAACTAAAACGAGCATCTTCACCGGGTTTGAACATGAGATCAGCTGCATGAACAGCACTTGCGGACAGAGTCAGGGCTACCGCCACAGACAATAGAGACTTTTTCATCATCGCTCCTTACAGGCTGGCTCGGGACTCCCCTAGCATGCCTTTGTTGTTATTATCGAAGGTCGAAACTCACTAAATATGTCTTCTATAAGGATTAAGAAGGAATTTGATTATTAACAAACAAAACCCGTGCTTCAAGCACTTAGCGTCCTTAATATTGACTTAATTATTTGCTAAATTTAGTTGGTTTCTGAGAAAACGCGAATTTAATCCATTCTCAATACACTGTATGAAAAACGAACGATATCGGTTTTTTTATGAGATTTCAGCAGGTTAATGATCAAAATGCGGTGACTCTGTGCTGTTTTTATCCTCGTTTTTTGCTTATTTACTCACCTAATTACGGACATAAAAAAAGCGTGGCCATGCCACGCTTCATCACGAGAGAGTTCTTTTTTAACCGTCTCTTAACCGTTTAACCAATCGGCCATTAACGCGATATAGAATTTAAAACCGACCCAATTGCGCTTCTGCCTCAGCCAGCGAAGGCAAAGAAGGGTAAGCGCCTAATTTGGTTACAGAATCTGCACCACAAGCCGCGGCAAATCGCACCACGTCCACCAGCTGAGACTGAGACAGTGTCGTTAACGCAGCACGATCTCCCCCCTGCTCCGCCAGCTTATAAAGCAAACCACCCACAAACGCATCGCCCGCGGCAGTCGTGTCTTTTACCTCAACTTTTGGTGTCACAACCTGGTTTTCGCCATGGGCCTGTGTGTAAAAGCGAATCGGGTTGCCACCGTCCGTTAAAACGAACAAGGTTACGCCCGCAGCCAGTGATTCTTGGATCAAGACGAATGGGTCTTCCGCCAACACGGCCAACTCTTCTAAGCTGGCTTTCACCACATCACCACTTTGCATCCAATCGATCACGCGTTTGGTGTCCACTTGACCATTAGGCCAAAGGTTCATGCGCAAATTCACATCAATACTCACAATCCAGTTCGCTGCACGCGCCATGCTCACACCCGCCAACGTCGCTTTCGTGATGTCTGCGTCGGTCAGTGTATTGGAACACGTGTGAAACACACCTTGGCTGCCAGCGAACCAGGTCGCATCAAAATCACTTTCACGGAACAAAATATCCGCGGAAGGGCTGCGATAAAACTCAAAACTACGCTCGCCAGTGTGATCTAAGCTCACAAACGCCAATGCGGTTTTGGCTTCTTTGGTCATCAACATAGCGCTCGTGTTCACACCGTAGCTGTCTAGTGAATCCTTCAAAAAGTGGCCGAATGCGTCCTCACCGACTTGCCCAACAAAGTGACTGTTTCCGCCTAAGCGAGCAACCGCAACCGCGACATTCGCCGGCGCGCCACCAGGAAATTTTGTAAAGGATTCAAGCTCTCCTGCTTTGGTTGCTCCATTGGAAAGAAAATCGATTAAGGCTTCACCGAACGCCATCACTTTTGTTGTCATTATTGTGTTCTCTTTTGAATACTCGAAAAAAATAAGGGTAGATGAAAAATTATGCAGGGGGAAAAACTTTAAATCAATTTAATTTATTTAATTGACGATGCGCCGCAAGCACCTATCAACGTTGGTTCGATCTGACTTTCTTGCTAGACTCAAGGCTTGTAGACCCTCGTTTTAACCGAAATCAGACATTAACCTGCCACTGAGTAAGAGAATGACCCACGCAAAATGTATCTATGTTGTAGACGATGACGACGAGATTCGCACCCTGCTCAAAACTTACTTAGAAAAGCATCAATTCACCGTGCTGACGGCCGACTCTGGCGAAGCCTTCTTAGCCGATGTAAAAAATCACTCGGACATTGATTTGGTCATTTTGGACATCATGCTGCCCGGCCAAGACGGCTTCTCAGTGTGTCGATCCTTGCGCGCCCATTCTCAAGTTCCAGTAATTATGCTCACGGCGAACTCCGATGAAATGGACCGCATTATTGGCTTAGAAATTGGCGCCGATGATTACCTTGCGAAGCCTTTTAATCCACGAGAGTTGCTGGCTCGAATCAAGGCGATTTTACGGCGTATGGAACACAGCGAGGTTGTCGAAATGTCGCCGGTTACGCATCGTTTTTACCGCTTCGCACAATTTACTCTCGATACCTTGTCCAGAGAGTTGCACTTCGGAGACGACAAAGAGTCCTTATCAGGGGCCGATTACAATTTGCTCATGTTGTTTTTAACGCACCCTGGTGCCGTACTCTCGCGGGAACTCATCGCAGAAAACACGCGGGGGCGCGACAGCGCTCCGCTTGACCGTTTTATTGACGTGCATGTCAGCCGCTTGCGCCAACGCTTGCATGAAGACGCCCGTCAACCGCAATTAATCAAAACCATTCGCGGCCAAGGTTACATCCTAACCGCCAATGTCGAAGTCATTAGCGATGTCCAGTAACACGGCTCAGAGCAAAAGCTCGCGCATCAAGCGCTGGTCTCAGTCTCTGACCGGGCAAATTCTGATCATCATGGCGCTGGGTGTGGCCAGCGCGCAATTCGTCAGTTCAACCATTTGGCTGCGCCAATTGGAATCGGACACCGAAGAAAACGTTCGTGAAGTGTCAAAACACATGGCGTTTCGAATCGCGGCAACGGTCAGTTATTTCACCTCCCTCCCAACCAATTATCGACACATCGTCATTGATCAATTACAAGACATGGGGGGCACACGCTTCTTTGTGACGCTAAACAAAGAAGAAATTAACATCAACAACATCCCAGATTCGCCTCTCAAAGACATCGTTAAAAACGAAGTGCAATCCACGCTGATCAAACAACTGGGTATTCATAACGCCAACATTGCGTTTTCCAACCCAGACGACCTGCATGTCATCAACAACCACACTCGGCTAGTAGACTTACCGGAGCGCTGGGGGCATCACAGTTTATTAGTCAAACCGCTGACACCGCCGATTATCGTGATCCAGATCCCCATCAACGACAAAGATTGGTTGTATTTGGCAAGCCTTATGCCGGACCCTTATTTTTTGGACGGCAATTCTGCGCTTACCGGTGATCGCCTCTTTTCCATGGCAATGTCGGTCATTACCGTGTTGTTGCTGAGCATAGTGGTTTTGCGCCGTGTTACCCGGCCTTTAGCTACCTTGGCACGCGCCGCAGAACGCTTTGGTCAGGGCGATTGGAAACCCATCAAAGAAGTCGGCAGCGTAGAAGTACGTAATACCGCCAAAGCCTTCAATGACATGCAACGCCGCATTCAACGCTATCTCAATGACCGAGAGCGACTGTTCGCGTCAATTTCACACGACCTCAAAACCCCGATAACCCGTTTGCGATTGCGTGCAGAAATGCTCGATGAAGACGACATCCGCGACGCGATGATTCGGGATTTAGAAGACCTAGACATGTTGGTAAAAGGCGCACTGCAAAGCGTAAAAGAAACCGACATTCACGAAAATCGCATCGAAGTGAACATTTCTAGAATGTTGCGGGATATGCAAACAACCGCTAATTTACACGACGTTAAACTCACCGTGGTTGGGGAGTTAAACCACCCTTTCATCGGCAAACCGCTGGCGATTAAACGCTGTCTTGGCAACTTAGTCGACAACGCCTTGTACTATGGAAAAACGGCCACCGTGTACATTGAAGATGACGAAGACGAAGTCTGTATTCGCATCTGTGACCAAGGTCCAGGCATCCCCATCGATAAAATGGACAAAGTCTTTCAACCCTACACTCGTCTTACTCCAGACCATTCCGGCCACCCTGGAGGAATGGGGTTGGGACTCAGTATTGCGCGAAATATTGCACGAGCACATGGTGGCGAGGTGACATTAAGCAACCATGTACTACAAGGTCTCGAAGCCAAACTTTGGCTACCAAGACACTGATTTATTTCCATTTTTGTGCAAATTTCATGGAAGAACAGAGCAATAAATTCGACTCAGAACGGCAACCTTGCAAGACTTTGTTACATTAGGTTGCTCTATTTTACCCTCCCTTGTCAGATCCTTTGCTAAATTCAGTAACTCGAACGTGCGTTTTGGCTGACATCAGACAGTCAGCGCCGTCGATACAAAACGCCATATCAAAACATGTTTGTATTTGATTAGACGACATAACAATAACAAAGGTTACTATCATGAAAAAAATTGCTTTCGGTTTAACCACAGTTGCACTTTCTCTAGCCGCTGCTACCACCCAGGCTGGTGAAGTAGAAGTTTTGCATTGGTGGACATCAGGTGGCGAAGCCGCTGCGATCAATGTACTTAAAGAAGAAATGGTAGACGCTGGCCACACTTGGAAAGACTTCGCAGTCGCTGGTGGCGGTGGTGAATCTGCTATGACCGTTCTGAAATCTCGCGCCATTGCTGGCAATCCCCTTCCGCTGCTCAAATCAAAGGCCCAACTATTCAAGAATGGGGCGATCTTGGTTTCCTAACAAATCTTGATGATGTGGCAAAAGCAGGCGATTGGGATGTCATTCTTCCTCAAGTCGTTAGCAATGTTATGAAATACGATGGCCATTACGTGGCGGCTCCAGTGAACGTTCACCGTGTAAACTGGATGTGGGCAAACCCAGAAGTATTCCGTAAATCTTGTGCTCTATCCCAACAACT
>NZ_JAODTL010000026.1 GCF_026191375.1 Marinomonas pontica | reverse complement strand
ACAAAAAAACATTAATAATACTCGCCTAGATTGCAGCGCAACAATGCATTACAGCTGGCCGATGTCACGGCGCTACCGCCCATTCGTCCGAGCAAGGTAATGCATTCGATACCAAGCTTTTCATGAGCTTGCCAAAGCGCGTTTTTCGACTCCGCTGCGCCGACAAAACCCACCGGCATACCGATGATCAAAGCGGGTTTTGGCGCGCCTTGTTCGATCATTTCTAATAATCGAAACAAGGCCGTTGGCGCATTGCCGATTAAAACCACGCTGCCAGCAAGATCTTGTTGCCATAAACTCAATGCCGCCATAGAGCGAGTTTCGCCTTTGCTTTTCGCCAATTCTGCTGTGCGCGCATCGTTCAAAAAGCACAATGGCTCTCTCGTTATCATGCGCTTGGTGACGCCTTGCTTGACCATTTCCACGTCGCACAAAATCGCGCCATTATTGGCTAACGCCTCGCGGCCTGCTTGAGTTGCATTGGCACTAAAGCGCACTTGCTCGGCCACGTCAGGCAAGCCAAGGCTGTGCACTACGCGCATAACGACTTGCTGCTGGTCTTGGCTCAAGCCAGACAAATCAGTTAGCTCGCGGATTTGTCGAAAACTGTCATTCTCAATAGCTTGAGGGTTATTTTCGTATTGATAGTTGTATTGAACGTCGTCTGAAGAAGTCACTGTTGGTTGTCTTTTTGTTGATGTTTAATGTGAGTAGAAGCCTTGCCCCAAGCGGCCAAACAAGCTTGCAAGCAGTCTTCCGTGTCACTAAATTCACGTTCGGCTTCTGGCAAAATCGGCCGAGCATGCAATAAAACGGGAATAGATAATTCTCTGGCGGCTTCAAGCTTGGAATAGGTGGCCGAACCGCCGCTGTTCTTACTAACGATAACATCAATGCCGTGATCCACTAACAATTGGCGCTCATCCTCTAAAGCAAAAGGGCCAATGGCTTTTATCCAATCGATGTTATCTGGCAGATCAAACTTAGGCTCAACCGCCGTTCGCCACACAATGCGTTCGACGCTTGGTAATTGCAGTACACGTTTGAGCAAGACTTCGCTCATTTGCCCAGCGCTTAATAAGGGCACTCGAAAGTCATCAAGCTGCACCAATAAATCGGTTTCATCTTGATAAAATTTCCAGCGATCGGCCTCTTCTTGTTTCCAAGCGGGGCGATGAAAACGCCAACAGGGAATGCCAACATCTTTAGCCACCGTCACGGCCTTACTGCTCATGGTTTGCGCATAAGGATGGGTCACATCCAAAATCGCGCCGATATTATTGTCTTTTAAGTACTGAGCCAAGCCACCAAATTGGGTAAATCCCCCACCACCAACTGGCAATCGACTTTGGGCACGCGTACCAACCCCGCCAAGCTGTAGATGACGCTTACGCTCTCTCTATGTAACGAGTCGGCCAAACGGCGAGCGTCAGCGGTGCCACCCAATAATAAAACCTTCATGACTCGTCTCGCTGTGTTAAATCAGCATCCAAGGCTTTACCAACAAATTGGCCTTTGCGATCAATCGCCCAGACTTCTAACTCGATGTGAGCGGGAATGTACTGTCGTGCAAAGTCTAAGGCTTGCTGACAGATGGCATTGGCAAGCGGTAATCCTGCTGACATAGCAAAAGACAAGGCTTCCACACTGGTATTGGCGCATGTCATGCGCTCTTGCAAGTCATCATCAGCACCCAAACTGGCGGCAAGTTGTGCCAAGGCAGCAAGATCGATGCTGGATGCACGACTGTTTAGATCCATGTGATGCTGAGCTAATTTGCTGATTTTACCGAATCCACCGCAGATGCTGAGCTTCTGTAACTGAATTGAACTGTTTAGCTGGATAAAGTTGGTTTGCTCAACCTTTTTAATGTGCTTTAACACAGCACCCACAAAGTCGCCCATTTCGATCAACGCCATATCATCGAGCTGATAATGACTTTTTATAGCGTCTTCACTGGCATTGCCTGTGGTAGCGGCAATGTGGGTGATTGAATTAGCACGTGCCACATCGATGCCCTGATGAATAGACGCAATGTAAGCAGCACAAGAAAACGGACGCACAATGCCTGTGGTGCCGAGAATCGATAAGCCCCCCAAAATTCCCAAACGTGGATTCATGGTTTTTTGTGCAATTTGCTCACCGTTGATCACGCCGACAGACACATCGAAACCACCATGATATTGATAGGTTTGCGCAAAACCTTCCAAATGCTCGGTCATCATTTTACGCGGCACTGGATTAATTGCTGGTTCGCCAACATCAAGCAGCAAGCCCGTGCGTGTCACAGTGCCCACGCCTTGCGCCGCATGAAAGCGTACGCCCTGCTCTGGGGATAATCTCAGCTCGACAAATAAGGTTGCTCCGTGGGTCGCGTCTGGGTCGTCTCCCGCGTCTTTAATCGTCGCGGTTTTGATGCCGCCGTCGATTGCTTGATACTCGATAATTGGCAGATCAACCACTTTGCCTTTGGGTAAGGTGACGCTGACGCTTGCATCTTGTTGTTGGGCAAAAAGTGCCTGAGCCGCCGCCACACAGCAAGCCGTCGCGCAGGTTCCGGTGGTTAAACCAGTACGCAGTGGCGCGGTCGATTCAGCACTTTCAGGCCACATAATCCGCTAGCCCTGCTGACCGGCTAAAAAGATCTTAGCAGTAACGTCTAAATTGGAAGGGAAAAACAAATGCAAATAACTGGCGGTTAAGCCTTTCTGCTGATAAATCGCCTCGCCCGGTGCTGGGTGTCGCTGACGACGACCATAACCAACCGGTTCCGGCGTATTGGCGCTGCGCGATCTGTGATGAGCATGGCCGCGAATTTCGCCTTGTGGAATCACCGCTGTTTGCATACCTTGGCAACCGCGTTTGCCGCGCATCGCGCCTTGGCCAGCTAAAATCCCCAACATCGGATAACACTGATTATCCAAATCGGTTAGATCCTCCAAGCTATAAAGCATGCCGCCGCATTCCGCTAAAATACCTTTTCCCGAATGGAAAAAAGCCTTGATGGCTTGGCGCATTGAAAGGTTTTCAGAGAGCACTTTGGAGTGCAATTCAGGATAACCACCCGGCAGCCAAAGAGCATCAGCATCGGGTAAAGCTTGATCATGCAAGGGCGAGAAAAACACCACCTCTGCGCCTAAACTTTTCAACGCAATTAGGTTCGCATCATAGATAAAACTGAACGCAGCATCTCTAGCCACCGCAATGGTTTTCCCCTGCAAGCTTTGCTCGATGACTTGATTGTCATCTACTTGCTTAGTGGCATAAAAAGGTACGGCATTAGGCAATGCCAACAAGCCAGTGTCTTGCGTTTCTTTCAGCCATTCCACAGCGGCTTCAAAGCGCACTTCGAGCTCGTCTTTTACTTCGTCTGCTTGCACCAAACCTAAGTGACGCTCTGGCAAGGTAATTTCTTCATCACGCTTTAAGGTGGCGAGCAAAGGTAAGTTTGCAGGTAATGCATCGCGGATCAATTCCGCATGGCGTTCGCTGCCACAACGGTTGGCAATCAGTCCTGCCACTTGCACGTCATCGCGGAAATTCGCCAAGCCAGTCGCGACCGCCGCAGCCGTTTGAGCCATGCCTTTAACGTCCATAACAATCGCCATGGGAATACCAAAACGAGCCGCAAGGTCAGCACTGGAAGGTTCGCCATCAAACATGCCCATGGCACCTTCCACCAAGATCAAATCCGCTACTTGAGCGGCTTGATAAAGCATGTCTTGGCAATACTCTTCGCCCGCCATCCAAATATCCAGTTGCTCGACGGGTTGTTTAGACGCTTGCGCTAAAATCTGCGGGTCAAGGTAATCGGGACCCGTTTTAAACACGCGAACCACTTTTCCCTGATTGGTAAAGTAACGCGCCAGCGCCGCCGTAATGGTGGTTTTGCCCTGATTCGACGCAGGTGCTGTCAAAAATAATGCAGGACAATGAACAACAGAAGAGGTCATAAAGCCATCTCTAAAATGTGTCTAAATAGTCGGTAAAAAAGAGCTCAATAGAACGTATTGTGCGCCCAAATGCTGTGCAATATCTTGGCCTCGACCACGCTTGACTGGCGCGTTTTCAGTATCGATTAATACCGTATTACCCAGCAAAACAAGGTCAGATACGTCGGCTTGGGTTCGGCCATCCGTTAGTATATAGGTTTGGCTGAGTAAGCTCTTGTTGGTTTTGTGCTGTTGTGCCAAGTACTGGCTGGCGTTTTCGATTGCAACACGAAATGGCGTACCGCCACCCGCGCCTAAATCGTCCAATAAATCAGAGATTTCTTTGGGAGCGCGCACTTTAGGCAAAATAGACGACACGCCCTCTTGCCCAAAGCCTAAAATAGCAATCTGCTCTCGAGCCAAATAAGCACGCTGTGCAATGTCTAAAATCACGCCTTTGGCATGGGCAAACACCCCTTGACTCAAGGTTGATGCCGATGTGTCTAATAACACCAAATGCAAAACAGATTGACCGGTCTTAGCGGGCTTAGGCGTCAGGTTTTTCGGTGGCCATTCTTGCGGCTGGCTGACAATGCTTCGAAACCAGTCAATTCCATCCGCGGAAGGAAGGTCAACAGATTGCGCGACATCGGGACGATAACCGCCCAGCTGCTTGCCTTTATGCTTTCCCGGCGCTACCTCGCCAATAAATGACTGAGCGGCGCGGCGCTCTCTCTGTGAACCGTGAACAACCACATTGATGGGCGCGCTGCTCGCAAGCGTTTGAGGCGACATACTGCCCCATTCCCCCGAACCATTTTGCTCATTTGGCTCACCGTCTGGTGATAAATCAGTTTGAGGCTGATTACTGCTATTGGGTGATAACGAACGAGAATCGTCAGGTCGACGAGACGGCGGCGGGCTGGATGCTGAAGGCTGAGAGTTAGCTTGGCGTCTATGAGCCAACACCAACTCTTCGACGGTTTGAACATCGTCCAAAGAGACATTTTTTGCACCGCGCCAAGCGGCGTGGGTCATGGCGGCTCGAATCCAAACAATATCACCACGCACACCATCAACATTTGCTAGCTGACAGCGGCTCGCCACTTCTAAACGCAGTTCATCAGAGCAACGCACTTGCGCTAAAACTTGTCTTGCCAAGCGAATGCTGTTTTTCAAATTACGCTGTTTGTACTTAAAGGCATCACAAAATGCTTGAGCGTCTTGGTCGTATTCATCGCGGAGACGCACAATCTGTACACGCTCTTCAAGGCTGTATTGATTAACCAATTCCACCATCAAGCCAAAGCGGTCTTTTAGCTGTGGACGCAACTCGCCTTCATCGGGGTTCATGGTGCCCACCAACAAAAAACGCGCCGCGTGTTCATGACTGAGCCCATCACGCTCAACACGATTGACGCCACTGGCGGACACATCCAAGAGTTGATCCACTAAATGGTCGGCAAGCAAATTCACTTCATCGACATACAAGACGCCACCATGGGCTTTGCTCAATAAACCGGGTTTAAAAGCAACCTGTTTGTCTTGCAGAACCTGCTCCAAATCCAATGCACCAAGCAAACGATCTTCACTGGTGCCAAGTGGCAGCGTTGCAAAAGGAACGGCTTCTTCTCCCTGTAAAGCGGGCATCACGCCAGACAATCCTCGCGCCAAGGTAGACTTTGCCGATCCACGCGGGCCACTTATCAAAACACCGCCGATTTGTGGATTAACGGCACACAAAATCAACGCCAGCTTTAGCGCATCTTGCCCCGCTACCGCGGTAAAAGGAAAGTCACTAGAGGCGAAATGGGTCATTGGGCTACCTGTTGCGGTTTAGTGTGTATTAGCGAAAAAGTAAAAGGCTCTATTGTAGGCGCTTTTCTTATAACTTGTCTTGTTCGACAGTATCTATGAGGCGATTTTATGTCAAACCTAAAGCACTCAGGAAGCCTTGAGCAATCCGCATATGAACAGAATGCTCAGGTGTGTTTATGCTTTGTCCTCATATTGGGCAATCAAAGACTCCACCAATCCGAGATCGAATTGTTCAATCGCAGATTGCAGTGTTCTTTTGTAGGTCGCAGGGAGGTACCGACTCAAAGAGTGGAATGCTTGTTCAGTGGCTTGAACGTCACCGCTTTGGGCTGCTGACAATAATGGCAGCCAATCGTCCCGCGTTAAATCGCACTCCGTACTCATATCATCATTTAGGGAAGAAACGGTTAAGTCGTCCGTGTTAGAGGTTCTTTTTGATTCTGGTGCAGGCACGAAATACACATCCAAGTGCGTCACCAAGGATTTATAAATTTCTTTAATTTGATAAGGTTTTGCGATGACCTGCCAAAAGCCTTCATCCAATAACGCTTGCTGTTCATGCACTAACGTTGACGCTGTGACCGCGATCACCGGTATTTGATGGTTTTTATCTTCTCTTTGAATCGTTTTTAATAGATCAATGCCGCTTTTTTTAGGCATTCGAATATCCGTCATTATCAAATCCGGTGGATTCGTCCTAAAAATCTCAATGGCTTGCTTGCCGTCTTCCGCCTCTAAAATCTGGCAACCGGCTTTTTCTAACAAAGACACAAGAATATCTCTAGACCAGGCGTCGTCTTCTGCCACCAATACACGTATGGGATTGTTCAACCTCATACTGAGGATCGCGTCTTCATTGTCCACATTGATTGCCTGGCGATCACCCGCTTTGAGCAAGGGCAAATCCACCGTTATTTGAGTACCAATGCCATCGCTGCTTTTCACAGATAAAGAACCTTCCATGAGTTTTACCAAGGCTGTCGATAAAGACAAACCAAGTCCGGTTCCTCCTGAAATTTCTCCCGCTTTACCTTGCATGAAGGGCGTAAATAAATGCTCCATTAACTCAGACTCAATCCCTGGCCCGGTGTCTTCTATAATAATATGAATTCGATTATCAACCAGTTGAGCCGTAACTTTCACATAGCCTTGAGAGGTAAATTTCACGGCATTACCCAATAGGTTAGTCAGTATTTGCTGAAACTTGACCGGGTCAATCATGACCATTTTCCCATCGTCAATATGGCATTCAACGATTAAGGTTAAGCCTTTTTGTTGCGCTTCGCCCTGAAACAGCTTACCTATTTGACTGACTTCTCGGCATAAATCGGTTTTTTGTTCGTGCAACACAAGCCGTCCCGATTCTATTCGAGCGATGTCGAGAATATCGTTAATCAACCCCAACAATCGATTGCCTGCACTGGCAATGGACAAAAACCGTGTTCTCGACATTCCCGTTAGCTGGTTGTCCTCACTGATAAGTTGAGCGTAGCCAATAATCGCGTTCAGTGGGGTACGAATTTCATGGCTCATATTGGCCAAGAAATGACTTTTTGCTTGGTTAGCCTGCTCAGCGGCTTCTTTGGCTTGTTCTAGTTGGAGAGAGACATTTTTTTGATCGGTAATGTCACTCATAATATTCCCTAAAGACGTAGACTTTCCTTCGTCGTCTCGCAATAGAAAGAACGTCTCATGGGTTGCAAACAGGCGACCATTTAAGCTTCTGGCTTGCAATTCCCCTTCCCAGACACCTTGCTCTTTCACATAAGGAATGACAGTAGATTTAATGAATTTTTGACTCACTTCAGGGTAAAAATCCAAGTAGTTCAAATCCGCTAAGGACGCGTCGTTTTCTTCACCTGAGACGCTCAGAAGTTGCCGTATTTTTTTATTTAGGTACGTTATATCTCCCTCTAAAGTTGCCATCACAAAGCCCTGTGCCGAATTGTCAGCAAAGCTTTTAAACAATTTCAATTCATTAAATAAACGGTGACGTTCTGTGATATTTCGCGCGATGCCAAGCGTGCCACGAAAGTTTATGGAAGGTTCAATGACGGGTACACGGTATACCTCAAACAAGCATGGCTCACTGCCATTTTTAGGGTATCCCCACGTTTGTTCGTGAAGCGTAACGCCTGCTTCTAACGCATGTTTATCTTGATTAAAGTAATAATCCCCCTTTCTATCGAGGTTTAATTCTAGGTCGTTTTTGCCTTGAATGTCCTCAACAGACAAAGAGTTAAAATCTAAAAATGCCTGATTGCAATCCAAATAACATCCAGCCTCATCTTTTGACCAGACAATGTCAGGAATATTATTCAGCAAAGAAGACAATGTCAGCTCTCGACGACGTGCTTCTTCTCGCGCCACAATTAATTCGTTTTCGGTTTCAACAATATGACCAATGTCTTCAAAAATACCCGCCACACTGTGAACACGTTTACGGGCATCGCGCCGTACCACGCTGCCGCGCATTTCGACCCAATGTACTTCCTGAAGGGGATTTTTTATTTTGAGACGAATCGACCTGGGAGCAAGATTAACCTCATCTTCCAGTAAAACAGCCTTCCAGCGCTCAAAAGTGATGCGATCTTCTGGTGACAAAAAGGCCAGCCAGTCTTTTAAAGATTTGGGTGTTTTTTTCTTCGAACCCAAGTTGCATAAAGAATTCTGTGGAGGCATACAAGCGGCCCGTTTCAGGGTACCACTCCCAAACACCCGCATTGGTGGCCAAAATGGCTCTTGAATAGCGTCGCTGCAACAGTTTGAAACGGATCAAAAAAGCGAGTTGCAATGCCACCAAAGCAAACGCTGTAACACAAAACAAAAAGACCAATATTTTGAGAATCAGTGGGAGTTGAATATCCATGTTTAAAATCCCTCGGCAATTGGCCTAACACCTAGGTTGACCTTTAGACTTACAATTTTTCAGGCTTATGGAAAAAGTAGCCTTGCCCCCACTCCACACCAAGCAATTTGAGCTTATCCACAATAGATTGGTTCTCAACAAACTCTGCAACAACTGGCTTATCTAACATTTTGGCCAGCTTCACAATCGAATCCACCATGCCATAGTGAAGCTCATTGAGGTGCATATCCTTGATGAACATACCGTCAATTTTGATCAAATCGAAAGGCAAATCCATCAGGTAAGCGAAAGAGGAAAAACCTGTACCAAAGTCGTCCAATGCGATCGTACAACCCGATTGATGCAATAACGCCATAAAACGACGGGTGTCTGTGAAATTATTTAACGCTTCGGTTTCCGTAATTTCAAAGCAGAACTTAGCGCCATCGAGCTGAAAATGCGCGAGTTGCTCCACAATAAACTCTGCAAAATTGGCTTGTCTCACCGACAACGCTGACACATTTAACGCCACCTGATCAACCGACTCCCAAAGCGCTTTATTTTCCGCCATTTTTTGCATCGTGTGATGAATCACCCAGCGGTCAATTTTTGAAACGATACCAAAACGCTCGGCCGCTCGAATGAAGTCGTTCGGAAAAATTAAATTGCCCGTTTCTTCATCCATAAGCCGAACCAATATTTCGATTTTTTTCTTCGGTTCATCTTTTATTAATGAAAACACTTGCTGGAAATGCACTTGGAACAGGTCTTTTTCAAGGCCATCAATAATACGCAGTCCCCAGTTTAAATTGCCACGATGCTCCTCGTACGCTAAATCTTGGGCATTTTTAATAATACGCGAATGGACACCCGCTTTTTTGCTGGTGTAACAAACTTCATCCGCCAGCATCACAACTTGCTCAAACGACACCATATCAAGGGTAATTGGCATGGCCACTTGTGTTACCGTCATTCGAAACTGCCGTTCGTCCCACACAAAAGAAAAGTCTTGAATGGCTTTTTGCAACAAACGGAAAAAAGACTCTACCGCTTGGCTCCCACCTTGGCTGATAACAATGGCAAATTTATCACCACTTAAACGAGCACAAAAATCTCGTTGCGGGTTTGCCAAACCGCCCATTAACACCGCCAGCTGATGCAACAACTCATCCCCTGCAATACAGCCACAGGAATCATTAATCAAACGAAACTCGTTGATATCAATCAAAACAAAATAGGGAGTGTGCTCAGATGTATTCGATTGTATGCCAGAAATAAGATAGGAAACGTGTTCATCAAGTGCGTCACGGTTGTATAGCTGCGTCACAAAATCATGCTGAGCCAAATACTTCAGTCTATCTTGCATGTAACGTCGCTCATTCACTTCTTTGCGAAGATTTCGATTTAAAAGATTTAGGTCGGCGGTGCGCTCGCGTACTTTTTCTTCTAATTGAGACGTCAGTTCACGAAGCTCATGCACTAGCTGAAACTTTTCCAACTGATGCTGTACTCGAGCTCGTACTTCTTCTATTCGGATCGGTTTACTAATGTAATCGTTGCCGCCAACCTCAAATCCACGACTAATATCATCGGCCAATGCCGTTACAAAAATAACCGGCACGTCTTTGTGTTGCGGGTGCATACGGATCCGGCGACAAGTCTCGAATCCATCAATCCCCCCATCATGACATCCAATAAGATCAAGCAAGGCTGGGTTCGCTCTAACAGCTCCAACGCACGTTCACCAGAATTTGCCACAGCAATTTGGCAATCCAATGCATCCATAACTTCCTGTAAAACGCGTAAATTCTCTGGTACATCATCGACAATTAACACTGTTGGGAACTGCTTCATACCTAGTTATGCCTTTTCTATGATTTCACAATCACTTGTAGAAAGTAATTTAAACGCCATGATCGAACAAATTTTAAGTAATACTCCTGAATATTAACCCCGTTCTAGACAAAATATCCATCTAAGTTATGCAGATAAAAAAATGAAATGTAAACGACTCTTTTAAATAAAGTAACAGAATTTGATCTTAGCTATATGACAAGAAAGGGGAAGCCATACACTGGACACAAAAGAAAAAGCACCTGAAAGGCGCTTTTCTCATATCAACTGACTTTGGCGTCCACCAACGCCACTTGCGCCCACTTTGGCGGTCGATGATAACGACCAACAACTGAACTCAATAATAGAAACGCCACCAACGAATACCCTAACTGACTTAAATCTAAGAAAATCAGAGCCGCAATCAATACTGCAATATCAGCAATGAGCGTCGTTTTACTGGCATGAATGGAAAAATGGCGCTCTAAATACACCGCCAATATGTTTAATCCACCTAAAGACGCGTTATGACGAAACAAAATAATGAGACCAAATCCTACCAACAAGCCACCTAACGCGCCGGATAATCCGGGATGAATAGACAGCACAACATAATGCTTCATCAGTTCCGACAAAATGGATAACAAGCTCACACTCGCAAACGTTCGAAACGTAAAGTCCCGACCAAGGGTGCACCAAGCTAATAGATAAAATGGGATATTCAACAAAAAGAACAACGCCCCAAAGGACAAGTCAGTCAGTCTTAACAAAATCATGCTGACCCCAGCGGTGCCACTAATCAGCAAACCCGCAGAATTTAAAATGTGTATTCCTAAAGCAACAAGCAGACAGCCCTCAGCAATAGAGAGCCAACGATGGGTGATTTTCATAGTGGAATCCTTAAGGTCGTCGTATTAACTTTTGGTTAATCACAGAGGCTTGTAAATCGCTTCTTGTGGAAGCAGATAACACAGACCGCATTTAATTAAGTAAACTCAGCAGAGAGTTACTCAGTAAAATTTCTGCATATTTCATACCATTATTAAAAAATACACAATTGGTTACGCGGATTTATTTACGCCCTTGATCAATTATCACCCCCACCAACATAACACTACTCTTCGCCATAAAAACAACGCTACAATAGCCTCATGAGAATAACACTTAGACAATTACAGATATTTGAAGCCGTGGTTCATACTGGATCTGTGACGGCAGCGGCCGAAATGGTGTCTATCAGCCAACCCGCCGCCAGCCAAGCACTCAGAGAACTCGAAGCCTTACTCGGACGTCCTCTTTTTCGTCGTCATGGTAAGCGTTTACAAATTACCCCCAAGCAAGACATTTACTGCCCCAAGCCCGTGCGGTTCTGAGCCAAATTGAACAAATTGAAAGCATGGGGAATGAGGACGAGCTCAGCGGTTCTCTTCATTTAGCGGCCAGCGTCAGTGTGGGCAACTACCTGCTCCCCAAACAGATGTCTCTCTTTAAGCGACAACATCCGAACATTCGCTTCAATTTGGACATAGGAAACACTCAAAGTGTTATTCAACAACTGTTAACTGGCAAAGCCGAAGTGGGCTTTATTGAAGGCTATTGCCAGCACGCCGAGCTGATGACACAAGTGTGGTTAAAAGATGAACTGGTGGTCTTTGGCTCCGCTGAAGAAGAACGCTCAGACGTTTTATCATGGGAAGATTTGGAGCAAGCCAGCTGGGTTATGCGCGAATCTGGGTCAGGCACACGCAACATACTAGAACAAGCCACTGCAGCGCACATCCCACAGCTCAATGTTGTGCTTTCCCTTGCGCATATGGAAGCGGTAAAACAAGCGGTTATACATCAAATGGGATTGGGCTGTTTATCTAGAATGGCCATTTCTCAAGAATTGAACTCTGGGCTGATTCGTCTGTATCAAACCCCATTGGCATTAAATAGAAACCTATTGATTGTCACACCTAAAAATACCGCCCTGACTCAAAATGCTCAGCGTTTTATCGATCTGTGTTGCGCTGTGCCCATTTTATCGAACATCTAGTTCTTGCTGTTAGCAAATGGCCAAAAACGCCCCTAAATTTGTGCAAACTATTGTTGTAGTTTGCACAAAGGGCAATACAATCGATTCACTATATAATCCATGCGAACGCCATAAGAAATATGAATATTAATAAAATCGATCTTAATCTTCTTATTTACCTCGATGTGCTGCTAAGAGAATGCAACGTCACGCGCTCTGCAAGCAAACTGAATATTACCCAACCCGCGATGAGCAACGGGTTAAAGCGATTAAGAGATTTGCTTAATGACCCGCTGTTAGTGCGCACCAGTGAAGGCATGAAACCCACTGAGAAAGCATTACGCTTACAACCGATTGTCCGAAAAGTGCTTTTGGAGCTAGAAGAAGCATTGCAGCCAGAAGCCGACTTTAACGAAAGCACCAGTACGCGTGTGTTTCGTATTATGGCGAGTGATTATGCAGCTTCCACGGTCATTCCCAGGTTATTAAATCGATTAAGGGAATTTGCCCCCGGCATCACCTTAGACATCATGACTCCCAGCGACGTCACCTTTCACGACGTGGAAGCAGGAAAAATCGATATGGCGATTAATCGCTTTGAAGAGCTTCCGCAGTCCTTTCACCAAAAGAGCGTTTGGTTTGACACTTTTGTGTGCATGATGAGTTCTAAAAACCCAGTGAAAGACCATTTTGATATTGATGCCTACTTACAAGCTCAACATATTTGGGTAAGCAAAACGGGCTTTGGTGTCGGTGTTGGAATGGACCCCACAGACGTACAAAAATTAGGTTGGGTAGATGAAGCCCTACAAACACTCGGACACAAACGCAGCATCCGAGTATTCACACGCAGCTACCATACCGCCATGCACCTTGCCCTTGAACAAGATCTTATAGCGACCTTGCCAAAAAAAGTGGCCATGGTAAACAAAAAGAACCCAGATCTCGTCATTCTTGATCCGCCATTCGATATCCCAAAAATTGAACTGAAAATGATTTGGAGTCCATTACTGCATCACGACGCCAGCCATATTTGGTTTAGACGACAAGTCATCGATGTGGCAAATGAATTAAAAGCACAAACAAAACAATAAGAGCCGCTATGATGTTGAAGGTATCTCATATCCACCATATCGCAATAATCTGTTCTGATTATCAGCGTTCTAAAACGTTCTACAGTGAGACGCTTGGTTTTCGTATCATTGCGGAAACTTATCGAGAAAGTCGCGAGTCTTATAAATTAGACTTGGCGATCAACGCAAACCAGCAAATTGAACTATTTTCATTTCCGGCACCACCAGAAAGACCATCGCGACCGGAAGCGCAAGGTTTAAGACATTTGGCCTTTGCGGTAGATGATTTGGACGATTGCGTAGCGCATCTAAATCGTCAGGGGGTTGCCACAGAAACAATAAGAATGGATGAATTAACAGGCAAGCGTTTTACCTTTTTTGCCGACCCCGATGGTTTGCCGCTGGAACTGTATGAGAGCTAAAAAAACGCCCACTACTCAGTAGTGGGCGTTTTTATGGCTATAAAACACATGTCTTATAGAGATTTAGCACTTTCAGAAAGGTAAGCCGCAACACCTTCTGGAGATGTCGTCATGCCTTTATCACCTTTGTTCCAGCCTGCTGGACAAACTTGACCATGCTCTTCGAAGAATTGTAGCGCATCAACGATACGAACCAATTCATCCATGTTACGGCCAATAGGCTCGTCATTCACGACCTGTGAACGAACAACACCTTTTTGGTCAATAACAAAAGATGCACGCATCGCAACACCTGCAGGGTAGTAAGACTCGCCACCTTCAGACTCGATACCGTAAGCTTTTGCAATAGCGTGATCCATGTCCGCTGCCAGTGTGTATTCAACAGCACCGATACCGCCTTGATCAACAGGCGTATTACGCCACGCATTGTGAGTGAAGTGAGAATCGATAGACACACCGATAACCTCTACACCCATTTCACGGAATTTGTCCATGCGGTGAGACATGGCAATGATTTCAGAAGGACATACGAACGTAAAATCCAAAGGGTAGAAAAATACAATGGCGTATTTTCCTTTAATCGTTTCAGCTAAGTTAAAAGAATCAACAATTTGGCCATCAGCCAAAACCGCAGGAACTGTAAAATCAGGTGCTTTTTTACCCACTAAAATAGACATATCTAAGATCTCCTTTTTACGTCTTATATGGTTAACAAACTTACACTTAGTCGTTAAAAGCGACCGACCTGAGTCGATCGTTTTTTCACTTATTCTTCAGAAGAGCCAACCGCTTCTTTGATCAAGGCTTGCAATTCACCGTTACCTGCCATTTCGACGATGATGTCACATCCGCCGACTAACTCGCCTTTTACCCAAAGCTGAGGGAATGTTGGCCAGTTAGCGTATTTTGGTAACTCAGCGCGAATATCTGGGTTCTCCAAAATGTTCACAAAAGCAAAGCGTTCACCACACGCCATAAGCGCCTGAACTGCCTGAGATGAAAAACCACACTGTGGAGCGCGTGGGTTGCCTTTCATATAAAGCAGAATGTCGTTACTGCTAATTTGCTCTTTAATTGTTTCGATTGTATTACTCATGCTAAAACCTCACCCGGTAACTGTCTTTTCGTATGACGAAGATAACTTTAATGTCTAAACGCAAACCAAGACGATTAAATTCACTAAACTTGCACCAGTTTATGGGGTCTAGTGGTGTATTTACAACCCCAAAAAACGGCTTTCGGTTACACTTTCCCATGTTAAATGTCCTTTACTCACTTACCTGAGTGTATTAAATTGGTCGATTCCCTTTTCAGCACACAATTAAGGAGCTATAGCGTGTCGCCTAGACATTTTCTTACTCTGAAGGATCTTTCTTCTGACGAGTTAAAACAATTACTATTTCGAGCCTCTGAGCTTAAGAAAATTCATCATGAAGGCACCCTATTTCAACCGCTGAAAAATCGAGTTTTGGCGATGATATTTGAAAAATCATCCACCCGAACACGCGTCTCTTTTGAAGCTGGCATGGCTCAATTTGGCGGTCACGCCCTATTTCTTTCGTCTCGCGACACCCAACTTGGGCGCGGTGAACCCGTAGAAGACAGTGCTCGTGTTATATCGAGCATGGTAGATGCCGTCATGATCAGAACATTCGATCATAAAACCGTTGAGACCTTTGCCAAATACTCCTCTGTGCCGGTTATAAATGCGCTAACAGATGATTATCACCCATGCCAGCTGTTGGCAGACATGCAAACCTACCAAGAACATCGCGGCTCAATCGAAGGCAAAAAAGTGGTCTGGGTTGGCGATGGCAATAACATGTGTAATTCATACATCAACGCCGCCGCCTTGTTGGACTTTCAACTGGTTGTGGCTTGCCCAGTCGGCTATGAACCTAACGCTGAGCTTGTTGCAGAACACAGCGACCGAGTCACTGTACTTCATAGTGCTCACGATGCGGCCACCAACGCAGACCTAATCGTCACCGATGTATTTGCCTCAATGGGTCAAGAAAACGAACAAGAACAACGCTTGAAAGACTTTGATGGCTTCCAGGTCAACAGTGCACTGATGGCAAAAGCCAACCCAGATGCATTATTTATGCATTGCCTGCCAGCTCATCGCGGAGAAGAAGTGAGCGCAGATGTGATTGATCATCCAGAAAGTGTTGTTTGGGATGAAGCAGAAAATCGTCTACACGCACAAAAAGCGCTACTTGAATTTTTATTGTGTCGCTAAGACAATACCAAGGCTCGCATGAATTCCATTCTGCGGGCTTTTTTTATACCTTATAGTCTGAAAAAAACTCACTTACAGCGAATCATTATGAGTATCATTGAAGTTAGGCATTTAAAAACCCTCGCCGCTCTACGAGAAACTGGCAGCTTAGTCGAGGCCGCAGAACGTGTCCATTTAACTCAGTCGGCCCTATCTCATCAGCTGAAAGATTTAGAAGAAAAACTCGGTTGCCCCCTATTTATTCGTAAAACCAAGCCTGTTCGCTTCACTAGTGCGGGTTTACGCTTACTGCAACTAGCAGACGATGTATTACTGTCTTTTCGCTCAGCACAACGAGACATTCAACGATTTGCAGAAGGAGAAAGCGGCCGACTCCACATCGCGATTGAATGCCATAGTTGTTACGAATGGCTTATGCCAACGATTGATCACTTCCGTGAACATTGGCCGGATGTTGAACTCGATTTATCGACAGCCTTTGGCTTTATGCCATTACCAGCTTTAGCGCGTGGAGATTTGGACTTGGTGGTCACGTCCGACCCACAAGACATTCCAAACATAGAGTACATCCCCTTATTTCAATACGAATCTCAGGTTGCTGTATCTCGTCATCATGAACTGGCCAAAAAGGAATTTTTGAGCCCCGAAGATTTCGAGAAAGAAACACTGATCACCTATCCTGTTGAAACCGAGCGCTTAGACATATTCAAGCACTTCTTGAATCCAGCCAACATTTCACCAGCAAAAATACGTCACAGTGAATTAACCCTGATGATGATGCAATTGGTCGCCAGCGGCCGAGGAATATGCTGTTTGCCAAATTGGGCGCTTACTGAATACATCAACAGACAATACATCATTACTAAATCACTGGGAGAAGAGGGACTTTGGTGTAAGCTGTACATCGCGATACGCAAAGACCAACGCGAAAACGCCTACATGGAAGATTTGATCTCTACCGCATCAAAAACATGCTTCAAAAACCTCAAAGGCATTTTGGCGCCAGACCTATAGACACACGCCACCTTTTTACAGCATCAGGACACCGTGTTCTGATGCTGGTTGCGAGACCATATTAAACTGAACTTCGCGCCACCGGATTCGCTTGCATCAATCAAAACCGCTCCGCCATGCCAAAACGCAATACGCTGAACAATCGCTAATCCTAGTCCATAGCCACCTGAAGCCCGAGTTCGACTATTATCCAATCGCTGAAAGGGTATAAACACCTTGTCGCGATCTTCAAAGGCAATTCCTGGACCATCGTCTTCAATGTCTAATTGCCAACGTTCAGCGTCACACGAAAACGTGATCACAATAGTACTGGATGCGTATTTAGCGGCATTAAGAATAAGGTTTTGCAAAGCTCGGCTTAAATGATGCTCATCCGCTAAAACAAGATCATCATCTGATATTTTCACTTCGACTTGTAAGTGCTGCAGCAATAGATGGTTATGCTGAAGAATGCCCTCCACTAATTGAGAAATAGACAACTCTTTGAAGTTAAGTTCTAACGAACCGCCCTCCAGTTTCCCGTAAGTTAGCACTTCATCAACCAAAGTGTTTAGTTCTTCCACATCGCCTTCTAATGCCTCAATGGTTTTCCCTACACTGTCGTCAACTTCGTCCTTCATCACCTCAAGGCCAAACCTCAGTCGTGCAATCGGAGTGCGTAATTCATGAGAGATAGCGTTAATCATCTCTCGCTGAACTTTTAATAAACGCTGAATATGAGACGACATAGAATCAAATGAATAAGCCAACTCTTTCAATGTACCACTACTGTCGTCAGGAATGCCTTTTGGAAGCCCACTGCGACCACGGGCAATTTGACGAGTAATGCTTTCAAAGGTTTTGCGTTTAAAGTCCAATGAAATAAGCTCTCGCCAAATCAGCATCAACATCACAGCAATACCAACACCCACCACAGTAACCACAATCAAGGTAAGGGAAACATTATTGTCGTATGCGACGGATAATAAAACAGGCTTATTGGCTTCTTTGTCTTTCCAAATAAAACCATACTGACTGTAAACACCATTAACAGAAGCAACGCCAGTTAAAGGCGCTGTGGCAGAAGCAGAAACCTCTTCCATCAAAAGACAGGGAAAGCTTTCCAGCAAGGCCATTTTATCGTTATAACTTAGTTGATCGGTCAATAAAAATTGACTCAACAAAGACTCAAGCTTAAACAAAGAGCTTACTTGATCAACACGACCAACCAGAACAGGCGCATCAGAATCACCAAGCGCGATTCGATAGCTGTTTTCAGGAATTTTTAGCCATTTTTTATCTAAGATCAAAGATGAGATGGTCGAGACAGGAAGTGGAGTGCTGGATTTCACACTCCATTGAAACTGGGATTCTGCAATGTCCTGACGGACACCTAAAAGCAACAATGAGGAACTAATTTCAGCGTCGATACACAACAATTGTTCGACTCTTGATGCGCCAAAGCGAATTTGGGTAAATTCCATGACGATATAACAACACGCAACAATAACGACACCTCCTAAAATAAGGTGTCGATACAACCGCCACATTTCAGCTCGCATGCTATTACACTTCTTTTACGAACAAGTAGCCTTTACTGCGAATCGTTTTGATACGACGCGGATGAATTGGGTCATCGCCAATTTTTGAACGAATACGAGAAATACGAACATCAACAGAACGATCTTGCCCATCGTATTCAATACCTCGCAACTCGCCGAAAATTTCCTCTCGGCTAAGAATACGTCCCGCATTGCTTGCCAACAACCACAGTAGATCAAATTCAGCGCTCGTAAGTTCCACTTCTTCTTCAAGAAGCCACGCTTCGCGGCGAGAATTGTCGATGGTTAGAGGACCAAAAGTAAGATCTTGCTCTTCTTTAGCAGGAGCCGCACTGGTGTCAACATCTTGGGTACTGCGACGCAACAAAGATTGAACGCGTGCTAACAGAACTCTGGGCTTGGCTGGTTTTGAGACATAATCATCAGCACCAATTTCCAATCCTAAAATCTGATCGACATCATCACTTCTCGCCGTCAGCATTAAAATAGGCCCTTTGTAGTCGTTTCGGACGCTTCGACAAACCGTAAAGCCATCTGCTCCCGGCAACATGAGATCCAAAATAACCAATGCAGGCTGCTCTGCAACAATACGTGAAATGGCTTTGCGTCCATCTGGTTCAATGCCAACATTGAAACCATTTTTTTGCAAATATTCCTGAGTAAGCAACGCTAATCGTTCATCGTCTTCAACAATTAAAATGGTTTTGTTGTCATCAATACTCATGGGCAATCCTCGTCCTGTTATTATCGTTTTAGATTTAATGACTTATAAATCAACACGTCCGAAATCAATCTACTAAAAGATCTTGAATTTGTTTAACTCTCTCGCGGTTAACACCGAGATCAGAATATCCAACACGGGAAGCCGAACGAATATGCACTACGCTGTCTGCATCAGGAAGGTAAAACTCGACATCATCTACGTAACCAACTATCGGGCTTTTTACCTCAAAATGCACGTACCCTAGCGAACTACTTATGATACGAGCACGCCCATTTTTCAGCATGTAGGACTCAAGTTTTAATTGGGTGCTTTTCCGACTGTCGGTATAAACAATCGGTTCAGCATAATGAAGGACATCATCCTCTAACGCTTGGGTTGAAACACAGTTTGGTGAAGATGGACAAGGCTTTAATAGTCCATCCGTTAGGCCCAAACCTTCTGGCAACGTATTACTGATACTGACATAAATACAGAATCCAATAACCAAAGCAACAACTAATCCAATTATCCAGCGAACCATGCTTCTAAGACTCCCAAGCGATTTTTATCTTAACGGAACGATCTTTTTCCTGGCTTTTTCGGTTTGAACTCAGGCT
Organism: Marinomonas pontica; assembly: GCF_026191375.1. Classification (GTDB taxonomy): domain Bacteria; phylum Pseudomonadota; class Gammaproteobacteria; order Pseudomonadales; family Marinomonadaceae; genus Marinomonas; species Marinomonas pontica. Next base: position 14,840 of record NZ_JAODTL010000026.1, on the reverse strand, counting down.
TATCATTGCTCTGCCAATCAAACCCTTTAGGCGGAGCGCGACGAGCACCACCCGCTGTCGCCTTATTTTTATGACGTTTTAATTCCAATTTTTCTTGTTGTGTTTTCGGTGTCAATTCTGACAGTTTCAAATCCACCATAGCACACAAAGAATTCACGTCCGTTTCTTCCATTTCAACCCAACGACCTACCTTCGCTTTAGAAGGCAAGAAAACAGGACCAAAACGAACTCGTTTCAAGCGGTTAACTTTCACCCCTTGAGACTCCCAAAGACGTCGAACCTCACGGTTACGACCTTCCATCAAGCAAACATAAAACCAGCGGTTGATACCTTCACCACCACCGTCAACAATGTCGGTAAACTTCGCAACACCATCGTCTAGAATGACCCCTTTTTTCAACGTCGCAAGGTTTTCTTCGGTAACCTCACCCATGACACGAACAAGGTACTCGCGGTCAATTTCTGTTGAAGGGTGCATCAATCGATTCGCCAATTCGCCATCCGTTGTGAAAAGCAGCAGACCCGATGTATTAATATCCAAACGCCCTACCGCAATCCAACGCTCTCCGCGTAATTTTGGTAGTTTATCAAACACAGTAGGTCGACCCTCTGGGTCCTTACGAGTACAGACTTCGCCTTCAGGTTTGTTGTAAATAATAACGCGGCGGTTTTCACCCGCTTCAGTCGCCACAATAGAATAACCATCTATTGTAATGGTATCTTTCACGCTAACGCGATCGCCCAATGTCGCCACTTCGCCATTGACCAACACTCGGCCTTCGCGGATGCGATTTTCCATCTCACGGCGTGACCCTTGACCTGCTCTCGCTAATACTTTTTGTAACTTCTCGTCCATTACGAACCTCTTAGAGGGAATGCTTCTCAGCAACCCAGTTTTGAAAAATTTTAATTAACACTTCTATGCATTATAAGCCACACGGCGTGAACCTGGACAGCTGAATATACAACATTTTACGCAAACGGTGATGGATCACCCGCCCCAACACGTACCACTTCGATACTGTCGGCATCCATTTTCACGACCGTCGTCGGCTGCATCCCACAAAACCACCATCAATGACCAAATCTAGAGCATGTTCTAATGTATCGCGAATGTCATATGGGTCCGTCATCGGGTCTGTTTCTCCTGGTAAAATGAGAGAAACACTCATGATTGGTTCACCTAACTCTTCCAACAAAGCAGAGACAATGTGATTGTTAGGGATACGAATACCGATGGTTTTTCGTTTAGGGTGGAGTAATCGCCTTGGCACTTCTGAGGTCGCACTAAAAATAAACGTATAAGGCCCAGGCGTATTATTTTTCAGCAATCGATATAAGTGATTGTCAAAGCGAGCATAAGTCGAGATCTCTGACAAATCTCGGCACACCAAGGTAAAGTTGTGCTTATCATCCAAACGGCGGATTGCTCTAATGCGATCCAGCGCATTCTTATCTCCTAGGTGACAACCAAGGGAGTAACCACAATCCGTCGGATACGCAATAACGCCACCATTACGAATGACTTCAGCCGCTTGTTTTACCAAACGTGCTTGTGGGTTTTCTGGGTGTATCTGAAAAAATTGACTCAATCTGCTCTCCACAAAAATATAAAAAAGAATAACCCAATCACCATCAACGAGTTATGCCCAAGACTGCCAAACCAAATCCACTTCACTTTCGTGAATCTGAGTAAACTTGCCGACCTGCATCCAAGGACCAAACGGCCCGTGATAATCACTGCCAACAGACGCTTTTAATCCAAATTCTTGTGACAATCTTTCTAACAGTCGAACACTATCAGGGCGCTCATTACCCGAAACCACTTCCAGTCCGGTTCCACCCCATTTTTTAAAATCGCCTAATAAGCGTTTCAGCTTTGTGACGGTTAATGGGTAGCGTTTAGGGTGCGCTAGCACCAACTCCATATTCTGGTCTGCCAAAGACGTTAGCACTGACTCAAGTTCGGGCCATACATCACGCAATTGCCCCAATCTTTTATTACCTAAATACCGGTCAAACGCCTTATTAGCGTCTTTAACAAAGCCCTTCTCTACCAGTAAACTGGCAAAATGTGGACGGCCTAACTGACTTTCGCCTGCCAACGTGACAGCGTCATCAAATAAATCAGGAAGCCCTTGTTTCACCAATAAGTCAGCAATGCGCCTTGCACGGTCTAATCTGATCGCCTGATTACCACGGACAATAGCCTGAAGCGCTTCGTTATCTTGCGAAAAATTCAATGCCACCATGTGCAATGGAATCCCATTCCATTGTGTCGATAGTTCCACACCATTCACAAAACTCAGCCCTTGCTCGGCCGCTCTTGAACTCGCTTCAGCAATACCATCCAGCGTGTCATGATCTGTTAGTGAAAATAACGTAACACCTTGCTCCACCGCTAAATCCACAAGGTCAGCGGGTGAAAAATGGCCGTCTGAGCGAGTAGAATGGGTGTGTAAATCGACTTTTCTGTAACTCGCAGTTTCAGGCATAGATAGACTGTTCTTTAAAAGGAATGATGGTTATCATAAAGAGAAGGTACGAATGACAGGCTTTTATTTACATGTCGGGGCAAGAGGACTTGTTCACACCTTCCCTTTACCAGCATACATACATTCTAGTATACATACACTGGGTTTTTATATGAAAATACTATTTGACTTCCTTCCTATCATTATCTTCTTTGTTGTTTATAAAATGACAGGGGATATTGTACTCGCCACGGCCATTTTGATCCCTGCGACCATTATTCAAGTCGGCTACACATGGTTTAAAAACAGAACCGTTGAAAAAATGCATCTCGCGTCTTTAGCGTTGGTTATTTTACTTGGCGGAGCCACTGTTCTGATGGGCAATGGCGATTTTATTAAATGGAAACCCACCATAGTAAATGGACTGTTTGCCATCGTCTTCTTTGGCAGCCAGTTCATTGGTGAGAAAAATATCATTCAGCGCATGATGGGGGACAAACTCGAATTGCCCTTCAAAGTGTGGCGCACATTAAACCTTGCATGGGTAGGCTTTTTATTGTTTCAGGGGCCACCAACCTCTACGTTGCATTCACCTTCAGTGAAGAAATATGGGTCGATTTCAAGCTATTTGGCTTGCTAGGCATGACCGTAATTTTCATCATCCTTCAGGGTATTTACCTGTCATCGCATTTACAAAATAAGGAATAACAATGCTGTACTCTATCGTTGGTCAAGATGTAGCAAACAGTTTAAACGCTCGACAACAAGCTCGCCCAGCGCATTTGGCTCGCTTAGAAGCCCTTCAACATGAAGGCCGATTGGTTTTGGCAGGTCCAAACCCAGCAATTGACACGGACAACCCAGGTGACGCAGGCTTTACCGGCAGTGTTGTAGTCGCTGAATTTGCCAGCCTTGAGGACGCAAAAGCCTGGGCAGATGCAGACCCTTATGTGGACGCCGGCGTATATGAAAACGTAACGGTTAAACCCTTTAAGCAAGTTTTCCCGAACGCCTAGAAACACTCTCTACCTTCTCCCCCAACCAAGGGGGAGATTGGAAGACGTTATTTTTTAACATCCGAATGCCCAAGATCTCTCTCCGGATCAATCACGTCCCGCATTCTTTGCTTTAATACTTTCGCCTCTGGAAATCCATCTTCTTCTTTCCGGCACCAGATCTCCTGGCCATTTACTCTTATTTTAAAAATACCACCCTGTGTCGGCAGCAAGGTAACGCTTTTTATATCGTCATCAAACGTCGTCAATAGCTCTTGAGCCAGCCAAGCGGCACGCAACATCCAACGACATAGGGTACAATATTCGATTTCTACGGCAGCAGTTCGCATTTGCTTTCTCTCCGATTAATTCATAAGACGTCTTGGAACGTCGTGTAACAAACAATATTATTCAACATTACACACCATTAGGAAGCCCAATATGATTAAGTCTTTCATTACCAGTCTAGCCCTACTTGCCTTTTGTTCACAGGTAAATGCAACAGAAGTAGACATTGTAACCAATCAAGGCACCATTCGCGTCGATTTAAACGACTCTGCCGCGCCAAAAACAGTCGCCAATTTCCTACGATATGCGGACGAAGGTTTCTACGACAACACCATTTTTCACCGTGTCATTCGAGGTTTCATGGTACAAGGTGGCGGCTTCACTAAAGACCTAGAGCGCAAAAGCACACATAAAGCCGTCGCATATGAAGGCGACAATGGGTTAGCCAATAACCGAGGCACACTGGCCATGGCGCGCACACAGGATCCAAACAGTGCGACCTCTCAATTTTTCATTAACCAAGTAGACAATGTATTCTTAAATCACGGTGCTAGTGGTGGCGCAGGCTACACAGTGTTTGGTCATGTCATTTCTGGTATGGATGTGGTTGACGCTATTGCCGCAGTAACAACGTCAAACGTAGGTCCCTACCAAAATGTGCCAACCACGCCGGTTACGATCAAGAGCGTTTCACGTGTTAACTAGCTATCAATTAGAAACACCCGGACTGAGTTGGGGAGAAGACGGCGCACCTCATTCAAACCAATTCGATGATGTTTACTTCGACAAAGAGTCTGGGCTAGAAGAAACGCGCCATGTATTTCTAAAGAATAACCAACTGTTTGACCGTTGGGCTTCCATGCCCAACAGGGCGTTTGTGATTGCCGAAACAGGCTTTGGTACTGGTTTGAATTTCCTTTGCACATGGCAAGCGTTTCTTAACGAAGCTCCGTCCGACAAACAGCTGCACTTTATTTCTGTTGAAAAATACCCTTTAAGCAAGCAAACGCTCGCTGCGGCCTTAAAAATGTGGCCGTCGTTACAGCATTTCAGTCAACAACTCATCGACGCCTACCCCGTTGTGTGTCATGGCTTTCATCGCATAGAGCTAGAACAAGGACGCATTCAGCTATTGTTGTGGTTTGGTGAAGCAGAAGACGGATTTGAAGCGTTAGATGCCGATGTCGATGCTTGGTTTCTTGACGGTTTTGCTCCTAGTAAAAACCCAGAAATGTGGTCAGACAATCTTTTCAAACACATTCATCGACTGAGCCACCAAGGCACAACATTCTCGACGTTTACCGCCGCCGGTATTGTTCGCAGAGGGCTGAAAAACGTCGGTTTTGATGTTAGAAAAGTAAAAGGGTTCGGTCAAAAAAGAGAAATGTCCGTTGGCGAATTAAATCAGAATGTCGCCCCACTGACTGAGCGCATGTCACAAGGGCAATCTTGGTTTAACCTTCGACAAAACACCCACTCAAACGTCAGTAATGTCCTTGTAGTGGGTGCAGGACTAGCAGGTGCCAATACCGCCTTCGCACTGGCCAATCAGGGTATTAAAGTGACAGTCTGGGAAAAAGGCAGTCATATTGCCTGTGGCGCATCGGGCAATCCTCAAGGAATGCTGTACCCAAAGCTGGCATCACAAGATACGCCGGTTAACCGCTTTTACCTATCAGCCTACTTGCGTGCTGCAGACCTGTACTCAAGGCTCGATAAAAACAACGAATTCTGGGATCAATGTGGGCTAATACAAATACCCAAAAACGATAAAGAAGCCGGACGTTTTGAAAAGTTATTACAAGACAAACTTTATCCAGACAGCATTCTACAAGCATCAAAAGACAGAAAAGGAAGCCTATTTTTACCTTTATCTGGTTGGGTTGTATTAACGTCACTTTGTGAAAAGTTGCTGTCTCATGACAACATTACCGTAAACCTCAATAACCCTTTAGAAGCGCTTACACCGGTTAAAGACAATGGAAAAACGGTTGGCTGGAACGCCGTATCAAAAGGCGAGGAAGTGCATTTTTCACACGTTGTACTCTGCACGGCCAACGACACCAAAGCACTCAATATAACGCCCAACACACCCGACTACCCCATTCGTGGTCAAGTGTCGTATACCACGATGGATAATGCGAAAGAGGCCTGTCAACGCATTGGAGAACCAATCGACAAGCTGCACTTCCAAAAAGTATTGTGTGATTTTGGTTATGTATCGCCATCGATAAATGGATTACTGCATTTTGGTTCTACTTACGATCTAAAAGATCAAGATGACCAAGTAAGGGAAGAGGGGCATAAACGTAACCTAGCTATTTTGGAAAGCTTGCTGATATTGCCAAAAGACACGTTTAAGACTGAAGATTGCGGTGGACGCGTGTCATTCCGTTGTGCGGTTCCTGACTATACGCCAATTGTAGGACCCGTTCAGACAGAAAGAGTGTATCAGGAGGCTTACGCCGCATTGCAAAAAAATGCGAAATGGAAGTCGAACGAAACAGCAGAACCCATTCAACAGCTCTATTTAAATATCGGTCATGGCTCAAGAGGGTTAATATCCACGCCATTAAGTGGCCAATATATTGCCAGCTTGATTCTGGGTACACCTTCCCCTTTAGAACAGACCGTAAGCCACAAATTGCACCCAAGTCGCTTTGTGATTCGAGACCTAAAGCGCAGTCAATAAAGGCCAGCTTACTGCATTGAAGCCGCGTAAATCGTTTCAATGCAGTTTTCTTACCGTGCTTTATGATTCAAACAAAGCGCAAGCACTTGGAATCAATTCAACAAAACGGTTAGACGTTTGAGGCCGGAAAACATAATGATTCAACTCTGGAAGCAAACCGCGTAACTGATCACTCAATTGCAATAAACTGGGATTGATAGGCTCATAAGGATACACATGATCCTGAAGGCTGAGTTTGTGTAGCTCATCAAGCTCGTCTTGTAAAATGCCCTTCATTGCAAAAAAACGGTCTTTTTGATTAATATCATTCGTTTCCCAATACGCATCGGAAAACGCTTCATTCAATTCATAAAAAATATGCAACGCATCAGCAACGTCTCTTCTTAGACATGTTATCTCCATCTTTCTTAGGCAATATTTCTATTACCCCTTGTATTGTTTAACCCTAACCCTATAACCTACATTCTAAACATGAATCAATATAGGTGAATACCCCTTGAGTACTACAATGCATCATGCCGTGACTTCTGACAATCTCTGGCAGTCTTTGCAAGCAGAAGCGGAAAAGCTTGCACAAGACGAACCTATTTTAGCCAGTTACTTCAATACTACTATTTTACGTCATGAATCATTGTGTTCGGCATTAAGTTTTTTACTTGCCAGCAAACTCGACAGCATCTCGATCCCTGCAATGGTATTACGCGAGGTGTTTGAAGAAGCCATGGCAGACACCCACTCTGGCATTGTCAGACAAATCGAGCAAGATATTTTAGCGATAAAAGAGCGTGACGCGGCATGTGACACCTTCACCACGCCACTGCTCTTCTTTAAAGGTTTTCATGCACTGCAAACGTATCGCGTTGCAAATTGGCTATGGAAGAACAATCGCAAGAGCCTGGCCCTCTACTTACAAGGTCAAATGTCGATGGTGTTCAGTGTCGACATTCACCCAGCCGCCACGATTGGTTGTGGCGTCATGTTAGACCATGCAACAGGGCTTGTTGTCGGCGAAACCTGTGTCATTGAAGACAATGTATCAATCTTACAGTCCGTCACACTGGGTGGTACTGGGAAAGAGCATGGTGATCGTCATCCTAAGATACGCTCAGGTGTTCTTATTGGAGCAGGCGCCAAAATTCTAGGAAATATTGAAGTGGGAGTCGGCGCAAAAATTGGTGCTGGTAGTGTGGTGCTCGAAGCCGTTGAACACCACACCACGGTGGCTGGCGTTCCGGCAAAAGTAGTAGGACGAAACACCGAAGAAGAACCGGCGCTTATCATGGATCACAACATCAATCACTGTTTACGTGATTGCGCGAAGTAATCACTCCTAGCCATTACACCTTACAAAAGGTCGTAATGGCTAAGCGCTTCTTTTAGTACCATTTTGATGGTTTCACTCTCAGTATCGAATAACAGTACCGCTTCGCCTTTTCGCAAAAATCGCAACGCTTGTTCCCGCTTCTGCGCGACAGACAAATCATAGTCGCCATAATCCGTACCATCCCGAGACACAATGTCATCTAAAATCGCTTCTAATGTCTCAGCAGCCAGAGAGTCGTAAGGAATCAACGTGTCCACTTAAATTGCTCCATACTGAGTAAGTAAATCGATTACTCCAGTCTCATCTATGACAGGCACATTGAGTGATTGTGCTTTTGCGAGTTTCGAACCAGCCTTTTCACCCGCCACCAAACAATCGGTTTTGGCCGAAACCGAACCACTCACTTTTGCACCTAGCGCTTGAAGCTTGTCTTTGACCTGATCACGGCTGAACTGACTTAACGAACCGGTTACCACATAGGTTTTGCCAGAAAGAGGCAAGTCATCCGCAGACACGGACTGTTTTGTCTCCCAGATAACACCGGCGTTTAATAAGCCAAGAATGGTGTCCCTATTCAGTTCCTGCTCAAAAAACAGCCGCACATGCTGCGCCACAACCGGCCCCACATCTTCCACTTCGACCAAGGCCTCTTGGTCTGCCGCCATAAGAACGTCCAACTCTATAAAGTAGCTGGTTAGTGCGCGCGCCGTTGCCTCTCCCACTTCACGAATACCCAACGCATAAATAAATCGATTAAATTGTGTGCTTTTAGCCGTTTCAATAGACGCTAGCAGCTTCTCGACAGATTTTTGTCCCATCCGCTCCATGGCAAGCAAAGCGTCTTTCTTCTCATGCAAGGTGAAGATATCAACTGGGGTTTTCACCAATTCATTATCCACTAATTGTTCTATCAATTTATCGCCAAGACCATCAATGTCCATGGCCTTTCGAGAAACAAAATGCTTTAGAGATTCCTTCAGCTGCGCACCGCAGACCAAGCCGCCCGTACAACGAATAATGGCCTCGCCTTCGACTTGTTCTAAATCAGACCCACAAACAGGGCACGCCTCAGGAAACACCACGTCGGTTGCGTCTTCGGGGCGTTTATCTAGCACAACTTGCACCACTTTAGGAATCACGTCCCCCGCACGATGAACAATCACATAGTCGTTTATTTTCACACCTAAACGGTCAATTTCATCTTTGTTGTGCAAAGTCGCATTCGACACTGTCACCCCGCCGACAAACACAGGCTCTAAGCGTGCTACAGGTGTTATGGCGCCAGTACGACCAACCTGAAAGTCTACGCCCGTTATCCGTGTCATTTCTTCCTGAGCAGGAAATTTTCTTGCGATGGCCCAACGCGGCGCACGCGCAATAAAGCCCAATTGATTCTGCAACGCGATACGATCCACTTTGTACACGATGCCATCGATGTCATAAGACAAATCGGCACGCTTTTCATTTAGCATTTCGTAATAATCAATACAGCCTTGCGCCCCTTCGGCTTTTGCCATTAGGTCATTGGTTCGAAACCCCCACTCACTCAATTGCAGCAGACCTTCGTAATGACTCTCTGGCTGCTCCCATTCTTCGACATAACCAATAGAATACGCACACATAACAAGGGGACGTTTGGCCGTTATTTTTGGATCAAGCTGACGTAAGCTGCCTGCGGCCGCATTTCTAGGATTAACAAAGGTTTTTTCACCTTGCTCAGCCGCCAATGCGTTCAGTTTTTCAAACCCTTCCTTTGGCATATAAATTTCACCGCGCACTTCTAATACAGCAGGTGGTGTTTCAGTTCGAAGCTTTAACGGTACGGAATAAATCGTTTTGATATTCGAGGTAATGTCCTCACCCGACAATCCATCGCCGCGGGTAACACCGCGAATTAAACGACCATTTTCGTATCGAAGACTGATTGCTAAGCCATCCAGCTTAGGCTCACAACAATACGTAACCTGCTCAGCATGAATCAGTTTTCGAATACGCTGATCAAAATCAGACAAGGACTCGTTATCAAAAGCATTGTCCAATGACAACATGGGAACCGTATGAGGCACGTTGGCAAAACCACTGTCCGGTTTTTCACCGACTCGTTGAGTGGGTGAATCTTCTTGAATCCACTCAGGGTGTTCTGCTTCTATATTTTGAAGCTGACGATAATCACGATCGTACACAGCATCAGGAACAAGGGGATCGTCTTTCACATGATAGGCATAGCTGTAGTCATTAAGCTGCTGAATTAAATCCAGCATTTGCTGATGCGTCATGTTTGTTGCTTGGCTCATAGGTAAACTCTAAAACGTGAAATATTCTATCCAAAACAATCAAGGCCCCTTGGGGCCTTGATTCATCTTATTGTTTGTTACGCATCAACCGACGACGCTCAAAGTCGCGTATTCGTTGACGGCAATGGGCTATCGTTTGGTCGCTCATTGGGGTGCGGCCTTCATCGCGTAATTCTCCCCCCAAATTACGAACCAAGGTCTGAGCTGTCTCAAGCATAAAGTCGAACGCTTTCATGCTGTTTTTGGGGCCTGGTAACCCCATAAAGAAGCTCACACCTGGGCAATCACTTTCACCCATCGTATCCAAATCAAAGGTGCCCGGTTCAATGGCATTCGCCATACTAAACTGCACTCGACCGCGATCAAAACCGTCTTCATGTCGGTGGAAAATATCCATTTCGCCGTATCGCATACCACAATTCAAAATCAATTGAAGCAGCTCCATTCCAGAAAAGCTTTCATTCTCTGGAGCGAAAATATTGATCACAATCACTTCTTCAATTTCAGCAATGTCACCTTCGTCCTGATCGTCTTTATCGATGTCTTCTATCACACCATTCGGTGTAACTTGACCAATATCGACTTCGGAATAGTTACGCTCGTAATCTTCTTCTGCATGTTCAGCATATTGATTGGCAGAATCGGCCACGAAGTCCAGATCCAACTCATCCTGCTCATAAAAGCCATCATCAGAATAGTTTTGCTCCGACACGGCCGAATCACCGAAATCACGTTCCGGCACTAACGTAGCCAATTCATCAAGGTACATTTCTTCGCCACGATGCAATTCCGGGCCAGAGTCTACCTTATGCGGAACATCCGTAAGAGGAAGTTTCACTGTCTTTCGAGCATTTTCGAACGCGTTGGTAATCGGGTCTTGTGGCGAACTTGCTCGGTCACTCATGGCCACTTTACTGTAACCAACAGGAGGCCCTTGTCGAACGAGTCCCTCATCGGATTCGTCCTCTTCCGTAAAGCGCTCATCGGCTTGAGTAAACTCTTGCCCTTTTTTATATCGACGAAATCCATCTATGAGAATAACGACAATAATGACGACCCCAATCAAGATCAGCCATTCACGTAAGCTAAATTCCATTGCATATTCCGAATTGCATCAATTAATGTTGACAGTATTATCAAACGAAGCGCCTTAGGATTCAATTACAAGGCTACGTTGATTGCGAAAATCTCTTTACGATTCACTAATAAATTCCGTTTCATACCAATAATTTGGCCTTTTGTCAGATCATTGTCATTCACATTGGCCAACTTAACAATCAGATCAACACGTTTTGCTTGCGCTAAACTGATCGTCGGCATCAGTGAATCAAGGTTTGTGAGCAAGATCGGCTGACCTAAATCTTCGGGAAACACTCGCTGGATCGCCACAGGCATTTTTTGTCCATCGACTACAGCATAGACCAATAACACGTCATCCGGTTGCCAAGTAAGTTTACGGTCATCCCACACCACTTTTACCGCGATTTGATCAGTAATAATAGGCGCAACGTCTTGATAATCAATCTCTCCCATTTTACGAGCTTGAGAAATGGCAGACAGCAACGCCAGTCGCTCGGCGGAATGGTTGCTGTAGCGAATGGCCTCTTGCCACGCCAACACTGCCCCCAGATAGTTTTGTTTGGCAAACTCAGCCACACCTTTTAAATCTAATGCGGTGGCTTGAGTTGGGTCGACTCGCAAAATGGCGTCTACAACTTCTGACATTTTTTGCGTAGCGTGGTTGTCATTCGCATAAAAAATGGCTTGAGCGTATTCCACCAGTAGATTTACTCGGTTCTCCGCATCAATAGGAAGCTTTTCCAAGGCTTTTTCAAACGCCAAAGTGGCTTCTTTATAGCGTTTTGAGCTGACATAATCCGTGGCTAAATAATACCAGTCTTCTACTCGATCATAGCGTTCACTGCGATACCTTAGAAAATGTGTGATTTTGCCAGGAGTCAGACGCTGGTGTTGCAAATCTTGTGTAAAAATAACTTCCTTTGAATAACCCATCCACTGATACAGGCTCACGCTGCCTAAAATGGCCAGTGACATTCCACCTAGCAGCACCCAACGAGCAAAACCAATGTCCGAACGGATACGACGAGATTCAGAGATAGGCGCTTTCGCTTCCTCATCAACATCACGCAGAAGCTGATTCGATTCCACAAGGGTTAAGCGACCACACTCCACCTCTTCCGCGATTTCCTGTCGACGAACGGTGGCAAAAGTTTGCTTTTCTTGCTCGCTCTTTTGGTTAGAAAAATGCGTTGATCGAAACGACAGAGACGCAAAAAGAAACACCACACTCAACACCAATATGCTGAGCATTACCCCATAGGCAAAGATCACGAAGCGCGCCCTCGTCGTTTACGATTCATCATGATCACCAGAGTAAACGCACACGCGCCAAGTCCAAGCAAAATAAACGGGCCATACCAAAGCAAAAACGTCCCGGTAGAATGTTGCGGACGATATAAAACAAAAGTTCCATAGCGTGCCACCATATAATCCACCACTTCTTGATCTGTCTTACCTTGCTCAATCATTCGATAAACCAATTCTCGAAGATCAACAGCAATCCCAGCGCCAGAGTCCGCCAAGTTTTGGTTCTGGCATTTAGGGCAGCGCAATTCTTCGACCAAACTTTGATAACGCGCTTTATTGAGAGGTGAACTAAACGTCATTTGCTCCTCAGCCAAAAGAGGAAAAGCACACAACCATGCCACAAAAAGAACAACACACTTCACGATGGTCATTTCATATAACCTCTGATTTCAGGCCAATTTTGCGCATTAATCACGCCTTGGTGTCGATATTGCACGATACCATCACGACTCACCACAAACGTTTCTGGAGCGCCAGTTACCCCAAGATCCACCCCAAAAAAGCCCATTTCATCCATTAATACCAACGCATAAGGGTTACCTTTTTCCTGTAACCATTGCTCCGCCTGTGCCTTTTGATCTTTGTAATCCACCCCGACAACCGTCACACCAGATGCCGCCAGTTCCATTAGAAAGGGGTGTTCTACATGACAAGCTGGGCACCATGTTCCCCAAAAATTAAGCAAATACGGGCCGCTCGGTAAATCGTGTTTGGTCACAACACGATCATCTTGCAAAGACAGCAAACTAAAATCTGGCACCGCTTTGCCAACTAATGCTGAAGGCATGTATTGAGCATCTTTGCCCAATTGCAAATAAAAAACACCACCCAATACCAACATCATCAACAGCGGGAAAAACAATACTATTTTACGCATCACTAAACACCTGCCCGTTTTCGGTAGCGTTTGTCCACGGCTGCCAACAAACCACCCACCACCATTAACAACCCTCCCAACCATATCCAACGCACAAACGACTTCACATAAATACGAACGCCCCATGCAGATTGATCAAGCTGTTCTCCTAACGACAGGTATAAATCACGTGTAAACCCAGCGTCCAGCGCCGCTTCGGTCATGACTTGCTGGCGAGTCGAAAAGAAGCGTTTTTCAGGATGAAGTGTCACAACTTTTACCCCCGCTTTATACACCGTAAACCAGCCTCGACTTGCAACATAGTTCGGGCCTGCTATTTGCTCCATTCGATCAAATTGAAACTCATAACCGGCCACATTGGCGCGCTCTCCAGGAGCCAATCGCAACATAGATTCATGACTATTCACACTGACTAACACAACCCCCACCAACGTCACAGCCATACCAAGATGCGCCAGTAACATAGCGTAATAACTGCGGGGCAATAATCGAGCCCGAGGAATGATGCCCTTTGTCCCAGCAGACACCTTGCTATACCAATCAGCGAAAGATAAAAACACAACCCAAAGCACCACTCCCAAGCTCAACCAAGCCATCCCCTCAAAGTCATAGCAATAGACCAGCAGACCAGAGCTGATAACCGACAAACCGGCTGCAACGGCGCAACGGATTGCCAGCACCCGAAACGACGTATGATGCCACTTTGACAAAGGCCCAATGGCCATAAAGATAATCAACAACAAGGCAATAGGAGTAAACACGGTATTAAAGTACGGAGCACCGACCGATATTTTCCCCAAACCAAATGCATCAAAAATCAATGGGTATAACGTGCCCAACAAGACAGTTAACGTTAAAACCGTCAACAAAATATTATTCAGCAACAACCACGCTTCTCGCCCTGTTGCGCCAAATGACACGCTAGATCGCACCTCTGCGGCACGCACCGCATACAACAATAAACTGCCGCCAACCAGAATCAATAATAACGCAAGAATAAACGCCCCTCGCGTAGGGTCCGCCGCAAAAGAATGCACCGACGTTAAAATGCCAGAACGCACTAAAAATGCCCCCAACAACGACAGGCTAAAGGTAAAAATAGCCAACAATACAGTCCAACTTTTAAAGACACCGCGCTTTTCTGTAACCGCAAGCGAATGCAATAACGCCGTTCCGGCTAACCAAGGCATAAACGACGCATTTTCAACAGGATCCCAAAACCACCAACCTCCCCAACCTAATTCGTAGTAGGCCCACCAGCTACCAAGCGTTATGCCCAGCGTCAAAAATGCCCATGAAACGGCTGTCCAAGGCCTCGCCCAACGCGCCCATGAAGCATTCAGATTCCCCGTAATCAAAGCCGCTACCGCAAAAGCAAATGCCACAGAAAACCCAACATAGCCCATATACAGCACAGGCGGATGAACAATCAAACCAACGTCCTGCAATAACGGATTCAAATCCCCGCCGTCCATAGGAACATCGGGCAAGAGGCGCACGAAAGGCGA
>NZ_JAODTL010000025.1 GCF_026191375.1 Marinomonas pontica | reverse complement strand
TCAGTATCACCAGAAGTACTTAGATCAACACCACCGTAGTACTCATCCATACCCATGAAAGAGCCAGTCGCTACAGTACCGTCGAAGCGACCGAAAGAAACTGCACCTTGTTTTACGTACAATTTCTCAAGACCGATATCTACGCCTTCACCAGCTTCAGCAGTACCGCCGTTAGTTGCAAATTCAAGTTCAGCGTAAACAATACCAGTATCAATTTGAAGCTCTAGTTCACCTTCATTTGTACCACTAAGTTCGCTAGTGCCATTATCATTAGTTACATATTCAATGCCAGCATTACCAGTGATGATTGCATCAGCAGCAAAAGTAGCAGTAGAAACGGCAGCAGCAACAGCAGATACCGCAAACACAGAAGCAAGTTTAATCGCTTTCATTCAAGATTCCCCTTTATATTATATTATGTGGTCTTGTAGACCTTTTGACTGATTTTCGTCTAACCAAGAAACGTTGTTAAATCAACGACTCGTGTATCTTAAAACCGATCAGTTTCACTTTTGTGACAATTGCCAAAAAGCAAATTATCTGTAGTTCCCAACACCGTATTCAATGATCTTTTCGAACTACCGTTTAGGACTGCATCGATTAAAACCAAGTTTTCCATTACTGGTCAAGCACTCCTTGCACTTTTTTCTCTTTTTTCATTTTGCCCCCTTTTTTGAGTGAAAAACACTCAACCAGGACATCAAAGAACAAAAAAAATCGATTTTTCATGCACAATGTAACGAATTAAGCATAACATTGTGTCAACAAGTCGCAAGTCGAATACCTTTTCTTCCTTACTTTTCATATCGGTATACGGTTTTTTTCTTTAGTGTTTTCTGCAAAAATTTTCTGAGGATAGTTTTTCAGCCCAAAAAAACTATAATTGACAGACCATTTCGCGATCGCCTTAGGACAACCGAAACACTATGCCTTCCTCAGCAAATAACGAGCCACATGAGCTAATATTGCTTTCCGAGTCACCGTACGACACCCCTAACCCAGAAAAAGCGTTACAAGACCCAGAAGGCTTGTCAGCAATTGGGGGAGATTTAAGCACAACCCGATTACTTCATCTCTACAGTAAAGGCTTTTTCCCATGGTTTAGTGATCCAGATCCTATTTTGTGGTGGCACCCTGAAGAAAGATGCGTTTTGTCACCAAACGATTTCCATACCGCTAAGTCCCTTAAAAAGGCCTTAAAGAAGCAAAGTTGGTGTTTTTCGGTGAATCAGGCGTTTGAATCTGTCATCGGGCATTGTTCAGCGCTGCGAGCCGACAAAGAAGGCACGTGGATTTCAGAGGACATTAAGAAGGCGTATACAAAATTAAACAAATTAGGCTACGCCCATTCAATAGAAGTCTGGCTAGACAATAAGCTGGTTGGTGGCTTTTATGGCGTGGCCATGGGAAATATGTTTTTTGGTGAATCCATGTTTTCGTTGGTGCCAAATGCATCAAAAATTGCGCTCAAAACTTTTTGCGACCTCAGCAAAAACAGCAACATCAAACTGATAGACTGCCAAGTGGAGTCAGACCACTTGTTAACGCTTGGTGCGAATAGCATCCCCGCGTTCAATTCTGCGCCGCTTTAGAACAACTCATACCTAACATTAAAAAGAACGCTTACCTGATTAAGATGGGCAATAATCCAGAAAAACAGCCGATCTAGATTAAAAATAGACACCTTAACCGTGCAACTAGGTTTGCCTTACGCTGCATTTTTAGGCAAAATACGCTCGATCAAAATTCAGACGTCGCTAAATACACAATCATCAATTAGATATTTAGCGCTCAATCGGCCAAGAAAAACCTCTTTTTCTTCGTCTGCAGACCTTCACTGTTGCAGGTCGGCGTCTACTAAACAATAGTAAGTTAACACTATAGGACACACATTGTGGCAAAAGAAGAAGGCTTAGAAATGGAAGGCACTATCATTGATACGTTGCCTAACACCATGTTCCGCGTCGAATTAGAAAACGGGCATGTCGTGATTGCACATATCTCTGGTAAAATGCGTAAAAACTACATTCGTATTTTGACTGGCGACAAGGTAAAAGTGGAACTAACACCTTACGACCTTTCAAAAGGCCGTATTGTTTACCGCGCACGTTAATTTAAACAGCGTAATACACGCTATTTAAATGAATGACATAAAAAAACCGGACCCTGTCCGGTTTTTTTATGTCGCTAATACCTGTAGGTCGGCCTTTAGGCCGTCAAAAGACCGATAACACTAAACCAAAAACCTTGACGCGCTAATCACGACCCACAAGATCGACGGAGTTCGTTTTGTGACAGTTTAATGAACAACAGCCTCTTTAATCACCTCGAACTTAAGTTCATCACTCTTTTCATCCAACGCCACTTTGACGTGTCCACCATCATGCAGGTCGCCAAATAAAATTTGGTCTGCGAGCGGTTTTTTAAGATGCTCCTGAATCACTCGCGCCATTGGACGAGCACCCATTTGACGATCATAGCCTTTATTCGCCAACCAGCCTCTTGCCGTATCCGATACTTCCAGTAGGACACCTTTAGGGTCTAGTTGCGCCTGCAGCTCCACCAAGAACTTATCAACCACATTGAAAATAATACGTTCATCCAGTTGCTGAAACTGAATCACAGCGTCTAGGCGGTTTCTAAATTCAGGCGTAAAGGTTCGATTAATCACCTCCATACCGTCGGTTGAGTTGTCCTGACTAGAGAATCCAATTGAACGTCGAGCCAGTTCTTCTGCCCCAGCGTTGGATGTCATCACTAAGATCACGTTACGGAAATCCGCCTTGCGTCCGTTATTATCCGTCAAGGTACCATGATCCATCACTTGCAAAAGCAAGTTAAAGACTTCTGGGTGAGCTTTTTCAATCTCATCCAACAGCACGACACTATGAGGGTTCTTCGTCACTGCCTCTGTTAGCAAACCACCTTGATCAAAACCAACATACCCTGGTGGCGCACCAATCAATCGAGACACCGCATGACGCTCCATGTACTCAGACATATCAAAGCGGATAAGCTCAAGCCCCAACTGTTTCGCAAGCTGCTTAGTAACTTCCGTCTTACCAACCCCTGTTGGGCCTGCCATAAGGAAAGAACCTATCGGTTTTTGTTCTGCCTTCAAGCCAGCACGAGATAATTTGATCGCAGCGGATAAAGAATCAATGGCATTGTCTTGCCCGAACACCACCATTTTCAGGTTTCGCTCAAGATTAGACAGTACTTGTCTATCATCAGAGTTTACCGCCCTTACTGGCACTCGCGCGATTTTGGAAACGATATCTTCAATATCCGCGACCGTGATCACCGCTTTACGTTTATCTTCCGGCTGCAGCCGCTGATACGCACCCGCTTCGTCCACAACGTCAATCGCCTTATCTGGCATATGACGATCAGTTACATAACGCTGAGCAAGCTCTGCAGCAGCCAACAACGCTGGCTCTTCGTACTTCACTTTATGGTGCTCTTCAAACGCCCCGATGATGCCTTTCAGAATCTGGTATGTGTCATCCACACTCGGCTCGTTCACATCGATTTTTTGGAAACGACGCGCCAACGCATGATCTTTTTCAAACACACCACGAAACTCTTGGAACGTTGTTGAGCCAATGCAACGCAAACCACCTGAACTCAAGACGGGCTTAAGCAGATTAGAAGCATCCATAACACCACCCGATGCGGCGCCAGCCCCAATAATGGTATGAATTTCATCAATAAACAGTATCGCGTTTGGAAGCTTTTTCAGCTCACCAAGCAATTGCTTTAGGCGTTTTTCAAAATCACCACGATATTTAGTGCCTGCTAATAACGCCCCCAAATCCAAGGAATAAACAACGCCATCCGCGATAACATCCGGCACTTGACCGTCAACAATTCGCTTAGCCAAACCTTCTGCGATGGCCGTTTTACCCACACCCGATTCACCCACCAAAAGAGGGTTATTTTTACGACGACGAGACAATGTTTGTATCACTCGCTCAACTTCGTATTCACGGCCAATCAGCTTGTCTATTTTCCCTGCTTTGGCTTCTTCATTAAGGTTGGTGGCAAATTTTTGCAGTGGCGCAGTGGCAGTATCTTCTGCCTCATCCTCGTGATCCAAGTCTTGAGATGATGCATCGCCTGTTTTGGAAATACCGTGCGCGACGTAGTTCACAACATCAATACGCGCCACACCATGTCGCTTTAATAAGTAGACAGTCTGACTTTCTTGTTCGCTAAAAATCGCCACAAGCACGTTCGCACCAGTTACTTCGCGTTTTCCAGAGGATTGCACATGAAAAACAGCGCGCTGCAATACACGCTGGAACCCTAAAGTAGGTTGAACTTCACGTTCTTCGTCGTCTTCAGGAATAAGAGGCGTTGTACTGTCTACAAACTCCTCGAGTTCTTTACTTAGGGTGTCTAAATTCACACCGCATGCTTTAAGGACGCTTGAAGCAGCGCCGTTTTCAATAAGAGCAAGTAGTAAATGCTCCACCGTCATGAATTCATGGCGCTTGTCTCGCGCCGCTTTGAAAGCCGTATTCAGGGTTTGCTCTAGTTCTTTATCTAACATTGCTATTCCCTCACTCTGAATCAGTCGACCTTTTGTAGGTCACACATTAAGGGGTGCTCATTTTGTTCCACGAACTGTTGTACCATTGCTACTTTCGTTTCAGCAATATCAAAGGGATAAATTCCACAAACGCCTTTCCCTTTCATATGTACTTCTAACATTACCTGATTAGCCTTCTCCCCATCCATAGAAAAAAACCTTTGTAACACAAATACGACAAAATCCATTGGCGTATAGTCATCATTGAACAGCACCACTTGATACATAGAAGGCGGTTTTAGTTCCGTTTCTTCCGGTGCAATCGCAATACTGGAATGCCCATGCTGTTCGTCATCTTCTGATACTAGTCTAATTTGTTGATCTACAATCATTCCACGCCTCTGAGGCTACAATTTTTCACGCAATCTGCCAGATAAGACACATTGCGGCGTATTTATACAACATTATGTACGTCTGCTAATGCAAAACAGATTACCACTTGGATTTTACAAATGCCAAAAGGGCTTCTACGCTCTTTATTGGGGTGATCAAATGTGCAATCAATGTTTATGAGTAAAATTCTAGCATTGATTCTTTAAAAACAATTTGCACCTATTTAGCAATCTACGCTATCCGGACTATATTTTACTTTAAACCGCCCGATACAGGGCAAACAATGTTCTGAGTGGATAAGGAGTGGCTCATGCATCATGGATCAGTGAAGTGGTTTAACAATGCGAAAGGATACGGATTTATTGTCTCTGAGGATTTTAATGAAGACTTATTTATTCATTATTCTGCCATCAATGTTGAAGGCTATAAAACCTTAAAAGCTGGACAAGCTGTCACATTTGATGTGGAACCAGGCGAAAGAGGGTTACACGCAATTGAAATCAACCCCACCGTCTCAAATCAAGAGGATGCAACCGAAAACATTAAGAAAACTCAGCTCGCATAACCGCCAGCCACGTCGCTATCCAAGGACAAATTTGGTATCTTACTCTCTCATTTAGGGGGAGTAAGATAAGCCAACTCGGCTCTTTTTTTACTTCGTACCACATCAAAAACCTTTGCAGAACTCATGCCCTCAAATTTACTTCTCTTTAACAAGCCCTTTCGTGTACTCAGCCAGTTCTCTGCTGAAGGCGATAAAACCACCCTTGCTCAGTACATTAATGTCCCTGAGTTTTACCCCGCTGGAAGACTAGATTTTGACTCAGAAGGCCTTTTACTGCTAACGAATCAAGGGGCATTACAACACATCATTGCCTCTCCAGATTTTAAACTCCCCAAAACCTACTGGGTTCAGGTGGAAGGCGATATTTCTGATGAAGCATTAGCAAAACTAAGACAAGGCGTTGAGTTAAAAGATGGCCTGACCAAACCCGCCCAAGCAGAACGCATGACAGAACCAGACATATGGGAAAGAGTTCCCCCAGTTCGCCATAGAGAAAACATCCCGACGAGCTGGTTATCACTGCAAATCCGCGAGGGTAAAAACCGACAAGTTCGCCGAATGACCGCGGCTGTCGGCTTTCCTACATTGCGACTGATTCGCTACGCCATTGGACCCTACACTTTAGATAATACAGCCATCGGCGAGTGGAACTACATAGAACCAACAGACAACCTACTTAAAGAGGTCACTCAGTTTGAAGAACAAAGAAAGAGAAAGGCTGCCTCACCTAACCGTCGCCGCCCTAGTGAGAAAGGTCAACAAAGACACCAAGGAAACAAAGTATCTCATGGTGAAGGAATGGCAAGACGGAAACCTAGTCCTAAACCAGCCAGCCGGCCACGTCGAAAATAACGAAAGCGTTTTAGACGCGGTTGTTCGCGAAGCAAAAGAGGAGTCAGGCTGGCTAGTGAAACCTATCGGCCTGCTTGGCATGTACGCTTTCACCCCTTTCGAAGGCGCAGATACCTATCATCGCCTGTGCGTATTGTGCGAGGCCATGAACGAAACCCACGAACCGCTCGATGACGACATTGTTTCAAGCCATTGGTTAAGCTACGAAGAAATTATGGCACTCCCCCATCGCAGCCCATTAATTAAAACCTGTATTGAAGATTCATTTAACAACCCCATTATCCCTTTATCTTTTGTATCGAATCAATTTCTTCGGCCTGTGCCTAGATCAAGAAAGTGATACAATAACGGACATTTAATTTATCTGAGGCCATGCCTCTTCGCTTCGCGAATATAACAGTCGAGAAATCACAGCACATGAAAGAAAGCCCTATTGCGAATAACGCAAACAGCTCCAAAAAAGTCATTGTCGGTATGTCCGGCGGTGTCGACTCCTCTGTATCTGCACTTATCTTGATGCAACAGGGTTATCAGGTTGAAGGTCTTTTCATGAAAAACTGGGACGAAGACGATGGCACAGAGTATTGCACCGCCAAAGACGACTTGGCCGATGCACAAGCCGTATCCGATAAGTTAGGCATCAAGCTGCACACGGCGAACTTCGCTGCAGAATACTGGGACAACGTTTTCGAACATTTTCTGGCCGAATACAAAGCGGGACGGACGCCAAACCCTGACATTTTGTGCAACAAAGAAATCAAATTTAAAGCCTTCTTAGAATACGCCATGGCGCTTAATGCCGATTACATCGCCACCGGCCACTACGTTCGTCGTGGTGAAAAAGATGGACAGCCTCTTCTTTTAAAAGGCTTGGATGGAAATAAAGACCAAAGCTATTTTTTATACGCCGTTGGCAAGGACGAAATTGCCAAAACACTGTTCCCTGTTGGCGAGTTAGAAAAACCAGAAGTACGCCGCTTAGCCGAAGAGTTTGGTTTGGTCACTCACAATAAAAAAGACAGCACAGGTATTTGCTTCATCGGCGAACGCCGCTTCAAAGACTTTTTAGAGCAATATTTGCCTGCTCAACCAGGCGACATAGAAACACTAGAAGGTGACAAAATTGCTCGCCACCATGGTTTGATGTACCACACTATTGGTCAGCGCCAAGGTTTAGGCATTGGCGGTCTCGCTAAATACTCAGACGATCCATGGTATGTGGTTGAAAAAGATCTAGAGCGCAATGTATTGATCGTGACGCAAGGCGGCCAACATGAATCCTTATTCAAAACCCACTTAATTGCTGACAATTTTGATTGGGTAGCGAGAGAAAAACCTGCTTTCCCACTGACGTGCAAAGCCAAATGCCGTTACCGCCAAGCGGATCAAGATTGCACTATTAATGAGCTGGCCGATGGCCGTGTTGAAGTTTCTTTTGTCGAACCACAAAGAGCCATCACACCAGGGCAGTCTGTTGTGTTTTACGTAGATGAAATTTGCCTAGGTGGCGGCATCATCAACGTCGCCTTTAACAAGTAATTATTAAGAGAGAAAACGTGAGTAGCAGAGAAAAAGAGCAAACCATTGCCCTATCAGCTGTTTTCCAAGCCGCTGAGCTCGTGGCCGTCCTCGCTAAAACCGGGAAAGTTGACAATGCCAGCTTACAGCCATTGTTAGAGAGCCTTTTAATGGTGAATGCGGCCTCTACAGAAGACATTTACGGCGGCCAATGGGATTGTTCAAGCAACCTGGCACTGGGCAGACGAATTACCAAACAAGCATTAGGAAAAGAACGCAGCAGCGTTAACCCTGACACATTAAGATACGCTCTGAGTCTGATTCATCTAGAAAACAAGTTATCAAAAGCGCCAGAAATGCTGTCGTTGATTGGTCAAAAAATTGGGCAAATCGAGCAGAAAAAAGCGCATTATGACAGCGTTCTCCATGAAAATATGTTGGCGTCTATTTCTGGTATGTACCAAGACACCTTGAGCAAGCTATCTTTTCGCATTCAAGTTCACGGAGACAGCCGGTTTTTACAACAACCGCACGTCGCCAATCAAGTTCGAGCTATTTTAATGTCGGGGATTCGAGCCGCCATGCTATGGCGACAATTAGGTGGAAAACGCTGGCATTTGATTTTTAAACGCAAAGCTTTATTGACTGCATTAGAGTCACGCAGTTAATACTTTAAAGGCCCAATATTGGGTCTTTTTTATGTTTAAAAATCACCAAAATCGAAACGCCAGCAATACAATAATTGAAATCAATTTCCACTATATCTGACAGCCAATATCTCTACCTTCGTTTTTTAGGTAGTATATTGTACAAATTTTTAACCTGTGCGGGTTAACCTGTAAGAGCAGTTTAAATTAGGGAATGGCGGCTAAAAGTCATCTTCGATTCAATAGGCTAATGCCTAAAATGTTAGGGGAATTACATGTCAACGAAACAAACCATTTACTATACATTTACTGACGAGGCGCCAGCTTTGGCTACCGCGTCTCTACTTCCTATCTTTGGCGCATTCGCTAAAGAAGCAGACATCGAACTAAAACTGACAGACATTTCTTTGGCTAGTCGTGTTATTTCTGCTTTTTCAGATCGACTTCCAGCGGACAAACAAGCGGAAGACGGCTTAAAATTCCTAGGTGACCTAACAGCAAACCCAGAAGCAAACATTGTTAAGCTGCCAAACATCAGTGCATCTTTACCACAACTTAACGCTACAATTAAAGAGTTGAACGCGGAAGGTTACGGTCTACCTGAGTACCCAGAAAACCCACAAACTGACGAAGAAAAAGACGTACAAGCGCGTTACTCTAAAGTGCTTGGTAGTGCGGTAAACCCTGTTCTACGTCAAGGTAACTCTGACCGTCGTGCACCAGCAGCAGTAAAAGGCTTCGCTCGCAAAAACCCTCATTCAATGGGCAAATGGAGCAAAACTTCGGTTTCTCACGTTGATTACATGCGTGATGGCGATTTCTACTCTTCTGAGCAATCCGTAACAATGGATTCCGCTCAAACCGTTAATATTGAATTCGTAGGCAAAGACGGTTCCGTTGAAGTGAAAAAGTCACTTCCTCTTCTTGCTGGCGAAATCCTAGACAGCATGAACATCAGCTGCACAAAACTTCGCGCTTTCTTTGAAGCAACGTTACAAGAAGCGAAAGAAGACAACATTATGTGGTCAGTGCATTTAAAAGCCACCATGATGAAAGTGTCTCACCCAATCGTATTTGGTCACGCGGTCACGGTTTTCTATAAAGACGTATTCGAAAAATACGGCGAACTTTTCAAAGAAATCGGCGTAAACCCAAACAACGGCTTAGGCAGTGTTTATGATAAAATCAAAACACTTCCTGAAGCAAAGCAAGAAGAAATCAAACAAGCGATTCAAGACGTTTATAAAACACGTCCTGAGTTAGCCATGGTTGATTCAGACAAAGGCATCACTAACCTACACGTACCAAGCGACGTTATCGTTGATGCTTCTATGCCTGCAATGATCCGTAACTCTGGCAAAATGTGGGGCCGTGATGGCAAGGCACACGATGCGAAAGCCGTTATTCCAGACAGCACTTACGCTCGCATCTACCAAGAAACCATCAACTTCTGTAAAACTAACGGCGCATTCAACCCTGTTACAATGGGCACAGTGCCAAACGTTGGCCTTATGGCACAAAAAGCAGAAGAGTACGGTTCTCACGACAAGACATACGAAATGAAGGCCGATGGTGTTATGCGCGTTGTAGACGCAAATGGCAACGTTCTGATGCAACACAATGTTGAGAAAGGCGACATCTGGCGCGCTTGCCAAACCAAAGACGCGGCCATTCGCGACTGGGTGAAATTAGGCGTTACTCGCGCTCGTCAGTCTGACACACCGGCTGTGTTCTGGTTAGAAGAGGCTCGTCCACACGACAACGGTCTTCGCAAAAAAGTTGAATTGTACCTAAAAGACCATGACACAACGGGTCTAGACATTCGCATCATGTCTTACAACGAAGCAATCCGTTTCTCTATGGAGCGCATCATTCGTGGTAAAGACACCATTTCTGTAACGGGTAATATTCTACGTGACTACTTGACTGACTTGTTCCCAATCTTAGAGTTGGGCACGTCTGCGAAAATGTTGTCTATCGTACCCATGCTAAACGGCGGCGGTATGTATGAGACGGGTGCGGGCGGTTCTGCTCCTAAGCACGTTCAACAGCTAATGGAAGAAAACTACCTTCGTTGGGACTCTCTGGGTGAATTCCTTGCTGTGGCCGTGTCTTTTGAAGAGCTTGGCATTAAGCACAGCAACGAGAAAGCAAAAATCCTTGCTAAGTGCCTAGATAAAGCAACAGGAAAGTTACTAGACACTAACAAGTCACCGTCTCGTAAAGTGGGTGAAATCGATAACCGTGGTAGCCATTTCTACCTAGCACTTTACTGGTCACAAGAGCTTGCAGCACAAACTGAAGATGCCGCATTAGCAGCGAAATTCGCACCACTAGCGAAACAACTTGCTGATAACGAAGATAAGATTGTTGCGGAACTGGCGGCAGTACAAGGTAAGCCTTCTGGTCTATCTGGTTACTACCACATGGATCTAAATGAAGTGGCTAAGATCATGCGTCCTAGTGCGACATTTAATACAGCATTAGCAACGCTTTAAGCTTATTGATTAAGTAAACAGCTATGAAAAAGCCCGAGTAACAGTGTTACTCGGGCTTTTCTTTGTCTATTCTGTAGAATCCGTTATGACTATTGGAGATACTCTAGTAATAGCCACCCTAAAAGACAGAACGAAGAACGAGCCTTAAAACTACACTTTAAAGCTTGAGATAAGATCAGACAACGCTTTCGATTGCCCTAATACTTGCTTAGCCGCCACATTTGACTGTTCAGCGTTAACACTGGTCAATTCCGCCTCATCGCGAATAGAGCGAATTCGCCCATCAATGTTTTCTGATGCCGCAGCTTGCTGCTCCATTGCCGATGCGATTTCAATCGCCATAGAGGAAATATTCCCCATAGAAGACGTAATCGTATACAAGGCGTCTTTTGCTTTTAATGACTGAGCAACACTTTGTTCAGCCTGCTGCTTACTTTCCCCCATAACCAGCACGGCATCTTGAGAGCCTTTTTGCAATTGGGTAATCATCACCTGAATTTGTTCTGTGGAATCTTGAGTACGTTGCGCAAGCGTACGAACTTCATCAGCAACTACCGCAAAACCACGACCCTGCTCACCGGCACGCGCTGCTTCAATCGCTGCGTTTAATGCTAACAAATTGGTTTGATCCGCAATGCCACGAATCGAATCTAAAATACTACCGACATCCGTGGTTTCTTTTTCCAAGGCTTGCAGTACGCGGGATGCCTTTTCAACGCCTTCAGACAATTGCTGTATGGACACAACGCTGTTATTAACCACGCTTTCCACTTCTTTTGCGATACTGTCCGATTCCTTTGCCGCTTTCGCCGCCGCATCAGCACTGTCTGCTACATGACGAACTGTGGTTTGCATCTCTGCTACGACGCTGGCAATACCAGACGTTTCTTTTTGCAGCCCTTGCATGCCTGTTCGCGTTTTATTAGAAGCCACCAACATTTGCTCGCCCGCCACAGACAACTGAGTAGATTGTCCTTGCTGAGTAACCACCAGGTCCTGTATACCTTTAATAAAGACGTTAAAACTGTGCGCGACCGACGCCAATTCGTCTTTACCTTTGTCATCCAAGCGAACCGTTAAATCACGCGCACCAACAGAAATATTATGCAGTGACGATTCAAGCGAGTTCAGATCTCGGCAGTATGCGGCGACGCAAAATCAAAATAACACCAACAATTACTACACCAGAAATTAAGCTGCTGATTAAAGACAGGAATTCAGAATTTTCTAACGCCGCAATCGATACCCGCTCACTTTCTGCAAATTGCGCTGTCAGTTCATCCGCAATTTTTTCCAGTGACTCAGCCAACTGAGCCGATTCTTCGTCCAGTCCACCAGGGCCCTTCATCAGGTTATTGCCGGCCTCAGTACCTTTTTGAATATAAGCGTACGCCATTTCACGGCCGACTTTGTTTACGTTATTTAATTTTTTTTCTAGCTCTAGTACACGGGCGCGATACGCTGGAATAATGTTTTCAAGCTCTTTCAAGCTTTGCATTGCGCTTTTCATGCTCGCATCGGCCTCAGGTAAAGCATCGTCTCCCCGAGTAGCGCCCATATCAGTCAAAAACTGCTGAACCTGTACAACATAGTAGCGAGCGTCTTTCATCGTTGACACCGCCTGAGATAACACAGCTTGGTGTCGGATGGCCTCTTTATTCTTATTCAAACTAAGTTGAGTAATGGCATAAAGAGAAGATAAAGCTATCAACACTATGGCAATAACCAAGTTCATTATTCGACTGATCTTCATTATAATTTTCCTAAGTAGTGATCAAAACAGCCCGCATTTTAAAAGAAACACATGACCGTATTATTTATTCGCCGCATCATACAAGCGTGCAAAGAATAAGGCATCGACAAATAACAAAAATCCCGAGTCAGTAACAAAAAAAAGTCTGCATTTACAAAAAGACACTAAGTGTCCATTCCAACACAGCAAAAATGCGCATCAGCGGCGGAGAAAAGCCAAGCCGATCCATGCATATTTTCAGACTGGCGTAGCGGTAGAGTCCGCTTTTGCCTATAATAGCGGCTCCCTGAAAACCATGTTCGAGGCGTTATCTCAATGGAATTAACTAGCTTAAATGCAATTTCCCCTATCGACGGTCGTTACGGATCGAAAACAAACGTACTACGTCGCTCCGTGAGCGAGTATGGTTTGCTGCGTATGCGAGTCATAGTCGAAGTTCGCTGGCTACAGGCTCTTGCCAAACACCCACAAATCATCGAAGTTCCTGCATTGAGTAATGAAGCGAGTGCTCTGCTGGATCAGCTTGCTGAAAACTTCAGTGAAGCCGATGCACAAGCCATTAAAGACATTGAGAAAACCACGAACCACGATGTCAAAGCGGTTGAATATTTCATCAAGAACAAAATGGCAGACAATACAGAACTTGCTGCTATCTCTGAGTTTGTTCACTTTGCTTGTACATCAGAAGACATCAATAACCTATCTCATGCCTTGATGTTGCGTGAAGCGTTGGAAGAAGGCATTGCTCCAGAGCTTAAAAACGTCATCACAGCGATCCAAGATCTAGCCATCGAGCACGCCGAGCAATCTATGCTGTCTCGCACACACGGCCAAACCGCATCACCAACCACAGTTGGTAAAGAAATGGCCAACGTAGCAGCACGTCTTAGCCGTCAACTTAAGCAAATCGAAAACGTTGAATTTTTAGGCAAAATCAACGGTGCAGTGGGCAACTACAACGCTCACCTTTCTGCTTACCCAGATGTGGATTGGCAAGCACACGCTGAGGCTTTTGTTACGTCTTTAGGTTTGACATGGAACCCTTACACGACTCAAATCGAGCCACATGATTACATCGCTGAATTGTACGATGCGATTTGTCGCTTCAACACCATCTTGATCGATTTCGACCGCGATGTGTGGGGCTACATTTCCATGGGCTTCTTCAAGCAAAAAACCATTGCTGGCGAAATCGGCTCTTCGACCATGCCTCACAAAGTTAACCCAATCGACTTCGAAAACTCCGAAGGCAACTTGGGCATTGCAAACGCAATCATGGGTCACTTGAGCGCTAAATTGCCAATCTCTCGCTGGCAGCGCGACCTAACGGATTCCACGGTTCTTCGTAACCTTGGCGTTGGTTTGGCTCACAGCTTAATCGCTTACCAAGCAACTCTAAAAGGCATCAGCAAATTGGAAATCAATGCGCCTCGTCTTGAAGCAGACCTTAACAATGCATGGGAAGTATTGGCAGAACCAATTCAGACCGTCATGCGTCGTTACGGCATCGAATCTCCATACGAGAAGCTAAAAGAGCTAACGCGCGGCCGAGCTATCGACCAAGCAACGATCGAAGCCTTTGTTGATACGCTAGAAATGCCTGAACAAGCCAAAGCTGAGCTAAAAAAGCTAACGCCTGCGACCTATATCGGTAATGCTGTGGCACAAGCAAAAGCGATCCGTAGCTAAAACAAACTCTGAATAAGCGTAATAAAAAGAGCCGATTTATCGGCTCTTTTTGCCTTTAAAACTACTAATCTTTAGCAATATCACTACTTTCTTTGTTCTTTTTAATGAGCGATTTATGACAGACCTAAATACACCGTTGGCTATTCTTGGTGGCATGACAGCCCAAATCTTTATCGACGAATATTGGCAAAAAAAGCCGCTATTGATTCGCGGTGGTCTTGTTGACTTCACTCTGCCTCTTGAAGCCGATGAGCTTGCTGGTATGGCAATGGAAGGAGACATTGAATCTCGTATTGTGATCGAAAATGGGCTAAGACCATGGGAAATGCGCCAAGGGCCTTTTACCGAAGACACATTTGCCACCCTACCCGAGAAAGAATGGACCTTGTTAGTCCAAGCCGTTGATCATTGGGTACCAGAAATTCAAAACCTAAAAGAACAATTTGAGTTTCTACCAAGCTGGCGCTTAGACGATGTGATGGTCAGCTACGCAACCGAAGGCGGCAGCGTTGGCCCACATTATGACCAATACGATGTGTTTCTAGTGCAAGTATCTGGTAAACGCCGCTGGCAAGTACTCGCTCCAGACGAATACCAAGACTCGGCCATTCCAAACATTAAGCTGCACATTCTCGATAATTTTACCGTTAATCCAGACATGGACTGGGAAGTTGAAGCGGGCGACATTCTCTATTTACCCCCAAATTTTGCTCATAATGGTCGTGCGTTAGACGATGATTGCATGACCTATTCCATCGGCTTTCGTGCGCCAAGCATGCAAGATGTCTTAACTGGCATCCGCGATAAAATTTGTGAAACAGACAACGTGAAAGATCGTTTTGCCGCACCAGAAACCGCCAACCGTCAACACAGTGCGCACATCAGTAAAGATGACATTCAGTACTTACAAGATCAGCTTGCTCGCCTAGTGAATCAACCTGACCTCTTAGCAGAATGGCTGGGCGAGACCATGAGCGAAAGCAAATACCCTGAGTATCTTGCACCGCTCAACCAAGACGAACTTGACGAGGCGTTCACAAACGCAACACAAGGCCAAACCTTCCTTCGCCCGGGTGATGCGCGCATTTGTTATTATGTGCAACAAAGTGCTGACGATAACGCAAAAATTCGCGTATTTTGCAATGGTGAAAATCTACTGGTTGATGCGGAGCTAACCGGTTTTGTCGAAGCCGTTTGCCACCAAGTTGAATTCGATTTCTCTGGTTTGGATTTGACACAAAACAGTGATCTAGAGCCTCTCGTGCGCTTTTTTATTCGTCAGCAAGGGCTAATCGAGTTGGTCGCGTCAGAAGAATAAAAGGACAAAAAATGAAGGCATTCATATGAAGGTATTAACATCAGACTGGAACAGCAGTAAAGACCAGCTTAGTTTTGTGCGCAAGCAAGTCTTTATTCTTGAACTGGGCATTCCTGCAGAAGAAGAATGGGATGATCAAGATGAAGACGCGGTGCATTTTGTGTCTTTTGGCACCACCGCAGTCCCGACTGGAACCTGTCGATTAACGGAAGATGGCCAAATTAGCAAACTGGCCGTTTTACCCGCCTACCGCCACCAAGGGTACGGTGAAATGCTACTCATCCGTGCGATCAAAGTTGCGAGGGAAATGGGGTTCCGAAAAGTCTTTTTGAATGCCTTAGTCGATGTGCAAACCTTCTATGAAAAGCAGAACTTTCACACGGATGGAAAAGTCTTTTTAGGCGCGGGTAAATTACACATTCGCATGGAACGCGATATTTAAAGAAAGAAGACAATAAAAAACCGAGTTACTCAGGCAGAGTGACTCGGTTTATTGCGCTCAATGTTACGTTAGAGACTTTGGATTGTTTAATTAAACAATCGCAATCAACTCAACATCAAATTGCAACACAGAGAAAGGTTGAATCATCGCACCAGCGCCTTGAGCACCGTACGCCAACTCAGCAGGAATAGTAAGACGGTATTTTGCACCTTCTTTCATCAACTGTAGACCTTCAGTCCAACCAGCAATTACACCCGTTAAAGGGAACTCAATTGGCTCGCCACGAGCAATAGAGCTGTCAAATACTTGTCCGTCAATCAAACGACCTTCGTAATGAACTCGAACGGTGTTTTCGCGAACAGGAGTAGCGCCAGTACCTTCTTCCAGTACTTCAAACTGAAGACCACTTTGTGTCGTTTGCACACCTTCTTTTGCTTTGTTTGCCGCAAGAAAGTCTTCGCCTGCCTTTACGTTTTCTTCAGACGCAGCACGACCTTTTTCTTCCATTTTTTGCTGAAGCTCAGCAAAAGCTGCTTCTAGCTCTGCACCAGGGACGCGCATTTCAACGCCATTTAAAGCATCTTCGATCGCTGCAAAAAGGTGAGTCAAAGACAATTCACCTAGATCACTACCACGTAGTTGATCACCAATTTGACGACCAATGCCGTATGCAATTTTTGCTTCGTTAGAGTCGAACGACAGTTCTGACATGTTTACACTCTCTTATTCGGTTACTAAAAATGGAAGGCACATCATAACATAGGCAAATCTTATGAGCTTGTTTTTCAAATCTCCCTTCCCTGTTACTGACATATGAAAATATATTAATCAGCACCATAGATTTATTAAATGATATTCATTATCATCTAAAGATTCTAACATCCTTCAGGAGGACGCTATGAAATCCAAAAGCTTTATCCCGTCTCCCAAGAGATACACAGATCCCAAAAAGCCAACCGATTATTGGGGAGTGTTGTTTATCAGTTTCATTTTAGTGTCGTCGATGAGCTGCTTTTTATTTGCGAATCACAGTGACAAAAACATTCACAAACTATCAGACACAGCGCAACCATTAAGCACAATGATCGTTGATCTAGATCAGAGCAGTTAAAGCGAAATGGAATATGCTATAGGAACATAAAAGAGGATCTTGCCATGTTACCTAAAATTAACACCATTGTTTATGCTTGCGATCTGGACAACCACACTCAATCAGCAATGGCACTTGTTATGAGCTTAGCAAAAACCAATGCTGCCAAAGTCATTCTAATGCACGCTATGGAGCCATTAAACGCTCAAGCATCGAACATGATTAACAACTACATCACGGAAGAAGTCAGAACGGCAATGCGCAAAGATGCCGTGGCGGAGATCAACGCGCGAGCGCAAAAAACGCTGTCTGAATTCATGGAAGCATACGCCAGTGAGCTTGATGATTTGAGCCAAGCGCCAGAGACAGTGATTGTCAATGGCATGCCAGCTGAATCCATTCAGAAAGTAGCAAAAGAGCACAATGCCGACTTAATCGTTATGAATAGCCGAACCCACAGCCGATTAGGGCAGATGATTCTTGGCTCCACCGCAAATAAAGTCATCCATAGCAGCAGTATTCCTGTCTTAGTTGTACCTATTAAATAGAAGTTGCACTAATTAAATAGCGGTTTACGCTAGCCACTGTTGTTTCTCTTAGATACACTTACTGTATATATAAACAGTAAGTGTATCTATGATTCTCTATATTGCCGAAAAACCCAGCCTTGCTCGTGCCATTGCCGCAGCACTCCCCTCTCCTCAAAAGAAAGAAGAAGGTTGCATCTGGTTACCCAATGGAGACTGCATCAGCTGGTGCATAGGACACTTGCTTGAACAGGCCGAACCTCATCAATACAACCCAGCGTATAAAACCTGGAATCTAGACCACTTGCCAATTATCCCCGACGACTGGCAATGGCAGGAAAAAGCCAACACCAAAAAGCAACTTAGCATTCTCAAAAAACTCATCAAAAAAGCCACAACCTTGGTTCATGCCGGTGACCCGGATCGTGAAGGTCAATTGCTCGTTGATGAAGTACTGCATTACACCAAGGTTCCCGCGCAGAAACTCAAAAACACTCAGCGACTTTTGGTCAATGACTTGACCCCCGCAGCGATTAAAAAGGCGCTCAATACTCTGCGCTCAAATACGGAATTTGCAGCCTTATCTCGTTCGGCACTGGGTCGCGCTCGGGCAGACTGGTTGTATGGTCTTAATCTCACTCGTGCTTATACCATTAAAGGCCGACAAGCGGGCTATCAGGGAGTGTTATCCATAGGTCGCGTGCAAACCCCCATATTGGGACTGGTTGCCATGCGTGACAAAGAACGAGAAACCTTTGTTCCTAAGAACTTTTATCAGGTATGGGCAAACATACAAACACCACAAGGTGAAAGTTTCCAAGCAAAATGGCTTCCAAGTGACGCATGTCGCCCTTATATGGACGAAGAAAATCGTGTACTGAGTCTACCGCTTGCACAAAATGTCGCCAATCGCATCAGCAATAAACCGGCCACTGTCATTGACGCGAACTACAAACAAAAAAAACAATCAGCACCGCTTCCATACAGCTTATCTGCATTGCAGATTGATGCAGCAAAGGCGTTTTCGCTCTCCGCACAGCAAGTGCTAGACACCTGTCAAACACTGTATGAACGCCACCAAATGATCACCTACCCCAGATCGGATTGTCGTTACTTACCCTCTCAACAGCACAAAGACGCACCAGCGATCATCGATGCGCTTGTTCGATCTGGTGGGGACATCCAGCAAGGAGCAAAGAACGCGGACGCTTCGCGAAAAAACAAAGCCTGGAATGACAAACAAGTAACCGCCCATCACGCGATCATCCCCACCACACAAGCCCATAAAGCCGCGTCTCTTTCCAAAACAGAAGCATTGGTGTTTAACCTGATCGCTCGTCAATATCTCATGCAGTTCTACCCAGATTACGACTATCTAGCGTCTTATATTAAAGTAGACATTGAAGGTGGGCTTTTCGAAGCAAAAGGAAATACGCCTATCGCACTAGGCTGGAAAGCATTACTGCCAAACAAAGGTAAGAACAAAGACACAGAAGATGAAAATCAGAACGAACTGCCAAAGCTGAACAAAAATGACGCTTTGTGGTGTGACCAAGGTCAAGTACAAGAAAAAATCACTACGCCTCCCGCGGCTTTCACAGACGCCACGTTACTGGCCGCCATGACTGGCATTAGTCGATTCGTCACCGACAAAGACATCAAGGCAATCCTCAAAGAAACGGATGGTCTTGGCACTGAAGCAACACGAGCCAGCATTATTGAACTGCTGTTCAAACGTGGTTTTTTAATAAGACAAGGCAAACAAATTCACGCCAGTCAGACTGGCCGAGCTTTTATTGACTGCTTGCCAGAACAGCTCGTCACACCAGACATGACTGCGAAATGGGAAGCCGCATTGAATGGCATTAGCCTTGGTGAAGCAAGCTACCAAGAGTTCATGACACAATTAGAAAGCAATTTAAATCACCTATTAACAGCGTCGCGTGATATGCCCATATCAGCATTACAAAATTTACCCGCGCCCACTAAAAACCCATTCGCAAAACGTAAAACGTCATCTCCTAAGAAAACACCAAGCGCACGAAAAACAACGACTTCTACAACACCGTCGTCACATAAAAAAAGACGCTCAAAAGCGCCTTCTTAGCAACACAACAACGACTTAACCTGCTGCGAGCCAAGCGCCAACCCCAATCATCAACGTACCAGCAATACGATTCATGATTCGAACATTTCCACTTTTCATTAGAATCGATTTTAATGTTCTGCCGCCAGCAGCGTAAATAAGCAAGCAGCTTAATTCAAGCGTCAAAATAATCGAAATCAAGACAATCAACTGCGACGTTAATGGCTGGTTCGCATCTAAAAAAGGAGGTAATAAGGCCACAAAAAAAGCCCACCCTTTAGGGTTAGCAATCGCAGTGACAAAACCTTGAGACATTAAATCCAACCGAGAAGCCGGTTTAGCCCCTTCCGAGTCCATTTTAATCGCCATTTTGCCTTTCGATAGCCACATTTGTAGGCCAACAAACGCCAAATACGCCCCACCTATGTATTTCAACACCATAAAGACATTGGGATAATTTAACAGCAAGGCCGCCACACCAATAGCCGATAAAATCGCCACTGTCGCCACGCCCACTAACTCCCCCAACATCATCCATAAAGCTCGTTTAACGCCAATGGTCATGCCTAAGGTCATCGCCAACGTCATGCACATGCCTGGGGTAATAGACACAAAAAAGAACGTCGGAATAAAAGCCGATAAAAGTGCCAAATTCACAGAGAGATCCTTATCAAAAATGAAGTAGTACGATGGGCAAAATTCTCATGGCGGGGCATAACTAGCAAGCCACAAAGTGCAAAAATAATGAATAATCTATAAATTAACTAACAAGAGTGGGCAAATAATTAAAAGCGTTTTTTAGTCTGAAAAGTAGAGTCTTCGATGAACTTACTCCACTCGTCATCCAACTCTCCTTCCTCTTGGCTGTCCATACTTCGGCTTATTTCTTCTTCGGCTTTTTGCAACGCAAGATCGTCTTCAATTTCTTGAAGCAAATCTTTTAATTTGAGGATAGTAGACTGTGCTTCAATGGACTCCTTAACCGGTGTCAGCTGCGACAGCGCCTCTTTGTACATTTCAACGGCGGTCTCCATTTGACCACTTAAAAACGCTTTACGAGCAAGATACGAATGATAATCCGCATTAATTTTATAATGGTAAAAGTTAAGCAGCTTGCTGTATCGGTGCACCACATCAGGGTCGATGGTTTTTTCTTTTTGCGATGCGATCAGAAAAGATTTGAAGGATTCGAATAAGCGTCTAATCTCAATAATCATCAGCTCATCATTCATCGGCTTTGCGCGACGTTTTTGTTTACTTTCTTGAAACTCAGCCATTTCTTCAAGCAGATGCTCTCGACGGCGAGTTAAGGTGATATCGGGTTGTAACACAAGAAGTTGATCGTAAATGGCAATCATTCTAGAGAACAACCAAAGCTTCATATCCTTAGGCTGATACTGTGGAGGCATTTCATCAAGATAACGACGTACTTGGCGCAATTGATTGTTGAGCGTCGCCACTTTTCGCAACTTCTCCAATCTCGCCTGCTCTTTTAGTTGCAAAAATATCGCGAAGGCAATAAATCCACCAATAACAAGCAACAGTACAGTAATGGTAACAGCAGTCATATGATACGTTGTTTACCTTAATATTGTTTATGGCTAAATAAGATGCCGCCAATCAATCAACAAGTGAACTAGACTTTGTGATTCCGCATTATTTCGATTCCAGTTCTGCTTTGTTCTTTTTAGCGAATAGAAGATTCTCTACATCCTGTATCATATTCTGTAAACGTACTTTCTCTCTTTTAGAGCTATTTACTGAACCGTTTCTCTCCATTACCGATAGCGCTGTCCTGTATTTTTCCAAAGCCCTATTTTTTTTATCGTTCTCCAGGTCATATCGAGCCTGTCGAACCAATAAATCTCGATACGCTAAATCATGAGCGTAGCGAATTAATACCACATGGTGTCGAATTAAGGCTCGACTAACACCAAAACTGTCAGAGATATTTCGCGCCTCTCTCACCATAGACTGAAGCGCGTTATGTATTTGCTCTAATTCTGCTTGGCTTCCCACACGATCCTTATTTAAAGTGTGATTCCCTAACTTGAGATCGGTCAACCAGCGAATTAAATCCTCTTGCTTCTCTACAATATCGGATTGGTAACCGACTTTCTTGAGTGGAGCAATGCAAAAAAGCAAATACTCTATCAAAAATATTCTTGTGTCCTTCGTTAAATATCGATCAGAGACCATTTCCAACGAAAACAGCAGACGTTCGCTACGGCTGGATAAATTAGAGAGAACTTTTTCTTTTAGCTCTTTCTGCCTTTTCTGCCAACGAAAAAAAGAGGGAAGAGAACACAAAAAAACCAAGAGTAAAATGGTAACAACGACCAACATGCTTACATTCATTGCTTACCTAATTACCTAAACCGCGACATTATCTAATTTTTGAACAACTGACCGTATTTTATATAACACAGCACAAGTATTGAAAACAAAAAAAAGACCAGTAATACTGATCTTTTTTTATTTCTATGTCTATTTGCTCATTAAGAGAGAGAAACCAAGCAACATATAGAAGAGTGCAGCAGAAAGCAAAGCAGAAGCCGGAACGGTAATGACCCATGCCGCTGCAATTCGCAATAGTGCAGAACGCTTCACCAATTCTTTCTTCGTTGCTTTTTTCAAGCCCTTACGTTCTGCTGATGAAATAGGCGAAGAAGCCTGAGCCGCTTTTAATTCTTTTAGAATTTCACGTTTCTCTTCAACATCTGCTATTTTAAAGCGCTTAACAAACTCTTGAGTTTGCTGGCCGTTATGACCTGCTGATTCAGAGTGAGAAATAATAGACGCTAATTTCTTCTCGTAAGATTGCTTCAAATATTCACGCAAGAAACCCACACCGAAAATACCACCTACTGCAATGTGAGTAGAGCTAACTGGCAAGCCAAGCTGAGATGCAACAATCACCGTAATGGCCGCGGCCATCGCAACACAGAAGGCGCGAGTCTTATCAAGCTCAGTAATTTCTGAACCTACAGTCTTGATCAGTTTAGGACCAAACAGAGCAAGACCCACCGCAATACCAATACCGCCTACCATCATAATCCATAGTGGAATAGAGGCTTTGCTAGAAACCGCGCCAGTCATTAATGCATCGTTGATAGCCGCTAAAGGCCCAATAGCATTGGCTACGTCGTTTGCGCCATGAGCAAAGCTCAACAATGCTGCAGACACAATCAGCGGAAGAGTAAATAAGCTATTTACCGCATCTTTGTCATTTTTCAAGGACGCTGACGCTTTATCAACGATCGGACGAACGAAGAAATACACAGTCAAAGCAATAGCAAATGCAATCAGTGCCGCCGTGATGAAATCAAACTTCCAAAGGTGCTTCAATCCTTTAAGGATAAGATAGGTTGAAAACGCCCAAACCATAAAACCAACGAGCAAAGGCACGACCTTTGTCGCCGCTTCGATCATATCATTCTTGTAAGTGATAGAGCGTTTAATGTACATCAAGAATAACGCAGCAATTACACCACCTAATACAGGAGAAATTACCCAGCTCGCTACGATAGCGATTAGCTTATCCCAGTTCGCAATATCCCAACCACCAGCGGCAATGCCAGCACCTAAGACACCACCAACAATAGAATGCGTTGTGGAAACAGGCGCACCTAGGTAAGTGGCCAAATTCAGCCAAATAGCGCCCGCCAACAGCGCCGCCATCATGACCCAGATAAAGGTTTCAGCCTCACCTATAGAGTTAGGATTAATAATGCCGTTTTTAATGGTTCCTACGACATTACCACCCGCAATCAAAGCGCCAGCCGCTTCAAAAACAGCAGCAATTAATATGGCCCCAGTCATGGAAAGTGCTTTCGAACCTACCGCAGGGCCCACGTTATTGGCAACATCGTTCGCACCGATATTAATCGCCATGTAGGCACCTATCGCGGCAGCAATCGCCAAAATAGAAAGATTTGACACTCCGACGCCATTTGATGAAGCGTAGAAGCCTGCCAACAAAACAAATGCCAGTGCAATTAATACACGAACAAACTCATGACCACTCAACAAAGTGGATTCTTCTTTCGGGTTATTTGTAAGATCCATACGGGCTCTTCTTTCTGTCGTTAATCTTTGCCAAACCACTATTCACTCAAGGTGCACTTGAGTTTACAGTGACATGCTTATCCCAGCATCCGAACTTCATCTGGCACTCAATTCATCCCGTTACATTTTTATTAAATGTAAATTCCGCGCCATTCTACACTGGGAGTCTGCAGATAAAAACCCCAAAAGTTTTGCGTAGAATATGACTCGTAAAAACAAAAATAAGCGCCAATAAAGGCGCTTATGACAAAGATACTACAGAAATATGACCGTTTTATTACAGCTCGTTTTATTTAAAATAACTAACATTCAATCACGTTGACAGCCAAACCACCGCGCGATGTTTCTTTGTATTTATCATTCATGTCTCTGCCTGTGTCGCGCATGGTGCGAATTACCTTATCAAGAGACACATAGTGCGTTCCGTCACCACGTAACGCCATACTGGCAGAGTTGATGGCTTTAATAGACGCCATAGCATTTCGCTCGATACAGGGAACTTGCACTAGGCCACCAATTGGATCACACGTTAATCCCAAATTGTGCTCCATACCTATTTCTGCCGCGTTTTCAATTTGTTCGGGGGAACCGCCCGTCGCCGCCGCTAACCCCGCCGCCGCCATCGCGCAAGCCGAACCAACCTCTCCCTGACAACCCACTTCAGCGCCTGAAATTGACGCATTCTCCTTAAATAATAGACCAATTGCCGCCGCTGTTAGAAAAAAATCAATCACCCCTTCCTCACAAGAACGAGGGCAAAACTCCCAATAATAATGAAGTACAGCAGGAATAATTCCTGCGGCACCATTGGTTGGCGCGGTCACAACTCGCCCACCCGCCGCATTTTCTTCATTCACCGCCAATGCGTATAGATTCACCCAATCCATCGCCCCCAAAGACGGTGTGATCATATCCATTCGAGTCTTGCTGGTTAAATCTCTGTGCAAACTTGCGGCTCTGCGCTTCACTTTTAAACCACCAGGTAAAATCCCTTCGTTACGGATACCATGCTGAACACACGATTTCATAACAGACCAAATAGACAAAATACCTTGTTTAATTTCTTCTTCCGTTCTCCAGTGACGCTCATTTTCTAACATGATTTGAGCGATACTTTTGTCTTCAGATCGGCAAAGCTTAATAAGCGCTTCTGCGCTATGAAAAACATGAGGCAGCTCAGTAGTGTCCTCTACTAACGCAACATTCCCCTGCTCATCTTCCTGAACAATAAAACCACCGCCAACAGAGTAAAAAGTGGCCTGATGTAA
Source organism: Marinomonas pontica (assembly GCF_026191375.1). Classification (GTDB taxonomy): domain Bacteria; phylum Pseudomonadota; class Gammaproteobacteria; order Pseudomonadales; family Marinomonadaceae; genus Marinomonas; species Marinomonas pontica. The sequence continues at coordinate 36,363 of NZ_JAODTL010000025.1, read as the reverse complement.
CGTTTTTCCATCTTCATCAAACGCCACCAGCACCATACCATTTGCATGAAAATCCAATCGATCAATGCGGTGATAAATAAGGTCTGTCGCCACATTTATAGTAATGGGGTGTTGCGCTAGCAAATTGAGCTGTGAGGATGACTCAATACGCTCGACGCGCTCATTAACGCCGCTAGGATCAATCAAATCCGGCAGTTCGCCTTCTAAACCCATCAGCACAGCCGTGCCCGTACCATGCCCTTTGCCCGTTGCGCCCAACGACCCATAAAGGTCTATTTTTAATCGATGCACTTTGGATATTAACTGGTGCTCTTTTAACTGATGAGCAAATTGATTCGCTGCAACCATTGGGCCAACGGTATGAGAACTGGAAGGACCGATACCCACTTTAAAAAGGTCAAATAAACTGATTGCCATCGCTTTTTCCTCTGCCGACGCTTACTTAGGTTACGGCGTAAAAATTGTAGAACACGAGATCACTTCCCGCTGAAATTATCACTTATGAGATAAAGTTTCCAATCGGAAACTTGGTTTTTTTAGCAATACAGGAAGGCTGTTAGGAAATAGGCAATTTTTTGACGCTTCAAGGCTACTGGTTTACCCGCTGAACTTTCATTCCATTAGAAAACAAAAAAGCCAGTTCAAAAATGAACTGGCTTTTGATGAACAATACTATCTAGCTTATAAACGCCAAATGCGTTTCGAATTAAAAGAAGCCCAAAGGATTCACATCGTAGCTGACCAACATATTTTTCGTTTGCTGGTAATGCTCAAGTGCAATCTTATGCGTTTCACGGCCAACACCCGATTTTTTATAGCCACCAAACGCAGAGTGAGCTGGATACTGGTGATAGCAATTCATCCACACTCGACCCGCTTCGAGGTTACGCCCCATGCGATAAGCAAGGTTAGTATCACGAGTCCAGACTCCGGCACCCAAGCCAAACTCACTGTCATTGGCAATGGCCAGCGCTTCCGCTTCGTCTTTGAACGTCGTCACACTCACAACGGGACCAAAAATTTCTTCTTGGAAAATACGCATCTCGTTGGAACCTTTAAATAAGGTCGGCTGAACATAGAAGCCTTTGTCCAAGCCATCAATCGACTCTACACCGCCGCCAATCAATAGCTCAGCACCTTCTTCTTTACCAATATCAATGTAGCTTAAAATCTTATCGAATTGCTGTTTGGACGCCTGCGCCCCCACTTGCACATCGGTATCCAAAGGATTACCGCGTTTGATGGTCTTAGTACGTTCAATGACCAACTTCATAAAGTCGTCGTAGATGGACTCATGAACCAACGCACGAGAAGGACAAGTACATACTTCGCCTTGGTTAAAGAACGCCAGCACCAACCCTTCAACGCATTTACTAATAAACGCTTCTTCGTGTTGCATCACATCTGCAAAGTAAATGTTTGGAGATTTGCCGCCCAACTCAACAGTAGACGGAATGATATTTTCCGCCGCACATTTCAAGATATGTGAACCCACAGGAGTAGATCCCGTAAAGGCGATTTTTGCGATACGCTTACTGGTTGCAAGAGCTTCACCGGCTTCTTTACCATAGCCATTAACAATGTTTAGTACGCCAGGTGGCAATAAATCTTGGATGACTTTAACCAGCTCTAGAATAGACGCAGGCGTTTGTTCTGCAGGTTTTAGCACCACACAGTTGCCCGCTGCAAGCGCAGGAGCAAGCTTCCAAGCCGCCATCAGGATTGGGAAGTTCCAAGGAATAATTTGCCCAACCACGCCTAACGGTTCATGAAAATGATACGCCACAGTATGCTCGTCTAGTTCCGCCGTGCTGCCTTCCTGCGCTCGTAAGCAGCCAGCAAAATAACGAAAATGATCCGCTGCTAAAGGAATATCGGCGTTTAACGTTTCACGAACGGCTTTGCCGTTATCCCATGTTTCGGCCACAGCAAGCGCTTCCAGATTTTGCTCGATACGGTCCGCAATTTTTAACAAAATATTAGAACGATTTGTCACCGATGTTTTGCCCCAAGCAGCACGCGCAGCATGAGCAGCGTCCAGAGCAAGATTGATGTCTTCTTCAGTAGAACGAGGGATACGACAAAACGCTTCGCCATTAACAGGACTAATATTGTCAAAGTATTGACCTTTCACTGGTGCGACCCATTCGCCACCAATAAAGTTGCCATACTCAGCTTCAAAAGAAATAAGGCTGCCGTTAGTACCAGGTTGAGCATAGATCATAAAATCATCTCCGTTATTGTTGTTTTTATTTCAGGTTTTTACCTTGTCTATTACTGTAGAAACAATAAATCCGAAAAACTTGCCTGTGAGTCCATGAAACTTGTCTCGCTATCCATTTCTGATTGGCTATTTTTCATTGACCCATGGACAAGCAAGAGTGATGATAAGAGCGAAGCAAAACTGCCACGCCATATCATTAAAATAAAAGAGGTGGGTAAATGAGTCGTTCTATCTCGACAGAAAAAACCTTATTGAGACACAAACGCGCGCCGATACAATTGGTCGAAAACCGCGTGTGTTTTGCAGGGCCACACTCAGAACTGAGTATTTACGATACTTATGAGCAAGCACAAAAAGTCAGCCTGAAAGCCGATTCGTTACTGTACTGCGGCATGGTCACAGGCGCGAAAGTCATGCACACCAAAGACCACGATAATATCCCTTTTCTGCCACATGAATCTTTCATTTTAGCGCCTGAAGAAGAAGTCTTTATCGATTTTCCAGAAGCACAGCACCACAGCCCCACTACCTGTTTGACCATTGCAATATCCAAAGAAAGAGTGGCGCAAATTTGCGATAGGATGAATGACATCATGGTGACCTCTTTGCCATCAGGCAGCACGCTCGACCCTAATCAACATCTGCACACCTTACATACGCAAGCGACTCAACAAGTGATCGATCGGCTCACCAGTGATTTTTTGCGCAATGATCCAGACAGAGATTTATTAGTCGATTTTGGCGTGAGTGAACTGGTCACACGCATTCTTAGGCACCATGGTAGAGACGCATTGTTACGATTCACCCAACGATCCCCCGATGCCAATGGCTTAACCTGTGTCATCCAATGGATTGAACAAAACCTTGCCCAACCACTAGACATTAACTTCCTAGCCAAAACAGCTTGCATGAGTCGCAGTCGATTTTATGAAAGCTTCAAACGTCAACTCGGTTGTACCCCATTAGAATACCAACACCAACGCAGAATGAGTCGGGCTTACCAACGCTTGCAAGAAAAGTGTTCCGTCACAGAAGTGAGTTATGAACTTGGCTATTTAAGCTTGAGCCACTTTAGTCGACGCTTTCACCAACATTTTGGTATTTCACCACGACAGGCTGCTCACACTAAGCTGAATTCATAACTCATCAGCGCATTAAAAAACGTGTTTCAATTTGGTTTTACAATAAATAAAAACCAATAACATCAAGAGCAACGCTGCCATCAATGCGAAGAATGGAACCAACTGACCAAGTTGATAAAGCGATGCCAAAATAACTGGGCCCAACGCCGCACCAAGCCCTTGCATAGAGGCGTTCATACTGGCCAAACGACTTTGCTGATCGTCTTTTACCAATAAAGTTTGAGCGGTCACAATACCAGGAAACAAAAATCCAAAGCCCGCACCAAATAACCCCATCGCCAGTAACACACCAACGTACGAATCCAGATAAATAAATGTCAACTGCGCCAACACACCAAGTCCCACGCCCGAAAACATTAACATCACCACGCCAAGCTGAAACCTTGGTACCAGAATCATTTGCACCAAAATACTGAAGCAAGACATGGTCATCATTGCAAAGCCCAACTGATGAGTCGTTTGCGCAACATCCAACTGGAATCTATCTTGAATCAAAAAACTCATGATCTGTTGTACACCAGTCATCGCCAATATAGACAACGAAGACATGCACAAAAAGGGCATTACAGGTTGAACTAACCAATTGATCGCTGGCGGCTTTTCAAACTGACGCACATGCTTCGCATCCTTAACAAAAAACACCACTAACAAAGCGGCACAACCGGCCAAAAAACCAATGATATAAAACGGTGCTGTTAGCCCCAAGCTACTCAACAAAGACGCAAACGCAGGTCCCAATATCATCCCGATACTGAACGATGCACCAATCATTGCAATCGTTGAACTACGGTGCTTAATATCAGTATGTGCAATAAGATACGTTTGGATTGATGGCAAAACACCAGCAATCCCCAGAGAAAACACAATGCGCAAGGCAAAAACCCAATAATAGGTCTGCTCTGCGGACAAGTGCTTCGCCAGCGCCTCTTGCAATACAAAACCGGTCAACGCGATCGTCAAGGCATAACTGCTCATACCAATAATCACGGAGCAGAACGCGGCCAATGCGATTAATAATACCGCCCCACAAAAACGCAGCAACCACAAAGGTCGCTGCCCCTGCAGTGATCAGCGTACTAATACGAACATCCGCTAAACCGATCTCGCGGCCAATGGGCGGTAATGACGTAAATATAAACGATTGCCCAATGCCTACAGCCATGAGACAAGACAGCAGCAACCAGCGAGATAATCGCTCGTTGGAAGAAGAGTTGGAGAGAGTCAATGTGTATCCTTTTTTTCTATAAAATAGCGGTTCAATCCGCGAATAAAGCGGATCTATTTAAGCAAACTAAGGGTAAAAGTTTGCCCATTTCAAAGGGCTATTTATCATCCTGATAAGCAGACAGCCAAATTACCATATTCTTTGCATGATTTCTGTTTCAATTTCATCGAGCACACACTTAAAAAGCACGTAAAATAGATCAATCTCCTCAAAACGTAAAATAAGTGAACAACACCATGCCACCTCTGTTTAAGCACCCTAATTTCGTCCATTTTTGGATTGGTCAAATAGCGTCTTCCTTTGCCTTTCAAATGCTCAGCGTTGGTATAGGCTGGCAAATGTACGACTTAACCAATAGCGCCATGGCGCTTGGATTAGTCGGACTTTTTCAGTTTCTTCCACAGTTATTACTGACCTTGGTGGTAGGACATGTCGCCGACCGCTACAACCGTCGACTGATCTGTGTGTGCACTCGATTTACCATGGCCATGACGGTTGGTATTTTGGCCTATGGAAACATTACATCAAGTATTTCCGCCAATATGATCTACCTATGCGCGGCATTGCTTGGCACCGCAAGGGCATTTGAAATGCCAGCAAACCAAGCCATTCTGCCTAATTTAGTCCCCACTGAGCTACTTTCTAGAGCCATCAGCGCTCATAGCTTCAGCCAGAGAAATCTCTGTTATTGCGGGCCCCGCCCTAGGCGGTCTGATCTATCTTTTGGGCCCCACAACGCTATACGTTTCGAGCATGAGTTGCTTTTTCGTGTCATGCATCATCATGTTCTTTTTGCATTACAACTTTACGGTGAAAAGCAAAGCACCGATCGACATGTCACACTTATTAGGCGGACTGAAGTTTATACGCGGCAACAAGGTCATACTCGGCTCAGTGTCATTGGATATGTTTGCCGTACTTTTAGGCGGAGCTACTGCCTTATTACCGATTGTGGCCAAAGACATTCTTCATACAGAAGCGTGGGGCTTGGGTTTACTCCGTTGCGCACCTGCGGTGGGCGCACTCCTCATGTCGATTTATTTGGCTCGCCGCCCTTTAACTCACAGCGTTGGGAAAATCATGTTTGCAGCCGTGGCTGTGTTCGGTGTGGCAACGATTCTGTTTGGGTTATCCGAAAACCTTATCCTATCTATGGTTGCCTTAGTGCTACTCGGCTCATCGGACATGATCAGCGTGGTCATTCGTTCAACGCTGGTACAATTAGAAACACCGGATGATATGCGTGGACGAGTGAGTGCGGCCAACTCTGTTTTTATTGGCAGCTCCAATCAATTAGGAGAATTTGAGTCAGGGGTAACCGCGGCGTGGTTCGGAGTGGTTCCCGCTATTATTATTGGTGGCGTTGGTACCATTGCCGTTGTCGGTATCTGGATGTACTTGTTTCCCTCTTTAGTAAAACGCAACACCTTAGAAAACGAAGCCTCTTAACCTCACGGCTTAGCAGGCTCCATAACAAGCACACTCAGATCATTCTAGGGTTATGACCCCGCTTTAGAATGATCTGAAACAACCCAAACAACAGCAATGCATACACCAAAAATGTCACGCTTAGTGAGGTTAGACCAAACTCACCGCCAATCAAACCGCTCAAAAAAGGCAAGCTCATCGCGCCAGTCACCGCGGCACTCATTTGAAAACCAATGGCGTGAATCGCGTATTTCTTTCCAACTCGCGCCACTGTTTGGGAAATCATGCAAGGGAATATAGGTGCAGCACAAAAACCCATCAACAACAGCCCAACATAGCTCGTATATGGCGTCATGTTGATCGAAAATAATACCGTGCCAACAGCCACACCCGCCAAGCACAGCCGCAACAATTGATCGACAGGAAAGCGCTCAACCAAAAAACCAAAAATAGCGCGCCCAAACGCCAATGCCCCCCAGTAAACCGCCACCCAAGTTCCGGCGCTGGCCAAGGAAATACCACGAGATTCAGTCATAATAGTAAAGGCCCATTGCCCAACACCGACTTCCACACCAGAATACAAAAAGAAAAAAGCAATTTGATAGCGAATAACCGGATTCTTCAATGCTTGAGCTTGAGTCACTGTCGCTAGGTCATCCGGCGAAGGCTCTGCTTTTTTAGGAGCGTGTTTATCACTTTCCCATAGATGCCGACTAAACAAAAACACCACCGACATAGTGAACAAAATCACTGCTAGTACTGCGTACCCTAACCGCCAATTCTGCGAAAAGCTCACCAATACCGCCGTAACAATAATAGGTCCTGTGGTAGCCCCAACGCCAAATGCGGCATGCAACCAATTCATGTGACGTGTCGAAAAGTGTTCCGCTGCATAGGCATTCATTCCGGCATCAATAGCCCCCGACCCCATTCCTATGACCAAAGAAAACGCCATAAAAATAAGAAAAGCCGGGCTAAAATAAAAGCCAAATAAGCCGATGCTAACCAACAAGCTGCTTACTATCAGTAACCAGCCAACACCAAAACGCTGAATAAGATACCCAACCGAAAAGCTCGATATCAAATAGCCAACACCACCAGCAGCAATCACCAGACCCAACCATCCCATTGGAACGGAAAACTCGGCTCGCACAAATGGCCAGTTAATCCCATGAGCTGCGTCTGGCAACCCTAAACTGATAAAGCCCAAATAAGCAATAAACAACAACACGCCGGACGTACGCACTTTCTATATCCTTATTAAAATTTTGCTTATTTGAACGTATCTAACTCATAAATAAAATCTTTAAATCTACTTAAACCACTTACGTTTTTCTTTTTCGATGGTCTTCCACTTCCAGTTTGGCGACTCCCCTTTCCAAACATACATCCCCATCAGTGCAAGAGTACAAACGCTGACCCAACCGATCCACGTCAATACGTCCACTTTTGGGTCTACCCAGAAGCTGACCAAAGCAATGCTTAACAAATAAGCCACAATAACGCCCCAGCCTTGCCATGAAGTTGGCTTCCCCCATCCCCAGCCATTTTCTTTGGCTGGAAACCACGCTGCTTTTTTATCTGTCATAATCACACCCACACATCAAATTGGCTTTATTTCCATAACACAGTGCCTGAATCTAAGGCATAAAAAAAGAGCCTTGTTTCGGCTCTTTCCATTCACATCTTACGACCAACCCTACACGACCAAGTATGACAATTTAACGGGCAAGAAATTCGCCGCGTGTTTTGTCGCTGCGTTTGAACAATCCACCCAACGCAGTCGTTTGAGTAGATGAGCTGGCATCCATGACACCACGGGCTTTCACGCAGTAATGTACCGCATTGATGCTAACGGCAACATTGTCGGTTTCCAACAACGTTTGTAGTGTCACTAAAATTTGCTGAGTTAGACGCTCTTGTACTTGTGGGCGCTGAGCAAAAAATCGCACGATACGGTTTATCTTAGACAAACCAATGATCTTATTCTTTGGCAGATACGCTACTTTTGCTAATCCATCAATAGTCACAAAATGGTGTTCGCAAGTACTGGTAAAGCTGATATCACTCACCTTGACCATTTCATCGACTTGCATTTTGTTTTCGATCACGGTGATTTTAGGAAACAAGCCGTAATCCAAACCGGAAAAAATTTCTTTCACGTACATTTTAGCGATGCGGTGTGGGGTTTCAGCCAAACTGTCATCCGTCAAATCCAGACCGAGCGTTGCTACCACATCTTCAAATGCATTCTTAATGCGCTGGTATTTTTCTTCGCTGGTTAAACCGTTATCAATCATCGGTGTTTCAAGGCCGCTTTTGACCAAAGCATCACGTACTTTCGTGGCCTCGGTAGACAACACAAGGCTATTTACATTGGTTAGTTCAGCTGTATTCGCTTTCATATCTTTGTCCTAAGTTTCTTAACCCTGTCTCATGACATGGAGGCATTCAAAATAAAGAAGTCTCACTTGGCAATTCACACCAAATGTCGGCCTCCATCAAGTGACAAGGTTCGACCTGTCATGTAGTGACTGTCTAATATGTACTGTACGGCTAGTACGGCTTCTTGCTCACCCGGTTCTTTGCGAAGCAACGATTTACTCAACGCTTTATTTCGATATTCATCGTCATCATGTTGGTTAAAAATCAACAGGGATGGCGCGATGGCGTTGACCTTAATCCGTGGCGCAAAACGTTTTGCGAATGAATGTGTCAAATTCGCCAAACCGGCCTTACTTGCCGCGTAAGCAATGTGTTTATCACTGCCTTTTTCCGCCACATAATCCGTCATGTGAATAATGTCTGCTTGTCCATCATGCTCAGCGCCCGCACATAATAATGCTTCGAAGGCAAGATTTATACGATAAGGCGCAAATACATGCACTTGCCACATTTTTTCCATTAACAACGACGTATCTTCCCCCTCTTCCTCTGAGTCCCATTCAGACGCATTATGAACAATGCCACCCAAGGCTGGATAATCGTTTTGTATTTGGCTAATAAAAGCATCTACGCCCACGCCCGTTGAAAAGTCGGCTTGTATGCAAGCGATTCCCTGCGCTTCAAGTTGCGTAATTTCATCGCGCATTCGACGATAGGTAATTATCACTTGATACCCTTGAACGAGAAGCGCTTTGGCACAAGCAAGCCCCAAACGTTGCGCGCCACCAGTAATAATAATCGGCATTTTACGCATCATTAATATCCGTTCCTACAAAGTTTTATCTACTAAACACATGAAACCAGACTATTGATAAAGAGTTATATTTTATCTTTGCTAATCTTAATACGCACTAGTCTGAAAAAAAGATCAATGAATGTCATCTCGATGCTTTTTTTCTGCGTATCCATTGAACCACTTTACCTGATTAAGTTCTAAACAATGCGTTGCCTACCCAGATAACCACCAAAGAGAAGGAATTGTAATGACTTTATCGACTGAAAAATCGACCGCTAGACCATTATCTACGAACCGTATTCCGCAAGAAGCCTTTGACTGGTATGACGAATACGCGCACGGTGACATAGACCGTCGTACGTTTTTATCTCGCCTTGGAACACTCAGCGTCACAGGGTTAACACTTTCTGTTGTTGCTGGCGCACTCACCCCAAACTATGCGCTTGCAGAACAAGTCTCTTTTAATGACCCAGACATTACCGCGACTTACGTCGAATACGACGCGCCCCATGGACACGGTAAAGCACGAGGTTATTTGGTTATCCCGAAAAACGTCACCCCAAACAACAAAGCGGCCACAGTGCTTGTGGCTCATGAAAACAGAGGCCTTAACCCCTACATTGAAGATGTGGCTCGTCGCCTAGCCAAAGCAGGGTTCATTGCGTTTGCTCCAGACGCGTTATCCCCTTTGGGTGGTTATCCAGGCAATGACGACGAAGGTCGTGCCATGCAAAAGACATTAGATGGCAATAAAATCGAAGGTGACTTTATGGACGCGGCAACCTTGCTTAAAAACCATGAATTAAGCACCGGAAAAGTCGGTATGGTTGGATTTTGCTACGGTGGCTACTTGACCAATGCGTTGGCCGCGGCCATGCCAGATACCATTCACGCAGGCGCGCCCTTCTACGGCACCCCAGCCAAATCCAATATCGACAACATAAAAGCGCCGTTACAGCTGCATTTTGCCGAACTTGATAAACGCGTGAACGACACTTGGCCAGAATACGAAAAAGTATTGAAAGCGAACAAAGTCGATTACACAGCCTATGTGTATGCCAAAGCAAATCACGGTTTTCACAATGACTCAACCGCTCGCTACGATGAAAAGAATGCTGAACTGGCTTGGGATAGAACCGTTGCCTTTTTCAAGAAGACACTGAACGCCTAACCGTCCAGTCTGAAACTAAGAAAACAAAACGTTACGGCCAACATTAGGCCGTAACGTTTTTAATATTGGTAGGCAGTCTAGACGCAGACTTATCCAATGCTAAAGTAAAATCAATTCCACGAACGTTCGGTGTTTGCTTCCATAACGACTCGCACAAATCCTCGACACTCACATCATTCCCAGACTGCAACCACGCCACAACAGCACGAGCAACATTAGGATACGATATCTGTACCACTCGACTTGTTTCTAGCCAGTCCTGAATAATATCCGAGCTCAACTCATCGCTTGTTTTCGCCACGCCCAACATCTCTAACGCGATCGCATTGGAATGCTGTTCGATCTGGCCTTTCAATGGTTTTGCTAAAATACGACGCCCTAATTGCAATGCTTCAGAATTCAATTCAAAACCGGCATTGCACAATACCGATTCACACTCACTCAAGTTCTTCTGAAACAAATCACGGCCAAATGGAAACACCTCCAAATTACCGTAAACACCTGGTTCAATGTCCTTACAATGCAATTTAAAACGGTAATTCGGCACGCCTTCTAACCACTCTAACACCGCTTCACTGTTTTCGAAGGGCAAATAGACCAATACCTGCTCAGGGTCAGCGATATTCATTAAGGGTTGCGCATGAATAAGCGGCGGTAAAATCGGGTGCCCAAAGTGGTGCCAATGCGCACCCAGCTGTGTGGTTGCAGGCGCAAAATTCGACATAATAAACTGCGCAATGGCATTCTTTTTATACCGTGGAATATCATATTTGAATGCATACTGATGCCCAAACCCCACACATGTAACGCCTTGGCGTTTGGCTGCCCAGGCGACAATAGGTTCAAAATCGGTCATCACCAAATCGTAACCGCGGGTATCCAGACTGCAAATGTCTCGGTATAACTTATAAAAATTGGCACTGCGGCACGTGGCGTATAAATCCAGTTTGCCATCTCGAGCGACAAAGCTTAGCCCTTGAAACGTTCGATAATCCCCAAACACAGCCATGTCGAAATAGTCTTCGGGTGGACGTCCAGAAAAAACGAAATCCACCTCGACACCTGCTGCGTGCATTTCAGCCGCCATGGCTCTCGCTCGCGTAATGTGTCCATTGCCCGTTCCTTGAACGCCATACAGTATTTTCATACCAACACTCCTATTGCCAACGCAGCACACGCGCTGCCTAACAAGGCACCAATCACCGTATCCGTCGGAAAATGTACGCCCAGAAAAACACGAGACAAGCCCACATTTGCGGCCCAGAAATACAGCATAATGTTCATGCTTGGAAACCATTCGGACAAACAATAGGCCATAAAAAATGCCCCTGACGTGTGCCCAGAGGGAAAGGAAAATTGATCAGATGGGATGATAAAACTGCTGAAATTATCCAGCGCATCGGCAGGACGATTTCGCTTGAAACCTTTTTTCAATACAAGATACACAAGGCGCTCGAGTAGAAACCCCACCACCATGACAAGCACCAGCACTTTGTAACCGGTGAACCAAAACAACAAAGCCACCGCCACATACAACGGCCCATCAGCCGAAAATGAAACAGCGCGCCCAATTCGCGTTAACAAGACTCGATGTTTTCGAGCCATACACCAAGAAAAAGTCTGTACATCCACCGCGTGGATATTTTGAAGTATGTTCATACTTATCACCTCACTGGTTTTATCTTACTTTCAACATAGACCAGTAAAATGTCCGTTCCGTGGCACTGAGATGACAACTTAATGACAGACCATCTCTCACTATTTCTTGAGTTTAAATAGCGCTTTGGTGAGTTTAAAAAGAACAAAAAAATACCCCGACACATGCGGGGTATTTTTTATGAAGTACTACTAGGTTATTTCATGTTGTTCATTTTATGAAATAACTCAATCATAGCCTCAGGCTTCATTTTTTTGTTGCTGCTGTTCAAAGCATACACAACGGTTTCGCCTTTTGGACCAGAACCAATATCGGTATAACGTAGAGGTACTTCACCGACCGTGCGAGCTTCGTTCATTTCCATTAGGGAACCAAACACATAAATGCGGCCATCCATACGCATTTCGCCATAAAAATCATCAGCACCTTTCAATTGACCTTTGTACATATCAATTGAAGCAATGCCCGACACTTTCTTTTTGTCTTCGTTTGTTAAGCCAAAGACAATGGTTTCACCCTTTGGCCCTTCACCTATGTGAACATTACGGAAAGTCGTTTCACCCACTTGAAGGAAGCTTTCATAAACCGCGCGGTCATCAAAGATGTAAATACGGCCATCGTGGTGCACTTCGTATAAGTCTTCGTTATTCAGTGAAACACGTTCAGCAGCCGGTTGAGTCTCATCTTTTTTCACCATTTCTCCGCACGCGGTTAATAGTGTCAAGGCGACTAAACTGGTAGCAATAGGTAAGGTTTTTAACTTCATCGCTTTCACTCCTAGGTTTGATTTCTATCCACCTTAAGAGCTAAAAATGACGTAACCGCTACAATTAAATGACAATAGTCTTTCATTCCGGTTTTTACTGGCAGGACTACAACCAGTTTGTCAGCATTATGCCAACCCCCAAAGACTGAGTTTGGTGGTTGTAATCTAATAAGGATTGCCCGTAACCATTAAAGTATTGAACATAGCCACGCGTTTTGCCCCACAGAGGAAACGTAAACCCGACCTGAACCGCACCTCTATTTCCTGACGACTTCAGATTGTTTCGAAGCATAATATCCACTGTGTAATCATCAATAACGTGAATCAGGTTGAATTCACCATAACCGTAATAGTCTTCAATATTAGGATTGTCATCGACCTTAGCGCTTTCAGGAATTCGATACCAAGGTTTAAATGAAAATGCCGTGTCACCGCGTTCAAACATGAAATCCACATAAAACCGGTTCCATGAACGCGACAAATCACCCGATTGGCCATTCGATTGGTGATTAAAGCCATACGATACGTAATTGGGTTTAATACCAAGAAAGCCTTTTTTGGGTTTGGTAACGATAAAGGCTTCTGGCTCATGATTGGTATCACGAAATGGCGCGGAAATAGTGCCATTGTAGGCCTGCCAATAAGCTTGCTGCGTGTAGGCGAACCACAAACTGCTGTTTCGTCCCACCACATCATAGGCGACCGGAAACTTCACACTTAGCTGAAACTTAAACTCCACAGAGTCTAAGGTCTCGGAATCCGCCTGATCCCCCAAGAAAGCGCGGTCATTTGGATTAGACGTGTAAGCGATGGGCAAGAAATAGTTTGGCTTATGCGGCGTCAGCACAAACGGATTGCTCACCGTGGCCGTTTCTCGATTTTCTCGCTGTTGAAAAAGCCCATTTGCTTCTTTGGCGCGCTGGGCAATTGACTCAGGAACGTCAGGCTCTTCTGGCGAATACGGCGTGTCCAAATCTTCTGGTAACACCGTCGTACTCAAAGATGGCTCAGCATCACCAGTCAATTCGACTTGTGCCCACAAAAAACTTGGAACGAGTAATAACGAGCACACAATGCTTTTCATTGATATTTATCCTGGTCGGCAAGACACGATGCCTTTTATTGAGACAAAACGACCTTTTTCACATAGGTATCGCTTTCCATTTCACACACTTCAACTGAAAAGCTAACATCCTTTAATGAAAATTGTGTTAATGCTTCTAGCACCAAATGAGAAAGCTGTTTTCTTTGCTCTAACGATCGACCAGATAGCATGCGAAGAATAACGTGCACAAACGCATCTTCCTTGCCAGCCGTCAAAAAGCTTTTGTAGGGAAAGCTGCGCAGTTTAATGTCTTCTACAGAAAAGAGTGTCGAGGCTATACACGCTTCTTTTACGGCTTCTAATAAATCCGCTGGGGGAACTTCTTGTTCTAAATTTTGACTGTATTCTACGATACAATGCGGCATATTCAGGCTCCATTTTTTAGATTTATTGGATGATTTTTAAACACGAATCTGTTCTATTAGTAACCCAATATCGGATCCACTAACATCGGCATTTCTGCCGTCAATCGGTAATTTTCTATGTTCTTCGCCACGATAGCACTCGCGCTTTCAGGGTGTGTGGGAGCAGAAATATGCGGAAGCACACTCACCGATGGATGTGACCAATAGGGATGATCCTTGGGCAAAGGCTCATGCATAAAAACATCCAATACGGCGTGCGATACCGCCGCGCGATCAAGTTGTAATAACAACGCATCATCGTCAATGATGGCCCCTCTGGCAAAGTTAATAAGACTCGACCCGACAGGCAAATGCGACAACGTCTCACGGTTTAACAACCCTTTTGTCTCTGGGGTTAACGGCAATAAGCAGACGATGATATCACTTTGGCTTAATAATGAGACCAACCCTTCATCGCCACACCAGCATTCAACCCCTTCTATGTGTTTCTGACGGCGACTCCAACCCGCCACAGTAAAACCATTTTCAACCAATCGACTCGCACTGACGCGCCCAAGTTCACCTAATCCTAGGATCCCTATTCGTCGCTCCTTAGGAAACACCATTGGCAACGAACTCCACTGATGCTGAGCTTGCTGTTTGGCATAGGTTGGCATGTCCCTGTGCAGAAACAATGTCCAAGCCAACACGGCTTCTGACATAGTGCGAGCAAGATTAGGGTCAATCAACCTTACAATAGCAAAATGAGGCGAAGACAACTCATTTACCATACGTTCAACCCCAGCCCACACACTGTGAACCCATTTCAAAGCAGGCAAGGCCATTAAATCCTGAGGGTCAGGATTCGCCACAATGGCAATATCACACTGTTGTTTTTGTTCAGGAGTGAGATCGGAAAAAGGCACAATATGTTCTGATGGCATCGCTTTTGAAAGCGACTCAATCCAAACGGCCTGCTCCGTCGCGCTGCTTCGACTCACAAAAGGAATCATTTCGCATACACCTGCGCCAGATCTTTAAACCCTTTTAACTCAATAGCATTGCCACTTGGGTCTTTAAAGAACAATGTCCACTGTTCCCCTGGCAAGCCTTCGAATCGAACGCTCGGCTCAAGATCAAAGGCAACATTCGCTACGGTTAAGCGTTTGGCGACTTTTTGCCATTCTTCCAAAGCCAAAATCAAACCGAAATGCGGCATAGGCACAAGATGCTCACCCACTCGACCTGTATTTTTTGTGGGACTTGGTTCACCAAGATGCAACGACAATTGATGTCCGTAAAAGTCAAAGTCAATCCAAGTGTCCGTGCTTCTGCCTTCAGTACATCCCAAAACATTCGTGTAGAAATCACGCGTTTCTGCAAGTGAAGAAACATGAAAAGCATAGTGAAACAAAGCCGACATACGCGCCTCTAATGAAAAAAGTGGAAGTTAAAAAATACAGCACACAGAGTAAAAGTAAATATCGCCCCTTTCAATAGGGCGATATAGTTAGCATTAGACAAAGAAATGGCCAATCAAACCCATTATTGCAGGCGCTCTTCCGTGGTAATCGCTTTATCCTGAAATCCTGTCATTTTAATGTATTCGGGCCTTACATTGGGTATAGGATTCGCTTGCGAAAATAGTTGAGATCGACTTTGGTTTTCTATGATGCGAACATGAGATCGAGTCAACTCTCTCGGCTCTTTGACACCGCACGAATGCGCAATCATTCCTATCCCATGCAACAGCTCAGCGGCGTAGTTCGCTACTCGTTCTGACTTTTCTGTCGCTACCAGACCCCGTTGCAGTTCAGGGTTGTGGGTCGTAATACCGGTTGGACAGGTATTTTTGTTACACTGCAATGCTTGAATACAACCCAGTGAAAATAAAAACCCTCTGGCCGTCACCACAAAGTCCGCTCCAGCGCTCAATGCCCACGCCGCTTTGCCCGGAACAATCAGCTTACCAGACGCAATAATTTTGATGTAACGACGCAAACCATAAGAAGTGATGATGTTCACCACCGTCGGCAAGCTTTCACGCAAATGCATACCAACATAGTCCATCAAGGGTTGAGGCGCGGCCCCCGTTCCACCATCAGAACTGTCAATCGTGATAAAATCCGGGCAGTAATCGATGCCTTTTTTGTGTATCAACTCACACAAGGTTTCGAAAAAACTCAGATCCCCTACCACCATTTTAAAGCCAACAGGTTTCGAGGTAACCTGACGAACACGATAAACCATGTTTAACAAATCATCGATCGATTTAATGTCAGTATGGCCGTTAGGGCTAATAGAATCTTGACCAACAGGAATCCCCCGAGTGTGCGCTATCTCTTCCGTTACCTTTGTGCCCGGCAGCATCCCCCCTTGCCTGGTTTCGCACCTTGGCTCATTTTAATCTCAAACATGCGAACGTTTTGGTGTTCAGCTAGACTCAGCAATTTAGCGTCGTCCAATTGGCCTTCGTGATTACGAACTCCGTATTTCGCGGTGCCTATTTGAAAAACCAGATCACAGCCACCCTCTAAGTGATAAGGAGACAGTCCGCCTTCGCCCGTGTTCATCCAGATACCCGCTTTACGGGCCCCCTTGGATAACGCTTGCACCGCGGGCTTCGATAATGCTCCAAAACTCATGCCTGAAATATTCACCACAGAACGTGTTCTATAAGGCGTTTTGGCCGTAAATTCACCTATGCAAATTTCTTTCGGTTGGGCAGCGTCTTCGTCTAACGTAGGAAAAGCGCAGTTTAAAAAGAAGATATCACCAGGGGTTTCGAGGGAACGCGTTGATCCAAACGCAATGGTCGTATCGACCTTCTTCGCAGCACGATAAGCCCAAGAACGCTCTGCGCGATCAAACGGTCGTTCCTCTCGATCCATTGCGAAAAAATATTGCCGAAAAAACTCACCCAGATGCTCAAACAGATAACGAAAGCGACCAACCACTGGGTAGTTTCGTCTTATGGTATGAACCGTTTGATGCGTATCCACCCAGTACATAACGGCAACGGTGACCACCGCGACAAACAGCAAAAAAACGAACAGCAACGCACCCCAATGGATGGTCAATGTCGCTAATGAAGACAGAAAATCCATAGCTTGCCCTTAACGTTAAATATAAATTTATTCGGTAATACTACGCTACAAAACGGCAGTCTATGAGGTTCAATCGTGAACAAACTCAGCAATAAACTCTTTGGGTGGCAAAGGATGGCCAAAATAGTAGCCCTGATAATAAAAGCAGTCTATTTCTCGCAATCTATCGTAATGAGACAGCGTTTCAACCCCTTCTGCCAAGACACTTATTTTCAGTGCCTTTGCCATAGCAATAACCGCATGTACGATGGCCTCATCACTCTTATCTGTGAGTAAATCACGGACAAAAGACTGGTCAATTTTCAATCGATCTATGGGCAAGGATTTTAAATATTTCAAAGAGGAATAACCTGTGCCGAAGTCGTCTATCGAAAGGTGAATGCCCATGGCTTTAATAGCATTCATTTTTTCTAGGGAGGAAGTAAGGTCATTGAGCAGCATGTTTTCCGTGATTTCCAGATCAACACAACGGGCTGGCACACCGTGTTTCTCCAGCTGAGTTTTTAGCATCGGCAAAAAGCTTGCTTGTTGAAACTGAATAGGGCTGACGTTAATCGACATTCGCCATGAAAGGTCCCACTTGCCTTCTTTTAACCAAATCGCCACTTGAGACAAGGCTTCATTCAGAACCCAATGCCCGATTTCTACAATCAGGCCAATTTCTTCCGCCACCGGGATAAAGGTAGCTGGCGAGATAAAACCTTTTTGCTCGTCTTTCCAACGAATCAGCGCCTCTGCACCGATTAACTGATTTTTATCGTTCGTTTGTGGCTGATAATACAATTCAAACAATTTGAACTCTGTCGCGTGGTGAAGGGCTTTTTCCATTTCAAGACGCGCATCAGACACCGCTTGCATTTCTGGCTTATACAACGCAAACGTATTTCGCCCAGATTCTTTCGCTCGGTATAGCGCGGAATCTGCTTGTTTCAAGATTGCTTCGACTGAGCCTTCTTGGCCATTAAAAATCGTAGCACCTAAGCTGGCGGTAATGTGAACTTCATGATGACCGGCGGTTTTCACCTGTTGGCAGGCGTACATAACACTTTCAGCAAACCCATTAATGGCTCGTTCTACCAGCTCTTTATTGTGACCAATATGCGTCAGTAAAAAGGCAAATTCGTCTCCGCCCATTCTGGCAAAAACCACATTATCTTCAACCAGAGAAGACAACTGTTTCGCGACACATTTTAATAATAAATCCCCCACATTGTGGCCAAGCGAATCATTGATGGTTTTAAAGCGGTCAAGATCCATAAATACCACGGCCGAATAATGTGAATGCCGCACCTTGCTCTTTAGTGTATCGCCCAATTTATTGGCCAAATATTGTCGGTTAGGCAACCCTGTCACGGTATCGTAATAGGCCAAACGATGAATGTGCGCTTCGGCTTCTTTTCGTTCAGACACATCTCGAATCAGTAAAAGTGTTTCTATTTTGTCTTGTACTCGGTATTTCGCCAGCCGTATTTCAACAGGCAATTCGATGCCTTGTATACGATAAGTGGTCTCAACCGTTACGGGTTCATTTAATTTCAACCCGATTAAAACCTCATAAAACACCGGCCACGACGAGGCAGTATGCAAGGTTTCCAAAGAATGCGATTGCAACATGTCACTGCGATTTTTTAACATGCGTTCTGCAGCGGTGTTCATCAAGGAGATCTGGTTGTTTTCATCCAGCAACAAAATACCATCGGCAGCGTGCTCTATCATGGCCTTAGTGTGACTGTCACTGCGTTCAAGATCACTTAACGCCGTGTTGAGTTTTTTCCATAAGGATGAAAACGTCGAATGTAAATTCCCCAATTCATCAGACTGGTGATAACGATGAAACGACTTAGGAAGAGGAATGTCCTGATTATGGCCAACGGTCGATAACGACTCAGTTAAACGCTTAAGAGGGTAAGTAACCAAATAGTAAAATACGAGGGAGATTAACGAAGCGAGTAAAAGGTCTTTAAATACGTTATAGATCAGAATGGAAAGCTGCTCTTTGAAAATTTTATCGAGCAAATACCGTTTTTCTGGCCAGACCAATAAATGCCCAGCATCGAAAACAGGGCTCTCTAAATGCAACGCACGGTCGTAGGTTTGTAAGTCAGATAAAAAATATTCGGCAATCTTACTCGATAACGCGAAATTACGCTGCCCTGCACTGGCTTCGACAAACAGTTCCCCAGATTCATCTCGAACCTCTAGGTGCGCAATCGTCGGATTAAACAATAAGCTGTCGATTTGCTGTTGTGCAAAAGCCACATCCAAGCGGAACACCGCTCCGGACAGAGGTTTTTCAACAACGGCCAATAGCTCTTCGAAATCTTGATTGATTTGTGTTTTTTGATTTTGAATGCCATCAACAAATTGAATGCCACTGGTAACCAAACTTAAAACAATCGCGAGTGCTAAGGTTAAAACTGCCTGCTTAAAAAAAAGTGACTTAGAAAGTACAACACCCATTCTGACTCGCTTACATTTTCATGTTCATCGCTGCACCTTGTACAGCGCCTAAAACCTATAATCACAAAAGAGAGAGTAAATATCCATATTCATCATCAGGTAATGGCCTAATTCCTTGCTTTTAATGTGCACATTTCTAAGACTGACATTTTCTTCCCTACGACACAAGAACCTATAAAAAAATCTTATAAAGATTGTGACCTATATCATGCTAATTGTGACCTGTATCAGGTTATTTACCGCCATAAAAAAAGCCAGCATAACAAATATACTGGCTTTATAATCCATAAAATATTCTTATAAAGCAAAAACTTAGCCGATGACTGCACCGTCTTCGCGTGATATAGCAATCACACTAGAGCGAGGCACTGAGTTACCGCCATTTGGCCAATGTGAGTTACCACCTTCACCTGGATGCTGTACACCAATAAACATGGTTGTGCGTGCCGCATTCCATGTCGCGCCGGTGATTTCAGATTCTTTAGGCCCCACAAGGAAACGACGAATTTCGCCTGTTTCAGGGTCACCCACTAGCATCTGGTTATTGCCCTGGCCTTGGAAACCTTTTTCATTCGAATAGTTGCCGTCTGTTTGAATCCACAATAAACCTTTGGAATCGAACTTTAAGCCATCCGGTGAATTAAACATATTGTCTTGGTTAACGTTCTTAGAGCCTGCATTGGCATCATCGTACACAGCTGGATTACCCGCCAATACGAACAAATCCCACTTAAACTCGTTATGAGTATGATCCGAGTCCATTGGCGTCCAACGAACAATCTGGCCAAAGTTGTTTTTCACTCGTGGGTTTGGACCGCTAGCCGGTGTCGCATCGCCACCCGCATTTGGTTTAACGCCGCGGTTTTTGTTGTTTGTTAGGGAGCAATACACTTCCGCTTTGTGAGGATGAGCCGCGACCCATTCAGGGCGATCCATCGTTGTTGCTCCCACTTTAGAAGCCGCCATTCGAGTATGAATGGAAATTTCAGCGTCTGTCATGCCGGTTGTTTTTGGTGTCAAAGCCAACCATTCACCACGGTTGTTATCGTGGAACTTAGCAACGTACAAAGTGCCTTCTTCTAACAAGTCACGGTTATTGCCGCCAGCTAAATATTTATGTTTGGAAACAAAGCGGTATAAAAACTCACCACGCTCGTCATCACCAAGGTACACAACAACATGACCGTTTGCAGCAATGGTTAACTCCGCGTTTTCATGTTTAAAACGGCCAAGTGCGGTGCGTTTCTTAGGACGAGACGTTGGATCAAGTGGGTCGATTTCCACAACATAACCAAAGCGGTTTGGCTCATTTGGCTCTTTTACCAAATCAAAGCGCGCGTCTGCCATCGCCCAATTATAGCGACCTTCTGTACTCATACCATAACGCTTAAATGCTTCTGGCATTTTGTAATTTTTATCATTGGCTGTGAAGTAACCGTTAAAGTTCTCTTCACAAGTCAAATACGTACCCCATGGAGTTTGTCCATTACCACAGTTGTTCCACGTTCCTTTTGCCACCAAGCCTTTCGGGTCTTCGGAAGTCTGCATCCACTTATGACCACGAGCAGGCCCCGTGATATCCATTTCCGTATCCGCTGTAATGCGACGATTGTAAGGAGAATCTTGAACAATCCCCCATTTACCACCGCGTTGTGCCACTTCAATGATTGACACACCGTGAGCCGCTTTATTTTTGCGAACATCGTCCGCGTTAGCAGGCATACCATCAGCTCGGTTAGCGTGAAGTGTCTTTTCATTGGTGTATTCATTGTTGATGGCCATGATTTGTTTGCCATCTTTCGAGAAAAACGCCATGCCATCATTGTGATCGCCAAACGCCAACTCTTGAGAAGCACCAGTCCCGCCCGTTGCTGCATCAAAAGCAGGAGCATTACTGAACAAAGGATCGCCCCATGAAGCCAACACTTCCCACTTATAACCCTCAGGCACTGTGATGGTATCAAGCGCATTGGCCTTAACCATGCTGAAAGCAAGACGAGATTCTTCAGCGCTCGCTGCCATCGCTTTCCCTGCCGCCAATGTGGTCGAGCCCATCACAAATGCCCCGGCTCCCACAGCAACACCACCGCCTAAAAAGCCACGGCGAGAGACCATTTTATTGGCCACTTCTTCAAACTCGACCACTTCTGGCGCTGGGCGAACCAACTCATCTAGCTCATCAAAACCCAATTGCTTTTTGCTATTAATATTCATCACACTGCCCTATTCAATAATATTAAGTATCAATGTCGACCCGTTTAGGTCGCTTGTTTATTCGCCTAACAAATACCTAACTCCTTTGACTGGTAAGGAGACTGAGTAAGAAAGTAGCGATAAAACATGACACGAAAATGACAGATACAAGACATTGTGCTTATATTAAAAGGCTCGTACAAAAAAAATGCGCTCAGCAACACAAAATAGCTCCCCACAGGCCATCATAAAAACAGCAATAATAAGGGTGACGTTATGATTAATTCTCTACGAAACATACCTATCCGCCTGCGTTTAACCAGCTTGGTCGTCTTCTTTTCATTGGGATTAGTTCTCGTTGTTTATCTTTCTCTAACGGTAAACAAACAATCATTACTCGATGAAAAATACGCCCAAACAAAACATGTGGTGGAAACCGCAACCGGTGTTTTTCAGTATTTCCACCAATTGGAACAAACAGGTCAACTCAACCGCTCAGATGCGCAGCGTTACGCCATGGAAACCATTAAAAATACTCGCTATGCTGGGTCTGAATATTTTTGGATCAATGACTACAATGCCCACATGGTAATGCACTCCGTCAACTCCGCCTTGGATGGCAAAGACCTATCGAACTTAGAGGATCCCAATGGCAAAAAACTGTTTTCAGAATTCGTTAAAGTCGTCAAAGCTCAAAACGCGGGGTTTGTTGATTACCTCTGGCCAAAACCTGGGAACAAAACGCCGGTTGAAAAAATTTCTTACGTCCAAGGTTTTGCGCCTTGGGGGTGGATTATTGGCTCTGGCATTTATCTAGACGATGTAAACAGCCAATTCCAGAAAGAGGTCGCGCGCCTTGGCCTAATCAGCGCAGGCATTATTCTCATCGCCCTATTCTTATCCATCCTAATTGTTCGTTCTATTTTACAACCTATCGGACAAATTCAGGCTGTTCTGCACAATATTTCGGAAGGTGATGGCGACTTAAAAACACGCCTACCAGAATCTGGAAAAGACCAATTAACGCAAATTGCCAAATCGTATAACACCTTTGTCGATCGTCTTTCTAAGACTCTTACAAAAGCAGTGTCACTCAACCAAGAAGTTGAACACAAAAGCCTAGAGTTAAAATCAGTTGCTGCAAAAACAAAAGCCATTACCCAACAACGTGAAGGGATGTTTGCGCAGATGGCTGATACCATTACCGAAGTAGACAGCTTTAAAAATGAAGTGATCGACAGCACACAATCCACCTTGGCGTCTGCGCAATCTACAGTCGAAAAAACTCAAACAGGGCAAAGCTCTATCCTGCAAACAGTGCAATCGCTTGAAAAATTATCCCATGAATTGGAATCCGGTCTGCAAACCGTTGTTCAGCTTGCCGAACAGTCTCAGACCATCGGCTCTGTCTTGGATGTTATCAGCGCCATTGCAGAACAAACGAACCTATTGGCATTGAATGCCGCGATTGAAGCCGCCAGAGCGGGAGAACAAGGCCGCGGCTTTGCCGTGGTTGCCGATGAAGTGCGTGGCCTAGCAAGTCGAACTCAGGCCTCCACGGATGAAATACAAAACATGATTAGCAAACTGCAAAGTGGTGCAAAAGAAGCAGAAGCTCGTATCACTGCAAGCCATCAACAGTCACAAAAAACCACCGAAGAGATCAACCTAACCACACAATATTTGCAAGACATTGCCGCCTCTGTCGACGATATTAACCGAGCAAGCCACACCGTCATTCAAAGTGTGAATATGCAAAGTGACGCCGTGCAGAAACTCAATCAATTAAACATCAACGTTTCTGAACTTTCCGCCAAAGCCGGAGAGCAAGTTCAGCAAAATAATGTCACCAGTGAATCACTGGCCGAAACAGCCAAAGAAACCAAAGAAGTCATGTCTATCTTCAAGCTGTAAAACAGTCATCCCCAGCAACCAACACTCTATAATCCAGACTGTTGGTTGCTTTGGTTTTGATCAAGAGTTCCCGCGTATAAGGCAGGCTTTCCATGTCGAACTTCCAACCCTTCCCGAATGGATTTCTTTAAGCCTTTCACAACCAAACCATACGAATGGTCTATTTGTCGTTGGATTTCACCTGCTGACAAGTCCCCCTGCAGAACAACCGAATTCCAATGGCGCTTATTCATATGGTAAGCAGGAATCACTTCAGGAAAAATGTCACGTAGCTCTATCGCATGCCCCGGATCACATTTGAGATTCAGCAATGGCGTGCCTTGCTTTTTTATCAATAGCGCAAACATTTTGCCCTGCACTTTAAACACCGCCGTGTAATCATCAAACGGGTAATGCTCTTCTGCTTCTGGCTTCGATAGCAGATACTGCTTTAATGTATTATGGTCCATCAAATGCTCCTTGTATGACAACAAACCCAGACAGTATAAAACGAAAAAGCCACTTACAGCGCATGTCAGTAAGTGGCTTTACAATGCGAATCACACGCGAGGCAAATTAGCCTTGATGAGCAAGATACTCATCATAAGTGCCTTGGAAATCAACGACTTTCTGCCCCTTGATTTCGATAACACGGTTCGCCAAAGAAGACACAAAGGCTCGGTCATGGCTAACAAAGATCAATGTACCATCAAACTCCAACAAAGCGTTGTTTAAGGCTTCGATGGCTTCCATATCCATGTGGTTCGTTGGCTCATCCATGACGAGAACGTTCAAATCCATCATCATCAGCTTGCCAAACAGCAAACGGTTTTTCTCACCACCGGAACACACTTTTACCTTTTTGTTGAAATCATCGGCCGTAAACAACAAACGTCCCAACATAGCTCGCACTTTTAAGTCGTCGTGCTTAGCGGTACGCCATTTCGACATCCAATCAAACAAGGTCAAGTCGCAATCAAAGTCTTCGGTGCTGTCTTGTGGGCAATAGCCGATAACCGCGTTTTCAGCCCACTTGATCTCACCCTGTTTCGCGTTCAATTCATTCATCAAACAACGCAAAAAAGTCGTCTTACCGGCGCCGTTTTCACCAATGATCGCCAAACGAGAGCCCGCTTCTAAAATCATATTGCCGCCAGAAAACAACAGCTCATCATAGCCATGGCCTAGGTCTTCTAAAATCAGAGCGTGACGATGAAGCTTTTTGTCTTGTTTAAACGTCAAAGACGGCGTCATACGGCTCGATTGTTTTACTTCTGATAATTCGATCTTTTCTAATTTTTTAGCGCGAGAGCTGGCTTGCTTAGCCTTAGATGCGTTAGCCGAGAAACGATTAACGAACGCTTGAAGGTCGTCCATCTCAGCACTTTTCTTCGCATTTTCAGTCAATAACTGTTCGCGAATCAAAGACGACGCCTCCATGAAATATTCGTAGTTACCTGGATAAATACGCAACTCACCAAAATCGATGTCTGCCATGTGTGTACACACAGAGTTCAAAAAGTGACGGTCGTGAGAAATGATGATCATGGTGCATTTGCGTTGATTCAACACACCCGCCAACCAGTTAATGGTGTGAATGTCCAAGTTGTTGGTTGGTTCGTCCAACAACAAAATGTCTGGGTTAGCGAAAAGCGCTTGGGCTAACAAAACGCGAAGCTTCCAACCCGGTGCAACTTGGCTCATTAAACCAAAATGAAACTCTTCTGCAATGCCCGCTTCCAGCAAAATGTCGCCTGCGCGACTTTCCGCACTGTAACCATCCATTTCGGCAAATTCTGCTTCAAGCTCACCAGCGCGCATACCGTCTTCTTCGCTCATCTCTGGCTTAGCGTAAATTGCATCACGCTCTTGCTTGACCTTCCACAGCGCCACATCGCCCATGATCACAGCATCAACCACCGTGTATTCTTCAAACGCGAACTGATCTTGGCTTAAAGTACCGACTTTTTCACCCGGTGTAATAGAGACGTTTCCTGAGGTGGGTGTCAGAGCACCACTCAGAATTTTCATGAAGGTGGATTTACCACATCCATTCGCGCCAATTAAACCGTAACGATTGCCGTTACCAAATTTTGCTGAGATATTTTCAAACAATGGCGTTGCGCCAAACTGCATCGTGATATTAGCCGTGGAAATCAAAAGTAAGCCCTGAAAATAAAGAATGGAAAGCCGTTTACGTCTGCCACTGGATTAGCGTACAAAATATAAACACAAAGGTGGGCGAATATAGTGATTTAATGGCCAAAAGTCGAGGATTAAGCAATGTTTTTTGGCGGTGAGATTCACGTGGTAAGGCTTTACGATTTTATTACCCCAATTGGTGCCGCTCTGTGACTTCTGCGCGGCACCTTAGTAAAGGCGTCCTTGCTTAGCAATGCTATTTTAATTTCGTGACCAGCAGCTGTTCAACCCTTACCCCTTCTAAGTCCAGCACTTCAAACTTGTACCCTTCGTGAACAAAAAAGTCCGTCCGTTTGGGTAATCGTTTTAAACTGTAGGTAATAAAACCACCAATGGTTTCGTATTGGATTCGATCAGGGAATTCCTCAATATCCAGACTGCGCATGACATCATTGATTGGCGTTAATCCTTCTACCAACCATGAGTTGGCATCGCGTTGTACGATTTGCTCCTCATCATGTGGCGTGAGTAACCCCCCATAAAGCCGCCTAGCAAATCTTTCACTGTGACAATACCGACAATAGTAGCGTATTCATTCACGATCACGGCAAAGGCTTGAGGCGCCATTCGGAACGCATTTAGAGCTTCGGACAACGTCAGCGTCTCAGGTAAATAGAAAACTTCTTTATCCACTTTATCTGGGCGAATCTGAGCTGGCTCGCCTTTTAATACCAAGCGTAATATTTCTTTGGAATCTATGATGCCTTCTATTTTGTCTAGGCTGCCGTTACACACCAAAAAGTCATTATGCGGGTGGTCGATAATTTTTTGACTGATCTCTTCACTGCTTTCATCAACATCAAAATAAATAATCTGGTCTCTCGGTGTCATCGCACTGGCAATATTGCGCGTTTCCAGCTCAAACACACTGCCAATAATTTGGTATTCCTGGCTTTGCAAACTGCCATCTTCTGCGCCAGCGTCCATCATGGCAACAATGTCTTCCGTAGTCACAATCTCTTCGCGTTCTATCGGCACATTAAATAAACGCAAAATCGTATTGGTGATGCCGTTAAATAAGAAAACCACCGGTGTTAACAAAAATGTCACCCATAACATGGGCGTCACCATGCGTATCGCAACGGCTTCTGGCATGATTATCGCCAAACGTTTTGGCAATAAATCAGCAAATAAAATAAACAAAGACGTAAGGCTTAGGAAAGACAAAACAAAACTGATTTGATCCAACAATGGCCCAGAATAAACGAACTCAACAACCTTCTTAATATAGGGCGTTAATGTTTGCTCACCAATAATACCGCCTAATATCGCAATCGCGTTTAACGCAATTTGAATCATGGCAAAAAAGGCACCGGGTTTCTGTTGTAATTTCAAGACCGCCAAGGCTTTCACATCGCCTTCATCCGCCAAAACACGCAACTTGATTTTTCTAGCCGCAGCCATGCTTATTTCAGACATAGCAAACAAAGCACCGGCAATAATTAATAAGCCAATACTGAAAAAATCATTCATTTTTATCTCACTCTATACCGATAGACGGAACGAAAATATAGCCGCATTATAGAAGGAAGTTGGGGGGATACAACGCTTATTTTCTATACTTTCAGAACCGCAAGAGACAGTACAAAAAAGCGCACAGTAAGCGTAATATAAAGAGACTAAATAGTGTTAGAACCCTTTTGTTTCATTCATTTCAAGCGCTTTGCATCGTGCAATAAGCACCGCTGTCGAACACAGGTTTAAGAAGGCCATACATGATCATTACGTTAACCACTCCCGCTATGCTCTTTCCCGCTGTTTCTTTATTGCTGCTGGCTTACACCAATCGGTTTGTCACTCTTGCGTCCATTATCCGTAACTTCGACCCGAAGCTTGAAGACGCGAATATCACGGAACAAATTACCAATTTACGCAAACGCATTTATTTGATCCGACGAATGCAAGAAGCAGGCGTGATCAGCTTTTTCTTATGCGTCCTATCGATGATGGCAATTTATCTGGAGTACCAGCAAATCGGCAGTTACATTTTTGGTGCTAGCCTAGTTTGCCTGATGTATTCGCTTTACTTGTCAGTTCGGGAAATTACCATTTCATGTGATGCCCTTGAATTGCACCTTCAACATTTCAGCACCAATTTCAAACAACGAAATCGCAAAAAATAGTCGGGCCTTAATGTCGTAACACGTGAACGTTAAAGCCTTTTAACGACGAAGCAGGAGAATACTGCGCAAAATACTCAGCAAAGTTTTCATCAATGACTTTTTTGTATCGTTGACTGGCGTGTCGTAGAAATAAACCCCCTCTTTTCGAATAGCAAGCGCCTGATGAGACACATTCATATTTGTCCCAATATAGTCTTTTAATGCCCAATTGGGTCGCACCATACTGATCACACTGCCAGAGGGAATACGGTCTAATAACGCCATATTAGGCTGATTATCCTCTCCATCATACAAGGCGGTCAGCGGCACATAAGGCAAAAAAGCAGGCTCAGCGCGAAACACATCACCTTCAGAATGCAATTGCTCTAACAATATTTGACACGAATCAGACAGGTCACTGTCGCAATGAATCACGTCGCTGCCCAGATGTTGATACCAAGCTGATTTGTCGATCACTGCCTTTGCCACTGCAGCTCGACCCTTTGCCACTTCGGGCGTGATATCCATAAGCTTGTCTTGGTTATTTCGAAACCAATCCACACTCGGAAAATGATTGCGTGAGACAAAATCCACGTGCCCATTCTGATAACGTATTTGTTGTAAGTTGGATTCAAATTCAGCCGAAGACACCGACAATGCGCCAGCCAGAATCGTTTCTACATACGTCGTACAGTCAAATACATCAAAACGGCTCAATGGGTCTTTATCGTATTTTGCCAGCTGTCCCTCTCCGACACGGCCACCAACATACTCAGCCCCCATTAATGCATAACTCAATGCGTCTATTTTATGGGTCATCGCCGCAGAAGCGGGTGCCATATCGTATCTACTTGTATCAATAACGTCATAGAAACGCGCTCTGTTTACAGCATCCAAGTTTGCGGCATTCAAATTTGCGGTATCCAATACCGTGTCCGCCACGACAGGCGATAGAAAAATCACCAGCACGCTCGCCACAAAGCACCTAAACGGCCAATTTTTCATCCAATCCCCTGACACGATAAAACCATCATTTTGAAACATAAAAAAACAAACATTGATTAAAAAACGACCACACAACTATGCTAGTATTCACAGACAGACTAAAACGAAGGTCATCCAATGCAAATCAACAATTCGTCATTTCTCTATGGTCAGCAAGGCTTTCAACGCAGCCAAGACAGACTAGACCAAGCCAGTCAAAAAGTGGCCGATGCCTCCAAACAAACACTAGGCTCGGATCAAACGAAGGATTCGGGCTTATATGGTTCCCCCATTCAAGACGGTTTAATCGAAGCCAAAAGCAGCGAGCTGGATGCGAAAGCCAATGCAAAAGTCATTGAGGCATCAGATAAAACCATTGGTCGACTCATTGATATCAGTGTGTAACAAAGCCTGAACGTCTTCTCTGGACGTAAAACGCACCACGCGACACACTTCCACACCATCGTTCAGCAAAATTAACGTAGGCCAAAGCTTCACGCCATATTGGCGACCCAGCCGTTTACCCTTCCCATCAAACACCTTGATATGAGCCATAGTAGGGTTGTCCTTCATAACGTCTTCAAGTGCATTTCGTGACGCCTGACAATACCCACACCAAGGGGCACCAAACTCCAACATTACGCGCCCCTTGAGCGCACCAATCTCTTCTTGAGTTGGCGCATTTTCCGAATATTCGGGATTAAACCCAAGTGTGATAGCGTTCATCGTATCCCTCTTTCATAAAGCATTCTGCTATTCAACAACATTAAAGACGTCTCGACATTCATCCGACCCCATTTCAAACTCTCGACAAATCCATGGACGATTCTCGTAAATGGTGCAAAGAAATGTGTCTCTGTCTACCGCTGAACACCAACCATCGTCTAATCTCAGCATGGTCTCGCCCCCCCATTCATCAACCGAAATATGTTTATCAGGCACCCCAGTATCACTGATGATCATCACTTCCATACGACAACAACATGCTTGGCAATTGGCACACGTAACGTCAATATCGGATACATTCTTCAAAGAGATAGTCATAAAACCACAACGCTAATAAGGTGAGAGAAGCGTTTTTGCCAGTTAAGCGCACGCAATCGGAAATATACACCCGATCTATTTAAGAAGATACGCAGCGCAAACGCGCTAAGCCCCATAATAAAAAATCGCAAAATAATGACAAACCGTGCCGCCCACAACGAACAAATGCCAAACCAAATGCCCATATCGCAACCGTGAGTCCAGTACAAAAAACACCACGCCCAGCGTGTAAAGCACACCGCCAAGCACTAAGAGAAGCAAGCCCATTGGCTCCATCAATGAAATAAGCGGCTTGATTGCAACAATAATAAGCCAACCTAACACCACATACAGAGTGGTAGAAATAGCAGGATGCGACGCCTTACCAAAAGCTTTAAGGCACACACCAATACAGGCCAGCACCCAAACCGACACTAGCAAAGACCATCCCCATGCGCCCTGTAACACGCCCAACATAAAAGGCGTATAGGTTCCAGCAATCAATAAATACACCGCAGAATGGTCGATGACTCGAAACACATACTTTACCCTTCCTTTTGGCATAGCGTGGTAAAGCGTCGAGGCCAAATACAGCAAAATCATCGTGGCTGAGAAAATACTCACTCCCACAATAAAACTTACATCAGCGTAATCGATGGCACTTAAAATAAGAAAAGGCGTTCCCACAATCGCCGCCACTAACCCCAAGCCATGACTGAGACTATTGGCGATTTCTTCGCCTAACGACTGGTGACGACTGGACGCATCAGACATCCGATTCCCCATACTTTTGCTCCTACTGTTCAGTGGACATACAAAAGCATGGAACATATGGACAGAATTCACAACGTAAGAGAATGGATAAACAATGGAAGCCGTACCGCATTAACGGCACCAAAGCCGACAACAGATTACTAGCAACAGATAACTGACAATAGATTACTGGCAAACCACCGGAGCTTGATAGTCGAGAGCCAGCAAGCGGAAATAGTTTTCACCTAACGCAATATTACGAAAAGCCGAATCGTCCAAATACTGCAAAATGCGGCTTGTCGCCTCCAACTCAGATTGATACACCTTAAAGCTGTTGTCTCGAAACGCCACAAAATCAGATCCCGGCAAGATCCGCGTTGAATACTGGTTAAGAAACCGAACGTATAAATCCCGATTGCCGGATTTACTGAAGTAATGGTCTTCTAAAATTCGCCACGAAATGTCCAACATCAAATGAGGATATTGATCCAACAAACGGGATAAAATCGCAATGTGCTCCGTCGCCTTCAAATTGGTTTGCTCATAAGAGATCCCCATATGAGCCCACACCATTTTATTGTTTGGATACAACGCCAAAGCCTGCTCCATTAAGGGCAAATAGAGAGTGGCATTGGCATTGTTACCAATGTCCGAATGAATGGTGATTGGGTAATCTCTGGCTCTCAACTCCGCCATAAACCCCGCCCATTGTTCGATATCCTGTGGTGTCGCCGCTTGATGGCGGTTATAAAATTGCGCTTGTTTAACCAGATTCACTTCTCCCATCCAGTGAAACATCCCCGGATATTCCTTTTCATACAGCTTCATGAGCGCCACAGTGGGTTCCGGATTAGACAAATCCGTAAAGGTCATCGACAGAGTGAGATGAAGATCATCAGGTTTAAATTCCACCATGTTCGCGGCATTGACAAAATCATTGCGCGTTGTGGGTGACACGGGAGTGCCAGGGCAGGTTAAGTAATTAGAACAAGAAGAATTGGCCGGTAACATTTGCCCAATGCCGTACACATTGGCAAAACGAACTGAGGTGCGCGACAAATATTCATTGACCTCATTAAACGGAATGGCACGTCCGTCAAAGGGTCGATAATGAAGGTGTGTATCAACAACAGGGGTGTAGGGTTCTAACTCACGATCGTAACAAGCCGAAGTGCCTTTAAAGGAATCCAACGAACGATGAACGGGCGCATTGTCCGAAGAAGCACAGCCACTGATAAGCACAGACACCAATGTGGCGATTGGAAAAAAACGACGCATTATCCACATTCCCTATAAATCGACATCAACACAAGAAAGGACATTACAAAACATCCTTTCTTGTCTGTAAAGCCTTAAAACCTCGGCTCCTTGTCAAACAACACATTGTTCATCTTGTAACGATTAAGCGAAAAACAGCAACAACGCGCCAAAGATAATGCGATACCAACCAAAAGCCACAAAGGTGAATTTCTCCAAAAACACCATAAACAATTTCATCACCACAAACGCACTGAGGAAAGCCACCACAAAGCCAATAATCAAAGGCATCAGCTGCTCACCAGCGAATTCTTTATAACTTGAAAGCAAATCGTAACCAGACGCCGCGACCATCACCGGCAAGGCCAATAAAAACGAAAATTCCGCGCTCACTTTACGACTAACCCCAACTAGCAACGCCCCGATAATCGTTGAACCTGCTCGACTGGTGCCTGGAATTAGCGCAAATATTTGAGCGAAACCAATCCATAACGTCTGCTTCATTGTCAGCGATTCCAACGAGTCCACACTCGCCGTTTTGTCTTTTAACCAGCGTTCTGTCAGTAAAAAAATCACCCCGCCCACAATGAACATCGTCGCCACAATGGGCACAGAGAACATAGCCTTGATTTCATGGCGGAATAAAAAACCTACAATAGCGACAGGCAAAAAGGCCACAAAAACCTGACTCCACAAACGCACATGCTTAAACGTAAAACGCTCTTTGTAGTTGGCAATCACCGCTAATATTGCCGCCAATTGAATAATCACTTCAAAGGCTTTATTCCCTTCGGTTTGCTCCATGCCAAGCCATTGACTCACCACAATCATATGCCCTGTAGAAGAAATAGGCAGAAATTCCGTCGCCCCTTCAACCAACCCCAGAATGACACTATGAAATACATCCATTCCTAATTCACCTTTTACCAATCAACAAAAAATTATCCAATCACTATATTCTGAGCGCTAATATAAACCATCGACCATGAAAGAAATATAAAACCGTTAAATAACAAGACAAATACACAACCATTGACCTTGGAGTTAAGTCAAAGGTGTATAGTTGTCATAAAAGAAAAGGAGACAGTATGTATCGAATTGGCGAGCTCGCAAAAGCATGTAACATAAACCATGACACCCTTCGCTTTTATGAAAAAAACGCACTACTCACACCGTCTAGCCGATCCGAATCTGGCTATCGTCTTTACACAGAGAAAGACAAAGACATACTTGAGTTTATTCTTCGGGCAAAAAACGTCGGTTTCACGCTGTCCGAAATAAAAGAGCTGCTGTCTATTGAAGTGGATAAGGCCAACAACGCCTGTGCTGATGTAAAAACACTGGTCGATACAAAGTTGCAAACAGTAGAAAACAAATTAGCCGAATTGATCCGCTTTCAAGCGTCGCTCAAACGGCTATCCGACGCCTGTTGCGGGGGTGAAGAAAGCGCCGAACATTGCACCATTTTAGAAGCACTGGAATCTGATACGAATGCCGTTCGTCACGAACACCATCACGATTAAACAGAGAAAACAGCGAGAACTCAAAAAACCTAATGTACTATCGCATTGTCGTGCAGAACCAGCCTATTTCGACCTTGTTTTTTGGCAAGATAAAGTGCCTGATCGGCGTATTGATAGATTTGACTAAACGTCGTCTGACGCTCGCCTTCGTGATAGTAAAGGCCAATACTCAGCGTAATATGAATCATAACGCTGTTATTTACCTTTAATTTTGCTTCTTCAACGGCCACTCGAATATCTTCACACAACGTCATGACTTGCTGCTGACTAAGATTCAAAAAAGTACGCAAAACTCTTCGCCACCGATACGCGCCACTAGATTTGGCTCCACAATATGGTGATTCAAAATATCGGCTATGTGCTTAAGTACTTCGTCTCCAGCGGGATGACCATATAAGTCGTTGATCTTTTTGAACAAATCCAAATCAATAATCGCAAAACCAATTTGAGCTGGACGCCACCCTATTATGGCTTGCGCTTTTTCAGAGATATAACGTCGATTTGGTAACTGCGTTAAATGGTCCAGATTGTTCTGTATCGTTAGTTCTTCTTTGTGAAAATAAAGACGTGTTAACGTGGCAAGCAAGGCAGAACCTACAATAAATACCGCGCTTATCAACCCCCAAATAAGCAATAGCAACTGATCTTTTCGTCGCCGCTCAATATCCGAAGCAGCTTGAATAATATGATGAAGTTCAGAATACGATACCGCCATGTCTAACTCGATTTTCGTCAGCTGAGTAATCAGTAATGACCTATTTTCAGAGTCTTGATTTGACCTTTGGATGCGTTTGATCATATCAGGCAACGCTGCGCCCACAGCATTCAACTTCGCCAGATAAGGCTCATAAACCCTTGAGTCAATGACACTTGCCCGTACCTTTCTATCAATGATGGGAATACGATATTGAATCCGAATTTTGGCTTTTTCCAGTTCCTGAATGTCAAAAAATGGACTGTCCGCTTTCAAATACGATAAAGACCGTTTGAGGACATGAACATCCTCTTGCGCCTGCATCACATCTACAACAAGCGCAGTAAAATTAGACCCTAGCAATTGCTTAGATTGCTGCTGAAAATAGAGCGCAGCCCAAACACAAAGCCCTAAAAAAACAGCAAATATTAGCCATATTCGAGTCCGAATTTGCTTCGCTGTCAGCATTTTCATTGCGCAACGATGTCATTAATCGCCCAAATCCAGAACGTTTTCGATTCCGCAAGGTGGGAAGGCAAGTCGGCATCAGACGGAATAATTAACATCAACGGCCCCAAATCACTGGCGGATATAGGCAGTCCATTAAGTCGGGTTACCAAAAGGTATTGTTTACGTTCGCGACCTTCCTTTGGAAGAAACACTTCATAGCCATCTAATGCCACCAAGCGTAAACGAAGCGCATCATCGAGTTGGTATTTTTTCAAGAAATCGTTCAGCCAAACTCCGGCAAATTTTCCTTTAGGACCATCAAAGTGCGTCATGTCATCGGTCTCAAACAAATCAAGAGACTCGATATCAGACATAGACAAAGACACTACTCGATCCGAATCACTGACCGTGAGTATGGGTGTGGTATCAATAGATGGAGTGATGTCGCTGGCATGAACGCTCACGGCTTGAGTTTGAAAAGAGAATAAACAGCCAACAACAAAACATAACCAGCCCCTGAAAGCGGCCAAATCCGCGTGGCGACGACTTATTCTTAAAACACCAGCTAATACATTTATCATAATGAAGGTTCCAATAGAGGAAACGCTAAAAATAGGGAGATCTTCAAAAATTTATTATACTGAACGTCCCGTATATATCGGTCAAATTTATACAATTACTTACATTTTCCACCTAGAACGCTCACAACCTTATCGCTTTGTCTGTGTTTCTTACCAGCTTATCGAGATTGATACGATCTCGCCACCGCACAGGTCGCTTTGGCGTTTTTGATTTTATTCAAGATAAGCTCTGGTTCTGTGCCGGTTTCCATTTGAGCCGCTAACAGCGCGGCAGATTCCGCAACGCCGTAGACGCCGACGGTGTTGAAGATGTAGTCGGATTTAGTACTAAGAAGCGACTCCATTGGCGCAAGATCTTGGGCGCTGTAGGTGTTGAAATCCCAATGGTATTTGTCAGCGAGAGCGATGAGATTGGTTTCGTCGGCTTTGATGTCGATGCTGTTTAAAGAGTGGATTTGCTTTGGCGTTAAGCCTTTTTGCGCTAGAGCGTCAAGCATCAGGGTTTCGATAAATTCCAGCGGGCAGTTGCGTTCGCAGCCCATTCCCAAAGTATAGATAGGATTCAAGTAAGGCTTCGCGGTGGTCATCACCAACTGTGCGCCAAGGGATGCTGCCACTTGCGCGCCCCACTCGTTTGCACCGCCTTCATGACCGGATAACAATGGAATGACAAACTTGCCATCTTCGTCCAATACCAAGACTGGCGGGTCTTGATATTTGTCTTGCAGCACCGGCGCGAGCGTTCGCATTACGATGCCAGTGGCACAAATAAACACCAGCCAATCACCGTTTTTAAACCCCGTTTGAACAAACTCGGCGAAAGGTTTTGGCTTGTAATCAACGACCGCATCCGGCCAATTATTTTGTACGCCTTTAGACAAGAGTTTTTGCGCGGGAA
>NZ_JAODTL010000024.1 GCF_026191375.1 Marinomonas pontica | reverse complement strand
CGAAATCATTCGCCGTCTTATCACCCACAATAATACTCACCTTAACGCCACGACCAATGGCGCGTTTCAACTCTCTTAGCACCACTTTAGGCAGGTTAAAATACGGCGTGCATAGAACGAATTCGCTCTTCGCCTCAACCAACATCGACACGATTTTCTGGTTTAGCTCATTACGACGTTTGCCAATCCCCACCATCGGCGTAACCGCCACCTTCGGATCGCCTTCGGATGAATTATCGGCTTGATGCCCTACAGCGCTTTCTACTTTGTAAAACGCCTTACCCAAAGACACACGAAACTGTCGAATCGCCGGTCTCAACTCCTTTGTCGTTGGTAACGCCGTTTGCGACAAATCCTTCACTGCAGGCTGCAAAATCATCCCATCACGAATAAACCCCACCATACTGTCCGCCAACGCCGAATGTTGAATCACATGGTAACGGTCAAAACGGTAACGGTCTTGCTGATGAAGATACACATTATTAAAACTGGCACCGGTGTAGATCACCGAATCATCAACAATGGATCCCTTAAGATGCAACACACCAAACACTTCACGGTTACGCACCGGCACCCCATAAACAGGAATGGCGTGCTCGTATTTCTCCGCAAACTCCTGATACATGCCCGCATTTCCTTTGGACTTCACCGCGCCAATCAAACCGCGTTGCGCACGATGCCAATCCACACAAATCGCAATGTCTAAATCAGGATTACGTTGCTTCGCCTCATACGCCGCGGTCAATATTTCTCGGCCAGCGTCATCCGCTTCAAGATACAAAGCGACAAGGTAAATTCGAGACGTCGCATTACGAATGGCGTCTAATAAATATTCACGAAAACGAACAGCAGATTGCAAAACATGGAAATGGTCAGGCTCAACCGCAAAAGTAGGCGAAGAACCGAATGGAGATCGAATGGGCATAATACAGAAATGCTACCTTATTTTTGACTAACGACAGACTGTAACAAATTCGCCGTGTATTTTCTAAAAAATAATTATATTGCAGGAAAAGTAGACAAAATGTCGATAAAACGTCGCGCCTAGACATGAACCTCCTCCATATCTGGGTGACGCGCTAAATACGTCGTCCAAGACGCATCAATCGCCTTCACCTCGCCTTCGATCCAGCGTTTAAACTTAACCACCTTTTCGTACTTAAAATGCGGCGCAGGCGCAACCAAATAAAAGTCATACTGTGACTTCATATAAATCGGCAACGGACAAATCAACTGACCTTTCTCGATCTGTTCATACACCAAACCATACCGCATCATGGCTATGCCTTGTCGAGACAACAGCGCCTCCACCAAAGACGTAGAGATCCGCCACATGCAAATGCGACTTCATTGGCATATCGTACAGGTCTAAAAAACGCTGCAACACCGGCCACACATGCCGAACGTCTGGCCCAGTATCGGTAATAATCGGAATATTGATCAACTGTTCTTTCATCGGCGCGTCCATATTAATCATCGACGGATGACACACCAGCACCAAATGCTCCTTAAACAACAGCTGCGACGTTAACCCAGCGTACTCGCCTCGCCCCAAACGAATACACAAATCCAAATCACTGTCCGCAAACGTCGACAATTCAATACTCGGACTCAAACGAAGATTAATCTCCGGTTCCTGCGTTTGAAACCCACCCAAACGCGACACCAACCAACGACTTGAAAACGACGGCACCGAACTAATCACCAAAGTACTGGGGTTCGGGTCTTCCGTAATGCCTTTCACACCTTCTTCTAATAAACCAAACGCCTTCTCAACGTAGTCAAACAAATACTGCCCTTCCGACGTCAACACCACTTGGCGAGTGTGTCGTTCAAACAACTCAACGCTCAATGCCTGCTCCAAGGTTTTAATCTGCTGACTCACCGCCGCCTGCGTCACAAACAACGACTCCGCCGCCTTCTTAAAACTCAACGACTGCGCCGCATAACGAAACGCCTGCAAAGATTTAAGCGGCGGCAAAGCTCGACTGGAAGACATGAAACACACCCTTTATAAGTAAGATTTCCTTAACTATAAAGCACTTTTTCTCGTTTGTCGCAGTGCAATGATTAGACGATTATTTACCTACAGAGTCTCAAAAACAGACAAACACAAGGAGCAACACCATGAGAAACGGCACGTCAGAAACACTCAGCAACAACCCATGTCACCAAATAGGCATAAGCCAATGTTGCAAAGCCACATTAGAAAACCTGAAAGAAAAGCCATGGAAAGCAATCTTAACAAGAATCGCCCACAACTGGCGCACGAGAAACCGACTCAGCCACCTAAACGACGCCCAACTGAAAGACCTCGGCCTCACCGCTGCCGACGTGGATCTCGAAGTGCGAAAACCGGTTTGGAAGTGAATTCTTTGGTTAATTGCGGGATAAGCAAGGGCGCTTGGTGGAGTGTCCTTATTGCAGGGTTGTGGTTTCTTTAGACAGGGTTGAGTTGTATTTTAACGCCGCATTAAACGGAACAAAAACAGTGGGTTAAAATGTGTAGCGAAGCGAAACGTAACCCACTGTTTTTGTTCCGTTTAAATACCTTGTTATATTTTTCTTAACGCTGACCGCACTTCTGCGACTGTATAAGGCGGGTTTCGTTTATGCAGAACTCTATGACAATTTGGGCAAAGAGGAACTAAATCAGCGATGGGATCAATTTGATAATCAACACCAATTTCGGAAATAGGTTTGATATGGTGTACCTCAATAATACCTTCAGCAATTGCCCCGTAAATTTCACCCATATTATTGGAGCAGCATTGACACTTGAACCCATGATGTTCAATACAAGCGGCACGTGCATACCGATTTCTTTCAAATTTATTTACTAGAACTTGAACTCTTTTCCCTTCCCACAAAGGCGTGTCGGTCTCGATATCAGGTAATACAGCTGAGTCTTCATTTACAATATTGAGTACTATTTCATGCAATTCAGGCTCACTGAGATTTTTAAGAGACTCATTAACTTTTACACGAGACGCTCTCGTATCAGCACCTGTATATCCTGCTCTATGAGGAAAAAAAGCATCGTACTCATCTCGCAGTCTCTTTAATGAACTATCTGGCATAAAAAAGAATCGAGAGTAACTAATGAGCAAATTCGTCATATTTTTATTAGGCTCAAGATTTTTATATGAATCTGGAAATTTCGCCAAATAGTAGGCTACAACATGTGCTTCTTTTGGGATATGAGCCATTGAGCTCTCCTACACTATGAATAAAAATATAACGTCTAAAGCAGTGGTGCAAAGCATCCGCTGCCTTTGCTTGTTAGCTATTTTTATTGTTACTATTTCCAGAGTCTGAAGACTTTGGCGGCTTAACTGGCGGCATAGGCGTTTTAACTGTCATATTGGGCAAGTTTCGCCCACTATTGGGGGTAATTTGCCCGCTATTATTGTCCTGAGTTGACTTGTTGCTCATCACGTTTCTCCTAAGTAATTAACCGTAAAATATTCGTCTGCTGCTGTCTCTGCAATTTCTTTCAATTTTTCTTTTCCTTGGAAGAACCAGCCCATTCATAGTACTTCTTTCCGCGTTTAAAACTCTTCCTTTGAGCCTCACAGTTTCGTGATGGATTTCTTCCTCCGTAATGCAGCCTTCAGCAACCTTGTACCACCCGGTTTCCGCTTCCAAAAAAATCGCCTGTATTTGTGTATTTAAATCTGAGACTGCTTTCAATCGTTTTCTAAAAGGGAGAAAAGGCTTAATCGCTGTTACTACTTGTGATGCTGCGATTATACAAGCCCAAACCAGTTGATATTCATTCCACAAAGCCCAGCCGGCAATACTTGCTGATGACGTAACTGCGAGAAAAATATTCACTGACTTATCAAGAAGTTCATCACTCGCCGCATAGGCATGGAGGTAAGCGACCTGGGCCTTTAGCTCTTTTAGAAGATTCCAGTATCTAACTTGGTACAAGGTCAAAATCCTTATGCATAGCTAACGTTTCAAGAACCGGTACAGCTTGCTGCATCCGCGTTACTTGAATTGTTAGCTGCTGAATTTAAGTTTGAAACGCGATGAAATAATGACACATAAAGTAATCTATATTCGCGTTGTAACTTTTTGAGCACTACCATGTGCTCACTACCAGATGATTTTCCTGTAAAATCAATTAATGACAAAGCTTCTGTAATCTTATTGTCTAAATTGGCGGCTATTTCATACGCTTTATGGTCTTGTAACACCTGACAAATCACAATTGCTTCAGCCAATACTGCTTTTCGGCTTTCAACCGAAAAGGAAATATAATCATCGACCAAAAATTTTTCTAAATCGGCTTGAATAGCCGAAGAAGATTTCTTATCGGACACCAATCCACGATATGTATGAAATAGCGATTCAACTTTAGCGAACATTGGGCTATAGATTTCTTGTAACTTCAAAAGCGCAACGTTGCTCTTTTTAAACTGTTCCATTGCAAGGATCGAATCTTGCTGAATGCTCGCGATTTGAAGATCTTTTTCCTTTGTAATCTCAGCAACTTTTTTAGATTGGAAGTAGCCAAAAGCCATGCCAGCTACAGCAACAACATATGGACCAATCGCATTAATGATTTCAACAAAGCTGATCGATTGTTCAACACTTGCCATATTGTTTCCTTGTACAGCTAACAATTAAGGGTTATACGACAGCGTACCTGTGGTTATAACCCAATGTTGAACAACTGCGTTGCTAAATAGGGGATTGGCTTTTTTCATGGCAGGACTTCCCTGTTATATAACTCGCTCAATACCAAAGCCTGTTTGGACGATGTCTCTTCAGATGGTCTTTGATCGCCGCTACATTGGTTCTTCGTTTGCTCTTTTGTAGCGCGATTTGACCCTCGAGGCAAGCGATTCCCTCAGGCCTTATGACCGACCTGCGTTCAAGGTAACGTATTTATGCCTAACTAAATGGAAAGAAATTAATGACGTTATCGGGGCTGAAGCCGCGACCTACAAAAAAAACGACCTTGTCCGTAGTTTAAATAAGTTATTCATTAGAACAATAACATTTCCTTAAAAAAGCCGCTTCGCTAATGGTGCACTATAGATGAGTTGGTATGCAAAGTATTCAGTAGGTGATATCTGTTTATATATCATTTTCTGTTAATTCAAGTTGTCTCTCACTTCGCCAGACGCGTATGAGTACAATCTCTTTGGCTTGTCTGAGGTAGACAACCCGAAATGGCGCGTGAATCAGTTCGCGAATGTGATCCATGTTGAATTCAGGAACAACTCGACCTGCATCAGGGTGAATTGGAAGCATGCCGCAATGTTTCAATATAGCAGCGACGAAGTCATCACCGATATACGGCACATCTTGTTCTCGGTAATACTCCTGAATAGCCTGTAAATCTTCAACTGCAGACTGTGCGATGCGTAATTCCATTTACTTAATTCCCAAGGTTTTCTTGGCGTCCTCCAAGGAGACAGTGTTACCTTCGCGGGCATCCATTAGTCCCTGCGCCACCGCTTTTACAAACCGCAATTCCTCTGCGGTTTTCTCATAATCTTCTAGCCCCTGAACAAC
This sequence comes from Marinomonas pontica, assembly GCF_026191375.1. GTDB lineage: Bacteria > Pseudomonadota > Gammaproteobacteria > Pseudomonadales > Marinomonadaceae > Marinomonas > Marinomonas pontica. The sequence goes on along the minus strand of NZ_JAODTL010000024.1, from coordinate 46,387 downwards.
CGCTACGCCGCGGCCGCGACTGGTAAGCAGAATTGGGCGATGCGTTTCCTGCGTTCGACCAACTACCTTTCCGGGATTGATCTTCAGGTCTGACAGAGGAATAACATCCTCGGAAAATTTAATCTGCATAGTGACTTCCTAGCGTGCAATCGAGTGCTATTAATAGCACCCGTTAACAGGTGCGGTCAAGGAGCATAATGCTCGTGGAAGTCAGGGGCATAGCCCAGAAGAGCCAAAGTAATAACCCCTCCCTCGCCCTCCCCTTGGAAGACATAAGGGGAGGGAATAATTACGTTGTCGGGCTAAAGCCGCGACCTACAGAAAATAGGTAAATCCATAATTTATAGGGTTGATGCGGAGCAAGGCGAACGCCAAGAGCAAGGTCAAACGACAGTGTCGAGCGGTTGGGTTTGGTTTGCTCGCGTCTCCAGCGGAGGTCAGGGTCAAAGCTCCGAAGAGCCAAAGTAACAACCCCTCCCTCACCCTCCCCTTGGAAGACATAAGGGGAGGGAATAATTACGTTGATGCGGAGCAAGGCGAACGCCAAGAGCGAGGTCAAACGATAGTGTCGAGCTGTGGTGTTTGCTTTGCTCGCGTCTCCAACGGAAGTCAGGGTCAATGGATCCCCGCCTTCGCGGGGATGACGGCGGTAGTCGCCTAGGACTGTTTGCCTTGCTCCTGCTACCAAACAACCTAGATGTGAGCCTTCTCTTCACTCAAAGCGTTGTTGATTTCTTTCCAAGTCAGTCCACTGCCTTTTTTCGTTTCTGTTTTGGTTTGGGTGATTTGGATGATTTGCCCTGCGATGGAGATGGCGATTTCGAAGGGTTTCTTGCCTGCGATTTCGTTTAGCCCCACTGGGCAGTGAACCGAGTCGATTTCCGCTTGGCTGAAGGAAGCGCTGACGAGGCGTTTTTTGAAGCGCAGGGCTTTGGTTTTCGAGCCGATTAAGCCGATGAATCGGCAGTCTTTGCGATCCAATAACGCTTCCACTAGCTGATAGTCCAAGGCGTGGTCGTGGGTCATGACTAAGGCGATTTCGTTATGACTCATGTGGTCGATGTGTTCCAACATGGATTCATACAAAAACGGCGTGACGTTGCTCGGTAGGCCTTGGATGTTGTGGTCTTGAGCTAGGTTCTCGCGGCTGTCGACCCATGAGATTTTCGCCTGCATGTTGCCCAATACATTCACCAAGGTGGTCGCAACGTGTCCCATTCCAAAGATAGTGATCTTTGTGGCGGGTTCTGGGAAGTACTCTAGCAACACGCTAACCGTACCGCCGCAACATTGGTTGGTTTTAGCGGCGAGGGGAAAGTTTTCCAATACGTGTGAAGGCGACGCCGCATCTTGCAGCATGACACGGGCTTTCTGGCAGACAGCGTATTCCAGCTGTCCGCCGCCGATGGTGTCGAAGCTGTGTTCTTCGGTGATAATCATCTTGCTGGATGATTCCCGCGGCGCAGAACCTTGGGTGCCGATCACGGTGGCGATCACCCAAGCCTGCCCTGCCTTTTCCACTTCCTGTAACGCCTGAACCCAGCTCATAGAAGACATCATAGGCTGGTTTCCTTAGCCGCTTGCATGGCATAAAACACCGCCTCTGGTGTGGCTGGCACGGCCAATGGTGGCGAGATTTTATGATCGGCCACGGCAGCGCAGGCGTCTTTTAACGCACACCAAACGGAAATGCCCAGCATGAGCGGCGGTTCGCCTACGGCTTTAGAACGATAGACGGATTCTTCACTGTTAGGACGGTCAAATAGCTTAACGTTGAATTTCTCTGGAATGTCCGCCGAGGTGGGAATTTTGTAATTCGCTGGGCTGTTGGTGGTGATGCGACCTTTTTCATCCCAGCTTAGCTCTTCTGACGTGAGCCAGCCCATGCCTTGTACAAACGCACCTTCAATCTGTCCGATGTCGATGTCGGCGTTAATCGAATCGCCCACGTCGTGAAGGATATCCACCTGCGTGACTTTGTACTCACCTGTGAAAGTATCGACGATCACTTCAGACACGGCCGCGCCATTGGCAAAGTACAAGAAAGGTCGGCCTTTGGCGGCTTTGCGGTCGTAGCCGATTTTCGGGGTTTTATAAAAACCCGTAGACGACAAAGACACGCGGTTCATGTAGGCGAGTTTGATGAATTCAGGAAAGCTCATGGTCTCACTGCCTAGGATCACTTGATCGTCTTCAATAGCAAAGGCATCGGCGGCGATGCCGAAGTGTTCCATAGCGAATTCTTGCAAGCGGCTTTTGATCGTCATGGCCGCATCCAACGCCGCCATGCCGTTCAAATCCGTTCCCGCTGATGCGGCGGTTGGTGACGCGTTTGGCACTTTGTCAGTACGAGTAGAACCAACGTTGACACGTTGGTAATCGATACCAAAAGCCTTGGCGACAATTTGCGCTACCTTGGTATAAAGCCCCTGCCCCATTTCCGTTCCGCCGTGACTCACATGAACGCTGCCGTCCGTGTAGATGTGCAGCAAAGCACCGCCTTGGTTTAAGTGTTTTGAGGTAAAGGAAATACCGAATTTTACAGGCGTGAGCGCGAGACCTTTTTTCAGGAAAGGGTTTTTCTTGTTGAAGGCCTTTATTGCTTCACGGCGAGCGCGATAATCTGAGCTGGTTTCCAATTCTTCGATCAAGCTCAGCAAGACATCGTCTTCGATTTTTTGACCGTAGGGTGTGGTGTTCTTCTCACCTTGGTAGCAGTTCAACTTACGAATATCTAAAGCATCTTTACCGACCGCACAGGCGATTTCCTCAATGACGTTTTCGGCTAAGATCACGCCTTTTGGCCCACCAAAACCTCGAAACGCGGTATTGGATACTGTGTGGGTTTTCCCACGATAGCCACTGATACGAGCATTCGGTAAGAAGTAAGCGTTGTCCGCATGAAACATGGCGCGGTCAACAACGCCGTCGGACAAATCGGCGGTACAGCCACATTTGCCCACCATGTCGTATTCCGCGGCGATAATTTCACCCTCATTGGAAAAGCCTACTTCGTAACTGTTCCAGAAGTCATGGCGTTTGCCGGTTTGTACCATGTCGTCTTGGCGCGGCATGCGATATTTCACCGGACAACGGTTGCGCACGGCGAGTACCGCCGCCATACAGCCCAACACCGCGGCTTGGGATTCTTTACCGCCAAAGCCACCGCCCATGCGTCGTACTTCAACAAGCACTTGTGCCACAGGTAAACCCAGCACACGCGCCACCAGCTTTTGCACTTCAGCAGGATGCTGGGAAGACGCAAATACTTGCACGCCACCGTCTTCATTTGGGGTGGCCACACTGATCTGCCCTTCCAAATAAAAATGCTCTTGGCCTTTGATGTACATGTCCGATTTAAGCTTATTCGGCACGCTTTCCAGCGCGCCTTTGGCATCGCCACAGCTAATAGTGTGCGTCGGTAAAACGAACTCTTGGCGCTCTAAGGATTGGCGAGGATGCAAGGTTGCTTCTCGCGGTTTGTACTCTATTTCCGCCAAGGCAACGGCTTGTTTCGCCGCACGTAAGCTAGTCGCCGCGACCGCAAAAATGGCTTGCCCAATGAAGTGAACAAAATCGCCCGCCAAGAGTAAATCACCGCTCAATACAGGCGATACATCCACTTCACCGGGAATATCGGCCTGTACAATCACGTCCACAACACCAGGATAAGCGCGAACTTTGTCCAAATTGATCGACACAATATCCGCATGGGCTTCGGTCGATAATCCCGTTGCCACATGCAATTCATTTGGCCATTCTGGCATGTCGTCAATATAAACCGCTTGGCCTGTTACGTGCTTAATCGCCGATTCATGAACAGGCAGAAGCCCCTTTTTAAAGGCTTTTGTGTCGAGAGTAAAATCTTGTGGAAGTTTACGCATGAGTGCTGCCCTCCAAACCGGTCGATAAAATGGAATCGCTGACAGCGTGACCAGAGAAAGTCACCACGTCGGTGCCGTTTAGTTCCAACCATGCTTTGCGAATCAGGTTGCAGGCCATATCCAAACGGTATTTCGCACTGGCTCGCATGTCGCTCATGGGCGTTAATTCACTGCGTAATGCGTCGATGGCTTGGTTTAAGGCTTGCTCGTCGTTAATGGCTCTGCAAGTCAGCGCTGCTTCGGCATTTAATCCGCGAATCGGTGTGGCTGCCATGCCGCCAAATGCAAAGCGTACATCGCTTAACGTGCCGTTATCGACTTCAAATCGAACCGCTAGCATGACGCTGGAAATGTCGTCTTCCATGCGTTTTGATACTTTATAAAAGCGATGAAATTGCGCCAGCTTGTCGAGAGACAATTCGAAGGATGCGATCATCTCATCAGCGGCTAATTGGGTTTGTTTGTAACCTTGGTAAAAGTCCGCGATGTTCACGGCTCTGGTGCTGCCGTCGTGTTTCAATAATTGAATATCGGCATCAAACGCCAGTAATAAAGGTGGTAAATCGGCAATTGGGGATGCGTTCGCTACGTTGCCACCAATCGTTCCACGGTTACGGATTTGTCTGGATGCGATGCGACTTAACAAGGCATTCACCTGCGGATAAAGTGTCTTACTAAAATCTTCCAACTCGCTGTAAGTTACCGACGAACCGATGGTCAACGACGTTTCACCAATGTGTAGATGTTTAAGCTCAATCACACGAGACACATCGATCAAGGTGTCAAAGTCACGATAGCGCTGAGTGTTTTCTAGCATCAAATCGGTGCCACCAGCGATCAAAACAGCCTCTGGATTGGATGTTAACGCGTGAGCGAGTTGCTCTAAATCGATGGGTTGTAAATAGTTGCTGCTGTCATGAGGCTCTGTTTGCAGGCTTTCCAGCTGTGTTTTGATGCTGTCGTTCTTACTCATCAGCTCAATAAAAGGCGTCTCTTTAGACTCTTGCACCTTGATCATGGGCTCTTTAGTCATGGAAAGACCCGCCTCAATGATCGGGCGGTAGCCAGTACAACGGCACAAATTGCCAGAAATTGCATCGCACACCGCTTCGCGGTCAATGGCTTGCTCGCTTCCCTGTTTGTTTTCATAAAGCCCAGCCAAAGACAGTACAAAGCCCGGAGTGCAAAAACCACACTGGGAACCATGTGATGCCACCATGGCTTGTTGAGCAGGATGCAATTCTCCCGATTTAGACAAATACTCCACCGAGACAATGTGCTTGCCCGCCAAAGATTGCATTGGCGTGATACACGAATTGAGTGTCGAATACGTCAGCTCACCGTCTTCCAATGCACCAACAAGAAGCGTACACGCACCGCAATCGCCAGATGCGCAACCTTCTTTTGTCCCTGTTAATCCACGCTTTTCTCTTAGGTAACGCAAAGCAGTAAAGTCGCTAGGGAGCGTGTTTTCGTCGATGAGCTCATCGTTCAGTATACATTTCAAAGCGCTCTCCTTATTTATTCGGCTTTTATGTTGGTTTATGTCTTTAGGATAGTAGCGTAAATGCAAAAACCTGACCAATCGTACAAAGTTTTATTAAAAACCAATCACGTTACCTTAACAATACTTTTTCGTTGTGGATTTTTTCACTCAATGTGCAGACAGACGTTTACGACGATGTACATCTCAAACATTGATAATTTGCTGACAGGCAGGATAATGGCACGCTCTTTCCCATCGTCAGTTTTATTCATCATGCGTCTTGATAAGTTTGTTTGCAAAAGCACAGAATTCACCAAAGCAGAAGCCATCCGCTGCATTCATTCTGGGGAAGTGTCTGTCAATGACCAAACCATCATAGATGAAGCCACTCAGGTTCATGAAAACAATACGGTGTTGCTGAATGACAAACGACTCACCGCCCGCCCATTTCGTTATCTTTTGATGAACAAACCGGCCGGCACCGTCTGTTCGAATATTGATGAAGTGTACCCTTCCTTGTTTCGTTATCTCGATATTGAAAACGTCTCCGAGCTTCATATTGCAGGTCGGTTGGACGCCGACACAACAGGGCTTGTGTTAATTACAGACGATGGACGTTGGTCTTTTGGCATCACTCAACCCACCCGTCACTGCCCGAAAGTGTATAACGTGACCTTATCCAGAGCATTATCTGCCACGCAAGCGGACGATATTGCAAAACAGTTTCGCCATGGCATTGCATTACAGGGCGAAGCCAAGCTGACCCGACCGGCCATTCTAGACATCATTTCTGACAAGCAAGTTCGATTGACCATTACTGAAGGCAAGTTTCATCAAGTGAAACGCATGTTTGCTGCCGTGGGCAACCGAGTCGTGGCACTTCATCGTGAAAATATCGGCGATGTTCGACTCGATGTAGACAGCGGCCAATGGCGATATTTGACCCAAGATGAAATACGGTCTTTTCTCTAACACCGACGCCTTTTTCCAACTGCGGATACTTTTTGCACCATTTTAGAAACGCCCACCGCGCTATTTTTGCGCGCTAAGAAAGCTCAAATTCAAACAGTTGTTTTACCAACCCCTTATCCTTTATTAATTTTTATTTAATAAATTCAATGCGTTAAAAAAATATCGGCAAAAAAATACAAATATGGAACAGTTGTTGCTCTAATTCAACACAGTGAAACAAGCGAATCTTTACTCACTTTCTATTACGCGGAGCCTACTTATGAGAACAGCAACAAAAACAAGCATTCGATTGACTCTTTTAGCCAGTCTTATTTCCAGCACTGCGGCGATGGCGGCAGACAAAGTGACGTTTCAATTGGATTGGCTACCGGGTGGTGATAAAGCGCCTGTTTATGTGGGGATTCAACAAGGCTTCTTTGCAGAAGAAGATTTGGACGTCAAAATTGCCAGCGGTCGCGGCTCCACCGATGCGCTAACCAAAATGGCGACTGGACAATCGGATATTGGCAGTTCTGACATTGGGGCATTAATGGCGGCCAAAGCACAGGACAATGTGCCAGTTGTGGCGGTATACCCTTACTTTACTCAAGCGCCACACGCGTTTTTCGTACTGAAAAGCAGCGGCATTACGTCCATTAAAGATTTAAAAGGCAAAAAAGTCGCCACGTCGCCTTTTACCTCTTCCAACGCTTTTTTACCCTTGGTGCTAAAACAAAACGGTCTTAGTGAGAGTGACATCAAACTCGTAAAATCCGATCCAGGTGCGCTCGCACCAATGATGATCACCGGCAGCACAGACGCTATTATTGCATGGGTGACCAACACCGCACTTTATGACGCACAAGCCAAAGGCGCAGGCAAAGAATTGATCGAAATGCCGTGGTCAAACTCTGGCTTATCCTTGTACAGCTCGTCTGTTTTGGCGTCGGAAAAATTCTTAGAAGAACGCCCAGACGTTGCGAAACGCTTTATTAAAGCCTTTGCCAAATCCATTAAATTCACTTACGCGAATCCTGATCAAGCGGGCATCGACCTTCACAAAATGGTGCCAGAAGTGGATGCGAGCATTGTTTCTGAGCAAATAAAAAGCATCTATAACTTGGTCTACAACGACGTGACCAACGAAGACGGCTTCGGTAATTTCACCGACAAACGCATTCAAAAAACCTGGGAATACGTGGCAGAAGCCAATGGCTTAGCACTGGATGCTTTAGACCCTGCAACAGCAGTAAACAACCACTTTAAGCCGGAGTAACGGCATGGATAACCAAAAACCAATAGACGACAACGGCAAAGCGGCTTACGTCAGCATGAAGGGCGTAGGTCATAAATTTGACCCTCGTCCAGAAGCCCCCATGGTGGTACAAGGCATCGATTTAAACATTCACCGTCACGAGTTCGTGGCGGTGGTTGGTCCTTCCGGTTGTGGTAAATCCACATTACTGCGCATGGTCGCAGGCTTATTGATTCCGTCTCATGGTGAAGTGTCAGTATTCAATCTACCCGTCACCGAACCTCGTGATGACGTAGGCATTGTGTTTCAAAAAGCCAATCTGTTGCCTTGGTTAACGGTACGCAAAAACGTCTTGTTTCCTCTTAAACACAAATACGGCAGCTATTCCGCCGGCGATGAAAAGCGCGCCAACGAATTGTTAGAAATGGCAGGCTTAACGCAATTTGCCGACAAAATGCCAGACGAACTGTCTGGCGGTATGCAGCAGCGCGTCGGCATTGTCCGAGCCTTACTACTCAATCCAGACATCTTGTTAATGGACGAACCTTTCTCGGCGCTGGATGCCTTAACGCGTGAGCAAATTGGTTTTGATTTGCTCGACATCTGGAAAGAGCATCCAAAAACCGTGTTGTTTATTACTCATTCCATCAGCGAAGCCGTGTTGTTGGCGGATCGCATTTTGGTCATGAGCAAACGCCCCGGCTCGGTGTTGGATCTAATCGAGGTGGATCTCCCTCGCCCTCGTTCATCGAAAACCATTAATTCTCCCCGCTTTGCAGAACTAACCGACAAAATTAGAGGCTACATTTATGAACCCAACGTACCAGCCTAAATCGTGGCTTGCTAAACAAGCGAATCGTTTCGCACCGGCGTTGTTTTTCATCGGCCTTGTGCTGCTTTGGGAATTGGTCTGTCGATTTGGCCATGTACCAAACTACATTCTGCCCTCTCCTTCGGCGATCTTTACGGCGTTTTTGACGTGGAGTTTTCTCGCTGGTTGACGCACCTTTGGGCGACGTTACGTGTGGCCTTGATGGGCTTTGCGCTGTCTATCGCCATCGCGATTCCCTTGTCGATTGGCATGATGCGTTCTGAACTGATGAACCGCGTGCTGTATCCCGCTTTGATCGTGATCCAGTCAACGCCGGTAGTAGCCGTTGCGCCTTTGATCATCGTCTTACTTGGCACAGACGATCCATCTCGCGTGCTGATCACCTGCTTGATCACCTTCTTCCCTTTGGTGGTATCAACCACAACGGGCATGTTGGAAACACCGCCAGAAATGATCGAGCTGAGCCAGTCGTTGCGTGCTCCGCGATACCGTGAAACGTGGCAGATCCGCATTCCTTATGCGATTCCTCATATTTTTAGCGGCCTTCGCGTCTCTATCACCTTGGCGATTATCGGTGCTGTTGTGGCCGAGTTCGTCGCGGCAGAAGAAGGCTTGGGCTATTTCATCCAGTTCTCCACGTCGTTCTTTAAAATTCCACAAGCGTTTGCCGGGCTGATATTTCTGTCGGTTATTAGCTTGTTGCTATTTAAATCGATCCAGTGGATTCAGGCGTGGTGGTTTCCGTGGAGCCTTCCTAAAAAGAAATAAAATAGAGACAGATATGACATTAAATACAAAAGACACAGACTTTTTGCGCCAAAGCTTTGCCCTAGCGGATGAAGCCAAACAACAAGGTATCCACCCGTTTGCGGCGATTTTAGTCGACGATGAAGACAATGTACTAATGACGCAAGTAAACGGCTACTTGCCCGATTTCGATATGACAGGCCACGCCGAGCGCAAGTTAATGACGCGCGCTAGCAAGGCGTATCGTCCTGACTTTTTAGCGAAATGCACCATGTACGTTTCCGCTGAGCCTTGCGCCATGTGCGCAGGTTCCGTTATTGGGCAGGGTTAGGACGTCTTGTGTATGGATTAAGCGAAGACAGCTTGAAAGAGATCACAGGCAATCACCCAGAAAACCCAACCTTGGCGCTGCCTTGTCGCACCGTATTTGCATCGGGGCAACGAAAAGTAGAAGTGATTGGGCCTTGCCTTGAAGAAGAGGCCGCAAAATTGCATGAGGGGGTCTGGTAAATAAAAGCGGTAATTAAGCAATAGAAAACAATCGGAGTAGAAGCAGTCAGATGTATTTCATAGGAAATACATTCGGTCATTGCTCCATTTTCCACTAGGCAAAAACGCCTAGTTATTTTAAACCTAGGAGAATGGGAGAAACCATGACTGATTCATACTCACTGGAAGAACTGCAACGCGAAACCACTTTTGGCGGAACCGGTGAAGACACCAACGACCGAGAAATTCGCATCATCGACATGAGCGACTTTGAAAGTCGCCGAGAAGAAATCACCGAGCAACTTTGGCTCGCGGCCACCGAGATTGGCTTTTTCCAATTAAGTAACCACGGCATCGATCCTGAAGAAATAAAAGCGGCCTTTAAAGAGTCCGAGCGTTTTTTTGACCTTCCTGAAAGTATTAAAAGCAAATACCCAAGACCAAAAAGCGTCAATGCAGGTTGGGAAAGTCGCAGCCAAATTCGCCCTTCTACTGGCACCAAAGATCAAAAAGAATCCTACCAAATCACTCAATACCACATGGATAATTTGTGGCCAACTGAAGAAGAACTGCCAGACTTTCAGGCCAATACACTGCGTTTTGAAAAACAGTGCTGGGAAGTCGGTACGAAGGTATTGTCTTGCTTTGCGGACAAGCTCGGCTTTGATCGAGACTTCTTTAGCAATGCCCACGACCCACGTAAGCCCGATTATCAAAGCACCTTACGTTTGTTGCACTACTACGCAACGGAAGGCGTCGCCGAACAGGGTAATATGTGGCGTGCGGGTGCCCATACGGATTTCGATTGTTTGACTTTATTGTTCCAACACGAAGGCCACGGCGGCTTACAAGTCTGCCCCGGCGCCGAAGCTGACACTCAACGCTGGACCAGCATTCCGCCCCTTGGCGGCGTAATCACCTGCAACATCGGCGATATGCTCATGCGCTGGAGCGACGATCAGCTAAAATCCAACTTGCACCGTGTTCGTCAACCACGAGTCGGTGAATACTGCGGCAGTCGCCATTCCATCGCTTTCTTTTGCCAAGCCAACAAAACGCAGATCATCCAAGGCCCAGCAAAACGTTACCAACCGATCAGCGCAGCCGACTTTTTAACACAACGCATTCAAGCTAACTTTGTCGATAAATAAGCCTGCTATTTTCATTTCCCACTAAAAAAACCGCCATCGGCATTTATACATCGATGGTGGTTTTTATATTACTAAGCATTCTAATAAAAATTTACGGACGCACAAAGTAAACAAAAAAGATTACTTTTGATTTTACTTAGTAAACATTTTTGATTACTCTATATTCAGTTCATCAGCATGGAGGCAAGATGAAGCAAAGTGAATTCAGACGATACTTGGAAAGAATGGGCGTAGAGGTCAAACAAGGCACAAACCACTTAAAACTCTACTACGAAGACAAGCGATCTGTTATGCCAAGACACCCAAGTAAAGAAATTGCAGAAGGCACTAGAAAAGCAATTCTCAAACAACTAGGAATAGACGATTGAAACCTATCTTAAAGGTACTCTTTCCAACAAGCTGGAGAAGAATATGAAATACCCAGTCATTATTGAAAAAGATGGAAATGGCTACAGCGTCAGCTTTCCAGATATCCCTGAGGCACTTACTTGTGCTGACACTTACGAAGAAGCATTAAACGAAGCTGCTGATGCTCTTATTACCGCTTTTGAGTTCTATTTTGAAGACGAACGATCCGTTCCCTTGCCATCTAAAGTAAAAGGTGAATCTGTCAGCGTACCACTTAGTATTTGGAGTAAAGTACTATTGCTAAACACCATGCTTGAAGAGCACGTTTCGCAAGCAGAACTGGCAAAACGTATCGGTAAAAAGAAACAAGAAATGCAACGAATTATCAACCTTGGTCACAACACAAAAATCGATACCTTAGTCGCGGCACTAGAAGCACTAGGAAAAAGAATATCCTTCTCTGTTGTTTGAGCTTATTTTGTTTATCCAAGTAAAAAATAGTAAAGATCAAACAACAAACCGCCATCGCTTCTCACAAAGCGATGGCGTTTTTTATGAGCAACTTAGAACGAATTTACAAATCGGCCAATCTGAACCCTGCAATTTTATGAACTTCGCTCATGGCTCGGTCAAACTCAGTTTGCCAGTCATTGGGGGTTCGTTCAATAAAGCCTGCCAATATTTGCTCTTTGGTCGCGCCTTTCACAGCCATGATAAAGGGAAAACCAAATTTTTCGCGATAGGTATTGTTAAGCTGGAGAAAGTACGCTAGTTCCTCTTCTGAACATTGGTCTAGCCCTGCCCCCGATTGCTCTGATGTGGATTCCTGAGTTAGCTCTCCCGCCAAAGCCGCTTTGCCAGCAAGGTCTGGGTGGGCACGCAACAAAAGCAATTTTTGCTCCTCTGCGCTTTGCTCAACGATCTCAATCATGGCCTCTTTAATCTTCTCAATTTGATCAAAGTAATCACTCGGATATTCCGATTTGTGACGCCAAAGCGCTTCAGCAACCCAAGCAGAATGCTCATAAATACGACTAAACAACGAGACAAAATCCGCTTCATTCAGTTGACTGAACGCGGCTAACTGATCGCTCATAAGACTTCTCCAAATGTCAGTAACGCCATCGCAAACAGAAACAGATGGCACAAATATTGATAACAATGAAACAACATTTTCAAAAACATGTCACTTCCTACTGCAGCCTTTGCAAAAATTAGGCAAGATAAGACATATATTTAGACATCACATGAGGCAACACAATGGGATATTTAACCACACACATTTTAGACACGACACGAGGCATCGCCGCGGCAGGCGTTGAAATTCATCTTTATCGACATCTCGACAATGGCCAGCGTGAACGCATTCACCGTACTTTTTCAAACGATGACGGACGTTGTGATCAACCGCTGTTAGAAGGAGATCGCTTTACGAATGGGGTTTACGAGCTAGAATTTGTGATTGATGCCTACTTTTCAAAACAGTCCAGCAATGAAGAAAATTCTACTAGCACCGCTCCCCATTTTTTGAATACGGTAGTGATACGTTTCGGTATCAATGACGAGAACGCTCACTATCATATTCCGCTATTGGTATCGCCCTATTCTTACAGCACTTATCGAGGCAGCTAATTTCACCCCGGCAATGTCAGTCACGATACGAGCCGAAATAGCGCAAAAATCTAAAAACCGCACCAAGATAAAACAAAACCTGCCCCATCGGTCAAAGAAGTCATTGATAGCTCACTTCTTTGGCCAACCGACTAAGATTCCACATCCCGCTAAAACAAAGGTTTCACAAAATAAATAACAGGTTCGTTTGTTTCATGGCATATTTATTGCGAATGCTCTCTCTTATTAGTCATTAAGAGTCTGAGGAAAACCCTATGAAAGCACTGATTATTGGCGCCGGCATTGGCGGCATGTCTGCTGCGGCAGCCTTAAAACAGCAAGGTATCGAGTGCGATATTTTTGAAGCCGTGAAAGAAATCAAACCTGTTGGCGCGGCGCTTTCTATTTGGTCTAACGGCGTAAAATGCATGAACCATTTGGGCATGGGCAGCATTATGGATGAGCTTGGTGGCCCGATGCACAACATGGCGTACCACGATGGTTTTACTGGCACCGTCATGACGCAATTCAGCCTTGCACCATTAGTGGATGCGGTTGGCGAACGACCCTGTCCGGTATCACGGGCAGACTTACAAAGCCAAATGATCGATTGGTGGGGACGTGACAAAATCCAATTTGGCAAGCGCATTGAAAAAGTCGAGCAAAGCGAAACGGGCGTTATGGCGTATTTTACGGATGGCACCAGCGCCATTGGCGACTTTATGATCGCGGCCGATGGCACTCACTCTGCTGTGCGAACTCATGTGCTGGGCTACCAAACCGAACGCCGCTACGCTGATTATGTGAATTGGAATGGCTTGGTTGAAATAGATGAAAACATTGCCCCAGCCGACCAATGGACCACCTTTGTTGGTGATGGCAAACGTGTTTCCATCATGCCAATAGCCGATGGACGCTTTTACTTCTTCTTTGATGTGCCATTACCAAAAGGCCTTGAGCAAGATAGAAGCACAGTGATTGCAGACCTAACAGGTTACTTTGCGGGTTGGGCTGAGCCAGTGCAAAAGCTGATTGCCGCTATTAATCCAGAAACCACCAACCGTATTGAGATTCATGACATAGAACCATTCGATACCCTAGTAAAAGGCAACATCGCCCTACTCGGTGATGCGGCACACAGCACAACGCCAGACATTGGCCAAGGCGGCTGTTCCGCCTTGGAAGACTCTGTGGTGCTTGGTCAATGCTTTGCGGATCAATTCAAAGGAAAAGGCAAAACGGTTTCAGGTGTGCTTGCTGCTTTGAAGCAATACGAAGAAGAGCGCCGTTTTCGCGTGAAGGATCTTGTACTAAAAGCACGCAAACGCTGCGATGTTACTCATGGTAAAGACATGCAAGAAACTCAAGCTTGGTACGACGAACTAAGACGCGAAACAGGCGAGAATATTATTGCAGGATTACGCACCACTATTATTGGTGGGCCGTTGGCGTAGACATTTTCTCATCTCTTTTTTATTGCTATCGCCCTGTTCCAGCCAGATAAAAACAGCAAATAAAAAAGGCGTTCCACCGCATGGTAGAACGCCTTTTTGTTATTCAATAAGTCGCTTTATGCCTACTAAAATAAATGTCAATAACGCTTATAACGCGAGAACAAATGTCCCTTCTGGCGTTACAGGAAGGTATTTCTTATAGAAATCCATATACGCTTGTTCTGGGTTCAGATCAGAGAAAACCTCTGGATACATTGCTTTGGCGTAGAATTGGATCATGGCAGCGTCCAAAATTGTACGACATGCACCGTGGTACGCGCTGTATAAACGATTGTTTTTCACCGCTGAAATAGAAGACCAACCTAAGCGATTTTTGTAGCCCGCTAGGCGCTTACGAGCTTCTGTTTCGTCTACACCTTGACCCATAATCATTGAATCTGTGCCTTTGCCCGTCTCGTAACCTGTGATGACAACGATGTCAGGGTTGGACGCAATGACTTGCTCTGGGTTTAATTTCCCCCACCATTCAACAAATGGAGCGGAAATGTTATCGCCGCCCGCCATGGTTGAAATCGCTCCCCACATGTTTTTACCAAAAGTGAAGCCCAGCTCTTGGATACCTGACGCACCAAATTCTGTGTAAACCTTAGGCTTTGGAAGGTTCGCATCGGCCAATCGTTTGCTGATCGAGTCTACGGTTGCTTTGTATTCCGCGGCGATTTTCGCTGCACGTTTTTCTTGACCTGTGATCACACCAATCAACTCTGTGCTCTTGATGTGGCGTTCTAGCGTCTGTGCGTTGTAATCCACTACAACCACTTTAATACCGGCACTTTCAAGGCGCTCAATATCAGTTGCTAGACCTTTAAACTGCCAATCGGCCAACATCAATACGTCAGGATTCAAACTGATGACTTTTTCTACCGAAAATGTCTGTGTGTCCACTCGACCGATTCCAGGAATATCGTCTAAAGAAGGACGATGTTTTACATACATATCCCAGTTCGCTGAACGCGCCTGCCAAATGTATTTGGACATACCAACAACCTTGTCATAAGCGGCTTCCGTACCGATGGCCATGTAGTCTTCAGGATAGAACCCAACAATGACACGCTGCGCTGGCGCATTAAAAGTAACATCACGTCCCAATACATCTTGGACAGTGACTTGACCAGCCCATGCTGCACTCAAAGAAAAAGTGAACAGAAACATTATGAACGATTTAACCATGCTGACACCCTATTAGTAAATTTAGGCGCTCATGATAATCGTTATCACTAAAGTTTAAAATAAAACATTCAAAAAAATGCAAATAAAAAGGCCGCAATAAAAGCGACCTTTTGGATAACTCAATACAGTATGAAAGAAAGCGCTTATTCGGTTCGGAAACGCACCACCATCACATGCAATTGCTTGCTTAATTCGTCTTGTTTACGACACAAGTCAGCCACATCACCCGAAATATCAGACACACGATGCGCCGATTCACTGATCGCATTAATGTTTTCATTCACCCCTTCGGTAACCGCTCTTTGCTCTTCCGCTGATGCTGCCGTTTGCATGGTCATATCACGCATTTGCTTAACAACTTCTTCGATCTGCTCAAAAGACACCAATGCTTGATCGGACAAGTTAATGGCATTTTCAGACTCAGACACACTGGTCATCATCGAATCCGACGCTTGCTTGGTACGATTAGCCAGTAAACCCAAGATACTACTGATCTGCTCCGTTGACTCTTGCGTGCGCCCAGCCAAAGTGCGCACTTCATCCGCCACCACCGCAAAGCCTCGACCTTGTTCACCTGCGCGTGCCGCTTCAATGGCGGCGTTTAGCGCCAGTAAGTTTGTTTGCTCTGCAATCGCCTGAATGGTGGATAAAATTTGATTAATATTGACCGTTTCTTTTTGCAATTCGGTAATGATGTTATTGGACTCTTTTAAACGAGCACCTAAGCGATTGACCCCTTCGGCGCTGTTTTTAAGAAGCGTCTTACCTGCAATGGTGGTTTCTAGCCCTTTCTCAGAGAATTGCGCAGAATTCGCGCAGCTTTCTGCGGCCTCGTTGGAGGCGATTAACATCTGCTGCCCTGCTTCGGCAATCAACTCGATAGATTGCAATTGTTTTGTCGCCGACTGAGCCACCTCGCTGGCTTTTGCAGAGGTTTCTGCCGCGATCTTATCGATCTGAATACTGGATGTTTTGATGCCTAGAATCAGTTTTCGAGTGGTCTCTATAAATTGATTAAACCAATTCGACAAACTGCCTGTTTCATCATTGGTTTGAATGTCGATTTGCGACGTCAAATCTCCTTCACCTTCAGCAAGCGTACGCAAATGGTTAGAAACTGATTCAATGGGTGTAATAAAACCTTTCGCCATCAAGTAGGCCACAAAACCAAAAACAATCAAAAGCAACACACAAACAATCGCGGTGGTTTTGACCATTTCAACCGTGCTTAAGTAAATCTCAGACGCAGGCATCAAGCCAACAAACTTCCATTTTAGATTTGGCGAAGTGTAAATATTCGCGTAGTAGTTTTCGCCATCAAGCGAGAAATTCACCACGCCAGCCGATGATTTCGCAATCATCTGATAAGCATCGCCGTCTAATTCACCAATGGGTTTGAAATTATTTTCTGGATGAATGGCATCCACCAAAACGGTTCCCGTGTTCTCGATCACCATGATGCTGCCGGAACTGCCCAGTTTAGTTCGATTAGCCATTTCCGTTAGTGTTTTAATAGACACGTCCACGGCCACCACACCGCCGATTTTATTGCCTTTATTGTAGGTACGCACCGCCGATACATAGACAGCATCATCAGGCTCCCAATAATAAGCATCACGCAATACCACTTCACCCGGAGTTTGCATCGCTCTTGTGTACCAAGCGCGCTGTTTTGGGTGCCATTCATTGTAGCCGTACGTACCTGGCCATTCTAAATAGCCATCAGCATCGTCGCCGATGTACACGTAAACGTAGTTGGGATTGTTTTTACCGATGTCTTCAAAAAGGTTAAAAACCCCTTCTTCACGTCCACCATTTTGTTTGGCGACTTTACTCGGGGCTTTGCCTTCTTTTTCATGGTAGGTCGTTAAAGGCTTGGCATTGGGGTCGGACACTAGGTCACTTTCCGCCATGAAGCCGACAACGTATTTAATATCGGTAAGAAATTGGTCAAACGTTTCTTCTACTGCACCTAACGTTTGACCACTGTTTTTAGCAAAGTCTTTCAGAGCTTGGTCAGAAGCAAGGAACCCCGTTATTGCACTAACGACCAAAACAGGCAACACAGTGGCAATTGAAAAAGCAATCAACAGCTTCGTTTTGATTTTCATAAACTTCGTCCAAAATGTCTCAATAGCATGAAAAGCAGTGGTGTAAAAATACTCGTTAAAAAACGATAGTTTTTAATACCATTTACCACTTTTAAACGACTATTAATCAGGTTTTTATACTTCCTTACTTTTTACTTAATTCCATCGATTTAGCTAAAATACTGTATTACTCTTATATTGACTATAGCTAATTTTGAAAAAACATAAGTAAAATTCTACAAGAAAAATGTATTAAAAATGTAGGAGGGAAAAACTAAAAAAACTGACAAAAAGCGCCCACTTAATGTCGTTAAGCGTGCTTTATTACTGTTGAAGAAGAATGGATAAAACAGAAGAAGAACAGACAGATAAAAAGTTAACCAAAAGCGCTCATCACCCGATACACTTCTGGCAACACGGTGGTGTTGTCTTTTTGCATAGACTCGCATAGCTCTTTAATGAAGGGGGTTTGCTCAGGGTATGCTTGCAGCCATGCCAACACGGCTTCTTGTACTTCCAGCAAACTCTGCTCGTATGTGACGGGTGCACCTAGGGCAATAAGTTTTTCTTTAAAATCAACTTCATCAACCAAGTCTACAATCATCATAGCGTATACCTATTCTGCAAAATCTGCTCAAACAACCATCAGCGGGGTAAACAGCTTATACCCAAAACCCTGTTTAGCGCACCACTTTTTCTTCTAATAATAAATCAAAAATCGCTTGCGCCTTTTCCGCTGGCGTTTCGTTCTTCATGATTTTCCCACCACCGCCGACGGGTTTTGCGGTAGCGGCCTTCATTCGGTCTGCGGCGGTCTTGGCCTTCACGACTTTTAATCGTTTAGGGCGCGGTTTTGCGGCACTCATTTCCCATTGGATTGCGGCATCGTCCACAACACTGTCTACGGTTTCTACATGGAGTGTGGCACGCAGGCCCGGGCCGAAAGCGGTTTGACGAGCCTCCTGAGCCGCATTGTCGACGCTGGCAATGAATGGCAAAGTTACTTGTACAGAACGTCGTTGACCACGCGGCAGCGCCAACAGCACTTCGGCTTGGCCATCCTTTATGTGTAGAATTTCAGCCACGCGAGGCACCAATGGCCAACCCAGTGCTTCAGCCAACAAATACGGCAGCATGCCAGAAGATTCACCACTTTCAGAACGCACCCCCGTTAAAACCACGCTGGGCAATTGCGCTTTTAAAAACGACGTCAGTACAGGCAATGCGTCACATTCTTTTCCCTGTGACAAGACCGTCATCGAGGGCAACCCCATTCCTGCGTATTGTCGCAGAACAGGGTCTTGATCCTCCCCTACATGCACAACGGTTAACGCCTCACCCACCAATGAAAGCCCCAATTCAACGGCTCTGCCATCTTGTTCGGCACGACGTGAGCGGCCAGATTGAGGGTGACGACCAATGGATACCAAAGAAACCACATTCACGTTAGGCTGCATCACTTTCCTCCTCTTCCTTTGATAACTCTCGCTGTTGAGCCAATCTGGTTAACTCTGCCAAAATCGCCTCACTGTCTGCAATCACCGCTAAATCAGCCCGTTTCACCATGTCACAGCCTGCATCCGTATTAATAGCAACCACTTTGTCGCACTGACCAATGCCTTGCATGTGTTGAATCGCCCCGGAAATACCCACCGCCAAATACACGCGAGCTGTCACCCACGTACCCGAAGCGCCCACCTGACGCGAACGAGGCATAAAGCCGTCGTCGACCGCCACGCGGCTTGCCCCTTCCGTCGCTCGCAATGCGGCAGCGGCAGAATGGAATTGATCCCAGTTGTGAATACCGTTGCCAGCAGACAAAATAAATTCCGCTTCGGCCAAGGGCACTGCATTCGAATCTACGTCAATTTGCCCCTGATCAATCAGTCGATGGTCCCCTTCTGCCATCGAGACGTCAAACTCCAACGCCAATGGCAAAGCTTCATGACGCGTGTCTTCCACTGCATTCGCACATTCTTCCATCAGCATAAGAATACGGGGCGTTGTTCGGCTGATGTCTTGGCTGCCTGACGCGCCTCGGCTTATCGTTTTTTCGCTGGTCACTTGCCACGCTTGTGTCGCCGGTCTTTCACCTAATCGCGCCGCCAAACGGCTGCCCAAATCGCTTCCACCGTGTACGCTATCTGGAAATAACCAATGCATTGGCTGGTAGCTCGTTTCAATTTGCTGCAAGACGGACAGCCCGGCTTCGGGAGCAAACCCTTCAAAGACATTGCCTTCAAGATGAATCACTCGATCCACTCCAGCCAAATCGCATTGCGTTTCTTTGTTCTCTCCAAAACATACCAGCACAACAGCGACTTTGCTTTTCTCCGCAGCCAACTGATGTGCCAAGCCAAGAATGTCTTTGTCATGGCTGGTCAAACGACCACCAATCATGTCACCCACCACCATGATATAGCCTTCTGGATTTTCAACCAGGTGCAGCGGACGTTGTGAGTCTTTCGCGCTCGGCACGCGTTTCTTTCCGCCAATGGCAACAAAAGAGCCATTCGCTCTATCAATGCGTTTTAGGCCATTTGGCCCGATAAAACCTATTACATGAGGGTTCTTACGCAGCAGACCCGTTGGGCCACGCACTTCACCACCCTGTTGAGCAGACACCACACTGTCATGCAAAGGGTGCAAACGGTTTCGAGCAATCCACTCGGTTCTTAGGTCTCGTCGAAACACCGAATGTAAAGCATCGTCATTAGAAGAAAAATTACTCATTAGTGCATCTCCTTCAGTTGACCGGCCAAAATCTCAGCAATGTCTTTTACCACCGGACGAGGTTCTACCACGCCTTCCAACATCGCCGTACATTGTTGACACCCTACCGCCACCATCTCAGCACCAGTACTGATCACGTCTTCCATACGCATGTCGGCAATACGGCGTTCGCCCGGTATATCGGTAATTGGCACACCACCGCCACCGCCACAACAACGTGAGCGATAGCCAGAACGTTCCATTTCAGCGACCTCAATACCCAAGCTCGCCAACAATTCGCGTGGGGCGTCGTATTCGCCATTGTAACGTCCAAGATAACAAGGGTCGTGATACGTCACTTTGCCACCGCTAAAGGCGTCCAATTGCAAACGTCCTTCTTTGATCAAACGATTTAGGAACGTCGTGTGATGCAACACTTCTACGCCATCCAGCGCCGTCGAACCAAAATCACCGTATTCATTTTTTAAACAATGAAACGCATGAGGGTCGGTTGTCACGATGGTGTTAAAACGGTACTGAGACATGGTGGCCAAATTACGCTTTGCCAAACTTTGGAACGTCGCGTCGTCCCCCAAACGGCGAGCAACATCGCCACTGTCTCGTTCTTCGTCACCCAAAATTGCCACATCCACTTTAGCGGCTTTTAGCAGTGTCACAAAAGAACGCAATATCCGCTGACTGCGCATATCAAACGCACCATCCGAAACCCAAAACAGCACATCCGCTTGCTTTACCTCTTTCATGACATTCAAATTCTGATCAGCCGCCCAGTGAGTGCGACTCGCGGGGGAATAGCCATTGGGATTGTCTGTCGCGATAATATTTTCGAGTACCTGGGCGCCTTTGTTTGGTGTGTCGCCTTTTTCTAGCGTTAAAAAACGACGCATATCCACAATCGCGTCTACGTGCTCGATCATCATCGGGCACTCTTCCACGCACGCTCGACAAGTAGTACACGACCAAAGAGTGTCGGGATTGATCAATCCATTCGTGATAATTTGATCTTTTCCGCCCACGGCGTTACCCACGTCTTGAACACCACCTGAGCCATCAGGATAGGGGCTACCTGCGTATTTTTCGTCCGTGCCGCCCGCAAACCCCACCACCATATCTTGAATGAGTTTTTTAGGATTCAATGGCTGCCCCGCCGCGAACGCAGGACACACCGCTTCGCAACGACCACATTGCACACACGCGTCAAAGCCTAATAACTGATTCCACTTAAAATCCGTTGGTTTTGAAACCCCGTGCACATCGCCACCCAACACCGCAGGCTTTAGACCCGTTGAACGACCGCCACCAAAACGCTCTGGACGACGATGAAACGCAAGATGCAACGCCCCCGCGAAAGCGTGCTTCATTGGCCCGCCCCATGTCATGCCAAACAGCATTTCACCAAGGCTCATTAAGATCAAAACGGACAAGACTACAGTAAGCAGCCAACCGCCAAAGCCTTCGGGCAATATGCCCGCCGCTGGCAAGGTCAGTACAAAAAAGGTAATGGAAAACGTCAGCAAGCTTTTTGGCAAACGCATCCACGGCCCTTTTGAAAGGCGTGAAGGTGGATTCAAGCGACGCTTAGCGACAAACAATGCACCACAGAACATGATCACCAAAGCCGCCAATAGTGCCCAAGCAAGAATCTCACTTTTCACCCCAAACAGGTGAACAAACACCACCAGCACCATCGCCAAAACAAAGCCACCGCCTGTCGCCACGTGGGTACGAGACATATACTTGTCCCGCTCCACCACATGGTGAAGATCATGAAGGTAGCGTTTTGGCATGGCCATTAAGCCGGCCAGAATATCGACTTTTTCGGACTGCCCTGCGCGCCATAGATTGATGCGACGAACCGCACCAATCCCAGCCAGCACCAGTAGAACACCAATCAACGTAGGAGGTAACCAATCAAAAATCATGATCTATTACTCCTACAAATCCTTGCATAGACGCAAAGCATCATACATAGCCGCATGAACATTACGCTGCGACACACCGTCACCCAAACGCCACAAGATCATGCCGTCATCAGAACCACCGCTCAGTACAGGTTGAGGCTTGATATCAAACAAGGCTTCATTATCAATTTGGCCTTTATTGCATGAGCTTGGTTTTAGTGCGTAATACAAGTCTTCGTTTGGACGCGTGCCATTTTCGACAACGATCTGATCCACGACGCGCTCTTCTTTTTGTGCGGTGTATTCGTTTTCCAGTACAGCGACCAATTTATCGCCTTCTCGGTAAACCTTATCCAGCAAATAGTCCGACGTCATGATGACTTCTTTCTCATACAAAGAACGGTAATAAGTCGGAAAGGTTGTGCCACCAATGCCAACACCCGGTTTGATATCGTCGGTCACCAACTCCACTAGCGAGCCTTTCGACGCCAAATAATCCGCTGCCGACATGCCAGAGAATTCACAAATCGTGTCGTAAACCAAGACGTTTTTGCCCGGCTCGACTTTGCCACTTAGAATGTCCCAAGTAGATACAACCAAACCTTCTTCTGCACCCCACTCTGGGTTTTGGTCAATAAATGGACGACCGCCCATCGCCAAAATACACACGTCTGGGTTCAGTTCTTTGATCAATTCTTCGCTGGCCGCTGTGCCTAAACGCACCTCTACACCCAAACGTTCTATTTCCATGACCAACCAACGAGTGATCCCCGCGATTTGATCACGCTGTGGCGCTTTGGCTGCCAAGACTAATTGCCCACCTAACTCGTCGGCTTTGTCAATCAAGGTGACTTTATGACCACGTTCTGCGGCAACACGCGCCGCTTCTAATCCACCAGGGCCACCGCCAACCACCACAACGTGTCGAATCGCGCCGGTGGTTTTTTCAATAATATGAGGCAAGCCCATGTATTCACGAGACGTTGCTGCGTTTTGAATACACAACACATCCAAGCCTTGATACTGACGGTCGATGCAATAGTTTGCGCCCACGCACTGACGAATTTGATCGACCTGATCCATTTTGATCTTGGCGATAAAATGCGGGTCGGCAATGTGCGCGCGCGTCATGCCAACAAAATCCACATAACCCGCTTCGATAATGCGTTTCGCCTGATTCGGGTCTTTGATATTTTGCGCGTGAATCACCGGCACATTGACCACTTCTTTTATGCCCGCCGCCAAATACAAGAAAGGTTCAGGCGGATAGCTCATATTCGGAATCACGTTGGCTAAGGTGTTGTGCGTGTCGCAACCCGAACCGACGACGCCAAAATAGTCCACCATGCCCGTGGCATCGTAATATTGCGCGATTTTCTTCATCTCTTCGTGACCTAAGCCATCAGGATGAAATTCATCACCGGTAATACGCATACCCACAACAAAATCCGGCCCCACTTCGGCACGAACCGCTTTGAGCACTTCCATACCAAACTTCATGCGACCTTCAAACGTCCCGCCCCATTCGTCGGTACGTTTGTTCACTCGTGGTGACCAAAACTGGTCGATCAAATGCTGGTGAACCGCAGACAGCTCGACGCCATCCAAACCACCTTCTTTGGCACGACGCGCCGCTTGGACGAAATCGCCAATAATGCGCCACATTTCTTCCACTTCAATGGTTTTACAAGTCGCACGGTGAACCGGCTCACGAATGCCAGACGGCGACATTAGGTTCGGCCAATTTTCTCCGTCCCAACGAGAGCGACGCCCCATGTGGGTAATTTGAATCATGATCTTACCGCCATGTTTATGCACGGCATCGGCCAAATTCTGGAAATGCGGAATAATGCGATCGGTTGATAAATTAACCGAGCTCCACCAGCTTTGTGGGCTATCAATAGACACCACACTGGAACCACCGCAAATACAAAGCCCACAGCCGCCTTTGGCTTTTTCTTCGTAGTACTTCACATAACGATCGGTTGTCATGCCGCCATCAGTGGCGTATACCTCAGCGTGAGCCGTACTGACAATACGATTGCGAATGGTTAATTTATTAATGTTTAATGGCTCGAACAACGCATCATACTGGGACATAACATCCTGCCTTCTTGAAAACGACGTTTAACTGTTACGGTTGGCATCATCACCTGCCCGTGATGACACCATGTGTTTAAAAACGCTACAGTGGGGAAACTTGGAAGTAACCGACGTCACACCCATCTTCTGCTGCACTTTGAGTCTGAATGGCCTTGGTGCGGATCTCCAAACCATTGCTTTCTGCGATTTGATCCAATGCCCCAGCAAACCAACCCGTAAACATGTAATCCACTTTACGATTGACTTTTTTACCGTGAATTTTTTCGTAGTGATAAACAAAAGCGGAATTTTCCAAACGTACTTTTGCGGTGCCTTTTTCAATGTCTAACTCTTCGGTAATGAAAAAGCCCCAACCACGTTGCGATAGACGTTTAAGGTAGTGGTGCCAAATCTCTTGGCCATAAATACCGTGACAAGCCGACTCTTGTTCGCACCAAAAATACGCCGATTTATAACCCGCTTTGTACAAAATTTCCGCGTAACGCTCTGCGCCAATTTCGTCTTCAATCCCCATGTGATTGTTAACAAAAAAGTGACGAGGCACGTACAACATTGGCAATGCGTCCGTGTTCCAAACACCGGTTTCATCATCCACTTCGATTGGCATTTCTGGCGCGTGAGTTCCCATCATCATTCTCCCCAAACTTCTTCTAATAGATTTACCCAATTCTCACCCATAATTTTGACCACTTGGCGCTCGCTAAAGCCATGCTTCAACAACGCTTCAGTCAAGTTCGGGAAGTCACCTACCGTACGCATACCCAACGGATTAATGATCTCGCCAAAGCGAGTCAAACGGCGGGCATAGCCTTTGTCGTGAGTGAGGTATTCGAAAAAGTCGTAACCGTGACCTTGCGTAAAATCGGTACCGATGCCAATCGCGTCTTCGCCCACGATGTTGTAGATGTATTGAATGGCTTCCACATAGTCATCAATCGTGGCGTTAATTCCGGCTTTTAAGAAAGGCGCAAACATGGTCACGCCAACAAAACCGCCATTGTCAGCAATGAATTTAAGCTCTTCGTCGGTGCGGTTGCGTGGGTGCTCTTTTAGTCCTGCAGGCAAGCAGTGAGAATACGCAACAGGCTTAGTGGATTCGATGATGACTTCTTTGGCCGTGTTGGGACCAACGTGAGATAAATCACACAGCATACCGACACGGTTCATTTCTGCTACGATCTCACGACCATAACCAGACAAGCCGCCATCGCGCTCATAGCAACCTGTGCCCACCAAGTTTTGTGTGTTGTAGCACATTTGTACAATGCCCACACCAAGGTCTTTGAAGACCTGCACGTAGCCAATTTGGTCTTCAAACGCATGGGCATTTTGAAAGCCCATCATCACACCCGTTTTGCCTTCGGCTTTAGCACGATGAATATCTTTTGTGGTACGGACTTTTAATAGCAAATCGCTGTTGGCTTCGATTAGCTGATTCATCTCAACCACGTTTCGAACCGTACCTTCAAAGTTTTCCCAAAACGACACAGTGCAATTGGCCGCGGTTAACTTCCCTTTGGCCATGTCTTCAAATAATTCACGGTTCCATTTCGCGCAAATCAAACCATCGATCACAATGGCTTTATCGTGTATCTCAGCTGCGTTCATCGATTTATCCTTTCAAGGTTAAGCAATGAACTCAGTGTAATTTTTCGGGTGATGGGGGAACTGGCTGGAAACGACTAGAGAAACACTAAAAGCGACTCAACGTCTTTAGGTTATCTAACGGGTAGGATGGGGCTGATCTCTTGTGAGCGTTTAATGAACAAGTCCCTTCCCTTTTGTTTCAAGGGGAAGGCGGAGGATGGGGTTAATCTCTTGTGAGCGTTTAATGAACAAGTCCCTTCCCCTTTTGTCTTCAAGGGGAAGGCGGAGGATGGGGTTAATCTCTGCTAATAACTTGATAGCTGGGGCTATTTCTTAACAATTAAGTCTTCCAGTTTCAATCCTGTGGCTTTTTGGATGCTGCGCCATAGGTAATAAAATATCGCCATTAACATGATCATGGAGGGAATAGCGATCATTGGGTAGCTGTACAGCGTCATCTGTCCTAGTTCTTCATTAAAGGCTTCCGTTCCCGCTGGGCTGGTAACAATCCATTTCGCCAAGACGTAATTCATCGTCGCTGAGAAGACAAAAGAACCAGAAATAAAGTACGTGGCCTTCATAAGTCGCTTTTCGAACATTTCCGTACTGTTATTCTCTTCAAGCTTTTGCTTAATGGTATCAACGTCCATGATCGCGGCGTTGAAGAACATGGCCCGCACCAAAGGATAAGGTGTAAACGTCGAGATCAGAACAGCAATACCAATAACCGCGGGAATCGCCGCCTCTTTAATCGCCAGCCATTTATTGTCCAATTCGAACAACCCAATGCTGCCCGTCAGTAACACACTCACTAAACCCAACAGCGCAATAAAGTTAAACTTACGGTACTTAACTAATTCAAAAAGGCCCCAACCCAAAGGAAACGCCAGCGCGGCAATCAAACCGCCGCTGGTGCCTAATTTATCTTCTCCACTTAACTTCATCAAAATCAACGACGGCAAAATGACACTGACAATAAGATCCACCATCGGACGTGGCTTGTGTGTAGGCGTACTGTTCATAATTTTCAGGTTCCAACTTTAATTCAAATTCTAATGACGACTATCATAAAGGAAAAATGCACAAGGAAGTGAATAGACAGTGATTTTTGCTAGAAGTGCCAGAGGTTTGTGGATTTCATCGTCCTCGGAACCAATGGTACCCTCCCTTTTGTCTTCCAAGAGGAGGGTTAGGGAAGGGGTACTCCCTTCTTTGAATCTGAGGCTGACCTGCTTACGAAGCCGTCGTCGCGCAGAATAAAGCCCCTATGGTTTTTCTTTCAGCGCCCGCACACCCTGTTCGCTCACCAAATGCAAAGTTCGTTGAGGGAACGGAATCGTCAAGCCAGCGGCCTCTATCGACTCTTTGACGCGTTTGTTTAAATCCCAGTATGTCGGCCAATAATCATCCGTTTTTGCCCACGCTCTAAGCTGAATATTCACCGAACTGTCCAGCATAGAAACCACCATTGTCTGAGGGACTGGGTCTTCCAATAACCTAGGCTCACTTTCTGCCACTTGTTTAAGCACAGACAAACCAACCTCAATAGAATCCGAATAGGATATGCCAACCACAATATCCATGCGCCGCTTACCGTTTCGCGTGAAGTTCTTAATATTGTTTCCCCACAAAATGCTATTCGGAGAAGCAATGTATAAACCGTCAACGGTTTCAAACACGCAGGTGAATAAATTAATTTCTTTCACCACGCCTTGTG
The DNA here is from genome assembly GCF_026191375.1 of Marinomonas pontica. GTDB lineage: Bacteria > Pseudomonadota > Gammaproteobacteria > Pseudomonadales > Marinomonadaceae > Marinomonas > Marinomonas pontica. The sequence continues at coordinate 18,818 of NZ_JAODTL010000024.1, read as the reverse complement.
TGGAGCCGAACTCGATAAAATCCCCCGCTTTAAAAGGTCGTAATATGAGCAACATAATCCCGGCAGCGATGTTACTTAGTGTGTCTTTCAACGCCAAACCGATCGCCAAACCAGCCGCACCGACCAAAGCAATCAGGCTGGCCGTGTTGACACCAAAAATGTCTAAAATAAACACACCACCAATCACATACACCGCGTAACTGGCGACCGTTGAAAATATCGGTGCTAGCGTGGCGTCCAGCTTATGCAGCTTAGAATTCGTATTCAGTATTGCTTTACGTACTGCTTTTGCAATAAACGAGCTGGCTAGATATATAACCACGGCCAATACAATCCGATAACCAAGCGTCACAATGGTAGTGGAATGACTTTGCCAAAATTGAGTGAATAACTCTTCCATAAACGTCTCTTCTTCGTTTAAACCTTAACCAATGATATCTCACATTACCCAATAACCGATGAGACTAACCACACATTATAAGCAGCAAAAGCGAGCAACAACCCTGCGCCTTCATAGCGATTAATACGACCCGGTCGACGCAATCCATAAGCCATCATCAACAAAACAACCGTCATTACCATCATCACCAGCCAATCACGGGACAGCACATCCGCCGACAAATTTTGCATAGGAGAAATCACGCCAGCTATGCCTATCACGGCCAAAAGGTTAAACATGTTCGACCCAACCACATTGCCGATGGCAATATCGTGCTCACCTTTTCGCACCGCAATAATAGAAGCCGCAAGCTCTGGTAAAGACGTTCCCAATGCAACGATCGTAAGACCAATGACCAAATCACTCACCCCAAATTCATGAGCAATATTAACCGCCCCCCACACCAACACACGGGAACTGACGATCAGCAGCACCAAACCAACCACCAGCCAGAAAATGGCCTTTGCTTTAGACATAGAGTGCGATACCAACTCTTGTTCCATGTCGCTTTCTAACGCATCGTTTTTGCCCCTCATGGCAGAGAAAATACTCCAGCCAATCAGCGAAAAAAAGCCAACCAACAAAAGCACCGCCTCAACGCGCGTTAACGACTTGTCCCAAATAAAATAGCCAAATAACAAACCTATTAGCAACAACAGGGGCAGCTCTTTTCGGACGATATTAGATTGCACCATGATCGGCGCAATCAACGCCGTAACGCCAAGAATAAGCCCAGTATTGACAATATTTGACCCCAACGCATTGCCCAAAGCTAAATCAGGGTTCCCATCCATCGCGGCCATGGCAGACACCACCATTTCGGGTGCAGACGTGCCGAACCCCACAATCACCATACCGATTAATAACGGCGGCATGCCCGCGTATTTTGCCGTCACGGCAGCACCATCTACAAAACGATCCGCGCTCCACACCAACAAAACAAAACCGCCTAATAAGGCTAAAATAGCCAACATCATAGCGCCACCTCACGGAAGAAAGAAAAAACGATGAGTAAAAAACAGTAAACTGAGATCGTAATGATCTCGACAAATAAGACAGGAAAGCAAGAAAAGCAATGATTGGAAACACAGTCAGGTCCTCGGGTGGAAATGACAGAAGGCAAGAGCGGCCCTCCACCCGAGAACAACGCTTGCCTTAAGTCTTGTCAATCCATATAAAACAGGACATAACCACCACGAACAACTGTTCGGAGACTGTTGACGGTTATCTCAGACTAGACTGAGAGACTACTCCCCTAAGGTTTTGAGAATCATATTCCTATTTATATTACTTAACAATATACGCAGAACAAAAAGCCAGATAGGCAAATGAACGGTGTCACCCTCTGACAAAACCCCGTAAAATGCCGTTTTATTAGTACGTGTGTGCTGTTAAGTGAAATGAAATCAATCAAAGAGACCACAGAATGACCGAACCCGTTCAAGTAATCGCAACGCACAATGGCAACTTTCATGCCGACGATGTCTTTGCCGTCGCGGCACTTAAACACCTTTTTCCAGCGGCTAAAATACTCCGCACGCGCGACCTAGATGCCATGGCTAAGGCCGATATTGTGGTAGACGTTGGCGGAATATACGACGCAGAACAAGGCCGTTTTGACCACCACCAAAAAGGCGGTGCAGGCGCACGAGAAAACGGCATCCCGTTTTCATCCTTTGGCTTGATTTGGCAAAAATACGGCCTAGAAATATGCGCAGGTGACCAAGAAGTCACCAACTCATTGGATAAAAATCTCGTCTCCACCATCGACGCCATCGATTGCGGACACGTAGAAGGCGTACAAACCGGCATCAGCCTGAGTCAAACCATCTCCATGTTTAACCCAACATGGCAAGAAGAAGGCGATTTTGACGCCTGCTTCGATGAAGCCGTTGCCTTCGCATCTCGCATATTAACTCGCTTTATTGCTGCGGCAAGCGGCGGCGTAAACGCTAAAGCCATCGTCGCCAACGCCATCGAAAAAGCCGAAGACCCAAGAATCATCGTGTTAGAACAATACACACCGTGGAAAACCACCGTGCTTAGACTATCCAAAGACGCCTTATTCATGGTTTACCCATCGCAAACCGGACAATGGCGCATACAAACAGTGCCCGTTGAACTAGGCTCATTTGAAGACCGCAAAAAACTGCCTGCGCCATGGGCTGGATTGTCAGATAAAGAACTGCAAGACGTCACAGGTTTGGACGATGCAATGTTCTGTCATAACGGCTTATTTATCGCAGGCTGTGCTTCGTTTGAAAATACCATGAAAATGGCAGAGATGGCGTTGGATTATTAGAGGTTTGAAGTGAGAAGGACCGATGTGATTTGCATAGCATCGGTCTTTTTTTGTCTTATGAAGATAGTGAGGTAAATAAAAACCACCCAGTTTTTATTTGGTCCTAAAAATCATGAGTGAGTGGTTAACCTTGGATTCCCGCTGACAGTAAAAACTTCCGCAGGTCTCTTTCTTGCCTAAGCACATGCAGGATATAAACGGAGTCCTGTTCTACTTTGTAAAAAACACGACAAGGATTAACAACAACTTCTCGGTAATTTAATGTCGAAATTTCTTCGGGTACTTTACCTGATTCTGGAAAAAATTCGAGTCTCTGCACCTGGCTGAACACATTTTCAACTAACTGCTTAGCGGCTTGTAGATGACTAACAGAAACATACTCAGCGATGTCGTTTAAATTATCTAAGGCGGGCTCTGTCCAAATTATTTGAGCCATTTACTCATCTTCTCTTTGGCATGATCCATGTCCATAATTCGACCATCTCGAATGGCCTGCTCTCCTTTCGCAATGCCTTCTAGAATCTTCATCCGCTCAACCATTAACTCGTAATCAGCAACATCTAAAAGGTAAGCAGACGGTTGACCATGCTCTGTTATGAGAATAGGTTCTTTGGTTTCATGTAAATCGGCAAGCAGTTTTGTTGCTTGTCTCTTTAACGTCGTAACGACTTCCGTTCTCATAGTGACACCTTCATAAGTAAAAGTATCACTATAGTATCACTTCACACTTAAAAAACTAAGAGAGATGTTTAAGGTTAAGTAAGGAATGATCCTTCAGTTTGATTTGGTTAGCTCATGGTGGGCAAGCAACGGCCTTTTGCGCCGAAATAGCGTTAGAGTATGGGTTTAGAGAGAGATTAAATGTAGGGTGGTATAAAGTACCACCCAGTGGTGTTATGTGAACCTAGTTATCTATTTCTTGCTGCTAGCCTTTGTTCACGCTGCCTTTGTTTGTTCTGGCATTTCGCTTCTGCTTCTTACGGTCGTTTTTCTCAGTGATGATTTTGATGGCTTCCTCTTTGGTTAAATGAGGATGCTTAGCGATCAATTCTTCCACTTTGGTATCAAATGCGGTCATTTATAAATCTCATGTATTAAAAAGTACGAACAAGGTTTGTATTTTAGCTCAGGAAGCGTATAGAAGATAACAATTCTTAGCAGCGACTGATTTGAGTTTTTTGAAGCTAGGTAAATAATAAGCCATCTATACAACCCAAGATTGCCGCTTGGCCATGAAAACATTAGGCTTAGGCAGATAACCCGTCTTTATGCATCAAGGTAAAAAATGAATATTGTCTTTCTTGGAACCTCGGCAGGCGTTCCGACCAAAACTCGTAATGTAACCGGCATCGCGGTGCGCGAAGAAAGAGGCAACGGCTGGTACCTTGTCGACTGTGGCGAAGGCACGCAACATCAGATACTTCATACCAATTTATCGATCAATGCCTTACAAGCCATCTTCATCACGCACATTCATGGCGACCACTGTTATGGGTTGCCAGGCATATTGGCAAGTGCCGCCATGAATGGTCGCAAGGCGCCATTGAAAATTATGGCACCAAGTGGTGTAAAAGAATGGGTGGAAGCGACTCAGCAACATACACAATTGTATCTGCCCTATGGCATTGAATTTGTCTGTACTGATGATCTGCCATCTGTCGAGTTCAGAAAAGTTCGTGTAGAAACGGTCGCCCTGTCTCACCGAGTCCCTTCTTATGCTTACTGTTTTACCGAAAAAGACATCAACCCGCGCTTGGATGTGGAAAAACTGGAGCGGCAAAACATCCCCAGAGGGCCACATTGGGGGCAGTTACAAAAGGGGCAAGATGTTGAACTAAACGGCAAGCTAATCCATTGTGAAGACTATTTGCTCTACGATCAAAGCCCGCAAAAAATCATAGTGGCAGGCGACAATGACCAGCCAGAGCTATTGGCTCAAATAAGCCAAGGTGCCAGTGTACTGGTTCATGAAGCCACCTACACCAAAGACCTCGTTGAGAAGTCAGGCAACAGCTACGGCCACAGTTACGCCGAACTTGTGGCGACCTTTGCCGAGCAAGCTAACATCCCCAACTTAGTGTTAACGCACTTTAGCCCTCGCTACCAAGCCAACCCAAACCTATCCCCTTCCATCGCCGACATTTATCAAGAAGCCAAAGCCCATTATTCGGGCAACCTGTTTCTCGCCAACGACCTTGACGAATATCAGCTGAACAAAAGCAATGAATTAAAAAAGCTTTAAAGAGGATTTGCAGACTTGGGGGTTAAATCCCCAAACGAAAAGCATCGACCGCGGGATTTAGAGCCAGATGAAAAGGGCTATTTTTTATCTGGATCTAATATTCGTTATTTTTCATCTGACCCTAATATCTATTTTTCATCTGACCCTAAATACTCTAAATACTTGAAATTGTGTATGTTTCGGGGCCTATCTTGAATACTCCTAACGAACTGGAGCAAGCTGATATCATTAGAGCTACGGTCAGCATAACAATTAGTTTCATACTTATCCTAGATGATTTTTATTTTAAATAAATTAACAATACCAATGTGGATTATTGCCAATTTTTCTATTAATTTATTTTATATATAAAGAATAAAATCTCAATTTTATTTAGAAAAATGGAGCAGAGTAATATTAAACACCATCTTCTATTCTTACTAGATTTTTTCGCTACCTTCTGTCTGTAGCATATCCATTTGATTTTATTTTACTCTGACCCCAATCAATTAGATGAGAATAACGATATTTTTCATCTGACCCTAAATACTCCATAAGTCTTTATTTTTCTTTAGATAAAAAAGGGCTTATTCAAGATTGAACAAGCCCTTTTAAATGTCTATTCAGTAAATAGTAAGTCATAGCGCATAAAGCCCATATGAATTTTTATGCTTGAAGCAATGACGAAATCTTTATGCGCTTCTTCATCGGAATCATAAATACTTAGCACCCGCATAAAAATTTTCACTATGCAAGCAAGAAAAATTCTAAATATATTTAGATTTTTTCTAATTATAATTATTATAATCCACCTAAATTATGGCCTATCCTATGCGCGCTATAGAACGGACACCTATAAATATAGGGCTCTTCATTTACAGTAACTTGCTATCTTTTTAATCATTTCAAAGCCATCTGTACCACTATAAGGTGACTCTGAAACCATGTAATCAGTAAAACCACTATTACGAACAATGCGTAAATAAACATCATTACTTTGTGCTACAGTAAGTAATTCATCACACATTAGACCAAACGACATATTTGAGGTTATACCAACATTATCCACTTCAAAAGAGGTAAGAGATTGCGCTGGAGATAGGTTAATCTTTTTACCGCTGGCACTAAAAAATGCAGAACGATAGCCTGAACTTGAGCTTGATTCAAAGTTAATTAAAGCATATTTCTTATCTACTACGGCTCCGCCCTTTATTAAGACACCAAGGCCATTTGAATCAACCGGATATATAAGGCTATTTGAAAAGTCAGGCCCAGTTATTATTGTACGAGTCACTCCGTCTATGGGAGAAGTAGTGGTACTTACTTTAGCGCTATTCGCAGAGCAAGCACTCAGTACTATTGGTATAAACATCAAACCAATAATTTTAATAATCATATATTAATTCCTTCTATATTTTATATTGAATTACTCGTCTTTGAAGTACTCTCCCACTAGCATGATAGTGGTATTTAAAATATCCAATCTTTCAATATATCCAAAGTATTTTGAGCACCCATAACTACGGTGATTATTGCTGAAACTACCCCCAATTCTCTATCTCTCCCTGCATTTTATGTGAACGATGAGTAAGCCAAGCATATACTTCCATATTCGACCCATGGCTTTCCATGAAAATGTGTAGCTTCTCCAGAAACTCGTTACTAAACTACTAAACTTATTGCGCTGAATTGCATGTTTTCTTTGAAGTACAAGCCGGACTAAGCCAACTATAAAAAAATCACAAGTAATACCAACAATAAAAAAGTCATAAACTATAAATTTCCCCAGCATCTGTAGGCACCATGATTTTTGAAATAATATTGTGTGGGTGTCTTGTTAGTTTGTGACTAGCCAGCCATGTATCTCATCAAAACCAGAATTAGCTTGAAGGACATGGATAAGGTCCTCTAAGCTTTTATAATCAGACGGATACTCTAATTTCAATTTTCCGCTTGCTTGCAGAAGTTCAGATTTCCTTAGCGGAGCTTGATACTTAGACGCCCACTGCACAAAGATTGTGAGCCGCTCAAGCAAGTCCACTTGAGCGTCTGAGAGTTCCAAGCTCAGCTTACCCGCAATCTCTATTAAATCATGCGATTTATTATGAAAATGTTTAGACAATAATTTGTCTCCCGAAATATCGGGGTTAGACCGATATATATAAGCCCCTTTCAAAGCATTTTCTGCTGAAAGCCCAAGCAAAAGCATTGCGCCCTTCATAGCACCAACATGACGGTAGTTATCTTTTTCAGTTTGGATCTGCTCTTGGCTTGAAAATACATCGTAAAGAGATTTTGAAGCTTCAAACATCTGCCAAGATTGCCTAAACCAGTTTGCTGGGGTCAAAACCCCATCCTTGAATTCGATCATTTTCTTTCCTGTTTATGGAACTAACATTCATGCTCTACCGATTTACTCAGCAAAACTTGATGTATCACTATTAGACCGTTTGAGTCTGATATTTTTGGTCTCGTGCCAGTATCAGCCAAGCAATCCCTTACTGCATCTTTCATTACGATAAACTGACAATACTACGAAAGCCTAGGTAAAACCATAAGGCTTTTGGGGGATTGTGAAGATGGTATCTTCCCCTTGGCAAGAGGAAGGGACTTGGCAGCCGTATTTAATGCGTTATGCGTGTACGAACAACGGCAGATTACGCTTCGCTCATCGTGCCCTACGCTTTGGGTGTATATGTTTAGCAGCGAGGAGCAAAGCGAACGCCAAGAGCGAGGTCAAACGTCAATTTATCAAAGTAACGTCGAACGGTGGTGTTTGGTTTGCTCGAAGCCGAACCACTTCAAAACCCCATCTTCCGTCTTCCCCTTGAAGTAAGGGGAAGAGACTTGGCAGCAGTATTGAATGCGTTATGCGTTTACGAACAACAGCGAGGAGCAAAGCGAACACCAAGAGCGAGGTCAAACGACAGTGTCGAGCGGTGGTGTTTGCTTTGATCCAAGCGCCATACCCCTCCTAGCCCTCCCCTTGAAGAAAAGGGAGGGAACAGGTCTATTACAAATACCGCCCTTCTAGGTGTTTTCTAAAATGCGCGGCATTGAGCGTCTCACCTGTGGCGCGTTTGACGAGTTCATCTGTGGTGTGGAGCGAGGCTTGTGTCCAGATGTTGTCGCTTAGCCATTGGAAGATGGGGCTTAGGTCGCCACTTTGGATGGCCATATCGAAATCACAGCCGAAGTCTACGTTGTTCGTCATGGTGGCTTTGTATTGGGCGGCGTACATGGCGCCAAGTGTGTAGCTTGGGAAATAGCCAAAGGCGCCATCTGTCCAATGGATGTCTTGCATGCAGCCGTTTTTGTAGTTGTCTTTGGTGGAGATGCCAAGGGCGGCTTGCATTTTCTCATTCCACAATGCAGGTACGTCGGTGTGTTCTATGACACCGTTGATCAGGTCACGTTCTATCTCGTAACGCAGGATGACGTGCGCTGGGTAGGTTAGTTCGTCGGCGTCGACGCGAATAAAGCCTTTTTCTACTTGGGTGTAGATTTTGTAGAGGTTGTCTTCGGCAAACACGGGGTCGTTGTGTGCGTTGAAGGCATCGGCGGATAAGCGTGATAAGTGAGAGATAAAGGGTTTGCTGCGCCCTATTTGCATTTCGAAAAATAAGGATTGAGATTCATGAATTCCCATGGAGCGGGCTTCGCCAACAGGCAATCCTGCAAAGGCTTTGGGTAAGCCTTGTTCATAGCGAGCGTGGCCTGTTTCATGGACGATGCCCATTAAGGCTTGTACAAAATCTTGTTCATCATAACGGGTGGTAATGCGCACGTCTGTGGGTACACCACCGCAGAATGGGTGCACGCTTTGGTCGAGTCGGCCACGGTCAAAGTCGAATTTCAATAGCTTCATAACTTCTAAGCCGAGGGCTTTTTGAGTTGCAGTCGAAAACGTTCCAGACGGTAAAATGATAGATTCAGACTTCTGCTTTTCCAGTACGTTTTCAATCAGTTCTGGCAGCCAGGTTTTCACATCCGTGAATAAAGTATTAAGGGATGCGGTGGTGGTGCCCGGTTCGTATTTGTCTAGCATGGCGTCATAAGGCGTGAGACCTAATGCAGCGCCACGGATTTTCGCTTCTTCGCGAGACAAAGCGACGACTTCTTTCCAGTTCTTCTCGAAGCCTGTCCAATCGTTTTCTTGACGCTGAGTGCGCCACGCATGTTCGCATTTGGACCCCGCGATGGATTGCGCTTGTACTAGGTCTTCTGGAACCATGGTCGCTTGCTGCCATTGGCGTTTCATTTCCCGCAGGCTGGCTTTTTGTTCTGCATTTAAGGGTTCTTGCGCAGCGTTACCAAACCACTCTTCTAACTGAGGTTGTGTCGATAATCGATGAATATGAACGGACAATTCGGCCATGGCATTGGAACGCGCTTCGCTACCACCCGATGGCATGTTCGCCGCCGCGTCCCAGCCAAGCATGGCTTGAGCATGATTAAAGTGGCTGAGTGTTTGGTAGTGTGACGTTAACTTGTCGTAGTGAGACATTTTCGTTTTTATCCTGTGCGGTTTGGGTTAACCGGAACGGTATCCATTTCAGTCATCTTATTACATTGGTATAAATGGGAATAGACAAAAAAACTACCTCATAACTCTATTCACAAGCAAATCTAGAGAGTTTACATCGTGAAAATATACTCTTGACAATATATACGTTAAAGCGTATTTTTAAAATCATAAAGACAGCAAGGATTGCTTATGATTTGGGAGATATTAATAACCGACGAATACGAACAATGGTTTCTTAGCTTGACGGACAAAGAGCAAGAAGACGTGCTATCAATGGTTGATGTATTAGAAATTAAAGGCCCTCAATTAGCACGACCTTATGCAGATTCTCTAAAAGGAACAAATAAGGTAAAGAACCTTAAAGAATTGAGAGTTCAGCATGCAGGAAAACCATATCGTGTCTTTTACGCTTTTGACCCAACAAGGAAAGCCATATTGTTATGTGGTGGACGCAAAGATGGGAAAAGAGATAAAACATTTTATGATAGATATATTCCGTTAGCTGAAACAGAATTCTTAAATTACTTGAAAAATAGTGATTCAGAAAAAACAAGATAGGAGGTTTAGTTATGGCTAAGTCGATCAACGAATTACGGAAGAAAATTAAACCAGAGGTTCAAGCCGCCGCTAGAGCTAAAGCTGTTGCAATTATTGCAGAGATGTCGCTTGCAGAAGTCAGAAAAAAAGAGGCGTAAATCAGGCAGATTTAGCCAGCCTTATGAATATTGCTCAGCCAAACATCTCTCAAATTGAAAATCGTCCCGATGCCCTTATCAGTACATTGAAGCAATACATTGAAGCATTGGGAGGTAAGCTAGAAATACACGCCAAGTTTCCTGACGGACAAGATATAGAAATCTCTCAATTCGAAATGGTTAAGTAAAAAAAGCCGAGACAGCTTTAAAAGAAACGTCTCGGCTTTTTGAGTTTTGCTATTAAGCTCTAAGAAAGCCTATTTATGACAACCACAGCCAGTGTGTTCGTCGCTCAGTTCTTGCCAGTTTTTCAATTTACTGGTGCCGCCGATGCCAGAATTGAAGCTGTTGGTTGGGTCGGTTTTTTGGTAAAACTCGCGTAACGCTGGTTTCGCTAGATATTCATGGCCAACGTTATGTTCAGCTGGGTATTCTGCACCACGAGCGTCGTAGCTGGATAGAATTTGCTTCTTCACCGCTTTGGCGTCGATGCCTTTTTTCATGATGTAGTTTTGATGCATGACGTGACAGAAGAAGTGGCCGTAGTACATTTTAACCGCGACTTTCTCTTCGATGTCTTGTGGTAACTCTTCAAACCAATCACGCTCATTACGAGGGAATGCCACGTCGATGGTCATGATGGAACCTAGATCTTTTTTGTTCATAATGTGATAACGCGTCAATGCACCACCTGTCACAAAACGATGCAAAATAGCTTGGTCAGCTTCACGCTTGGTACAAGCGAAGAAGTCGCCTTCGTTGTTTTTAAAGAAGTTTTCCAAATACGCTTGCGCTTCTGCGACACCGTCATTGCTAGTTTCCACTATCCAGTGGTGTTCGTATTTTTCGCGGAAATCTTCCATGCGCTTTGGCAGGTGATTCGGGAAAAGCTGACTCGCGTATTGCATCATGATGTCAGAGAACTTGCTTGGCATGAACTTGAATTTGCCCGCCCAGCGATCGACCGTGCGCTTAAGGGCAAACATTTTCGGAATGTATTTGGTGCCGAGTTTGTCGATCACCAAATAGCTGTCTTTGCCGTATTTTTTACTGATGTCGTAACTGCTGCTGTGCATGTATTCGCCAGACACGGGCAGATTTTTAAAGGTAGACAACATGTCGCGGCGCATTTGTTCCATGACCGCTGGGTCGTTCGTGCCGATGTAGAAAACTTGGTATTTTTCTGGAATCGGGAAGGTATCGATACGCACAGCGAATACTGCCAACTTACCCGCGCAACCGGATGCTTCGTATAGACGGCGCGGGTCGTTGTTGAAACGCGATGGTGTATCAGCGTCAACGTCACGAATACGTTCGTGGTATTCGTTATCAGAGCCGCGTTTTTCTGGGAATTGAACGTCTTTTTCTTGGTACGTTTTGTTTTGCAAGTTGGTCAGAATTTCTTCTGGATCCGTTCCTAATTCAATGCCTAGGTTATTGACCAGTTGCAGTTCGCCGTCTTGGGTAACTTGAGCAAATAAAGACATTTCGGTGTACGCAGGACCACGCTGCACTAACGCGCCGCCAGAGTTGTTACACACACCACCGACAATAGAGGCACCGATACAAGAAGAACCAATCACAGAATGCGGTTCGCGCCCATACGGTTTCAGCGTATCTTCTAAACCAAATAACGTACTGCCTGCGAAGCCAACGATTTGTTTGCCCTGATCAAGCAACTGAATGTCGTCGATGCGCATGGTGCTGATGATAACGATAGGACGGTCATAGTCTGCGCCATTCGGTGTTGAGCCACCCGTCAAACCAGTATTTGCCGCTTGCATAATAACAATCACATCTGCTTTTACACAGGCTTGCAAACACTTCCAAATTTCAACCAAGCTACCAGGACGAACAACAGCGTACGCTTTGCCACCGCCAAGACGAAAACCTTGGCTGTAAGGCTTGGTCTTGTCTTCGTCTGTTAACGTGTATTGGTTTCCTACAATGGCCTTTAACTCAGCGGCCAAATCTAAGTTGAAATTGGTGTCCGTCATACTGCTTGCTGTCATTGCGGCTACTTCACATCGTGTCGGGAAAAGAGGCCGCTATAGTAAACGTAACGAGGTGCAAAAAAACTCCAGCTAAAGAATTAGGAATGACGTTCATAAAGAATGCTTATGCCAGGAAACAGCTGCATAAGCATTAAAGATCGATTCTGTTTAGCGTTTTACTGTGTTTCTGCCCGTTTTATCTCATCTCTGATATCCATTAGCAGAGCCAAAGCACGCTCACCATTCATGTTATAGGGGTCGAAGTTTATACTTTTTGTATGCTGATAAAACAGTTCACGAAGGCTCGCTGTATTTTGTAGATAGCCCATATTCCAGCTATCAAACTCTTTGTAGGAAATCACTTCATAACTGATTATCTCAGGCTTTTTATGACGTGGATCCGTGGCGATTTTATGATAAATCTGATTCACCTCTTGACGTGTTCCCTCTAAACATTGAAGAAAGAACTGCCGATTAAAAGACAGCAAACCGGTAACATTAAGAGCTTTATTTTTGACTCGCGCCACTTTAAGAATACGAGCAATATCTTCCACCTCAAATTGCTCGGTGATGGTACTTGTATAAATAAGTCGAACTAAATCCACATTAAGCCCTTCTCTCGCAAAAAAAGTTAAAACACGTCACACAGAGGTTATCGTTTTTCTGTGAAAAGATACTATGGATTTAAGTAATTTTTGTATGTGTTTGCTTATCTGATTAATGACCATTAAAAAATTTCAACGCTATCCTGACCAAGCAAAATGTCAGTACACTTTAATCCTTCACTTTTATAGCGTTCGCCCCATGACGTTGAAAGAAGTCGCTCACGTCTTCCAGTATTGGCGCTTTGCTTTTCAAAAACCACACAAGACTAGACACCATGTCGGCATGACCGACACCATCATAGACTTTGCTTTCTACAGTGCCCTGCTCGGCATGGATTTTTGTGATGAGTTTGTCCATATTACTTTTGCCCACAATGGTGTCGTCCGCACCCCACAACAATAATATTGGCGGTTCTTTACCATCAATGAAGGTGGTTACTTGCATATTCGGGTAATTTTCTGGCGGGCCGAACATGTCCTTATAGTCGTCTTCGTAAGGCACAAAATCATAAGGGCCAGATAAGCCTGCAAACGCGTTTATGATGGATGACGCTAAGCCTTCGGCGTGCAAATATTGTTTGTCGGCCGTCACCATCGCACCGATGTGCGCACCGGCAGAGTGCCCAGCTATAAACAAGCGTTTAGGGTCGCCTTGGTATTCGGCGATATGACGATAGGTCCAAGCAACCGCTTTGGCACCGTCTTCAACAAAGGTAGGAAATTTTACTTGCGGGTATTTACTGTAATCCGCGATGACCGTGATATAGCCTTTTTTGGCAAACGCTTCACCGACAAACGGATACATGTCCTTTGAACCATCTTTCCAGCTGCCGCCATAAAAGAATACAACGACCGGAAGGGATTTTTCAGCAGCGTGCGGCGGAACATAAATGTCTAATTTTTGCCAAGGCTCAGACCCATAGGCTAGGTCTTTTGTCGTTTCGGTATCACTAAATTGGTTCGGCAAGTTCGCCACACCCAACCCAATCTTGGTACAAGCGACAAGCAACAATGAACTCAGCACCACGCATACTTTTGCTGTCTTCAAAATCCACCTCTTACGTCTGTTAAATGCATTCACTAGAAATCATACGCAGCAGACAGACAAACAGACCAGAGTTTTTAAAAGCGGATATTCAGAATAAAAAACGGGGACATCCTTTTTGATCTCCCCGCTGTCGGTTTTCTTATGTGGAAATCACTTCACTAGCCACCAAACACAACAGTACGTTTACCATTTAAGAATACGCGTTTTTCTACGTGGCATTTCACGGCGTTAAACAAGGTAACGCGTTCGATGTCTTGGCCTTTGGCAATCAGGTCTTCTGCGTAGTGAGCGTGGTTCACGACTTGAATGCCTTGGGAAATGATTGGGCCTTCGTCTAGGTCGTTGTTCACATAGTGAGCCGTTGCGCCGACCATTTTTACGCCTTTTTCCCATGCTTGGTGATAAGGGCGTGCGCCTTTAAAGCCCGGTAACAAAGAGTGGTGAATATTAATGGCGCGGCCATCTAGGTATTCACACATACTCGGTGAAAGCACTTGCATATAGCGCGCTAGCACAACCAATTCGGTGTCGTATTCTTCAATCAAAGCGCGAACTTTGGCCTCTTGTTCTAGCTTAGTTTCAGCCGTAATGGGCAAATGGTAGTACGGAATACCGTGCCATTTTGCGAGATCTTCTAAATCTGGGTGATTGGAAATAATCACCGTGACGTCGATGTTCAACTGCCCTGTACGAAAACGGTACAAAAGATCATTCAAACAATGGTCGTACTTTGACACCATGATGGCGACTTTTGGCTTGTGATTTGGAGCGGTTAACGACCAATCCATCGAAAATTCAGCGGCGCGTTCTGCAAACTCAGCTTTAAAGGTTGCTTCATTAAAGTCCGCATTTTGTGGCAAAAACTCAATACGAATAAAGAAAAGACCCGACTCACGGTCATCAAAAGAATGAATTTCATCCACGTAGTTTCCGGCTTGCGCCATGTATCGCGTCACCACATCAACGGTGCCGATAATGCTTGGACAGCTGGCTGTAAAGATCCAAGGAGCGGTTTTTAGCTTCATACAATAGCCTCTTTTTTGGCTTCATTTTTTAGATCACGAAAAGGATTGACCACAAACGTGGTCAATCAAACCGTGCGATAACACAAGGGAATAACAATGATTTAAGCGGTTACAACCAAGCCGTATTCTCGGCTGGCGTCTTGGATCCACAACCAGAGATAGTCGGCAAAGCTGCGGCGAACCACGAGTTCGTAGTGATCTTCTGCCACACGACAAATCATCACACCACTTTTTGCAAACACCGTAGAAACCACTTTACCCACCGGAAACTCACTGTCGTGCAAATCCACTGGCGTCGACTTTTTCAACATATCCACCACATGGCTGCCAGAAACGTCAAAAATAGTGGTGCCGCCGCTGATGTTCACCAACGAAAAATGCCCCATGAGTTGCGCATTGAATTGTGTTTCCAATTCAAACGCCTGATCTCCTGACACAATAATCAGCCACTCGTCAGGAGAAACCCAACGCACCGACACAGCGTCCGTAGTAACAGACGTTAATGGCTGCATTGGTAACGCCACGCCTAACAAAGACTGAATTACGTTTTGCTGTTCTGCGGTTGGCAAGCAACGCAAGGTTAACAACCCTTTCAGTTTGCGCTCATGAAAATGCACACCGCCTTGCTGCGCTCCTTTCTGGGCAACGCTTGCAAGATCCGCATGATGCAGCGGGCTTTCGCCCATAATATCGGCGGCTGGCAACTGCTTAGTCACCAATTTCGTTTCCGTTGCTGCTACTGTGACATCAGACATTTTGACGCTCCCCTTTTGGATCTAAGAATACTGGGCTACAAATTTCCGCTTCAATGACACGACCGTCTGCAAGTGGGTAAAAGACAGTTTCTCCCATTTTATCCAAACCGCCTTTCACAAACCCCATGGCAACAGAGCGGTTCAAGTTCGCGCTCCAGTAGCTGGATGTGACATGGCCAACCATTGGCATTGGGATCGGTGCATTAGGGTCCAACACACCTTGTGCGCCTTCTGGCAACACGGCGTTAGGGTCTAATGTTTTCAAGCCAACAAGCTGTTTACGGTTTTCACGAACACAGTCTTCACGTTGCATGCCGCGTTTACCGATAAAGCTAAATGGCTTCTGCATAGACACCGCCCACGACATACCAAGGTCAAACGGATGCACAGAACCGTCTGTGTCTTGTCCGGCAATAATGAAACCTTTTTCAGCACGCAAAATGTGCATGGTTTCTGTGCCGTATGGGGTTAGGTTAAATTCTTCACCCTGCTCAAATAATGCTTTCCAAACATGCAAACCATAGTTCGCTTGTACGTTGATCTCGAAAGAACAACTCACCCGTGAAAGAAATGCGGAAGACACGAGCTGGCACGCCAGCCACTGTCATCGGTTTCCAATCCATAAAGGCCATGTTTTCTTTTGACACATCGTAATCGGTCAGCTTTTCCAACAACTTACGGCTGTTTGGCCCAGAAATCGTCATGGTGGACCAATGATCCGTCACAGACGTGAAGAACACTTCCAACTCTGGCCATTCTGTTTGATGATAAATTCCAACCAAGAAAGCACACGAGCCGCACCGCCTGACGTAGTGGTCATCAAGAAATGGTTTTCCGCCAAACATGACGTTACCCCATCGTCAAATACCATGCCGTCTTCGCCACACATTGGTCAATAACGACATTTGCCAACGGGCAATTTCGCCCAAGCATTGGTGTAAACACGACCGAGGAATTCGCGTGCGTCTTTGCCCTGAATATCAATTTTGCCCAAGGTAGACGCATCTAAAATGCCTACCGACTCACGCGTCGCTACGCACTCACGGTTTAACGCATCTTGCATGGTTTCGTTGCCTTGCGGGTAATACCAAGCGCGTTTCCATTGACCAACGTCTTCAAATTTCGCACCGCGTTCCACATGCCAAGCGTGCATGGCGGTGTAGCGTTTTGGGTCAAACAATTCACCACAATCTCGCCCAGCAATCGCACCAAATGTCACCGGCGTGTAGTTTGGACGGAAAATCGTTGTGCCTGTTTCTGGAATGGTTTGATTGAGCATTTTTGCCGCAATCGCCATACCGTTGATGTTGCCCAATTTACCTTGGTCAGTACCAAAGCCCATTGCGGTATAACGCTTAACGTGTTCGATCGATTCGAAGCCTTCGCGACACGCCAACTCAATGCCCGCCGCCGTGACATCATTTTGATAATCCACAAACTGCTTAGGCGCTTTTGACGTTGGTTTAGTGTGTGGAATATGAAACAAAGCCATGGCTTTGCCTTCTTCTACAATCTGCGCTTCTGGCAATGTCACCGTAGGAACCGCCATACCCAAATGCGTCAATGCGTCGGTTGCCGCTTTCAAACCTTCTTCCAATACTTTTACTGTGCTGAACGCACCATTGATGGCACCCGCAGTCAGCTGTTTTTGTACCGTAGCGCCAGGCACAAACCCCAGAATGTCATCATTCCAAACAGGACGAGCCCCTGTGTGACAGGACAAGTGCACCACCGGACTCCAGCCGCCCGATGTCGCCACCGTATCGGCTGTCATTTTCACCGCTGGCCCCACAACGGTATCACCCACCTCGTTCAATGGTGCAATTGATACACCTGTCACGCGCTTGCTACCGTGAGCTTCGATCACACCAGAACCCACCATAATGCTAATGCCACGCTTCGCGCGCTGCATCCACAAAGGTGCCATGTGGATTTTTACGAGAATCAACAATCGCCACGACCTTCCGGCCAGCATCATGCCAATCCAGTGCAGTACGATAGGCGTTGTCGTTAGACGTCATCAATACCAATTCATTACCCGGCACGACGCCATAACGATTAATGTAAGTCGATACTGCGTTTGCAACCATGCAGCCCGGAACATCGTTATTACCAAATACCAAAGGACGTTCATGAGCACCGGTTGTCAACACCACCCATTTTGCGCGAACGCGATGCAAGCGCTGTGCAATTTGCCCATTTGGCGCGCGGTCCGCAAACTGATCAGTACAATGTTGCTGGATCGTCAAAAAGTTGTGGTCGTGATAGCCGTTCACCTGAGAATTAGGCAGCAACAACACGTCTTTAAAACCTGACAATTCTTGAACGACTTCGGCTACCCACTCTGACGCAGGCTTGCCATTTAGGGTTTCGGTGCTGCTTAATAAGCTGCCACCAAATTCGTTTTGCTCGTCAGCAATAATCACACGAGCACCAGCCCGTGCCGCCGTTAATGCCGCCATAAGACCTGCAGGACCCGCACCTACAATGAGCACATCGCAGTGCTGATTCATCTTGTCGTAAATGTCTGGGTCATTTTCTTTTGGTGCACGACCAAGGCCTGCGGCTTTACGAATATACGATTCGTAGGTTTCCCACATGGATTTTGGGTACATAAAGGTTTTGTAGTAAAACCCCGGCGGCATCATTTTCCCACCGACCTTACCAACCCAGCCCATTACGTCCGTGTCCACACTTGGCCAACCATTGGTCGTACTCGGCAACCAAACCATTGTAAAGCGATTGTTGAGTGGCTCGTACGTTTGGAATTTGCGTGGCTTCTGTAGCACCAATTTGCATGATCGCATTGGGTTCTTCGGCGCCCGCTGCAACAATGCCGCGCGGACGGCTGTATTTAAAGCTTCGCCCCACAAGGTCAACACCATTGGCCAATAATGCAGACGCTAATGTATCGCCATCAAACCCTTTGTATTGTTTACCGTTGTACGTAAACGTCAACGGTTTAGAGCGATCAATACGACCGCCTTTTTGAAGGCGATTTGACTGCTTATTCAATTCTTGTGTCATTGTATCGCTCCTCTATTTCGCGCCATCGGCCACAACAGAGGGCTTTTCACCCACCTTGTAGACTTCTTTAATTTCGTAGGTTTGAGTGTTACGAGTGACGTTAAAATATTTACGACAACCCGCCGCATGAACCCAAAGTTCATGACGTATGCCTCTTGGGTTAGGTCGAAAATACATGA
>NZ_JAODTL010000023.1 GCF_026191375.1 Marinomonas pontica | reverse complement strand
TTTGATAGTATCGCGCACAACGCAACCAACTACATTTATGATGCAAAATTGATAACCCAGCGTTATCAAAAGAACATGAATTCAACAGAACATGAATTCAACAGAGTCAGCCAACTAGAAATCACCTGCCGCTACCCTTGATTAAACCTTGGCAGAGCTCACTCTTCTTTTGAGTCACAGTGTCATTACTTAATGTAAGAATCCAATACTTTTAGGATGACTTGCATATCCTGTTCACGCTTTTGAGCATCTTCTTGCTCAGCGATGTGTTCCACCAAATGTCCTTTGATCAGCTCACGCATCACGCCACTCACCGCACCTTTTACTGCGGCTACTTGTTGTAATACGGCTTCACATTCGCCATCTTCCTCTAGCATTTTTTTCAAACCATTCATTTGGCCTTGGATCTTACTAACACGTGCAAGCAACTTCTTTTTGTCTTTTATCGTATGCGACATAGCCAAACCTATTGATGAATGAATAGTGCCTATTGTACTGGGAAAGATAGCAGGACAATTATACTCCCCCATAGTATTTTATACTAAGGGGGAGTATAGTTTTCTCAACATTTACTTTAAAAGACTTTTCTATGGACTTTGTTTCACTTCTACAAAATGGCAATGCATGGCTGTATATCCCTAGCGCGATCCTGTTGGGGGCTTTGCATGGCTTAGAGCCTGGCCACTCAAAAACGATGATGGCGGCTTTCATTGTCGCGATTCACGGCACCGTCAAACAAGCCATTATGCTCGGATTGGCGGCGACGATTTCACATACATTGGTAGTTTGGTTGATTGCTTTAGGCGGTTTGTATGTCAGTAATCAACTCACCGCCACCCATGTTGAACCATGGATTCAGTTGCTCTCAGGGGGAATTGTTTTGATCATGGGTAGCTGGATGATTTGGCGAACTCAGCGCAGTCATGCACATCATCACCATCATTCACATGACCATGACCATGACCACCACGATCATAGTCATGAACCAGAGGAAATCTACTTTGATGACCATGAGCGCGCCCATGCGATGGAAATCAAACAGCGTTTTGAAAATAAACCTGCCACTAACCTGCAGATCCTTATTTTTGGCCTAACTGGAGGGCTTATTCCATGCCCTGCCGCAGTGACAGTGCTTTTAATCTGTCTTCAATTAAAAGAAGTAGCCCTTGGTTCAACCATGGTTTTGTCATTCAGCATAGGACTGGCTCTGACACTAGTATCGGTCGGTGTCATTGCGGCGATTGGCGCTCGTAAAGCCCAACAACGCTGGTCAGGGCTTAATAGCATTGCAACCCGCGCGCCCTATCTATCAGGCGCACTGATCTGTGTTGTCGGCGTTTACATGTGTTGGCACGGTGCCAGCGTACTATTTTTCTAATGCGTCTTTGACTTGCTCTGCTGGGGTTTCGATCAAGGCTTTTTTACGCTTTGGTCGAAGCTCGCTAAGCAATAGTCCAATCACTACCAATACACCGCCTAGTAATGCCATCGCAGGTAGTCGCTCTCCCGCTATACGTCCAATGATGCCAGCCCAAACCGGTTCGCCCGCATAAATAATGGCGGCAGTAGAAGAATCCACACTGCGTTGTGCCCAGTTCATGGTGAGCTGAATAATGGCGCTGGCCATACTCAACCCGCCAATAATGCCCACTAACGCCCAAGAGAATTCAGGAAGCTCTGTTTCCCCGACGATTGGCATACTGATAAAGGCAAACACCGCTGCAAAGAACAATTGTAGAATCGTGACGTTTTTAAGGTTCACGCTGGGTGCAAAATGACTAATTAAAATAATCTCAATCGCCAGTGCAATGGTGCTGAGTGCCGTTATGATGTGACCAAAGTTCATAGTTTGAGAGCTGGAACCGCCGCCAGACAACACCACCAACCCCATAAAGGCGACCAAGGCACCGATACAGGTCATGTAATGGGGTACTTTTTTGAACACCAGAAACAAGATAAATGGCACCAAAGGAACATACAGAGCCGTAATAAATGCCGACTCACTACTGGTGATGTACTGCATACCCACGGTCTGTGCGCCGTAGCCCCCAGTAATAGACAAACCAATGGCCATGGCCGCTATTAAATCGGCTTTGGTGGTGCGTTTTAGCGACTGATAGGACAACAGCCCAATCGCCAAAGCGGCTACAAGAAACCGGCACGCCACAAAAAACATGGGAGAGCTCAAAGTCAGACCAAATTTCACCACCACAAATGTCCCACCCCAGACCACTGTCACCATAAGCAAAGCGGTTTTAGGGCCTATCCAACGTGCCAACCATGGCAATACTGTGTTTTGAAACATAGCTGTTAACTCTTATTGATTTGTGTAATATAGTGCACAAATTAACACTCACTCACGAATTGTGCAATATACTGCACAAGCAATTTATGGAGTTTGCTTTGTCCAACTCACACCCTACCGAAGCCCCTGCTGTATTGGAGTTCGTGGCTGAAAATGTAAAGCGCCTTCGCAGCGAGCGCCATTTGACCCAACAACAACTGGCCGACCAATCCGAGGTCAGCCGCAGAATGGTGGCTTCTATTGAAAATGGTCAAGCCAACATCAGCCTCGCAAAATTAAACCAACTGGCAGTAGTGCTTGGCGTGACGTTCTCTGAAATTGTTCGTCCTGCTATCGACAACACGACTCAGCCAGAACAGATTTTGACTTGGAAAGGTGCGAAAGCTGGCAGCGAAGCCTATTTGGGTTGCTCAGTCATCTCACAAAATGAAGTGGAATTATGGTCGTGGAAACTCGCAGCAGGCGACTTTTACCAAGCAGAGCCAGACCCACAAGGCTTCTATGAAATGCTTTACATCATCGAAGGTGTTTTGCATCTAGAGCTTAGCGATCAAACCCATGTTCTTCAGGCAGGCCAATCCGTCAGCTACCCGAGTGATCAACGCTATCGCTATGTTAATCAACAAACGTCCCCTGCTCGTTTTATTCGTAATGCGATAGTCGTTCGCTAGTCAGTACTGTACTCGTTGGTCATAGTTTATCGCTCCGATTCAAACCATACTTTTGCTTTAGGCATGGCTACTAGTGAGATGGAGTGGACTACGCCAACCAATCTCAGCATCTTATATTGTATTAAAAACGAGTTAACCAATCGAATCGCTCAATTATATAATTTACGTTTTGCTCAGAAACACTTAACAATTGAAACTTTGGTTGGGTAAATAGACATTAATCGCCACTAGTTCCTCATCCTCTGCCCGAGGCCTAGCCAGACAGCCAACAAATTCAATAACGCCCTCAAGAAATTTCGTAATTGAAGCAATCGCTCAAAAAACCAATCATTCATAGGAACAAAAATAACAACAATCAGGAGATCTGATATGAGTGAGTTTTTTAAGAACGTGCCGCAAATAACGTACGAAGGCGCAAATTCAACTAACCCTTTTGCTTTCAAACATTACGATGCGAATAAGGTGCTAATGGGCAAAACCATGGCAGAGCATTTGAGAATGGCGGCCTGTTATTGGCACAATTTCTGTTGGCAAGGAAGCGATGTCTTTGGGGCAAATACCTTTGATCGACCTTGGTACAAAGCGGCATCCGAAATGGATGCAGCGAAGCTAAAAGCCGATGCGGCGTTTGAGTTCTTCACAAAATTGGGCATTTCTTATTACAGCTTTCACGACATTGATGTCAGCCCAGAAGGCCGTTCGTTAAAAGAATACATTAACAACTTCGCAGAAATGGTTGATGTCCTTCAAGCTAAGCAAGAAGCTACTGGCGTGAAGCTTTTATGGGGAACGGCAAATGCCTTTTCCAACCCAAGATACATGTCTGGCGCCGCTTCCAATCCTAACCCTGAAATTTTTGCCTACGCGGCGACTCAGGTGTTTCATGCGATGAATGCAACCAAAGCATTAGGCGGTCAAAACTATGTTCTATGGGGCGGTCGTGAAGGTTATGAAACCTTACTAAATACCGATTTGAAACGTGAACGCGCCCAACTTGGTCGCTTTATGCAAATGGTGGTTGAACATAAATACAAAATCGGCTTCAAAGGCACCTTATTGATCGAACCAAAACCGGCTGAGCCAACCAAACATCAGTACGATTACGATACCGCGACGGTGTACGGTTTCTTAAAAGAGTTTGGTCTTGAAAAAGAGATCAAGGTCAACATCGAAGCCAACCACGCCACATTAGCGGGTCACAGTTTCCATCATGAAATCGCCACGGCATGCTCTTTGGGTCTTCTCGGTTCTGTCGACGCCAACCAAGGTGACGCGCAACTCGGTTGGGACACAGACCAATTTCCAACCAGTGTTGAAGAATATACTTTAGTTACCTATGAGATTCTGAAAAACGGCGGTTTCCAAAACGGCGGCTACATGTTCGACACCAAGCTACGTCGTCAATCGATGGATTTGGAAGATTTATTCCACGGTCACATTGGCGCCATGGACACTTTGGCGTTGTCATTAGAACGGGCGGTGAAAATGATCGAAGATGAAAAACTGGCGAAATTTGTTGATCAGCGTTATGCGAAATGGAACGACTCTTTGGGTGCGGATATTTTGGCTGGTAAGCATACACTGCAAGATCTTGCTGAATATGCAGAGAAAAACAATATTGACCCTCAACCTGTTTCTGGTCGTCAAGAGATGCTAGAAAATATAGTGAACGGTTTTATCTATAAATAACACCGAAACAGTCAGTACAAAATAAAAAACACAGGCCAGTGACACTGACCTGTGTTTTTTTATGTTTGATCTTATCGTCTCATTTATTTTTCAAACGCATTAAGCATCTTTACCAAGCCGCGACGACACTCTGTATTCCCCTGGCGTCATGCCTAAGTTTTTCCGCGATACCGTGTACATGTATTGTACGGAAGGGTAACCACAGGTTCGGGCGATTTCGTCAAATGGGAGATTGGTCGAGGTGATCAATTCGCACGCTCGATAAAACTTGGTCATGTGCAATTGCTCATGCATGGAGCAGCCGATTTCGTCGATAAAGCGAGTTTCTAGATTGGTTCTGGAAATGCCTATGTAATCCACCACTTGCGCGACTTTCACACCTCGACAGGCGTTATGACGTATAAAATGCATGGCTTGAATCACATAAGGATCACGCAACGCTCGATAGTCAGACGACTGCCTTTCTTCTACACCAATCGGATCGACCACCACCAACGAGTCTTCCACAGGGTAACCCAGCAACATGCGATGCAGCATCTTCGCGGCTTCATAGCCCATTTGCTTGCAGCCCTGTTCGACAGAAGACAGCGCGGTGCGATTTAAATAGCGCGCCATGTTTTCATTGTCGATCCCGACAATGGCAACCTGATCCGGCACCATAATGTTCAAATGGTCACAGGCTTGCAGTAAGTGACGCGCGCGGGAATCCGTCACCGCGACAATGCCAATCGGCTTAGGCAGCCCTTGCAGCCACGTTTCTAGATCGTGTTGCGCTGTTTCCCAAAGCTCTGCAGTGGTAAACAAGCCTTGGTGAACATGGGGTTCAAAACCATCAGAACCCGCTTGCTCGATAAATGCGTGTTCGCGCTCGCTCGCCCAACGACTGTAGTCTGTGCTTGGCACACCATAAAACGCGAACTGCGGCAGACCTTTGCGCTTTAAATGCTCATGCGCGCATTTCACTAACGCCGCGTTGTCTGTGGCAACGTAAGGCAAACGGGGATAGTCACTTTTATGATGATAAGAACCACCAACGGCGACGGTCGGAATGTCGGTATTTCTTAACAGTGCTTCTACTTCAGGGTTATCAAAGTCGGCAATAATGCCGTCGCCCTTCCAATGGTTTAAACCATCCAAACGATGGCGAAAGTCATCTTCAAAGTACACATCCCAATCACATTGAGCGGCTTGCAGATATTCGCCAATACCTTCAATGACTTGTCGGTCGTAGACTTTATTGGCATTGAACACAAGGTTAAGGCGGTAGCGTTTTTCAAACATACAAAGGCATCTCTAATTTTTATTTTTACGATCAGAATCATAACCTCTGAAGGTTCAGCCGTCCTAAGGGAATAGCAAAAATCAGAAACAAATTAATAAAAATCGTAATTTTGAATACACAGACCATCGGGAAGGGAAAGGGGGAGAAAAAATACATCGTGGTAAAACAGTGAAAAAGCGGTACAAGGCGGTACCGCTTTTCGTGATTAAAGACCTTTTAGTCTTTGGTATAAATCATGAAAACGCTCTCGTTTTTTCGCATAACGCGCCGAGTTTTCTAAGTTTGGCTGATACCTTTTTATCAACGTCGGTTTCACGCAAACATCATTTACCGCCTGCTGACCTTGATCACCTATCGCAGCCAATCGTGCGGCACCTAATGCAGGACCAACTTCTCCGCCTTCGCGGTAATCCATCGGAATAGCAAATACATCCGCCAGCAATTGCAACCAATAGGTACTTTTTGCACCACCGCCAATCACATCAATACTGTCATGAATATTCTGAGCCGAGCGCACGGCGTCTAAGCCATCGAGCAAGGCAAAGGTCACGCCTTCTAACACCGCATGAACCAGATCCGCTGGCGTAGTTTCATGGGTCATTCCCCAAAAAACCCCCTTTGCATTGGCATCATTATGAGGGGTTCTTTCCCCACTTAAATAGGGTAAAAACGTCACGTTACTCGCATGATCAACACGGTTTTCGGCGGCCAATAATGCGGCTTCCACACTGTTAAATTGCGTCAATTTAGTAACCCAATCAATGCAGCTCGCCGCACTTAACATCACCGACATGGTGTGCCATGTATTTGGAATCGCATGGCCAAAACTGTGCAACGCAACCGCAGGATTCGCTGTAAAACCATCACTTACCGAGAAAATTACGCCAGACGTACCAAGCGACAACATGGTTTCTTCCGGTTTGATAATCCCCATGCCGACCGCGCCTGCAGCGTTATCGCCACCACCCGCCACCACAGACACAGCCGACATGGACCAACGTTTTGCTAACGCCTCGTTGATCGTGCCCGTGATTTCTGTCCCTTCATACACCTTTGGCATTTGTTGTTCATTTAGACCTGTTGCTTGCAACATGGTGTCGCTCCAAGCACGTTGTTCCATGTTCAACCAAAGCGTGCCTGAGGCATCCGAGACATCCGTCGCGAACTCGCCTGTCATCCTAAAACGCAGATAATCTTTTGGCAGCAACACTTTATCAATTTGCGCAAAAACATCTGGCTCGTGCTGCTTCACCCACAATAATTTCGGAGCGGTAAAACCTGGCATGACCAAGTTCCCCGTGATGGATTGCACTTCTGGGCACCGTCTTTGCAGCAACAAACATTCTTCATGGGAACGACCGTCGTTCCAAAGAATCGCCGGCCGCAACACCTCGCCCAGCTTTCCTAGCAACGTCGCGCCATGCATTTGCCCTGATAAGCCAATGGCTTTCACCTCTTGGAGGTTATTTTCTGCAGCCAGTTGTAACATGGCCAAATCCGTTGCTTGCCACCAGTCTTCTGGGTTTTGCTCAGACCAGAGATCAAAAGGACGCGACACGGAAAGAGGTGACGAGCAGCTCGCCACGACGTGTCCATCTTTCGCCATAAGAATGACTTTTACGCCTGAGGTGCCGAGATCTATACCGATATACATACATTACCTATCCATAAATTCGCTATGATGAAAGACCGTCTTACTGCGCTTTTTTGGTCTTAACGTCCAACCAAACCGCGAGCAATAAAATCATGCCTTTGACGATCAATTGCCAAAACGTCGGCACGTCCAACATACTCATACCATTGTCCAAACTCGCCATAATCAGTGCGCCCATAATGGCACCGAATACCGCACCGACACCGCCAGCTAAACTGGTTCCGCCGATCACACAAGCGGCGATTGCATCCAACTCAGCCATGTTACCAGCTGCTGGCGAACCCGCGCCAAGACGAGAGGTCAGAAT
Source organism: Marinomonas pontica (assembly GCF_026191375.1). Lineage (GTDB taxonomy): Bacteria > Pseudomonadota > Gammaproteobacteria > Pseudomonadales > Marinomonadaceae > Marinomonas > Marinomonas pontica. The sequence continues at coordinate 31,161 of NZ_JAODTL010000023.1, read as the reverse complement.
CAAAGCGGCGACCGCCACCATCATGCCGTTAAAACCAAACACCAACATTTTGGTACGCTCAACGTTGACGCCAGACATGCGAGTCGCCTCGATGTTGCCACCAATCGCGTACACTCGACGACCAAATGCCGTTCGTTTTGCCACGTAGGTTGCAATGAGAATCAGTCCGCCCATAATTAGAATTGGCGTTGGAATACCACGATAGCTTTCCAAGATGAACAACAAGCCCATCAACACAGACACCGCAATCGTGGCTTTGGCGTATTCAAATTTCGCCGATTGATTTTCCACACCGTGCTTTTGTCTTGCTTGACGACGAGTATAAACACGCGCTACCAGACCAAGGCACAACAACGCCACGACACTAATGCCCCAACCGGAAGGTATGTAACTTTGCCCAACAATCGCAAGTGAACTGGACGTTGGAGCGACGGTCACACCATCTGTTAACCCCACCAAGATGCCACGGAACGCTAACATTCCAGCCAAGGTCACAATAAACGACGGCACTTTTTGATACGCAACCCACCAGCCGTTAAACAAGCCCAAGACTAAGCCAGACACCACGGTGATTAAGATTGTGAATAAAATGGGAAAGTGAAACCAAACATCCAAAATCGCCGCAATGCCACCCAATAACCCCATCATGGAACCAACAGACAAATCGATTTCGGCGCTGATAATCACGAACACCATACCAATTGCCAACACACCCACAATGGCCGTTTGACGTATTAAGTTAGAAATATTTCGCGGTGACACAAAGGCACCGTCCGTCGCAAATGAAAAGAAGACGACGATCAATAACATGGCCGCCAACATAGCAAACAGTTGTAATTGACTGGTTTTCATTGTTTTAAACATTCGCTGTATCCTCTTTGATCGCGCAATTCATTATCATTTCTTGAGTCAAACCTTGGTGGTCAAATTGACCTTTTAGTCGTCCTTCGTGCATCACCAATACTCGGTCACTGATCCCTATGACTTCGGACAATTCAGACGACACCATGATGATCGACATACCTTGTTTGACGAGCGCAAACATCAGTTTATAAATTTCGTATTTGGCGCCCACATCAATGCCGCGAGTCGGCTCGTCTAGTATCAAAATTTTGGGATGCGTTAATAAACATTTGGCGATGATGGCTTTTTGCTGATTACCACCACTCAAATTTTTAATTGACAGTTCAGACGACGCCGTTTTTACTTTCAGTTGCGCAATATAATTATCGATGTCTTGGCTTTCTTGATCTTCATTGATCGCACCAAACCATGACGAATATTGACTTAAAACCGAAAGGGTGATGTTTCGTCCAACGCTCATAATAGGCACGATACCGTGACGCTTTCGGTCTTCTGGCACCATGGCAATACCGGCTTCTAACGCTGTGCGCTGAGAACGAATTGCTAACGACTCGCCATGCAATTCAACCTCTGCTTCGTAGTTACCATCGTAAGAACCATACAAACATTGCATCAGCTCCGTTCGACCAGAACCGATCAACCCTGCGATGCCAAGAATTTCACCTTGCCGTAATTCAAAACTTACGTCTTCTACTTGAGCACGCGAGGCACCGGCTTGTTTCGCCGTCGCGTGATTCACTTTCAGTATGACGTCGCCAATATCGTGCTCTTCCCGTGGGAAAAGCTCGTCTAATTCGCGTCCGACCATCATGCTGATAATGTCATTTTGCGTCAGATTCTCAGCGGATCGCGTGTCGATATGGTCGCCATCACGAATCACTGTGACCCAATTGGATAAGGCCAGCACTTCTTCCAATTTATGAGAAATATAAATGCAAGCGATGCCCTGTTGTTTCAGCTCGCTCACAATGTTCAATAGGATCTCGATTTCTGTGGTGGTCAGAGAAGACGTTGGTTCATCCAGAATCAATAACTTCACGTTTTTGTTTAACGCTTTGGCAATCTCGACCAATTGCTGCTGACCCACACCAAGATCTCTGATAGGCGTATCGGGTAATACATCCAGTTTGACCCGTGCCAAAAGTTCCGACGTACGACGATGCATTTCTTCGTCATTGAGCCTTGCAAACGAGCCAAGTTCGTTGCCAAGAAAGATATTTTCTAAGACGGTTAATTCTTTAACGAGTGCCAATTCCTGATGGATAATGACAATCCCTAGCGCTTCGGTATCTCGAATGCTGGATGCCTTGACGAGATTCCCCTCAAAATAGATTTCGCCTTCATATGAACCAAAAGGCCAAACGCCGCTGAGTACCTTCATCAATGTGGATTTACCAGAACCATTCTCGCCACAGATAGACAAGGCTTCACCAGGATCAAGCTGGATACTCACGCCATTTAATGCACGGACACCTGAGAAACTTTTTATAATCCCACGCATGTCCAATAATGGTTGCTTCATATTTACACCTTTATGAAAAGCAAATGGCACTCTTTCGAGTGCCATTAATAGGAATGAACTAAGGATTGTAAACAGCGTTACGCGTGTGGTAACCGTCAGCAATAACGGTGGAATCTAGGTTGTCTTTAGTGACAGCGATTGGCGTTAACAATAAAGCATCTACATCTTTCTTGCCGTTATTAACGTGACCTGTAACCTGGATTTTTTCCCCACGAGCCAGTTTAACCGCCATTTCAGCACTGGCTGTTGCCAGTTTAGAAATCGGTTTGTACACCGTCATGGTTTGAGTACCAGCGACAATACGGCGCATGGCAGCGAGATCCGCGTCTTGACCAGAAATAACCACTTTGCCACTCAAACCTTGAGCCGCTAATGCTTGAATCGCACCGCCCGCGGTGGAATCGTTGGACGCCACAACCGCATCGATTTTATTGGCGTTGGCGGTTAGACCATTTTCCATAATGTTCAATGCCGCTTCAGCAGACCAACCCATTGCCCATTGATCGCCAACAATCTGAATTTGTTTCGCATCAATAGCCGGTTGAATCACGTTCATTTGCCCTTGACGGAACATTTTCGCGTTGTTGTCAGTTGGAGACCCACCCATCAAGAAGTAGTTTCCTCTTGGCTTACGCTTAAGCAAAGCTTCGGCTTGCATCTCACCCACTCGGATGTTGTCAAAAGACACATACAAGTCAATGTCAGCAAATTTGATCAATCGGTCATACGCCAAGACTTTGATGCCTTCCGCTTTCGCTTCCGCCAACACATTGCCTAGCACTTCGCCGTTTTCAGGCACGATAACCAACACATCTACGCCACGCGAGATCATGTTTTCGATTTGGGAGATTTGAGTAGTGACGTCACCATTTGCAGATTGGGTATAGACTTTTGCGCCCATGGCTTCTGCTGCGGAAGTGAATATGTCTCGGTCTTTCTGCCAGCGCTCTAAACGCAAGTCAGACATTAACAAACCGATCTTTTCACCAGCGGCCAAAGCAGGAAGTGAAGTCGCTGCGCAAAGGGTGGCAAGTAAACTCATAGATACGATTTTTTTCATCTTGTCATTCCTTGTTATTTTTATTAAGTGAACGAGCTCCTGTATGGAGTCAGTAGAATGTAAAATGATGACTCAAGAAGCGGTATTACCTTTTTTGTTTGCGTGTAGCGTTTTTTATAAAAAAAACATTATGGATATTTTTTTCATTATCAGGCATCTATTGTTGCTCATCTCTTAGGAATATGAGGTAGATTCAGATTCCCCAACCCCATTCCTCAAAAAATTGCGACGATACGACATTCTTGAAATAGTATTGATAAACAGGGGTAACTAAAGCAAAATTAATTGACATGTTTGTAGTATCTTTAGTTGACTAACAAAAAATATGTCTAGCATTACTTTTGAAAGGACACTTCCGTGAACCTAGCTCCAGACTTAAACCAAGTTCAATCTGTCACGCTAAAAAACGCACAGCTTAAAGTGTCCATTCTGACACTAGGTGCAAGCATTCAATCTATATATCTAAATGGCTACGAACATTCTTTAGTTTTAGGCTCACCAAAGCTTAGCGATTATATTCAAGGCGCAAAATACTTCGGTGCAATCGTTGGGCGAGTGGCAAACAGGACTAATAAAGGCCATGCGATAATTGACGGTAAAACTTATCAATTACCACCCACCTTACCTGAATCTCACCATTTGCATGGAGGGCCAACTGGTACTGGTAGTAAGAATTGGTCTGTTATTGAGCAAATCGACGACATGGTGCAGCTGCAAACTAAACTTGCTGACGGTGAAATGGGTTATCCAGGAAATATGACTGTCGATGTGTTTTATCGTCTACTCGATAGCACTTTAGAAATGGAAATTACCGCCACCACCGACAAGCTAACTATTTGCAATTTTGCTGGTCACAGCTATGTTAACCTTGATGGCAAAGGTTCTATTTTAGATCATCAACTAAGCATCAAAGCCAATCATTATTTGCCAGTCAATAACGAGCTAATTCCAACAGGAGAAGTCACCCCAACCGCTGGCAGCGCTTTCGATTTCCATCAGCTTCGCACCATAGGCCGTGAAGACTACCCAGGACTAGACACGAATTTCTGTCTTTCTCTTAATAGTAACCGCCCAGTGCAAACAGTTGCGACACTCAAAGGCCCAATTACTGGGCTAACGCTAAACTACCAAACAACTGAACCGGGTATACAAGTTTACGATGGCCGTCATATTCAACTCGACGCGCAATCGAATATAAACCAAGGGCCATTAACAGCTTACGCTGGTCTTGCTCTTGAAGCTCAACATTGGCCAGACGCCACTAATCAACCTCACTTCCCTCCTATCTCACTTGCACCTGAAGATACTTACCGACAAATTACGCGGTATGTATTCGGTTAACACTTAAATGAATCGCCACTAGTTAGCTAGTGGCCTTCCTAGAAGTTTGCTAGACAGTGGTCATTTCTAAAAAGTACTTTTCTTCGAACTTTGAAGGTGACACGCCACCTGTATACGAATGACGCTTTATCGGATTGTAGAACATCTCAATAAAATTGAATATTTCACCTTTCGCGGCTTCTTAACGGTGGCGAAAAAACTCTCGGCAACGGCGTTATCATGACAATTTCCTCGACAACTCATGGAAGGAATTAAGTTATGAGTCTTCATAAAAACTAGATAATCAGAGCTCGCGTATTGGCTTCCCTAGTCGCTGTGCACCAGCACTTCGCTTTCAGGTTTGTGCTGCCAAACTGCCATCAATAAAGCATTGATCACCAGATGCCGATCCATCGTTTTGTCCATTGACCTTTTTCTTCTAATTTTGCAAGTATCTCAATTGTTGAGATACTTGGCTTCGGTTCAATAGGTAACAGCTCAAGTATATTGATGTATCTAATAACAGAGTTCATCTCAATGACCAAATTTTACTTTTAAAAAAGCAACAATACATCACTTGGTAAATATCATCCATAAACGGTACTAGAAGAAGCCACAAGACGTATAAACGTAATTATCACGTCTCTATTAGAGGCGATGACTTTTAACACTATAAAGCGTCATATCACTTAATAGAATAAAAATACAATAAGGTACAACAAGGTGTATGAACGAGAAGAAATATTATAAGTGGGGCTGTTCTGGATAAATTTCAAAATCAGCAAGATGCAAACAGAAAAATCGAGCTAACATGAGGCCATATGGATCAATCGAGTCACAAATCGGTCACACCTGAGTCACAAACGAAATTGGTGACAATTGTGGTCACAAATTAAATAAGTGTCTATATAGTAAGAAAGGCTATTGAAACAATGAGATGAGGAAGTTTTAAGCTTGATAAAACGATGGTGGGTGTGGAGAGGTTCGAACTCCCGACATTCGCCTTGTAAGGGCGACGCTCTCCCAACTGAGCTACACACCCAAATCGTAGTTTTACATCTTATCGAAAGATGGCGGAATGGACGGGACTCGAACCCGCGACCCCCTGCGTGACAGGCAGGTATTCTAACCAACTGAACTACCACTCCAACACGATCTAGTACTTTTGCTTCTACCTAAATAAAAAGCCCACTGTCTAGTTAGTGGTGGGTGTGGAGAGGTTCGAACTCCCGACATTCGCCTTGTAAGGGCGACGCTCTCCCAACTGAGCTACACACCCAAATCGTAGTTTTACATCTTATCGAAAGATGGCGGAATGGACGGGACTCGAACCCGCGACCCCCTGCGTGACAGGCAGGTATTCTAACCAACTGAACTACCACTCCAACATGGTCTAGTACTTTTACTCTCACCTAAGTAAGCAGCCCACTGTCTAGTTAGTGGTGGGTGTGGAGAGGTTCGAACTCCCGACATTCGCCTTGTAAGGGCGACGCTCTCCCAACTGAGCTACACACCCAAATCGTAGTTTTACATCTTATCGAAAGATGGCGGAATGGACGGGACTCGAACCCGCGACCCCCTGCGTGACAGGCAGGTATTCTAACCAACTGAACTACCACTCCAACACGATCTAGTACTTTTGCTTCTACCTAAATAAAAAGCCCACTGTCTAGTTAGTGGTGGGTGTGGAGAGGTTCGAACTCCCGACATTCGCCTTGTAAGGGCGACGCTCTCCCAACTGAGCTACACACCCGACTCGTAGTTTTACATCTTGTCGAAAGATGGCGGAATGGACGGGACTCGAACCCGCGACCCCCTGCGTGACAGGCAGGTATTCTAACCAACTGAACTACCACTCCAACACGATCTAGTACTTTTGCTTTTACCTAAGTAAAAAGCCCACTGTCTAGTTAGTGGTGGGTGTGGAGAGGTTCGAACTCCCGACATTCGCCTTGTAAGGGCGACGCTCTCCCAACTGAGCTACACACCCGACTCGTAGTTTTACATCTACGTCGAAAGATGGCGGAATGGACGGGACTCGAACCCGCGACCCCCTGCGTGACAGGCAGGTATTCTAACCAACTGAACTACCACTCCAACATGGTCTAGTACTTTTGCTTCTACCTGAGGAAAAAGCCCACTGTCTAGTTAGTGGTGGGTGTGGAGAGGTTCGAACTCCCGACATTCGCCTTGTAAGGGCGACGCTCTCCCAACTGAGCTACACACCCCTTTCTTTTAACATCATTACCACTCTATTTATAAGTGGTGCCGCCACCAAGAGTCGAACTCGGGACCCTCTGATTACAAGTCAGATGCTCTACCAACTGAGCTATAGCGGCTTAACGCTAAAATCTTTTTTAATTTACATGCTCAAAGCAAGTAAATGGTGCCGCCACCAAGAGTCGAACTCGGGACCCTCTGATTACAAGTCAGATGCTCTACCAACTGAGCTATAGCGGCATTACATGACGCAGTTTACTTTTAACACTTCCTAAGAAGTGGTGCCGCCACCAAGAGTCGAACTCGGGACCCTCTGATTACAAGTCAGATGCTCTACCAACTGAGCTATAGCGGCTTTAATAAAAGCAAAATCTTTTTTTATTTCTCTTCAACACTTCTGATGAAAAGAAACTTTGACCAAAACTGGTGCCGCCACCAAGAGTCGAACTCGGGACCCTCTGATTACAAGTCAGATGCTCTACCAACTGAGCTATAGCGGCATTTCTCAAATTTTGGTCGGGACGGCAGGATTTGAACCTGCGACCACTAGCACCCCATGCTAGTGCGCTACCAGGCTGCGCTACGCCCCGAAACCAACAGCTAAAAAGTTAAACCTTGTCGCTGTCAGCGGGTGCGTATATTACTATAACGAATTGAAAAGGGAAGACTTTTATAAACTTTTTTTCGAATTAATCGTAGATCTATAATTTATAACCAAAACCGCTTAAACATTGATCTAAATATCATTCTAATCCAGCGATAACATCAATATCACTACCAAAACAAGACAATAGAACTTGCAAACCACCTTCATAAGAAGCATCAACAGGTAAAGCGCCAAAATTAAAAAGCCACCCTGCAGGGTGGCTTTTAATGAACAAAAAGATCACATCATTCTTGCATATAATCTTCTACTTTCGACTTAAGCTTCTGTCCAGGTCGAAAAGTAACAACGGTTCGAGCCGTGATTGGAATCTCTTCCCCTGTTTTTGGGTTTCGACCGGGGCGCTGACTCTTCTCACGCACTTCAAAATTACCAAAGCCCGATAACTTCACTTGCTGCCTTTCTATTAGCGAACTGCGTACGACATCAAAAAAACCTTCAACAAGGTCTTTTGCATCTTTTTTACTCAGACCAATTGAATCTACTAAGTTTTCAGCAAGGTCCGCCTTCGTCAACGATCCCATAAATCTACCCCCTTACAACAGCCCCAAGTCTTACAGACAAAGCTGCGATAGTTTTCTCTACAGAGTTGTTCACTTCTTCATCACTAAGAGTGTGTGAAGGATGCTGCCACGTCAAGCCTAATGCGACACTTTTTTTCGTCTCATCAATACCTTGCCCTTGATAAACGTCAAAAACCAACACATTTTTGAACCCCTCACCTGCCGTTGTTGAGATCACCTTCTCTAGCTCACTTACCGGCACAGAACGATCCACTAGCAACGCAAGGTCACGACGCACCTCAGGAAAGCGAGACACCGCTTTATATTCAGGCAAAGTGGCTTTTAACACGGCATTCAAAGCAATATCAAAAACATAAATAGGCTGATTCGCACCCAATGTTTTAGACAACTGCGGATGCAGCTCTCCCATCAACCCCACAAACTGACCATCTAAAAATATATCAGCGGAACGGCCAGGGTGTAAAAACTCGCAAGTTGAACGCTCGTAAGTTGGCTTACCACCATCATTGAGCGCAAACATAGCCTCGACATGCGCTTTAAGATCATAAAAATCGACCTTCTCACTACCGTGGTACCAAGCTTCAGCATGACGAGTACCTGCAATTAAGCCTGCCACTTGCTGCTGTTGATCCAAATCGGCCAACGCATCAACAGAACCAATAAATCGACGACCTGTCTCAAACAAGCGAACGCGTGACTGCTGACGATTTTGGTTATAAAGATACGCTTTGACCAATCCTGGCACCAAACTTGGACGCATAACACCCATGTCTGCTGAAATTGGGTTAGACAATGGCACTGGATCAATGTTAGGTAGAAACTGCTTACTTAATACCGGATCAATAAAGCTATAAGTTACAGCCTCTTGATAACCTTGAGAAACCAAGATAGAACGCAACACTTGAATCTGCGTTTTTGTCTCAGACAAAGGCGTAAAATTCACGGCCGCCTGAGGCATAGAAGATGGAAGGTTATCGTAACCATAGATACGCGCAACCTCTTCAATCAAATCCGCTTCTATCGCAATATCAAAACGATGGGACGGCGCTTTCGTCGTCCAAGCTTCGTCAGTTACCTCTATCATCTCAAGACCAAGACGCGTCAAAATATCTGTCACTAAATCTTTATCGATAGACACAGCCAAATACTGATCAAGTTTTTTGCGACGCAAGGTTACCAATGACGCAGATGGCAAAGTAGACTCATTAACCGTATGCGTAATCGGACCAACTTGGCCGCCGGCAATCTCAACAACCAGTGCCGTTGCTCGCTCAATTGCCCGCTCTTGCAAAGTAGCATCTACGCCACGCTCAAAACGATGAGAGGAGTCGGTATGCAAACCATAAGAACGCGCCTTACCAGCCAAAGATAATGGTGTAAAGAAAGCACTTTCAAGAAATATATCTTTTGTCTCTTCGCTAACGCCAGAACCTTCACCACCCATTACACCAGCGATGGCCAATGGCGTCTTCTCATCCGCTATCACTAACGTATCATCACGCAGCGATACTTCTTGGCCATCAAGCAGGACAATTTTCTCACCTTTATTGGCCATTCGCACAACAATTGAACCAGACAAATTCGCCAAGTCAAAGGCATGCATCGGCTGACCAAGCTCCAGCATCACATAATTAGTGATATCTACAATTGGATCAATTGAACGAATCCCACTGCGACGAAGCTTCTCAACCATCCACAGCGGAGTCTGAGCTTTAACATCAACACCACGCACAACACGGCCCAAATAACGAGGACATGCATCAGCCGCGTCCACTCTTACTGGAAAGGCGTCATCTATAGCAATATTAGCAGGAGCAACACTAACAGGTGTTACATCTGCCTTATTCAACACTCCCACTTCGCGGGCTAAACCCGCAATGCTTAAACAATCACTACGGTTAGGCGTTAGGTCGACATCTATAATCTGATCATCAAGATTCAAAAAAGCACGGAAGTCTTCACCCGCTTTGGCAATAGTGGGCAATTCCATAATGCCATCATGATCATCGCTCAAGCCTAATTCAGAAGCCGAACACAACATCCCAAAAGATTCTACTTGGCGAAGTTTCGCTTTTTTGATTTTAAAATCCGCACCTAGAACAGCGCCAATTTTAGCAAATGGAATTTTAATGCCTGGACGCGCATTCGGCGCACCACAAACAACCTGAAAGATCTCAGCACCATCAGACACCTGACAAACTTGCAGTTTATCAGCATTCGGATGTGGCTCAGCACTAACAATCTCACCTACCACAACTCCTGAAAATTCAGAAGCAACCGGCAAAACCTCATCGACTTCAAGGCCAGCTAAGGTTATCTGAGCAACCAAATCATCGCTACTGATGTCTGGATTGACCCACTCTCTTAGCCAATTCTCACTAACTTTCATAAAAACATCCTGGATTGACTGGTTACTTGAACTGCTTAAGGAAGCGTAAATCGTTTTCAAAGAACATACGCAAATCATCTACTTTGTAGCGCAACATGGCAAAACGCTCTACGCCCATACCAAAAGCAAACCCCGTGTATTTCTCAGAATCAATTCCTGACATCTCAAGCACTTTTGGGTGAACCATGCCACAGCCCAACACTTCCAACCAAGACTCTTCACCTTTACTGTTCGTTCGCATGATATCCACTTCAATGGATGGCTCAGTAAATGGAAAATAACTAGGACGGAAACGTACCTTCAAATCATCTTCAAAAAAGACGTTCAAAAATTGCTGCAAAATTCCTTTTAGGTCTGCAAAAGAAATATTTTCGTCAATCAACAAACCTTCAACCTGATGAAACATTGGCGTATGCGTCTGATCCGAATCACAACGATAAACACGGCCAGGACAAATAATTCGAATAGGCGGCTGAGAGGTTTCCATCGTACGTACCTGAACAGGAGATGTATGCGTTCTTAGTACGGTTGATGGATTAAAATAGAAGGTATCTTGCATTGCTCGCGCTGGGTGATGCGCAGGAATGTTTAGAGCTTCAAAGTTGTGATAATCGTCTTCGATTTCTGGCCCTGAGGCCACATCAAAACCAATACCACGGAAAAAAGTCTCGATACGCTCCATAGTACGAGTCACAGGATGCAAACCACCCACTTCTTGACCTTTACCAGATAGAGAAATATCAATGGTTTCAGTTGCCAGCTTCGCGTCAAGCGCGGCTTTAACAAGAGAAGCTTTGCGTTCAGTGATTTTCTCCTGAACTTGGTCTTTTGCTTCGTTGACCATTTGACCGAATTTCGGTCGTTCCTCTGCAGAAACATTACCAAGCTGTTTCAACAAAGCAGTCAGAGCGCCCTTTTTACCCAAATAATGCACACGTACATCATCCAGTGCGGACTCACTCTCAGACGCAGCCACTGCGCTCAGCGCATCAGCAAGAATCTGCTTTAGGTTCTCCATTTACACACTCCAAAAAATAAAATAGGGGAAGAACCAATGGCTCTTCCCCTATCAAAGACTGCATTGAGCAATTCGTTCTATTAAGACTAAATCCATCAAGATCGAATCACCCTAAGGCTACGTCAGAAATTAAGCCAAGCTTGCTTTCGCTTTTTCAACGATAGCAGCAAAAACTTCTTTCTCGTACACAGCTAGGTCAGCCAAAACCTTACGGTCAATTTCAATTGCAGCTTGTTTCAAGCCTGCAATGAAACGGCTGTAAGATAGACCATTGATACGTGCAGCAGCGTTGATACGAGCAATCCACAATGCGCGGAATTGACGCTTACGCTGACGACGGTCACGGTACTGATACTGACCAGCTTTGATAACAGCTTGTTTCGCTACACGAAATACACGACTACGTGCACCGTAGTAACCTTTAGCTTGCTTTAAAATCTTTTTGTGACGGCGACGAGCCTGAACACCACGTTTTACGCGAGGCATAATATAAACCTTATACTAATAAATTAATGAACTAAAAAAATCTAGACTTAGATGTATGGCAACATGCGTACAATTAACGCTTTGTCGCTTTGCGCAATCTGGTTCATAGAACGAAGATGACGCTTACGCTTAGTCGATTTCTTAGTCAAAATGTGACTAGTATGAGACTGCTTATGCTTAAAACCATTCGCGGTACGTTTGAAGCGCTTAGCTGCGCCACTGTGTGACTTAATTTTGGACATGATAAAACCACTCTCGCATTCGTTAATGTTAGTGTAATTTTTTAATACACATCACGTAACAAAAGCATTGCAATCATTACGTGCGTCTATTTAAAACTACTTCTTCTTTTTGGGGCCTAGCACCATAGTCAATTGACGACCTTCCATTTTCGCAGCTTGCTCTACTGCACCATATTCCTCTAAGTCTTGAGCGACTCGATTCATAAGTTGCATACCAAGCTCCTGATGGGCCATTTCACGACCGCGGTATCGTAGCGATACTTTGGCCTTATCCCCGCCTTCAAGGAAACGTATCAGGTTGCGGAGTTTTACCTGATAATCCCCTTCCTCCGTCCCTGGACGGAATTTCATTTCTTTAACTTGAATTTGCTTCGCATTTTTCTTTTGAGCAGCTTTTGCTTTCTTTGCTTCAAAAATATGCTTACCGTAGTCCATGATCTTACAAACAATCGGATCTGAATCAGCAATTTGCACTAGATCTAAAGCCGCTTCTTGAGCTGCTTTTAGTGCCTCTTCAAGAGAGACAACGCCAACTTGTTCACCATCAGCTGCGATCAAACGCACTTCGGTTGCTCGAATGTTCTCGTTGATTAGAGGGCGCTGCTTACTAGCAGTACGTCCACGATTCATATTACCTTTTATAGTACTATCTCCACTTCTTGTTTACGGCTACGGCGAGCAACTTCTTTTTGAAGCAAATTCTCGAAATCGGATATACTCATCACACCAAGATCTTCGCCAGTACGAGTACGAACGGCAACTTGTTGCTGTTCAACCTCTTTATCACCAACTACAATCATATATGGTACGCGTTGAAGAGTATGCTCGCGAATTTTAAACCCGATCTTCTCGTTTCTCAAGTCAAGTTTTGCTCTAAAGCCATTTGAATTCAATCTTTTTGCCAAATCAGCACAATAATCTGCTTGGCGATCTGTAATGTTCATGATAACAACTTGTTCAGGTGCAAGCCAGACTGGAAATGCCCCTTCTGTCTCTTCGATCAAAATACCAATAAAACGCTCAAGAGACCCAACAATAGCACGATGCAACATAACTGGAGTTTGGCGAGAGCCATCTTCAGAGACATATTGCGCTCCCAAACGAGTCGGCATCGAAAAATCGACCTGAATAGTACCACATTGCCAAACGCGCCCGATGGCGTCTTTTAGTGAGAACTCAATCTTAGGCCCGTAAAACGCGCCTTCGCCTGGCAATTCTTCCCAATCCAACCCTGCTGAATCCAATGCTTCAGATAATGCTTTCTCCGCCTTATCCCAAACCTCATCGGAACCAACTCGTTGCTCAGGGCGAGTCGACAAACGATAAACGATATTATCAAAGCCGAAATCCGCATAAACCTCGTGCAACAGATCAATAAACTCAGACACTTCTTGCTGAATTTGCCCTTCTGTTACAAAGATGTGTCCGTCATCTTGCACAAAATTACGCACACGCATAATACCGTGCAACGCACCTGACGGCTCGTTACGATGACAAGAACCAAATTCAGCCATACGGAACGGTAAATCACGGTAACTTTTAAGACCTTGATTATATACCTGAATATGACAAGGACAGTTCATTGGTTTTACTGCGTAATCACGGTTTTCAGAATGCGTTGTAAACATATTCTCGTGATACTTACCCCAATGCCCTGATTTCTCCCATAAAACCCTGTCAACTATCTGAGGAGTCTTAACTTCTTGATAGTTGTTATCAAGCTGTTTCTGGCGCATGTACTGCTCAACCGTTTGATATAAACGCCACCCTTTAGGGTGCCAGAAGACCATTCCTGGTGCTTCTTCTTGAACATGAAACAGATCCAATTTTTTACCTAACTTACGATGATCGCGTTTTTCTGCCTCTTCGATACGTGTCAGGTAGTTTTTAAGCTCTTTTTTATCATTCCAAGCTGTCCCATAGATACGCTGTAACATCTCGTTATTGGAATCGCCTCGCCAGTAAGCACCGGCCAACTTCATCAATTTGAAATGACGTAAAACACGTGTATTAGGCACATGTGGTCCGCGACACATATCCATGTATTCTTCATGATGGTATAGGCCAACCTCAGTTGTTGACTCATTCATATCATCAATCAAAGCAACTTTGTATGTTTCTCCACGATCAACGAATTGTTGACGCGCTTCCGCTATCGGTGTCATTTTCTTAACAACATCGTAATCTTTCTTAACCAATTCAGCGATGCGTTTTTCAATGGCCACTAAATCATCAGGCGTAAAAGGACGTTCATACGCGATATCGTAATAGAAACCTTCATCAATCACAGGGCCGATTGCCATCTCAGCAGTCGGATACAGCTGCTTGACCGCATGACCAACAAGGTGAGCAAACGAGTGACGAATAATTTCCACACCTTCAGGGTCTTTCCCCGTGATGATGCTCAATTTCGCGTCGTCAGAAATAAGTTCGCATGCATCGACAAGCTGACCATCTACACGACCCGCAATGGTCGCTTTAGCCAAACCAGGACCAATATCCTCGGCAACTTGCATTACCGTCACGGCGTTTAAGAAAGAACGTTGGCTGCCATCAGGCAAAGTAATTACAGGCATTTTATTCCCCTATCGGAGTCAGTGGTGCTCCATACCAAAGAGCACATGTAAATTTCAGGGCATAAATTATCATTTTTCGATTATTCATGCGAATCTAATTTAAATACGTGTTTTTTCTGCCCGCAATGGACATCCGCAAAAATCAAGTCTTTTTTCTACCTTTAAGCCATAGACATTCTCTTCACGCAGAGTAAAATTGGCGTCCGTTTCACACAGACTTCAGTAATTAAAAGGCACTATGGATTTCAACGATCTTGACGACTACTGCATTGAGACCACTCAATCAGAACCCGAGCTACTTATCGAATTGGTTGAAAAAACCTATTCAGATATGGGCTACCCGAACAAGTTATCAGGAAAAACCATTGGTCGAACTCTGAAGCTTTTGGCAAAAATCGCCCAACCTAAACGCGCCCTAGAAATTGGCATGTTTACTGGTTATTCAGCCCTTTCTATTGCAGAAGGCATGCCGAGTGATGGCGAACTCATTTGCTGTGAAACCAATCCTCGAGCAATAGAGTTTGCTCAATCTTATTTTGATCGTAGCGAGTACGGCAGCAAAATCAAAGCCATCTTCGGCCCCGCACTCGACACAATCAAGTCACTTGAAGGTCAGTTTGACTTTGTCTTTATTGATGCAGATAAACGCAATTACCTAAACTACTACGAAGCGGTCCTACCGCTGGTTAGATCAGGTGGGCTTATCATTATCGATAACTCTCTATGGCAAGGAAGAGTGCTAGACCCAATAGAAAACAGCGATATCGCTGTCAATCAAGTCAACCGCTTAATTGCGAAAGACCAACGAGTTGAGAACGTTCATTTAAATGTTCGTGACGGTCTTAACATCGTCGTAAAACACTAACCCTATTTCTTATAGTCCCTATTCGCCTTTGATTTTACTCAGGCGAACGGGGGCTATGTGCTATTAAAAAGATATTACGTAAGAGGCAGCGATTTTGGTCGTTTTTAAAATCACAAACAACATTTCTGGAAAGCATTATATTGGCACTTCTTTCAACAGCGGCTTTCAACGATTCGAACAATACGTAGAAGCCACGAATGAAGGCCTTGATTTCCCCCTGTACAATGACATTAGAGAAAATGGCATTGAGGCTTTTACTGTTGAAGAGCTTTTCGAAACAACCGACAAACAAGAGCTGTACGAGCTAGAAACCGATTATATTTCTATCTATAACGGCGAAAGTTTGCGTGGCTACAAAATCGCCCAAACAGCGGAAAAGTCGGCCAATCTAAGCTTTGGGAAAAAAGCACTGTTTGATTCCAATGGCGTATCGACGGCAGAGCAACCCGAAGAAAACCCGAAAAGTCGCGACAAAAAAAACCGTTGAGCTACCTAAAAAAGCAATCGAACCTAGCCCAACAGCAAAATCCTTTTTTGGCGAACTCATTGGCGAAGACAGAGTGGGCGCACCACTAGCAACCCAGGTTGTCGAAAAGAAAACCACTCCAGCTCGCACCAAAAGCAAAGCAAGCATTCAAAAAATGCTAAATGAAGCAGAAAGAGCCTCAAAGAAAGAACGCGAAGAAAAGCTAAAATCGCAACAACAAGAGGAAGCCGAAGAAATGGCTCTCATCATGGCGAAAATCGATGTAACATCGAAATCTGCCACCTCGGCTTTCCGTCGTCGCAAAGGCTAACCCCAGAAACCAGATACAAAAAAAGCTCAGTTAGGTATTCAACTGAGCTTTTTTAATGTCTGAATTTTGCCTACCCGCAGATTGACAAAATAAGCACATGAATAATTAGGACCTTGCCTTCTTAAGAGTGTCTGAAATCATGAACGCCAACTCCAGAGACTGATCCGCATTTAAACGAGGATCACAATGCGTATGATAGCGATCCGCTAGATCCGCTTCAGTGACCTCGAAAGCACCACCAACACACTCTGTCACATTCTGACCCGTCATTTCAAAATGCACACCACCAGCGTAACTTCCTTCTGCGTTATGAACTTGGAAAAACTGCTGCACCTCTCTCAAAACATCATCAACTCGACGGGTTTTATAACCGGTAGAAGCCTTAACGGTATTGCCATGCATTGGGTCACTGCTCCAGACAACATTTTTACCTTCACGCTGAATCGCCTGAATCAGTTTCGGCATTCCGCTTTCTACTTTGTCAGCCCCCATACGAACAATAATATTCAGGCGGCCCGCCTCATTATTTGGATTCAAAACATCACAAAGTCTCAATAAATCCTCTGGATCCATTGTTGGACCAGCTTTAACCCCTATCGGGTTCTGAACGCCACGCAAGAACTCAACATGCGCACCATCTAGCTGACGCGTTCTATCGCCAATCCATAACATATGAGCAGAACAATCGTACCACTCGCCAGTCAAACTGTCTTTTCGAGTCAGCGCTTGCTCATATGGCAACAAAAGCGCCTCATGCGAAGTGTAAAAATCCGTTTCTTTAAGCTGAGCTAGGCCTGGCCCAATTCCGCACGCCTCCATAAACTGCAAAGCATCATCAATTTTATCCGCAACACCTTGAAAACGACTACCTGCAGGGCTCGCATTCAAGAAATCTAAATTCCACTGGTGCACCTGATGCAAGTCGGCGAAACCACCTTGAGCAAAAGCACGAAGCAGGTTCATTGTCGACGCACTTTGATTATAAACCTGCACTAAACGATCTGGATCAGGAACCCTAGCTTGCTTTGTAAAATCAATACCGTTGATGATATCACCGCGATAACTCGGCAACTCAACACCACCAATAACCTCTGTTCCAGCAGAGCGAGGTTTAGCAAATTGCCCAGCCATACGACCTACCTTTACAACAGGGCATTTTCCTGCGTACGTTAATACCACTGCCATCTGCAGCATCACCTTAAACGTATCGCGGATATTATTAGCATGAAACTCGGCAAAACTTTCCGCACAGTCCCCGCCTTGCAGCAAGAATGATTGACCATTCGCTACTTGAGCCAGCGCTTTTTCAGCTGGCGCGCCTCCCCTGCAAAAACAAGTGGAGGCATTTTACCCAAAGTCTCTTCAACCCGAGACAAGTGCTCTGCATTTGGGTAAACCGGCTGCTGTAACGCCGTTTTTTCTCTCCAACTTGCTAATTCCCACTGTGACATAACCGTATACAACCTTTTTCTAAATATTTTCTGAAATTAACGAGCAACAACCCAGAGTATCTCTGCATCCTTTACTGACAACGAGACCACCGCATGCCCCATAGACGCATCATAATACACACTGTCACCCTCTTTTAACTCAATAGGCTCATAGAGCTCAGAGAAAAAAGTAATTTTCCCCTGCAGCACAAGCAAAAACTCTTCACCGTCATGCCGAACCCATTCCTTAAACTCCCCAAACGACCTCGCTCTGACTGTCGTTTTAAATGGAACCATTTTCTTACGACTAATCGAGTAGTTCAACAGCTCATGCTCATACGTCGCAGTTGGGTGTGGCTCACCCCGCCCCTTACGCGTAACGTCCCTGCGCCCAGCAATAGAGTGCTCACTTGCCTCAACAAACAGTTGAGGCAAGTCCATTTCCAAGCCATTAATAAGTTTCTGTACAATAGTAAAACTGGGAGAAACCTGGTCATTTTCAATTTTGGACAATGTCGAACGAGCAATCCCCGTTCTCTTTCCCACTTCCTCTAATGTCCAGCCCCTTGCTAGACGAATCTCTTTTACACGCTTTCCCAATTCTAAAGGCTCAACAAATCGATCCGGATCTGAAGCGGTAGCTGTTTCTAGTGACGGACGACTAACCATAATTTACCAATACTGCCTATTTAAAACACTCAAGAGCTTACACGCTCCAGACCTATCAAAGAATAAAACGCTATTTAGCCTTCAACAAAGGCGCCATCGCTGACGAGCAACGTGACAGATCAAAGCCTTTAGACGACACATAGGAAGTTAATGACTCGGCCTCTTTACCTTGGCTGTTTTCAAGCAACACCCATAGCACCGAAGAGCGAGTTCCTGTGCGACAAAACGCCAAGGTTTTCTTATCATCATTAAGCGCTTTCCCTTGCAAATCAACCTCAACCTGAGACAACGTAGGAAGCGCTATTGGATTACTTATATACTCCAAGCCGAGCGCTTCAGCCACGACACGCAAACTCTCTCCGCTCGGCTGACCATCCGACTCCGCATCAGGACGATTATTAATAACCCTCTCAAACCCCATTGCTTTGAGCTCACTCAGATCTTCAGCAACTATCTGGGGTGCGACAAAATACAACGCATCCAGTTGAATTGGACTCTCCATTTACACACCCCCTTTACGAACGATACAAGACTTTAATCAGGTGGAAACCAAACTGTGTTTTGACTGGCCCCTGAATTTTGTACAAAGGGCCACTGAATACAGCCTTATCAAAAGCGGGCACCATATCACCCTTACGAAACTCACCAAGATCACCGCCCTTCTTGCCAGATGGACAAGTAGAATACTGCTTAGCGAGCTTATGAAAATCGGCACCTGCATCCAATTTAGACTTTAACGATTCCGCCTCGGCTTTTGTTTTCACCAAAATATGACATGCGCTTGCCGTAGACATTACAACTCCTACCTTTCAAATAGACTAGATAAAACATGGTAACCTATTTAGTATAATCATATTAACTACTAAGCAACCATAAACCTTAAAATAGTCTGAGCAAAAGCAGTATTAACACCAACAAATAGGCGACCTTACAACATGAGTACTTACGCAGCGATAAATGACCTATCTTTTCTCCTAGTAGAACCGTCAGACATGCAAAGGAAAATAATCACCAAGGCGCTAGAAGATGCTGGTATTCGACAGATTGAATACGCAAACACAATCCAAGAAACTTTAGATTCATTAAGCCGCTTCCCTCCAGATCTCATTATCTCTTCCATGTATTTGCCTGATGGAACCGCAAACGACCTGATCGACAAAATCAGATCCAATGAAGACACCGAAAACCAGTGCTTCATGTTGATTTCAAGCGAGCGAAATCGCGAACATTTAGAACACCTCAGACAATCTGGTGTACTCGCGATTCTTCCAAAACCGTTCAACCAAAAAGACCTAAAAAGAGCCATTCACGCCACACTAGATTTAATTGTCGAAGAAGAAATCGATCTAGAGTTATTCGACCCAAAAACACTCAGAGTGCTGGTGACAGACGATAGTCGCATGGCAAGAAAGCATGTCAGCAAGACTCTTAACACAATGGGGATTGAAGACATACAATTTGCGGAAAATGGCAAAGAAGCGATTGCGCTTCTCAACCAAATGGAATTCGACCTCATTGTGACCGACTACAATATGCCCGAAATGGATGGAAAAGAATTAACCGAAGCCGTCAGGCTCGATCCCGCAATAGCTCATATCCCTATTCTCATGGTCAGCTCAAACTCAGAAGACAGCCAACTTGCAAACATTGCACAAGAAGGCGTGGATGCCATTTGCGGAAAACCTTTTGAACCAAGTGTTGTTAGAAGACTATTGGCCAAAATTTTAAACTAAGGACAAAAAAAAGAGCTTCAACTTGAAGCTCTTTTTTTGAAAGGAAAACCTTATTTGGAAGAGGAAACTAATTCATTCACAATTTGCAAGTTTGCATCAGGAAACGGATATTGCAATAAATCAGGAATCGCAACCCAGCGAACTTCTTGCCCCTCTTTACCTATTGGCTCACCATCAAATTCTGTTACTTTATAAAAAAAAGTTCAACTTTTTTATCACCGTAATCATGAGAGATAACCTTAAAAAACGAGCAAGCCTTAACCAAAATACCACACTCTTCTTCAAGCTCTCTCACCAACGCAGTTTCTGCAGATTCCGAGGCTTCACATTTGCCGCCAGGAAATTCCCACATTCCACCTTGATGTTGACCTGCCTTCCTAAGCGCTAAAAAAACAGAATCATTACGTAAAATAATACCTACCGCAACCTTCACTAACATTAGGTGCGATACTCAGCATTTATTGTCACATACTCATGAGAAAAATCTGTTGTCCAAACCGTGTCAGACTCAGCCCCCATACCCAAATCCAATACAATATGAATTTCAGCTGGCGCCATTGCCTTCTTGCCATGCTCTTCAAGATAATCCGGCGAGCGACCACCGTCACGAGCCACCTCAAAACCATTAATATGGAGTTGAACACGGTCTACATCTAAACCCTGAACACCAGCACGACCAACAACAGCCAAAATTCGCCCCCAGTTCGGATCAGAAGCAAAAAGAGCCGTTTTGACCAATGGAGAATGCGCAATCTCAAAGGCTACTTTTGTTGCATCAGACTCAATCGCAGCGCCAACAACCTCCACTGTGACAAATTTAGTTGCGCCTTCACCATCACGAACAATCGCGTGAGCCAACTCTTGCATCACTTCTGTAAAAGCAGTAATGAAAGCTTGAGCGAGCGGCTCATCAATCGAGGTAACTTGCTCGTTACCCGCCATGCCTGTTGCCACCGCGACACAAGAATCATTTGTTGAAGTGTCACTATCAACCGTTATGCGATTAAAGCTTTTATTGACAACGTCTTTTAGTATCGACTGAAGAACATCGACGTTCATTGCAATATCACTGCAAACATAACCCAACATAGTCGCCATGTTAGGGCGAATCATGCCTGCACCTTTAGAGATACCAGCAACAGTATAGGTTCGACCTTCAAAGTCAAAGGTTCTGACAGAACCTTTCGGCAAAGTATCCGTTGTCATAATACCAACACCGGCTGCATGCCAATTATTCGCAGATAGATTAGCAAGCGCCGCCGGTATGGCCGCTACTATTTTTGATACTGGCAGAGGCTCACCGATGACACCAGTAGAAAAAGGTAAAACGGACTCAACAGGGACACCGACACTGTCAGCAAGGGCTTCACATGTTTTAAGGGCTGTCTCTAAACCTGACTTCCCAGTACCAGCATTGGCATTGCCCGTATTAATAAGCAGATAGCGACTACCAGCCAAACCTAAGTGCTTTTGACAAATACGCACAGGCGCAGCGCAAAAGGCATTCTGAGTAAACACACCAGCAACCGAAGCACCTTCACACAACTCGAAAATAACAACGTCTTTCTTGTTAGGTCTTTTTATACCAGCTTCCGCAACACCAATACGAACCCCTTTTATTTCAGGGATAATTGGAAAATCATGCAACCCTACAGCCATTTAAATTATCTCCACTTAAATCAGACTACCGTGACACTGCTTATATTTTTTACCAGATCCGCATGGGCAAGGCTCATTCCTGCCTACCTTGGGGTATTCTTGGGCACCACCAGACGCCGCAGCACCTTCATCAGCCAATGAATTAGCGGAATCATGAATCATGCTTACCGTGGTTTTTTCTTCCTGCTTTCGGCGTGCCTCTTCAATCTTTTCAGCTTCTTCGGCAGACTGAACTTTCACACGAGTAATAATTTGAATAACTTCAAATTTAATTTGCTCTAACAAGCCTTGGAACAATTCAAACGACTCGCGCTTATATTCCTGTTTTGGGTTCTTTTGAGCGTAGCCACGCAAGTGAATACCCTGCCTTAACATGTCCATCGTCTGAAGATGCTCCTTCCAAAGAGTATCTAGAACCTGAAGAAGCACTTGCTTTTCGAACGCTCTGAACGACTGCTCGCCCGCAACCTCTTCTTTTGCCTTATAATCACTCACAAAGGCATCCAAGATTTTTTGGCGCAAAGGCTCTTCGTAAAGCTTCTTATCTTCTTCAACCCATTTTGAGACAGGAAGATCCAAGCCAAACTCATGACGTGCTTTTTCTTCAAGACCCTCAAGATCCCACATATCAAATATACTTTGCGGTGGAATAAACTCATCAATCAGTCCAGTAACAACCTCTTCTCGCATAGCAGAAATCGCTTCGGAAAGATCTTCTGATACCATCATATCAAAGCGCTGACGGTAAATTACCTGACGTTGATCATTCGCAACATCATCGTATTCAAGTAACTGTTTACGAATATCGAAGTTGCGCCCTTCCACTTTTCGCTGGGCTTTTTCAATCGCGTTTGACACCATCTTATGTTCAATGGCTTCACCTTTTTCCATTCCAAGCGCGAGCATCATTTTTTTGATGCGATCAGACATAAAGATGCGCATCAAGTTATCTTCAAGAGATAAGTAAAAGCGCGAAGAACCCACATCACCTTGACGACCTGCACGACCGCGCAACTGGTTATCAATTCGACGAGATTCATGACGCTCCGTACCGATAATATGCAAACCGCCGGCCGCCAATACTGACTCGTTACGAGACTTCCAGTCAGCCGTTAATGCATCAATGCTTTCTTGGCTAGCAGATTCACCAAGTTGCGCAATTTCAACTTGTAAATTACCACCTAGAACAATATCGGTACCGCGACCAGCCATATTGGTCGCGATAGTAACAGCACCAGGACGGCCAGCATCCGCAACGATTTCAGCTTCACGCTCATGCTGCTTAGCATTCAACACATTATGTTTTACATTCTTTTTAAGAAGGTAATTTGATAGGAGCTCGGAATATTCAATCGATGCCGTACCCACCAACACAGGACGACCTTGCTTGACGATATCTTCAATATCCAAAACAATGGCTTCAAATTTGTCTTCGGTAGACATATAAATCAAGTCATTGAAGTCTTTACGCTGAACTTGACGGTTTGTAGGGATTACAATAACGGATAAGCCGTAAATCTGCTGAAATTCAAACGCTTCAGTATCCGCCGTACCAGTCATACCAGACAGCTTGTCATACAAACGAAAGTAGTTCTGGAATGTCGTTGACGCCAAAGTTTGACTTTCCGCCTGAATGGTTACCCCTTCCTTCGCCTCTACAGCCTGATGAATACCTTCAGACCAACGGCGACCCGCCATCGTTCGACCAGTGTGCTCGTCAACGATAACAATTTGATCACCTTGAATAACGTAATCAACGTTCTTTTTGAATATAACATGTGCCTTCATGCAAGCATGGACGTGGTGCAAAAGCGACAAATTGCCAGCGGCATATAAACTTTCGCCCTCGCCTAACAACCCTTGCTCCACAAGCCACTCTTCTACAAAAGAGTGACCCGCTTCTGTTAGCTCAATGCTGCGCTGAGATTCGTCATAAACGTAATGACCTGTCTGCTCATCATCTTCTTCTGTCTCGTCTTGCTTAACCAGCAAAGGCGCTAATTTATTAATCTTACGGTATTGCTCAGAACTGTCTTCAACAGCGCCAGAAATAATAAGAGGAGTTCTCGCCTCATCGATTAAAATCGAGTCAACTTCATCCACCACAGAAAAGTTTAAATCTCTTTGCACACGATCTTCTAAACGAAAAACCATGTTGTCGCGAAGGTAATCAAAACCAAACTCATTATTTGTACCGTAGGTGATATCGCATAAATACGCCGCTTTCTTATCTTCACGGTCCTGACCAGAGAAAACGATACCAACACTCATGTCCAAGAATTCATACAACGGACGCATCCAATTGGCATCACGCTTTGCCAAATAATCATTTACTGTGACTACATGAACACCTTTAGAGGACAACGCATTCAAATACACGGCCAACGTTGCCACAAGTGTTTTACCTTCACCTGTGCGCATTTCCGCGATTCTGCCTTCGTTTAGCACCATGCCACCAATGAGCTGCACATCAAAATGACGCATTCCCATCACACGACGACTGCCCTCTCGAACAACCGCAAACGCCTCTGGCAGCATAGAATCGAGAGACTCTCCCGCATTAAAACGCTCGCGAAACTCACCCGTTTTCGCGGATAGCTCATCATCAGAAAGCTTGCTAAAAGATTCTTCGATTTGATTGATTTGCGAAACAATTTTTTTGTATCGTTTTACTTCTCGGTCATTCTTTGTGCCGACAATTTTTTTAATTACAGTTCCTAACATCTTGAACTCAACGTAGCCAATTAGTAATGAAGACAGTCTATCACGGTAATGTGTGACAAAACATGAAATATCAAGCCCCTAGAAACAAAAAAACCAGACATAAAGTCTGGTTTTTTGAATTGCGATCAAGAATTGATCACTTAATTATGCACCAACAAAAGCTGGCTCAACATAAGATATCGGGGTAGTTTGAGCTTCATCCTCAAAAACCACATATTCCCAAGCATCTTGATGCTCAAGCAGCGCCAATAACAATTTGTTATTCAAAGCATGACCTGACTTGTAAGCTTTATACTCACCAATCAAGCTATGCCCAAGAAGATACAAATCACCAATGGCATCAAGCACTTTATGGCGAACAAGCTCATCACGGTAGCGCAACCCTTCGTCGTTTAAAACGCGATAATCATCAAGAACGATTGCGTTCTCCATATTCGCGCCACGAGCAAGGTTGTTATTCTTGAAATACTCAAGATCTTTCATGAAACCAAAGGTTCTCGCTCGACTAATTTCTTTTACGAAAGTAGTCGTTGAAAAGTCAAACGATGTACTCTGAACATCCTCGCCAATTGCAGGGTGCTGAAAGTCAATCGTGAAAGACAAACGAAAACCAGAATGAGGCTCAAGAGAAGCGAACTTATCACCTTCATCAACTCTGATCGGTTTCTTGACTCGTATAAATTTCTTCGGTGCATTTTGAGCTTCCAATCCAGCAGATTGAAGAAGAAACACAAAGGGACTAGCACTTCCATCCATTAAAGGAATTTCGCTAGCACTTACTTCTACGTAAGCATTATCAACACCCAAACCAGCCATTGCAGATAACAAATGTTCTACAGTACTAACCTTCACATCACCCTGACATAAAGCCGTAGCAAAATTTGTTGAACCGACCGCTTTCGCATCACCATGAATCTCTACAACTGGATCCAAGTCAGTGCGAACAAATACGATACCCGTATTTACAGGAGCAGGCTTTAGTGTCAAATACACCTTCTCGCCGGAGTGTAAACCCACCCCAGTTGCTCGAATAATGTTCTTTAGTGTGTGTTGGCGTACCATTTGATTCCTACATTTTTATGACTGGATACTATTCTTTACAAAATAATATCAATAACACATTTTTTATACAATCCAACATTTTAACATTGCATCGTTTTTGCTAAAACTAATCAGCTTGTCGACGCAAAAAAGCCGGAATGTCCAGATACGATAATTTATCGCCACTCGAAATAGAGGAGGAATCAACCGATTCACTCTTTTCATCCAAGTTTTTCTCTACCACTTCCACCTTTGGATTTGACAAAGGCTTCGACACTGGTTGAGGCGCTGCTACTTCATTTTTTTCAGCAGCTTGCTCCACCTTTGCCATCACTGGTTGAGAGACAACAGACTCACCAACAGCAGACTTCAACTCCACTGCAGAACGACCCTCTAAACCAGTTGCAACTACCGTAACTCGCATCTCATCCCCTACACTAGGGTCAATTGCACAACCAATTACGACAGTAGCATCTTCCGATGCATATTCTTCAATAATGCCACCAACCTCAGTAAACTCAGACAAACCCACTTCTTCGTTTGCCGTGATATTTACCAGTACGCCTCGCGCACCCCTCAGGTTAATGTCTTCAAGTAAAGGATTATGAATGGCCGCCTCAGCAGCCACTCTCGCCCTATCCTCGCCAGATGCAGAACCCGTACCCATCATCGCCATACCCATTTCGGACATAACGGTTCGCACGTCAGCAAAATCGACGTTGATTAGACCAGGACGCATAATCAAATCGGTAATACCTTGAACAGCATTAAATAAGACATTATTTGCCTCCCCAAATGCTTTCAATAAGGAGATATTCTTCCCTAATACAGGCAACAATCGTTCGTTCGGCACGGTAATCAATGAATCGACATTCTCACGCAATTCTTTAACGCCATCTTCAGCCACTCTCGCTCGACGACGGCCTTCAAACGGAAAAGGTTTTGTAACAACCGCCACCGTTAAAATACCCAGCTCACGAGCCACTTTCGCAATCACTGGAGCCGCACCCGTACCCGTACCACCCCCCATTCCTGCTGTGATGAAGACCATGTCCGCACCCGTTAGCAATTGAGTGATTTTTTCTTGATCTTCCAATGCCGAGTCGCGCCCAACCTCTGGATTCGCACCCGCACCTAGACCTTTTGTAATCGTTGAACCAAGCTGCAAAGAGACGCCTGTTTCAAAGCCAATCAGCGCTTTAGAATCCGTATTGGCACATATAAATTCAACACCTTCCAATCGATTCTCTAGCATGTGACGAACAGCATTACCGCCACCGCCACCGACGCCTATTACTTTAATAACAGCATTATCTGATAAATTATCTTCGGCTAAATCAAAGACATTCATGGGCTTATCGCTCCTCAATAAATTCATAATCAATTCTGACTAAATATAACTTTGAAACCAGTGTTTTAATTTCTGCCACACCTTCGTTGCACTGAAGGATGGCCCGATTTCATTAGGAGCCAGAACTGACGTTTCTCGTTTAGTTTGCGCCTTAGACATCATCCGCTTCGAGATTTCGGTTACTTCCGCCTCTTTACTACCATAAGCCAATAATCCAACACTCGTTGAATATATAGGGTTATCGACAATGTCTGACATTCCTTTAGTACAATCTGGCAAAGATAATCTAACGGGCATTTGAAAAACCTTTTCAGCCAGCTCAGCCGCCCCTTCCATTAATGACGTACCACCAGTAATTACAATACCTGCAGGGATTCGCTCTGCGTATCCACTACGCCTTAACTCATCCAAAACTAAATTGTAAATTTCTTCATAACGAGCCTCAACCACTTCAGTCAACGCATGACGAGTTATTGATCTCGGCTGACGATCACCAACACTGGGAACCTGTAACACTTGATCTGCAGACGCCATAGAAGACATGGCACACGCATATTTCACTTTAATATCTTCCGCGTGCTGAGTAGGAGTCCGCAAAGCCATCGAAATATCATTAGTAACCTGGTCACCTGCAACAGGCACAACCGCCGTGTGATGCAAAGCACCATCAAGCCAAACCGCAATATCCGAAGTACCAGCACCGATATCAATCAAACAAACGCCCAAGTCTTTTTCATCTTCACTTAATGAAGACTCGCTTGACGCAAGCTGAGACAAAATAACGCCATCCACACCCAAGCCACAGCGTTTAATGCATTTTTCGACATTCATGACAGCATTCACTGCGCCAGAAATAAGGTGTACATTTGCTTCCAAGCGCACGCCAGACATTCCCAGAGGATCTTTAATTCCCTCCTGAGAATCAATATGGTACTCCTGAGGAAGAATGTGTATGACTCGCTGATCTGATGAAATAGGTACTGCTTGTGCAGCATCAATAACGCGATCAATATCTTCTTTCTGCACTTCACCATTTTTCACAGCAACAATACCGTGAGAGTTCAGACTTCTAATATGACTTCCCGCCACACTCACATAAACAGAGTGTATGTTGCAGCCCGCCATTAGCTCAGCCTCTTCAACGGCACGCTGAATGGATTGAACGGTTGACTCGATGTTGATAACAACACCACGCTTCATACCCTTTGAACTATGAGAGCCAATACCGACAATTTCTAAACTACCATCAGCCAGAACTTCGCCAACCAAACAGATAACTTTCGATGTGCCTACATCCAAACCGACTATCATTTTACCTTCCCGGCATTACGTTTTGTTATGATTAGACCTTCACTTCTGTATAAAAAAGCAACAAACAGGCCAATATCATTTATTTTTTTCCAACCCACAGCCACCCCATGGGGATAGCGAGCATCGACTGACGTTATCTGATCTATTCTACCCGATAAATCACTTTTATACACCGCTATAAAGCGCTGTAATCTCTCTAAAATCTCATCTCGACCAAGCTTCACAACAATCCCATTCGTGAACCGAATACTCCACGCCCCTCTCGGCTCCAAGGTCAATGAAAAGACCCGTAAAGAAGAGGAAGCAAGCACCTGACTTATCAACCCGAACTGCTCAAGTACAATATCGCTTGAGTCTTCCGGCCCATACAGCCTAGTAAGCGGCAAATCTGGTACAGTCTTCGGCGTAATAACCACCGCAGAAGTGGAAATAATCTGCCCATCCCCCCAGTATGCTAGAGGCGTATGTTCATGAACAAGCACCTGCAATGTATTTGGCCAAACTTTACGAATCTCTGCATTTTCGACCCACTGAGAGGCCAAAGCAACAGACAGTGCATCGGACAAAGAAACACTTAACAAACTGCGCCCCAGCAAAGCGGAGTAGTCTGATTGCAGCTCATCAACTGTTGCGTTTTTTAAATCACCTTTTATCTCGATTTTCTGAATAGCAAACCAAGTATCGGGGGAATCATTCCCTTGAAAGATGGCAACTACGATCAACAACACAGCCCCAATGAATGCCGCTATCCTCATAAATCAATCACACTCAGCCTTAGTCCACGCATTCTGAGCAATTTTTTCCACTAATGAAGCGTAGTCGATACCTACATATTTGGCCGCCATCGGCACCAAACTGTGAGACGTCATACCAGGCGCCGTATTCACCTCTAGCACCCAGAACACACCATTGTGGTCACGCATAATATCCACACGCCCCCAACCAGAACATCCAAGAGAACGATACGCGTCGAGCGCCAACATTTGCAGCTCATTCTCATCGTCTTCACTTAAGCCACAAGGCAGCAGATATTCAGTATCATCCGCTATATATTTTGCCTCATAGTCATAGAGCTTATGGTCTGGAGCAGGTTTTAAACCTATCGCCGGATACGCTACATCATCAATGATCGTAATAGTAAACTCGGGCCCATCGACAAATTCTTCAACCAAAATATCAGAATCATACTCAAGCGCCTTCAGAAGAGCATCATCAAGCTCAGCCCTATTCATCGCCTTATTAATACCAATAGTAGAACCCTCTCTAGAGGGTTTAACTATCACTGGATAAGACATCTGCTCCTCGATTACATCCGCATTCGCATGATCGACAAAAGACAAATAAGCAGGAGTTGGAATCCCAATGCCATTCCAGAAACGTTTAGTTAAGACTTTATCCATAGCCAGACCGCATGCCAAAGGTGAACTACCTGTATAAGGCTTACCCAACATCTCAAGTAACGCCTGAACGCGCCCATCCTCCCCTTCACCGCCATGCAGAGCAATAAAAGCAAAATCAAAATCAATGGATTGCAATTGAACCACAGGATCAAATGCCGCATCAGGACCATAAAGATCCAACTCAGTCACCTGATACCCTTTTGAACGAAGACCTTCAGCAACCAGCGGCCCACTTTGCATGGAAACGTCACGCTCAGCCGATCGACCACCATAAATGACGGCAATAACAGAGTCTTTTAGAGTTTTAGACATTTTAAATCCCGCTCACAGATAAATTTTTGGACACCATGCCAATGTCGCCAGCCCCTTGCGTGATCAACAAATCCCCCTCACGCAACACATTACTCAAAATGGAACGCAAATCCGACTCACTGCCTACATGTATTGGATCAACATTACCTCGTTGACGAATACTGCCACATAAAGAACGACTGTCTGCGCCATTTATCGCCGACTCACCAGCGGAGTAAACATCCAGCAAAAGCAACACATCAACCTGCGACAAAACACGAACAAAATCTTCATAAAGATCACGCGTCCTAGTGTAACGATGCGGCTGATACACCATGACCAAGCGTTTTTCAGGCCAACCAGCACGAATGGCTTTGATCGTTGCCAATACTTCGCTGGGATGATGCCCATAATCATCCACAAACATGACATTCGATCCATTAGGAAGCGATAACGGTTTTTGCTCCTGAAAACGGCGCCCAACACCTTCAAAGCCCATCAAACCTGCCTGAATGGCCGTGGGTTCAACGCCAAGGTCTGTTGCCACAGCAATCGTCGACAAAGCATTTAAGACGTTATGACGCCCTGGCATGGGCAATCGAATTTTCAGCGGCTCACCCTCTGGTCGATGTGCCAGAAATTCACAAAAACGCCCTGTTTGAACAATATCAGTAGCATAAAAATCCGCCACTTGATCAATACCGTAAGTAAGTACTGGACGGCTTAAGGACGGGAGAATTTCACGCACATTTTCATCATCAATACACAACACAGCCAAACCATAAAACGGTAAATTATGCACAAACTCAATGAACGTGTGTTTCACCTTTTCGAAATCACCGTCATAGGTGTCCATATGATCAGCATCGATATTAGTAATGATCACAGTCTGTGGTTGCAAATGCAGAAAAGACGCATCACTTTCATCCGCCTCTGCAACAAGGTACGAACTGCTTCCCAATTGCGCATTGGTGCCTGCACTGGTCAATCGACCACCAATAACAA
>NZ_JAODTL010000022.1:297500-324718 GCF_026191375.1 Marinomonas pontica | reverse complement strand
ATGTTTTGGCGCCGAGTGCGCGAAAATCCGCGGCGTTATCGTAACCTTCGCAAATACCCAATGATTTCAGCAATGGCAAGATTTCCAGTAGCTTTTTCGTGTCGTGACAAGCGGAAACTCGCCTTTGCTTACATCGTAAGTAAGGCTCGGCGTTAATAACAGTGAGACAGCGTTTTCCTGTACGTTCGTTGTTGACCCATTCGCCTTCACTGACGATGCGGTTGCAAAGATCTAAGTACTGTTTCATAAGTGTGCCTTGTCTGTTTAGGTCATGACGAATACGGTAAGTGCAGGTTAGAAAATGCAATCTAGATTGTCATGGGTATAATAAATGCCATTGATTATATCAGAACCCGTACGCTCAAGAAGCCCAAGAGTGGATGAGCGTGAAAAATGAATGAAGGTAAGCCTATGTTGTCCCTTATTGTTGCCATGTCGACCAACCGCACTATTGGTATTAATAACTCGTTGCCTTGGCATTTGCCAAATGACCTTAAATATTTCGCTGCCACTATGGGCAAGCCGATTGTTATGGGGCGTAAGACGTTTGAATCGATTGGCAAGCCGCTACCGGGTCGTCGCAACATAGTGATCAGTCGCACCCTGCCTATCAAGCAGAGGGGATTGATGTGGTGACGACGCTGGAAGAGGCGATTTCCCTTGGTGAAGATATTTGTTTGGTTAATGGTCAAGAAGAAGTCATGGTGATTGGCGGTGCTCAGATTTATCAATTGGCGCTTGAGCGCGCAGACCGTTTGTACATTACTCATGTGGACGCTGACGTCAAAGGTGATGCGTTTTTCCCAGAAGTAGACTGGCCGTCTTTTACCTTAATCGGTGAAGAGGCGTTTGCCGCTGAAGGCCCCAACCCTTACGATTATCGTTTTTCTGTTTACCAAAGAACCAGTGCAGAGTAATTCGTTATGTGGCAGCAAGTTGAAATTCAATTGCCAGAGATGCGCCGAGGTTTTCATTTGATCACAGATCAAGTGGAATCGGCTTTGTTTAAATTGACGCCGGTTTCAATAGGGCTGTTGCATGTT
The DNA here is from genome assembly GCF_026191375.1 of Marinomonas pontica. Lineage (GTDB taxonomy): Bacteria > Pseudomonadota > Gammaproteobacteria > Pseudomonadales > Marinomonadaceae > Marinomonas > Marinomonas pontica. Next base: position 323,675 of record NZ_JAODTL010000022.1, on the reverse strand, counting down.
CAGCTATTACATACGTCGGCATCGTTGACCATCAATGAGAACGCCGACCCATCGGTTCGTCGAGATATGGAGCGCCATTTTTCGCACATGGTGCCGGAAGATCAACCCTACTATGAACATATTTACGAAGGTCGTGACGACATGCCCGCCCATATAAAGGCCAGTATGTTGGGTTCATCTTTGACGATTCCAACTGAGATAAGCGGTTATGCTTGGGGATTTGGCAAGGCATTTATTTGGGTGAGCACCGAGATCATGGTGGTGCGAGGCGGATGGTTTTGACTCTGCAAGGCGAATAACACTGAGTAATAATGGTTGTTAAAAACAAACACGCCGTATTGTTGCAATGCGGCGTGTTTGTTTATGGTGACTTTTCGGATAACTTGTTTCAGTTAACGACGATTTGTTTACACTTGGCTTGTCCATCTTCAACCGCTTGGTTGGCGCTGAGAGCGAGTTCTTCGATCGTTTCACCGTCTTCAGGGAATGCGGCAATACCAATACAAAATCCATAGGATCTGAATTGCCTTCAAGCAGTGTGGATTTCTCCTCTTCTGTTGGATTGATAATGTGATTCAGCAAGGTCTTAGCATCGCGTACGCTGGTGTTAGGCAATAATAAGAGTAATTTGTCGGGTTCCACTCGGGCCAATACGTCGGCTTCGCGTATCTTTTTGTAGATATAACGAGCGGACGTTTGGATGGCGATATTTCGCGCCTCCATGGAAAGTTGGCTTAGACGATCATTAGCATCCAAATTTATTTTTGCCATGGTCAATGGTGTGTATTGGCGTTTGGCTAAACCAAGTTGCTTTTTAAAGTGTGTTAATGCCGCGCTTCGTGTTAGTAGCCCTGTTAACTCATCAAAAGTCGCTTGGTTGCGTAGGTGTTCTTCTAACGCTTTTTGATGGCTTATGTCTACCATGAAGCCAATCACTTTCTTGATGCTGCCATCAGGTCCTTTTGTATAACTTCTGCCGCGTTCTTTGACCCAAAGGTAGCGTTGGTCACCCGTCAAAATACGGTATTCGACTTCATAGTAATCTTGGTTCAACGCAACGTGCTCGTTTACCACTGTGGCGAGTTTCTTAACATCGTCAGGATGAACTATTTTGTGCCAGTCCGCGGTTGAGCGCGGTGTTTTGTCCAACGGATAATTAAGAAGCGTCGCAATGGATTTCGAGCAAGAAACCAAGTCTGATTCTGTTTCCCAAATCCACAGTCCCGCAGACGATTCCGTTAAGGCGTATTTAAGTAAAGTGTTTTCAGCCGCGGAAAGATCCATGTGATCAGTATTGTAGACACAGGCAAGTACAGAGTCGCCGAGGTCTTGCAATTCCAACTGCATATTGATGAGTTTATCGCCCACTCGAATCAAGCTCTCGCAACGCTCAATGCTGCCGCTTTTTACTTTTTGGTTGAGCAGATGCCAGCTTTGAGAGGACGCATCATCGCACAAGGTTTCCCAAGAGGCCGCGGGAGCGGCGTTCAGGTGCTCGAACAGTATCTCAAAATTGCGGTTGTACGATATCAATTTGCCAGTATTGCTTTCTATTATAAAAGCAGGCGTAGGCATGTGCTTAAACGCTTGTTCGAAAGGGGTACTCATGACTCGCTCCTTTATAAAAATACCGATTACTCAGGGGTGATCCATGTCACTTGGAAATCGGCTTCGCTGTCTTCTGCTAATAGTTTGCTTAATACTGGCAAGAATTCTTTGGCTTCTTTTTCGAGTGTCCATGGTGGATTGACGATGATCATACCGCTTCCTGCCATGCCGCGCTCTTGTTCTGTGTTTCTAATGCAAAGTTCTAGTAATAAGGTGTTTTTGATTTTAGTTGCTTTGACGGCCTTCAATAGGTCATCTGCTTGCTTACGATTTAACACAGGATACCATATGGCATACGTGCCTTGAGGAAAGCGTTTGTAACCATCCTCCAACGCTTGAACCACGTATTGGTAATCTTTTTTGACTTCGTACGGTGGATCCATCAGAACAAAACCACGTTTTTGCGGTGGCGGTAACATGGCTTTGACAGCCGCGAAGCCATTGTCTTTGACCACATTGGCTTTGCGTTTGTTGGGGAACAGTGCCGCTAATATTGGGTAGTCGTTTGGGTGCAGCTCGCATAAATGTAGCTTGTCTTTTTGGCGCACGTAGTAGTCGACAATTTTTGGGCTGCCTGGATAAAACTCTAACGTGTCTGTTGGGTTCATTTCTCGGACAATGTCCAATAGACCTTCCAATGGTTCTGGTAGGTTGCCTTCTGTTAACAGTCTGGCGATACCCGTGTGAAACTCTTTATTTTTTTGTGCCTGCTCAGAACGTAGCGAATATTGACCAATGCCAGCATGGGTATCTAAATAGAAAAAAGGCGCCTCTTTTTTGACAAAGTGACGACATATTTGACTGACGGTCAAATGTTTTAAAATATCAGCGTGGTTGCCTGCATGATAAATATGGCGATAGCTGAGCATGGTCTTTCCTGTAATGTAGGGTTCTATTGATAATGAAAAAGGCCGCAGCGCCTATATATGGCAAAGCGGCCTTTACGTATTGCTTGTTGGATATTAGTCGATTTGACTAATATCGCGTACTGCACCTTTATCCGCGCTGGTTGCAAAGTGTGCGTACACTTTAAGTGCTGGCGATACCTTGCGAGGACGTTCTTCTGCAGGCTTCCAAGCGCTAGCGCCTTGAGCGTTCATCGCATCGCGGCGTGCTTGCAGTTCTTCATCACTGAGAAGCACATTAATGGTACGGTTTGGAATGTCGATGCGAATAATATCGCCGCTTTGTACCAAACCAATAGCGCCGCCAGCAGCCGCTTCAGGTGAAACGTGACCGATAGACAAACCGGATGTACCGCCAGAGAAACGACCATCTGTTAGCAAAGCACAGGCTTTACCAAGACCTTTGGATTTGATGTAAGACGTTGGGTAAAGCATTTCTTGCATGCCCGGTCCGCCTTTTGGTCCTTCGTAACGTACGATAACCACTTCACCCGCTTTGACTTTGTCATCCAGAATGTTTTTAACCGCTTCGTCTTGAGACTCTGTAATGTGAGCTGGGCCTTCAAACACGAGGCAAGATTCGTCTACGCCAGCGCTTTTCACCACGCAGCCATCAACCGCAATGTTGCCGTAAAGTACAGCCAAGCCGCCTTCAAGAGAGAATGCGTTCTCAATCGAACGGAAACAACCGTCTTTACGATCACCGTCCAGTGAAGGCCAGCGAGTTGACTGACTGAATGCGGTTTGTGTTGGAATGCCCGCAGGGCCTGCTTTGTAAAACTCGATTACCTCAGGCGTTGGTGAACGCATGATGTCCCATGTTTCGAGCGCTTCTTCAAATGTTTTTGAATGGACAGTGTGACATTGATTGTGAAGCAAACCGGCACGGTCTAATTCACCCAACAAGCCAAAAATACCACCGGCGCGGTGCACGTCTTCGATGTGATATTTTGGTGAGTTTGGCGCGACTTTACAAAGCTGAGGAACTTTACGTGACAAGCGATCGATGTCTTCCATTGTGAAATCAACACCCGCTTCACGAGCGATGGCCAGCAAGTGAAGGATGGTGTTGGTGGAACCGCCCATAGCAATGTCTAGTGTCATGGCGTTTTCAAACGCTTCGAAGCTCGCGATTGCTCGAGGAGCCCAGTTCGCTTCGTCGTTCTCGTAAAAACGTTTAGTGATGTCGACAATGCGATGGCCAGCTTCAACGAATAATCGGTGACGATCAGAGTGCGTCGCCAATGTGGTGCCGTTGCCAGGTAAGCTGAGACCCAGTGCTTCGGTTAGGCAGTTCATGGAGTTCGCAGTGAACATGCCAGAACAAGATCCGCACGTTGGGCAAGCAGAGCGCTCATATTCGGCAACTTTTTCATCCGATGCGGTAGGATCCGCGGCGATAACCATCGCATCAACCAGATCCAGTTTGTTTTCTGACAGTTTGGTTTTACCCGCTTCCATTGGGCCGCCAGAGACAAAAATAACCGGAATGTTTAGGCGCATGGCGGCCATCAGCATCCCCGGTGTGATTTTGTCACAGTTTGAAATACATACGAGTGCGTCTGGCGCAATGCGCGTTCACCATGTACTCTACTGAGTCGGCGATAAGGTCGCGAGAAGGGAGGCTGTATAGCATACCGTCATGACCCATGGCGATACCGTCGTCAACAGCGATAGTGTTAAACTCTTTCGCAACACCACCGGCTTTCTCGATTTCACGAGCAACAAGTTGTCCCATGTCTTTTAAATGGACGTGACCCGGTACAAATTGCGTGAAAGAGTTAGCGACCGCGATGATTGGCTTTTGAAAGTCGTCGTCTTTCATGCCAGTAGCGCGCCATAGGGCACGAGCTCCAGCCATGTTGCGGCCTGAAGTGGTAGTCTTGGAACGGTAAATTGGCATTATTTTCCCCACAGATTGTGCTTTATTTTGTTTTATATAGCTGTCTACATTGAATGACTCCATGTTACCAAGATTATTGTCTATGCCCAATGGCAATTTTTAGGCAATATTGAGACACTGTTAAAAATCGATACAGATACTTTCTTGGAATGGAAATATTATGGCCGAAAATTTCTTATCAGCTCACTCAACAGTTTCTTTGGCAAGGCAGCCCATCGTCGACAGTCGCCTTGCGGTTATGGGGTACGAGCTTTTCTACCGTAAAAATGCTGTGGCTATTCAAGCGGATGTCATCGATGAGGTCGGGGCAACGGCGCAAGTGATTTCTGCCAGCTTGTTTGAGCTTGGTATGGACAATTTAGTAGGTGCAAACAAAGCTTTTATTAACTTCCCTCGCGCGTATTTATTAAGCCCCAGCGGCATGTCTTTTGATAAAGATAATGTGGTTATCGAAGTGTTAGAAAATGCGGGTTATGACGCGATATTGCTGTCTTCCTTACGACGCTGGGTGAACGCAGGGTATTCAATCGCGTTAGACGATTTCGTTTTCCACAGTAAACTAACGCCTTTTGTTGAATTGGCCGATTATATCAAGTTGGATATTTTGGCGTTAGGGCATGAAGGATTCCATCAACAGCTGGAATTGTTAAAAGGGTTTAAAGCGCAGGTCATCGCTGAAAAAGTGGAAACGTGGGAAGATTATCAATTCTGTCGTTTATTGGGAGTGGAATACTTCCAGGGGTACTTTTTCGAAAAACCGGAGTTGGTGTCGAGTAAGGCTTCTAAGGTAAACAGCATGACGTTGCTGCAGCTTATGTCCTCTCTTTTGAACACGTCTACTTTGAGTATGGATGATTTAGAAGGGATCGTAAGCCAAGATGCTGGCTTGGTGCATAAGTTGCTTCGCTATTTGAACTCCCCTGTAACAGGCTTGGTCGCGTCGGTGGACTCTGTCCGTTTGGCGATTATGCTGATTGGCGCGGAAAAGTTGAAAGCGCTAACCAACCTGTTGTTAATGTCAGAAATGGTGGGTGATCGACATGTGTTGCTTGAGCAGATTATGGTTCGAGCGAAGCACGCGGAGTTGTTCGCGCAAAGCCGAGGTTACAATAACCAAGATAAATATTTCCTTGCGGGTATGTTGTCTATGATTGATGTCTGCACCGGAATGCAGCTGGAAGAAGTGCTGGGTGAGTTGCCACTTCCTAATGAGTTTATCAACGCCATTGTTCATCGGTCTGGAAGAGTGGGTAACGCGCTTGATCTGGTTGAGCATTATAGTAATGGCCACACGATTAAGAATGCTCAGGATTTAGAAGACCTGAAAAAAACCTATTTCAGTGCCATTAAATGGGCGGATGAGTTTTTGGAGGTGGTATAGGTTGCGATGCCTGTAGGCTTTTTCTGACATGGCTGTAGGCTTTTCCTGTGTGTTGTGTGGCTAAGTGTTCGTTTCTTGCTTGTTTGTTTTTAAGTTGTTGATTTATAACTATAAAATTAAAATTTTAGATCGTTATCGATATTTGATTAAATTTTTAAAACTGCTAAATTAGATCTTATCCAAACGATTTCACGGATGAAAAAGCACATGAAGTGCGTAATACAATACCAAAGATGGTGTTAAGGATTGAACTGGGATGTTCATGGAAAACGGATGGTCCATAGGAATACCATGGTTTGATGGAATGCACCATGTGACGAAGGACAGTTTGGAAGCGTTAGGGTTGCGCGAACAATGATGTTTTACTCATCGGAAGAGTTGCTTAACAGGAAGTGAGCAAAAAGTAGGGTTGCCAATAGGCGCCCTTTTTTTTGCCTAAAACTTACTGTCGCCAATATTCAAATCAAAAAAAAGCGACTGAGACGTCGCTTTTTTTTGATTTGTCTTAGGATGACATTAGCGCTCTAAATGCTCTAATTTATCTTCAACACCATCCCATTGCGCCGCATCAGGAAGCGCGTCTTTTTTCTCGGCAATGTTTGGCCAAATCAAAGACAGGTCACGGTTCAATTCAACAAACACTTCTTGGTCTTCCGGTAACTCGTCTTCAGAGAAGATAGCGTTGGCTGGACACTCTGGTTCGCACAATGCGCAGTCGATGCACTCGTCAGGATTGATGGCCAAAAAGTTTGGACCTTCATAGAAGCAGTCAACAGGACATACTTCGACACAGTCAGTGTATTTGCAGCGAATGCAGTTATCGGTAACGATGAAAGCCATTCGACTTCTCCTTACAAGCTATAAAAAATGATTGCGCACTATTTTAGTGGTATAGACTATTTCGCGGCAAGCAACAATCGAAAATAGTCTACATTTATCTGCTATTAGCTTATATCCACAGCAGCTTATGTCAGCGACATCTGAGACTTCAGTTTATAAAGTGCCGTCATGGCGTCGAATGGTGTCATGTTGTCTAAATCCATTTCTTCAAGAGCGTTTTTCAAGGTGTTTTGTTCGGCTTGAGCAAACATGTCGACCTGTTGAGGTTGATAGCTGGTTTGCTTCTCTTGAAGATTGCTTTTGGTTTTACTCGACGAAGTTGCGGAGGGCTTTGAAGTAATGGAGTGCGTCTCAATGCCAGTCACCACTTCTAACTCTTTAAGTTTTTGCTTCGCGTGTCCAATGACATCTCTTGGCACGCCAGCCAATTGAGCGACTTGCAGTCCGTATGATTGGCTTGCAGGGCCTTCATGTACTTTATGTAAGAAAACGATTTCATCATCGTATTCTGTGGCGGTTAAATGAACGTTTGCGGCGTTCTCCAATTGGTCTGCAAGCGTGGTGAGCTCGAAATAATGAGTGGCAAAAAGCACATAACATTGTAATTTTTTGGCTAAGTAGTCTACGGCAGCCCAAGCCAACGAGAGTCCGTCGAATGTGCTGGTGCCGCGTCCAACCTCATCCATCAGTACCAAGCTGTTTTTGCTGGCGTTGTTTAAGATGTTGGCCGTTTCGGTCATTTCTACCATGAAGGTGGAGCGGCCGCCTGCAAGGTCGTCCGATGACCCCATTCGCGTAAAAATACGGTCTACGACGGAAATAGACGCCGCCTCTGCTGGTACGAAACAACCGGTATGCGCTAACAAAGTGATGAGAGCGATTTGGCGCATATAAGTGGATTTACCACCCATATTTGGACCAGTAATCATCAGCAGCGAGCGTTTTTTGTTGAGATCAAGGTCGTTGGGGATAAAAGGTTCAGATATAACCGATTCCACCACAGGATGGCGGCCACCAACAATGTGAATGCCGCCGCGATTGTGTAGTTCAGGGCAGGTGAAGTTTAAGGTGTCGGCACGTTCTGCAAAATTGTTTAACACATCCAGTTGCGCCAGCGCCTGACTGGTTGTCTGTAGTTCACCTAATATTGCGTTCAGCTGATCAAGAAGCGTTTCATACAGTTCTTTTTCTCGGGCGAGGGATTTGGATTTTGCGCTGAGGGCCTTGTCTTCGAATGCTTTTAACTCGGGGGTGATAAATCGCTCGGCATTCTTCAGTGTTTGGCGTCGAATGTATTCCACTGGCGCTTGATCGGAATGCAGGCGGCTGATTTCAATGTAATAGCCATGTACACGATTGAAGCCGACTTTTAACGAGCTGATGCCAGTACGGGCTTTTTCGCTGCGTTCCATTTCAGCCAGAAAGTCGGTGGCGTTGGTGGATAAAGCCAAGAGTTCATCTAACTCTTCGTCGTAACCTTTCGCAAATATCCCCCCATCACGCACGACGGAAGGTGGGTTTTCAACCAGTGCTTTTGCTAAGGTTTCGGTGGTATTTGGTTGGGCAATGATGCGCTCGCTCAGTTCTGACAGGCGCGGCGATTTTGCGTTTGCTAGCAATTCATTGATTTCTGGTGCAGCGTCTAGGGCAAATCTCAGGCGCAATAAATCTCTAGGGCGTGCGGAGCGAAGGGCGACTCGCGACAGTATGCGCTCCAAATCCCCGACTTTTTTCAGTGGTGCTTCAAATTGATCGTAAGCGCGTGGCTCTTTGAGCTCTGCGATGACTTGTTGGCGGGCTTGAATTTCACTTAAATCACGAATGGGCGTGTGTAACCAGCGTTTTAGCAAACGGCTTCCCATCGGTGTTGCACACTCGTCAAGTACTTCCACCAAGGTGTTACTTGTCCCACCTGTTAGGTTGATGTCGATTTCCAGGTTACGACGCGTTGCTCCATCGATGAGTACCGAATCGTCCTTATGTTCCACCATGATGGATTGAATGTGTGGCAAGGCTGATCGCTGTGTGTCTTTGGCGTATTGCAGTAGCGCGCCAGCAGAGGCAATGGCTGCGGTTAATGCTTCACAGCCAAATCCTGATAGGTCTTTGGTGTTGAACTGCTGAATAAGTTGGCGGTAGCTGGATTCATAGTCAAAATGCCAAGGGCCGAGTTCTGAAATGCCTTTTTCCAGCTTCAATGTCTTCCGCGCTGGGAAATCTTCGGAGATTAAGATTTCTCTTGGCGATAAACGCTGCAGCTCACTCGAAAGTGCTTCGTGGCCATCGACCTCAAACAGACAAAAACGGCCACTGGCCATATCAAGGTAAGAAAAACCAAACACATCCAATCCTTTACGAGACTGGTGAGCAAGAGAGAGTAAAAGGTTTTCGCGCTTTTCCTCTAAAAAAGCCTCGTCGCTGATGGTTCCGGGCGTGACGATGCGAGCAATTTGACGTTCAACGGGGCCTTTGCTGGTGGCAGGATCACCGGTTTGTTCTGCAACAACAACGGATTCTCCCATACGAACCAGTCGAGCTATGTAGTTTTCTGCTGCATGGAAGGGGATGCCTGCCATTGGAATGGGCAGGCCGCCGGAGTGACCACGCGCAGTCAGGGTAATATCAAGTAATTGTGAGGCGCGTTTGGCGTCGTCATAAAAAAGCTCGTAAAAGTCACCCATTCGATAAAATAGCAGTTGGTTAGGATGCTGTGACTTTAGGCCAAAGTACTGGCGCATCATGGGTGTATGGTTATCTGCTGGTGTTTTACTCATCAGGGAAAGCTCGATTGTGATCCAAAAAATAGACGGGTATTCTACGGGATATTTTCCTAGGATTTAAGGGATAACGAGAATGAATCAAACGCAAGAAATCGCATTCGTGGCACAACAAGTTGGAGAATCTTTGCAAGCAAGCGGATTGATGCTGGTAACCGCGGAGTCTTGCACTGGTGGCTTAATTGGTGCGGCATGTACCGAAATAGCGGGCAGCTCGTCATGGTTTTTTGGTGGCGTTATCAGTTACGCCAATGACGCAAAAATTCAAGGTTTGTGTGTGAAAGAGGCAACCTTGTCGTCATTTGGTGCTGTGTCTGAACAAACAGTAAAAGAGATGTGCGCAGGTGCGTTGCAATTGGGTGGCGATGTTTCTGTTGCGGTGAGCGGTGTCGCAGGCCCTGGAGGTGGCTCACCAGAGAAGCCTGTTGGTTGTGTTTACATTGGCTGGCAGCGGTTAGGTGAAGAGTCGAGGGTGGTGCGTTTTCAATTTTCTGGGGATCGTCAGGCGGTAAGAGAGGCGACAGTTTTGGCGGCGTTAAAGGGTGTGAATGAGATGTTTAAAACGGGCGAAAAATAATACTGTTTTTATATACAGTATTTCTTGAGATTGCTTTAAAAAAACGATAAAGTTACCCCCAACGACAACTAATCACAACGAAAGTAGCAACAAGGAATTCATCATGTCATCTATTGCAGACAACAAGAAAAAGGCGTTAGACGCAGCGCTGTCTCAGATCGAGCGTCAATTTGGTAAAGGCGCCATCATGAAGATGGGTGAAGGTACCAAGCTTGATATTGATACGGTTTCTACTGGATCTTTGGGTCTGGACATTGCTTTGGGTGCGGGTGGACTTCCTTATGGCCGTATTTGCGAAATCTACGGACCAGAGTCTTCAGGCAAAACGACGCTTACATTGAGTGTTATTGCGGAAGCTCAAAAACAAGGCAAAACATGTGCGTTTATCGATGCAGAGCATGCGCTTGACCCTTCTTACGCAGAGAAGTTGGGTGTAAATATCGAAGACCTGCTCATTTCTCAACCGGATACCGGTGAGCAAGCGCTTGAAATCGTTGACATGCTGGTGCGTTCTAACAGTGTGGACGTTGTTATTGTCGATTCTGTTGCGGCGTTGGTGCCTAAGTCTGAGATTGAAGGTGAAATGGGCAGTTCTTCTGTTGGTGTTCAGGCACGTTTGTTATCGCAAGCGATGCGTAAATTGACGGGTTCCATTAAGAACGCAAACTGCCTTGTTATCTTTATCAACCAAATTCGTATGAAAATTGGTGTGATGTTTGGCTCTCCAGAAACCACAACGGGTGGTAACGCACTTAAATTTTACTCTTCTGTACGTTTGGACATTCGTCGGATTGGTTCTGTGAAACAGGGCGATGAAGTGATTGGTAACGAAACCCGCGTTAAAGTAGTAAAAAACAAAATAGCGCCGCCTTTCAAACAAACAGAATTCCAAATTATGTACGGTGCGGGTATTTATCGCATGGGCGAAGTCATTGATTTGGGTGTTAAACAAGGTTTCGTCGATAAAGCAGGTGCTTGGTATGCATACGGTGGCAATAAAATAGGTCAAGGTAAGGCGAATGCTGCGCAATTCCTTGCGGACAATCCAGAAATAGCACAAGAAATTGAAGCCAAAATTCGTGAAGACTTATTGCCTAAAAAGGCTGATGTAAAAGCTAATGCCTCTGCCAAAGAAGCGGAAGAAGAAGTCGAACAGCTAGATTTCTAAATCGAATCTAGTTTTGAACTGAAAAAAAGCAGGCCTTGTGTCTGCTTTTTTTGTTTTTGTGGTGTGTGCGTTAAATATTGTAGGTTTGATGGTTTCTTTGTCGTGAACCTTTTAAGATGTTTTCTTTGCTTATTCAAAAGGAGGTGTCATCGATATGTTAGTTTGGCACTGGGGGCTTGTTGTTATAAGTGCGTTACTGTCGGTTTCGCTTGTATTTTTTGTTGTTCGCTATTTTGCCTTAAAAAGAGAGGCTCAAGGCTCCACACCAGAGCGCGCGGGAGGGGATGCTTCTGGGGTGAAAAATGATTTGACGATGGTTTCAGAAAGTGAAAAGCAGGAGTGGTTAGCGTTGTTAAAGCAGCAGCGGCTGATATGCACTCGTTTGCTTACAGCGTTACCAAAACAGGATTTCCAAGGTCGATCTGCGCTGTCTTGTTGGGCCACTTTTTTAGATGTTGAGACACACATCATTGAACATTCCGTACCGAATGATAAGGCCTTAATGCTACTAGGTGTCTTTAAGAGTCTTTTGGATCGTGTGGATCGCGCGCAAGAAATTGATGCTTTATTGAAGTCGTTAAAAGTCAATCAATCCCTGTTAAATGAACTGAATAAAGTGATTCAGAAGGCCAGCGATAAGGTATTTGATGAAGTTAATATTACGTCTGAATTGAATGATGAATTGGCAGAATTGCAAAGCGCGCTGGCAAAGGAGGCCGAGCTGGACGAATCGCTTGCATCGCTTCGAGCCGAAATGGCCAGTATGTGTGAATTTTTAGACCGATTGAAACAGCATTTGGAGGAAGTCAAAGCTGGCGGTGAAAATGCTTCTTATGTCAACGTACTGGAGGCGTTTGTTGAAGAGGCCGGTGAGTCGGGCTTCTTGGATTCTGTTCGTACTGAGTTGGACAGCAAAGTGACCAGCTTGAAAGAGTTGGCGGCGTACCAAAAAACGATTATTGAAGGATTAAAAACACAGGTTCATGAAGCTAAGGCTGGTAATGAAGGGGTAGGAAAAAATATTAGCGCATACGATGTGTTGATTGTGAGACTGGAAAAAACGCTGCTTGAAAGTGGCCGAGTCGTGAAGCGTTTGGAGTCCAAGTTACTCAGTTTACAAACCATTCGCTACAACCTGAATATCGATGCGATTAAACGGGATGAAGCACTGAAAAAGAAAAAAGCCTTACTGGAGCAAAAAAACAATCGGCTTCTCCGTCTATGGATATTTATGGTGTTATCGAAGAAGAGCGTAACACCATGAAAAACATAGAAGATCTATTGTACCAAGACTCCTTTACTGAAGCGTCCGATGCGTATGCTAATGAACAAGTTGCTAAACTCGCTTCTTTGCGTCAAATGGTGAATGAATCTGAATTGTATGTGGAAATGCTAGAGCGTGATTTGGAAAATGCACACGTCCTTCATGAAACTCTAGAATACAAGTTAAATCATCCTGATGACGTTGTGGCAGTAAGCGGTTCAGACCTTGATCTTCTTGCGAGTCAAGATTTGGAGGAGGTTGAAAACCTCAAAGAGATAAACGACGAGCTTAATGAAGAGCGTAAACGTTTGGAAGCGGAAATATATGATGGTCGAGATCAGTCTGAAGAAGCGCTTAAGTTGCAGAAAAAAATAGACGATCTCGACAACAAAATTGAAACGGTTCAGAAAAAATACGTAGAGATGGAAGAACGATACTTAACGGCATTGATGGCTAAGGAAGACAAAGAATAATCAGGGCGATTAGTTGTCATCTTGCACAGACAGTGCGTATTTTATTTGTTCGAAATCAAAACCGCGGTACAAAAGGTAGCGCGTCTGTTTGGCTTTTTCTTTAAAGTCTGTGGTGGACTCTTCACCAAATTTTCTTTCTTTTAGCTGCTTTGCTAGCTCGAACCAATCCGCATCGGCGTCAGCAATGGCTGTTTTTGCGAGTTCGCTATTAATTCCTTTTTGTATAAGTTCTTGGTGTATTCGGCTTGCCCCAAGAGGTTTACTCAAACGACTTCTTACAAACATTTCCGCGAAGCGTTCATCGTTTAAATAGTTGATCTCTTCTAGACGCTCAATGGTTGCATCAATATCGTCTTCTGAGTGTCCTTTGTTTTTCAGCTTGGTGACGAGTTCTTTTGTGCTGTGCTCTCTGTGGCTCAATATAGACAGAGCTTGATCAAAAGGTGAGATTTTTTGTTCATTCATCATGGCGTCTTTCGTTGCTGAATTGAATGGACATTTTATCAGGCGGGAGAGAGTTTTTCATTTTCATTTCTGATTAACTAAATAATTGCAATTTTGTGGTTTTTTATTCTTTTATATGGCTTTAAATAAGGTGATAAAACTATATATCTTGTGTGATTATGGGCGATATGACTTTATCACTGTTTGAGGTTTTTCTATGCGTGTTTGCGTGTTAGGTGCGGGTGTTGTTGGTTTAACGTCAGCTTATTATTTGGCCAAGAAGGGCTTTGATGTGACGGTTGTTGACCGTCAGGAAGGGGTGGCATTAGAAACAAGCTTCGCTAATGCGGGGCAGATTTCCCCTGGTTATTCTGCTCCTTGGGCGGCACCTGGTATTCCGTTTAAAGCCATCAAATGGCTAATGCAAAAACACGCGCCATTAAAGGTTAGCGCTGATCCAGAACTGAAAAAATTGGCCTGGATGGGAAAGATGTTGGCGAATTGCACGGAATCGGCTTATGACGTCAACAAGTCTCGTATGGTGGCTTTGGCTGAATACAGTCGTGATCAGTTTATTGCTATGCGAAAAGATATTGGTATTAAGTACGATGACGGTCAGGGTGGTTTGACTCAGCTTTTTCGTAAGGACGAACAAGTCGAGGCCTCTGTAAAAGACATAAAAGTACTTAAAGCACTCAATGTTCCTCATCAGGTGCTAACGCCAGCACAAATTCTTGACGTTGAGCCTGGTCTTGCACCGGTGATTGATAAATTTAAAGGCGGTTTACGTCTTACTGGTGATGAAACGGGGGATTGCTTTGTTTTTTGTCAAGAGCTGAAAAAGCATTGTGATGCGCTGGGGGTGACATTTAAATTTGGCCTCCCAGTCGAGCGCTTGATTGTGGAAGCTGGTAAAGTACGTGCCATTAAAACGGATCAAGGTGACTTTGAGTTTGATAATGTTTTGGTGTCTATGGGCAGTTACTCAAAAGAGTTGCTCAAAGCGATCGATATTTCAGTGCCTATTTACCCTGTGAAAGGGTATTCCCTGACGGTGGATATCACTGATTCACAGTTTGCCCCCGTTTCCACGGTAATGGATGAAACCTATAAAGTTGCTGTTACTCGACTGGGTGGTCGTATCCGCGCGGCAGGAACTGCGGAACTTAATGGTTACAATCTTGATTTGCCGAAAGTTCGTACCGAGACCATTACACATGTCGTGCATGATTTGTTTAATCAGGGGTGTGACTTGTCGCAGGCTGAGTATTGGACGGGGCTGCGCCCAATGACGCCAGATGGTACGCCGATTGTTGGGCGAACAGGTATTGACGGTTTGTATTTGAATACGGGTCATGGAACATTAGGTTGGACGATGAGTTGCGGTTCTGCGGCAGTGATAGCGGATATTATGTCAGGCGATAAGACCGAGATCGATTCACAGGATCTTTCTGTACAACGTTATCAGTAATAAATCGCGGTAAAAGTTTAAGGGGTAAAAATGGCAAGGCCACTCACGGCAACGGTAGATTTAGATGCAATACTGCAGAACTATCGCTATGCAAAAAAACTACAACCGACATGCAAAGCGTTTGCTGTGGTTAAAAGTAATGCTTATGGACATGGTGCTGTCGAGGTATCTCGATATTTGGATGAAGAGGTGGATGCGTTTGCGGTAGCGGCTATTGAAGAAGCGATGGCGTTACGTGATGCGGGAGTAACGTCGCCGATCTTGCTGTTGGAAGGCGTGTTTGAAGGCAGTGAGTGGGCTCTTTGTGAACAATATGGCTTTTGGTCTGCATTAGAAAACACTCAGCAGCTGGATGAACTGGTGGCGAGCCGCGCTAAGATTGAAAAAGTATTTCTTAAACTCGATTCTGGTATGCACCGGCTTGGTGTGGAAAAAGAAGTAGCGCCATCGTTTGTCTCTGCATTGAAAGACAGTGGTCAGGTAGGTGAAGTGGTTTTGATGACGCACTTTTCTTGTGCAGATGATGTGTCCGATCTTACAACGATGCAGCAGTTGACTTACTTTGAGCAAGCGCGCCAATTGATCGGTGATATCCCCGCCAGTGTGGCGAACTCTGCTGCTATTATGAAGTGGAGTGTGCCTGAAGGTGGTTGGATTCGTCCGGGCATTATGCTGTATGGTATTTCGCCGTTTGCAGAAGTCAGTGGGCGTGCTTTGGGTTTGCGTCCGGCGATGACATTGTCGTCCAAGGTTATTTCAACGCGTCCGCTTAAAAAAGGCGACAGGGTTGGGTATGGGCTTGGTTATGTCGCGGCGGAAGATCATATTTTAGCCACCGTAGCTGTTGGTTATGGCGATGGCTACCCTCGCCATGCTGAAAAAGACACGCCATTGCAAATTGATGGGAAGCCAGCTTGTTTAGCTGGGCGTGTGTCGATGGATATGATTACGGTGCGTATGCAAGATTTTGCTGATAAGCCTGCAATGGGTCAAGAGGTGGTACTTTGGGGGGAGAGGTTCCCGTTGAAGAAGTTGCGGATTATGCAGGAACCATTGGTTATGAGCTTGTCACTAGAATGACGGCCCGCCCGCATTATCGCTATATTCGAGACAGCGATTCTTTGTGATTCTCTTTTTAAAACACTGAGCAAAAGTCGGTTTATATCCTTAAATCGTGCTTTTGCTTATGTTTTGCACAAAATAAGCCGCAAATTACTGCGGTTTCTTTTGAAAATACCTATCCTTTGCGTGTACTATTTTGTGCTTTTCGTTGCATAGGGTAGGCGTATGTCAAACTGCCTTCCGCGCAATCCAATTCGTCCAGAAATTATAGATAGAGACTCATCCCATTATGAAGAGTTCTGAGTTACGTCAGTCATTTTTATCGTACTTTGAAAGTAAGCAGCATCAAATCGTGGAATCCAGCTCATTGATACCTGGAAATGATCCAACGTTGTTGTTTACTAATGCTGGTATGGTCCAGTTTAAAGATGTGTTTTTGGGGAGGATCTTCGCCCATATTCACGTGCTACAACGTCTCAGCGTTGCGTTCGAGCCGGTGGTAAACACAACGACTTAGAGAACGTAGGCTACACAGCGCGTCATCACACTTTTTTTGAAATGTTGGGTAACTTCAGTTTTGGTGATTATTTCAAAAAAGACGCCATTCATTATGCGTGGGAATTTTTAACGGTTGTGTTGAAGTTGCCAACGGAAAAATTATTGGTAACGGTTTACGCGGAAGACGATGAAGCGTTTGATATTTGGAATAAAGACATCGGCTTGCCTGCTGAAAAAATTATTCGTATCGGCGATAACAAAGGCGGCCGTTACCAGTCTGATAATTTCTGGGCAATGGGTGACACTGGACCATGCGGTCCTTGTTCTGAAGTGTTTTACGATCATGGTGAGCACATTTGGGGTGGGCCTCCAGGTTCTCCTGAAGAAGACGGCGACCGCTTTATTGAAATCTGGAACGTGGTTTTCATGCAATTTAACCGTTCTGCTGACGGTGAAATGGCGCCTCTGCCTAAGCCTTCTGTTGATACCGGCATGGGGTTAGAGCGTATTGCAGCGATTTTGCAGGGTGTTCACAGTAATTACGAAATCGACCTGTTCCAAAATCTTATTAAAGCGGCTGCTCAAGTGGTTGGCACTGACGATCTGAGTGAGCAATCTCTTCGTGTAATTGCTGACCATATCCGTTCTTGTTCCTTCATGATTGTTGATGGTGTGATTCCATCCAATGAAGGTCGTGGTTATGTTTTGCGTCGTATTATTCGTCGCGCGATTCGTCACGGTAACAAGTTAGGGCAGAAAGGTGTGTTCTTCCATAAATTGGTGGAAGCGCTTGATGGTGAAATGGGTGAAGCCTACCCAGAGCTAACAAAATTAAAAGAGCGAGTGGCTTCTATTCTGCTGAAAGAAGAAGAGCAGTTTGCCAAGACCCTTGATCAAGGGATGAAAATTCTGGAAGAGGCGATCTCTGAACTAGGCGATAAAAAAGTTATCCCTGGCGAGACCGTTTTCAAACTTTACGACACGTATGGTTTTCCTGCGGATTTAACCAACGATGTTGCCCGTGAAAACGATCTTGAAATAGACGAAGCTGGCTTTGAAGTGGCGATGGACGCACAGCGTGCTCGTGCTCGTTCAGCCAGTAACTTCTCTATGGATATGTCGAGCAGTGTGAAATTGGATTCTGTTACTGAATTTACTGGTTACAAGAATCTAAACGGCACATGTGAAGTTGAGATGATCCTTGTTGATGGTGAGGCTGTCGATGCAATTGAAGCCGGTCAAGTGGCCGCTGTCATTTTGAAAACTACACCGTTTTACGCGGAATCTGGTGGCCAAGTTGGCGACCAAGGTTGGTTGCGTGGTGCGGGTGCGTTCAAAGTGTCCAATACAACTAAGCAAGCCAAAGCGCATTTGCACTACGGTGAACTAAAAGAAGGTCGTTTGTCGATCGGTGATTTGGTAACGGGTGAGGTTGATCGTACTTTGCGCATGGCGACCACATTGAATCACTCGGCTACTCACTTAATGCACGAAGCATTGCGTCGTATTTTAGGGGATCATGTGTCGCAAAAAGGCTCTCTGGTGAATCCAGAGCGTTTGCGTTTTGACTTCTCTCATTTTGAAGGCGTAACAGCGACAGAAATTGAGCAGATTGAAGACATGGTAAACGAGCAAATTCGCTTAAATCGTCCTGTTGAAACAGACATCATGGATGTTGAATCGGCTAAGGCAAAAGGCGCAATGGCGTTGTTTGGTGAGAAATACGATAGCGAAGTGCGCGTTTTGACGATGGGTGCTGATTACTCGATTGAGTTGTGTGGTGGTACGCATGTTAGTCGTACGGGTGATATCGGCTTCTTTAAGATTGTGACAGAGAGTGGCATCGCGGCCGGTGTACGTCGTATTGAAGCGGTGACGGGTAAAGTGGCAATCGATACAACGCGTCAAACAGAGTCTGTTCTTGATGGTATTGCTTCTATTGTTAAAGGCAATAAAGACAGCGCATTAGACAAAGTCGTGGCGTTGAACGAGCAAGCCCGTAGTTTGCAAAAAGAATTGGATGTGCTGAAAGGCAAAATGGCGGCGTTGGCCGGCGCGGACTTGGCTTCTCAAGCGGTAGACATCAATGGCGGTAAGCTGTTGGTTGCTCAAGTGGAAGTGGAGGATCCAAAAGCGTTGCGTGATTTGCTGGACGAGTTGAAGAGCACGTTAGAATCCGCCGTTGTGCTTTTGGCGGCAGTCAATGATGGCAAAGTAAGCTTAATTGCTGGCGTTACCAAAGAACTGACTAAAAATGTTAAGGCGGGAGACTTAATCAAGATGGTTGCGCCTTTGGTAGACGGTAAAGGCGGTGGTCGTCCTGATATGGCTCAGGCTGGTGGTAATAACCCTGATGGTTTGTCTGCCGCTTTGGCATTAGTCCCTGATTGGGTTGCTGAAAGGGTATAACTCGATTTGCTCCTTCAGAGCTTTGGGTTCGGCTTTTTGATTTAAATGATGGAATTATTATGGCGTTGTTAGTTCAAAAATACGGCGGCACTTCGGTAGGCACAATAGAGCGTATTGAGGCGGTTGCTGATCGGGTGCTGAAACATAAGCAGCAAGGTGATGACATTGTGGTTGTGGTTTCTGCTATGAGTGGCGAAACTAATAGACTGATCGATCTTGCTAAGAGTATCAATCCGTCGCCAAATGCTCGCGAAATGGATGTGCTTTTGTCAACGGGTGAGCAGGTTACTATTGCTCTACTTTCTATGGCGTTGATGAAACGTGGTCTTGACGCTCGTTCTTATACTGGTTCACAGATCCGTATTACAACTGACAATGCCCATGGTAAAGCTCGAATTCAAAAAATTGATACCGAAGCGATGCGCGCAGACTTGGATTCCGGTCGAGTGATTGTCGCGGCGGGTTTTCAAGGTGCTGATGAGTTTGGCAACATTACAACTTTAGGTCGAGGTGGTTCTGATACAACTGGTGTGGCATTGGCCGCTGCGTTGAAGGCGGATGAATGTCAGATCTATACGGATGTTGATGGTGTTTATACAACCGATCCTCGCGTTGTGGACAGCGCTCGACGCCTAGATAAAATTACATTCGAAGAAATGCTAGAAATGGCAAGTCTAGGCTCTAAAGTGCTGCAAATTCGTTCTGTAGAGTTTGCAGGGAAATATCAAGTGCCACTGAGGGTGCTGTCTAGTTTTATTGAAGGTGAAGGTACATTGATAACAACTGAAGGGGTTAAGGGTATGGAGCAGCCAGCGGTTTCTGGGATTGCGTTTAACAGAGATGAAGCTAAGTTAACATTAAAAGGTGTTCCTGATATTCCAGGAATTGCGTCTCGTATTCTTGGCCCTATCAGTGATGCAAACATCGAAGTGGATATGATCGTTCAAAACGTATCGGTCGAAGGGACAACAGACTTTACCTTTACTGTTCACCGTAATGAATACGACCTTGCTTTGTCGACGTTAAACCTGATTGCGCAAGAGCTTGGTGCAAGTGCGGTGTTGTCTGACGCTAAGATTGCTAAGGTGTCTATTGTTGGTGTGGGTATGCGTTCTCATGCTGGTGTTGCTAGCACGATGTTCAAGGCATTGGCTGCAGAGTCCATTAATATTCAGTTAATCTCTACTTCTGAAATTAAAGTCTCAGTCATTATTGATGAGAAGTACATGGAGTTGGCGGTTCGTGCGTTACATTCTGCATTCAAATTGAACGAAGCAACACCAGGTGTTAGAGAAGCGTAACAATTGAATACATAAAGCCTGTACGAATGGATGGTTTAATTTTTATTGAGAGGCTACAATAGCTTTGTAGGAATTGCCCTACAAGGTTTGTGGGGCAATTCTTCTAGATAAATTTTAAAAGCTATTACAGGGAGATGCTCTTATGCTTATTCTTACTCGTCGTGTTGGTGAAACTTTGATGGTTGGTGATGAAGTTTCTGTCACTGTCTTAGGAGTAAAAGGGAATCAGGTTCGTATTGGTATCAATGCGCCTAAAGATGTGTCTGTTCATCGTGAAGAAATTTATCTTCGCATTCAAAAAGAACAAGATGACCAAGATTTAGAAGATTAATTTCTAAAAAAGCCTTTACAAGACAAATGTGTCGTATATAATGCGCCCCACTTGTTACGGAGAGTTGGCCGAGTGGCCGAAGGCGCGCCCCTGCTAAGGGTGTATGGGTTAACACTCATCGAGGGTTCGAATCCCTCACTCTCCGCCATTTCAAGTTTTAATCTGAAAGCTATCCTTTTTAGATTAAAGAAAGAAATTGTAGTGCACCCGTAGCTCAGCTGGATAGAGTACTCGGCTACGAACCGAGCGGTCAGAGGTTCGAATCCTCTCGGGTGCACCATTTCAAAAATGCATTTTAATTTCATCCAGAATGAAATGCACATAGAACAATGCTATGCACCCGTAGCTCAGCTGGATAGAGTACTCGGCTACGAACCGAGCGGTCAGAGGTTCGAATCCTCTCGGGTGCACCATTTTCTAGATCTATCTTAAGTTATCCACGTTAAGATTCATAAGCAATAACTGCTACGCACCCGTAGCTCAGCTGGATAGAGTACTCGGCTACGAACCGAGCGGTCAGAGGTTCGAATCCTCTCGGGTGCACCATTTTAAAATATTCTCTCCCTTGTTTTTTTCAATATTTCATTCTTACTATTTTCAAAAATCTAATCTCTATCTTACTCCCTTAGTATTTTTTCAAACACTGTCGTTAGCTCTTGTGTGCTATTGCAGCGTCTTAGGGTTTGAAGGTTTTCTTTGATTTCTTCAAAACCAAATCGTAAGTGTCCACACCATTGTTTTAATCGACCCAGTGTCGCGACTTCGTCGTAGTGTTTTTGCAGCTCGATATTGTAATCGGTGAAGAGCTCGACGAGCGACGCTTGTTTTAGTGAGTTTTCTTGGTTATCTAGTTTTGCTCTTATGTCTTGGAAGACAAAAGGGTTGTTGAGTGCGCCTCGGCCAATCATGAAATGTTTGCAGCCAGAAACGGATTGGCAGCGCGTTAGTGAGTCGAAATCGGTGATGTCGCCATTCGCAACAACGACCATAGTTGTCTTATCTTGGATTTCTCCAATCTTCTCCCAGCGAGCGGGTGGTTTGTAGCCATCTTTTTTTGTCCTGCCGTGTATTGTTAGTGTGCCGGTTCCAGCCGACTCGATTGCTGCGACATTATCAAACAGTAGAGCTTCGTCTTCATAGCCCAAACGTATTTTTGCCGAAAGCGGAATGTGGTTGGGTAATGTGTTTTTTATGGCGCTCATTATTTCATGAAGGATGTTTGGTGTTTGCAATAAGACAGAGCCGCCTCCGTGCCCGTTTACGCGCTTGGCAGGACAGCCAAAATTAACGTCTATGTGAGTTGCTCCGGCTTCAATGGCATTAAGCGCACTTTGAGCCATAAGTTCGGCGTTACTGCCGAGCAGTTGTGTATGTACTGGGTGATGGTAAGTTGTATGGGCGTTGTTTTGGTTTTCGGGTACTTGGCGCTTGAATGTTGATGATGGGATTGGGTATTGAGTGACTCGGATAAACTCTGATACGAGGTAATTCATTCCGCCAATTTTTGAGAGTAGCGCTCTCATTGTGTGATCCATGACACCTTCCATTGGGGCGACGGCTAATACAATGCTGCTGTGGATGTCTTTTCTTTCTTGATTTTGTGTTGCTTGCAGGGAATTGTTCACGAAATAAGTCTAACTGTTATGCAAAAAAATATGAAACTGTTCTGGTTTGTGATAAAAACTAATCATCAAAAAATAAACAGTGCTATTGGGTGTGCATCTGATCACATAAGATCTGTACAAACAAGGTGAGATAAAAGGTAACTAAGCTATGAATGGATTACTGGAAGATGGTGTAGGGTTGATGGTGCTGGGGATGGGGTTTGTGTTCCTGTTTCTAGTGGTGTTGATTTTTGCGACTGGTTACATGTCGCGGTTGCTAAATTATGTCTTTCCTGAAGTGCCTGTTGTTGTAGCGTCAAAGCCAACTTCGCAAAAGCTTTCTTCTGGTGTGGATGCACAAATGACAGCGGTTATTACCGCTGCTGTTCATCAGCATAGAAACAGTAAAAAACCTTAAATACACATTACCTTTCCTAACTTTCTGAGGCTGAAACATGACAAAAACAAAGCAACCTCTTGGCATCACTGATGTCGTTTTACGAGATGCTCATCAATCCTTGTTTGCGACGCGTATGCGTATTGACGATATGCTTCCAATTGCGGAAAAGCTCGACCAAGTGGGCTTTTGGTCTCTTGAATCATGGGGTGGTGCGACGTTTGACTCTTGCATTCGTTTTATAGGTGAAGATCCTTGGGAGCGAATTCGTGAGCTAAAAAAAGCGATGCCAAAAACACCACAGCAGATGTTGTTGCGTGGGCAGAATTTGCTTGGTTATCGTCATTATGCTGATGATGTTGTGAATAAATTTGTTGAGCGTGCAGCCTTTAATGGGGTTGATGTTTTCCGAATCTTTGATGCGATGAATGACCCTCGTAACCTTGAGACAGCCATTAAAGCAGTTAAGCAACAAGGTAAGCATGCTCAGGGAACTATCTCCTATACCAAGAGCCGGGTGCATACCACTAAAAATTGGGTGGATTATGCCAAAACGCTTGAGGACATGGGGGCTGACTCTATTGCGATAAAAGATATGTCTGGCATTTTGACGCCATATGATGCTTTTGAGCTGGTTAGTTTATTGAAGGCTCAAACCCAGCTAGAAGTGCAATTGCATGCGCATGCTACATCTGGTTTGTCGGATATGACGATTCTAAAAGCCATTGAGGCCGGTATAGATCGAGTTGATACGGCCATTTCCTCCATGTCCATGACGTATGGTCATAGTGCGACGGAATCTGTGGTGGCGGCGTTGCAAGGCACGGATCGTGATACAGGTTTGGATTTAGCGCTGCTAGAAGAAATTGCGGCTTATTTTCGCGAAGTGCGAAAAAAATATGCGAAATTTGAAGGCTCTCTTCGCGGTACGGATTCTCGTATTTTGATTGCTCAAGTTCCTGGTGGCATGTTAACTAACATGGAGAGCCAGTTGAAAGAGCAGGGTGCAGCAGACAAATTTGATGAGGTGTTAAAGGAAATTCCAAAAGTCCGTGAAGACCTCGGTTTGATCCCACTTGTGACACCAACGTCTCAAATTGTTGGGACTCAGGCTGTGTTAAACGTATTAACGGGTGAACGTTATAAGTCGATATCAAAAGAAACGGCAGGGATTTTGAAAGGCGAATATGGTGCGGCTCCTGCAGAATTTAATAAAGAGCTGCAGGCGCGAGTGCTGGATGGTGCTGAAGCGATTACCTGCCGACCAGCAGACTTGCTGTCACCTGAAATGGACAAATTGACTGAAGAGCTGATTGGCCTTTCAAAAGAGAAGGGTATTGAATTATCTGATGATCAGATTGACGATGTTTTAACCTATGCTTTGTTTCCTCAGATAGGTCTTAAATTTTTGCAAAATCGTGGTGACGCGAGTGCTTTTGAGCCCGCTCCGGCCTTGGGTGATGTTGCAGATGTTGGTGCCTCAGGGAATAAGCAGGCCTCAGGAGGTGAGTCTTCTAATGAAGCGAGCGTCTATACCGTTTCTGTTTCTGGGCAGAGTTTTGTTGTCCAGGTCTCAGAAGGTGGTGACGTTAGTAATATTCAGCCCGTTGTTAATGTGCAGCAGGCTCCAGCTCAGACGTCAGAGTCTCCGGCCTCGTCTGGCGTTGATGTTCCTTCACCGTTAGCGGGGAATATCTTCAAGGTCCTTGTGTCTCCGGGGCAGCAAGTTGAAGAAGGTGATACCGTAATGATTCTAGAGGCGATGAAGATGGAGACAGAGATATCTGCACCTAAATCCGGTGTCGTTGGTTCTATTAACGTAAAAGAAGGTGACTCGGTTCAAGTGGGTCAGTCGCTTCTTACTTTGTAGTTAAAGGGATCAATTGAAGATGGAAAATAAACTATTAAACCTCTATCACGATACGGGGATTTATCAGCTGGAATTTGGCCAGTTCGTGATGATCTGTGTTGGTTTGTTGTTAGTGTTTTTGGCTATTAAGAAAGGTTTTGAGCCACTTTTGCTGTTACCAATTGGTATTGGTGCTGTTCTTGTAAACATTCCAGGTGCAGGATTTATGGCGGCGCCTGTTTATGATGCAACGGGGCACATGGTTTCTCCGGGTGGTCTGCAATATTACATTTATCATGGCGGTATTGAGACAGGACTGTTCCCGTTGATCATTTTTATGGGTGTCGGTGCCATGACGGATTTCGGTCCTATGCTTGCTAACCCTAAAACTTTATTACTGGGTGCGGCTGCGCAGTTTGGTATCTTTGCAACGGTCATTGGTGCTGTTCTGCTAAGTGCTTCAGGAGTTATGGATTTTTCGTTAGCTGATGCTGCTGCAATAGGTATTATTGGTGGTGCAGATGGTCCGACGGCGATTTTCGTTGCAAGTCGATTGGCTCCTGATTTGCTGGGGGCGATAGCGGTCGCGGCTTATTCGTATATGGCGCTAGTGCCATTGATTCAACCTCCAATCATGCGCGCATTGACAACGAAGGAAGAGCGTTCTATTAAAATGGAGCAGCTCCGCCCGGTTACTAAAAAAGAGAAAATTGTATTTCCTATTGTGGTTACTTTATTAGTTGCGATGTTTTTGCCTTCTGCGGCACCTTTATTAGGGATGTTTTGTTTTGGTAATTTGATGCGTGAGTGTGGTGTTGTTGATCGATTGAGTGATACCGCGCAAAATGCTCTGATTAATATTGTGACTATTTTCTTAGGTTTAGGAGTTGGTTCGAAATTAAGCTCTGAAGCATTTTTGAATTTAGAGACATTGGGTATTTTAAGTTTAGGTCTGATTGCTTTTTCAATCGGTACCGCTGCGGGAGTGTTGATGGCTAAGTTGATGAATAGATTCTCACAGGATGCCATTAATCCATTGATTGGTGCGGCAGGTGTGTCTGCTGTTCCAATGGCTGCCCGCGTTGCAAATAAAGTAGGGCTTGAAGCAAATAAACAGAACTTTCTGTTAATGCATGCGATGGGTCCAAACGTGGCTGGCGTTATCGGTTCTGCAGTTGCTGCGGGTGTCATGCTGAGCTATGTTGGTGGTTAGTGCTGCTTATTGAGTGCTATGCAGAAAAAAGACACTTCGGTGTCTTTTTTTGTATTCGGTGTTTTTTAATTAATTTTAAAATTAATTAAAAAAAGGGTTGCACAAAATCTGTAGATCCTTAATATACGCCCTCGCTGACACGGACAGGGCTTCACTCTCACAGAGAAACGAAGTGGCTTAAGTGTAACGGCAACGCTCTTTAAAATAGATAATCAGATAATTTGTGTGGGCGCTCGCTAGAGGCTTCAGAAGATCGACATTGGCTAACTTGTTAGTGGGTGAGCGATCAAAAAAATTGAAGTCTTGCGAAACGTCTAACACGTCAATTCGCTTTATGTTGTTTTGTTGTTCTTCGGGACGATGAGATGATTAAGTTATTGTTAGTGTAATAGATTTTGAGTAAGCAAACTTTTTAACTGAAGAGTTTGATCATGGCTCAGATTGAACGCTGGCGGCAGGCTTAACACATGCAAGTCGAGCGGTAACAGGGGAGCTTGCTCCTGCTGACGAGCGGCGGACGGGTGAGTAACGCGTAGGAATCTGCCTAGTAGAGGGGGACAACATGTGGAAACGCATGCTAATACCGCATACGCCCTGAGGGGGAAAGGAGGGGACTTTTCGGAGCCTTCCGCTATTAGATGAGCCTGCGTGAGATTAGCTAGTTGGTAGGGTAAAGGCCTACCAAGGCGACGATCTCTAA
>NZ_JAODTL010000022.1:0-295000 GCF_026191375.1 Marinomonas pontica | reverse complement strand
CAATTACGGGAGACACACGGCGGGTGCTAACGTCCGTCGTGGAAAGGGAAACAACCCAGACCGTCAGCTAAGGTCCCAAAGTGCCAGTTAAGTGGGAAACGATGTGGGAAGGCTTAGACAGCTAGGAGGTTGGCTTAGAAGCAGCCATCCTTTAAAGAAAGCGTAATAGCTCACTAGTCGAGTCGGCCTGCGCGGAAGATATAACGGGGCTCAAACTGGCCACCGAAGCTACGGATGCTTAGTTTACTAGGCATGGTAGAGGAGCGTTCTGTAAGCCGTTGAAGGTCAAGCTGTAAGGCAGGCTGGAGGTATCAGAAGTGCGAATGTTGACATGAGTAACGATAAGGGGAGTGAAAAACTCCCCCGCCGGAAGACCAAGGTTTCCTGTCCCATGTTAATCAGGGCAGGGTGAGTCGGCCCCTAAGGCGAGGCAGAAATGCGTAGTCGATGGGAAACAGGTTAATATTCCTGTACTCGTGCATATTGCGATGGAGAGACGGAGAAGGCTAGGCCAGCACAGCGATGGTTGTCTGTGTTTAAGGCGGTAGGTTTAGGGCTTAGGCAAATCCGGGCCCTTTTAAGACCGAGAACTGATGACGAGCCCTCTTTTGGGCGAAGTGGTTGATGCCATGCTTCCAGGAAAAACTTCTAAGCTTCAGATATGCAGGAACCGTACCCCAAACCGACACAGGTGGTCAGGTAGAGAATACCAAGGCGCTTGAGAGAACTCGGGTGAAGGAACTAGGCAAAATGGTACCGTAACTTCGGGAGAAGGTACGCCGGCCGGTGTGAAGGACTTGCTCCGTAAGCACTAGTCGGTCGAAGATACCAGGTGGCTGCGACTGTTTATTAAAAACACAGCACTCTGCAAACACGAAAGTGGACGTATAGGGTGTGACGCCTGCCCGGTGCTTGAAGGTTAATTGATGGGGTTAGCGCAAGCGAAGCTCTTGATCGAAGCCCAAGTAAACGGCGGCCGTAACTATAACGGTCCTAAGGTAGCGAAATTCCTTGTCGGGTAAGTTCCGACCTGCACGAATGGCGTAACGATGGCCACACTGTCTCCACCCGAGACTCAGTGAAATTGAAATCGCAGTGAAGATGCTGTGTATCCGCGGCTAGACGGAAAGACCCCGTGAACCTTTACTATAGCTTCACAGTGAACTTTGAACCTACTTGTGTAGGATAGGTGGGAGGCTTTGAAGTGCAGACGCCAGTTTGCATGGAGCCACTCTTGAAATACCACCCTGGTATGTTTGAGGTTCTAACTCAGGTCCGTAATCCGGATCGAGGACACTGTGTGGTGGGTAGTTTGACTGGGGCGGTCTCCTCCCAAAGAGTAACGGAGGAGCACGAAGGTGTGCTCAGCATGGTCGGAAATCATGCATAGAGTGTAAAGGCAAAAGCACGCTTAACTGCGAGACAGACACGTCGAGCAGGTACGAAAGTAGGTCTTAGTGATCCGGTGGTTCTGTATGGAAGGGCCATCGCTCAACGGATAAAAGGTACTCCGGGGATAACAGGCTGATACCGCCCAAGAGTTCACATCGACGGCGGTGTTTGGCACCTCGATGTCGGCTCATCACATCCTGGGGCTGAAGCCGGTCCCAAGGGTATGGCTGTTCGCCATTTAAAGTGGTACGCGAGCTGGGTTTAGAACGTCGTGAGACAGTTCGGTCCCTATCTGCCGTGGACGTTTGAGATTTGAGAGGAGCTGCTCCTAGTACGAGAGGACCGGAGTGGACGAACCTCTGGTGTTCCGGTTGTCACGCCAGTGGCATTGCCGGGTAGCTATGTTCGGACGGGATAACCGCTGAAAGCATCTAAGCGGGAAGCCTCCCTTAAGATAAGATCTCACTGGGACATAAGTCCCCTAAAGAGCCGTTCGAGACTAGGACGTTGATAGGTTGGGTGTGTAAGTGCTGTGAGGCATTGAGCTAACCAATACTAATTGCTCGTGAGGCTTGACCATATAACACCAAAGTGGTTTTACTGGAGATTGTTCCTGACAATCCCAGCACTTCCTCCATCCATGGAGGTCGTGATGAGAAGAGTGAAAGCTCAAGATCATCAAAATGACAAAGACACAGATTACGATACAACATCAGCAATGATGAGCATCGGTTTGATACTTGGTTATCACTATTTCAAAATGAATTGTTAAAGATCCAAGCACGTATTCGCGTGTTTTGAGTCAAGCTAACCTTAAAAGGTCAGCGCACAACACAGTGCAGCTCAGAACAAACGCAAAACGAATTGCTTGACGGTCATAGAGGCGTTGAACCACCTGATCCCATCCCGAACTCAGAAGTGAAAAGCGCCATCGCCGATGGTAGTGTGGGAGATCCCATGTGAGAGTAGGTCGTCGTCAAGCTTTATATTTAAGAAATAGATTTACCCGATGGTGTGGGTCTATTTTTGACAGATAAGCATGTGATACTAGCTTGTCGTCAAGCTTTATATTTAGAAGTCCTAATAAGTAATTAGGCAATTGAAAATTTGGTTTTATTAGACGATTGCTAATAAAACAAACCAGTTTTCTTGATGATCATAGAGGCGTTGAACCACCTGATCCCATCCCGAACTCAGAAGTGAAAAGCGCCATCGCCGATGGTAGTGTGGGAGATCCCATGTGAGAGTAGGTCGTTATCAAGATTTAATTAAAGAAACCCTATCCTGCTAAGCAGGGTAGGGTTTTTTCGCTATAGGGAATCACCATCGCCGATGTTTGTCCCGCAAGAGGTTTATCTTTGAAAGTGATGTGTTAGCGAGATAGCCAATGTGGCATGTTTAAAGATGAGAGGAAGTTTTCAGCTTCAGTGCCTTGTAAAAGGGCTAGTGTCGATATTATGCCTGCATTGATGCAGGTGGGAGCTGCAACGGTAACACTTCTTGGAGCGTCTGTTATTGCCCATCCAGTGATAGGGTTTAAGATATGAGAATAGCGGATGCCATCTTTTAATAAAAAGCGACGGCTGTCACCTGAGGTTGCAAGGGCGCCAGAAGATAAGGCGACAATATGTTTTGCTTTTGTTTGGTCGTTTACTGCTTCTATACCAACTTTCCAACTTTCACCATTTAATCTTTTGCCGCTACAGGCTAAGTCACCACCACAGTTAACTAAGATAGCTGACGTTGTCTGTGAAAGGATTTTGCGGATAACCAAAAGCATTTTATCAACGGCATACTCTTTTCCTATGCCTCCAAAGTCGAGTTCCATACCCTTTGGAAGTGTCAGTTGGTTTGGATTGCTAGGATCCCAACCTAATTTTGCCCAGCCAACGTTGGTTAGTAATTCTTTTATGGTGCTTGTTTCAGGTAAGTTGTTGCTACCATCGAAATGCCATCCTCTTCTTAGGATGCCGGATGTAATATCAAAAAGACCTTGTGAGGCATGGTAGGCATGATCGGCGAAAATCATTAATTGGGTGGTCTCATCATCTAAGGTTTGAATGATGTCTGTCTTCGAATGAATTTCTGCAAATGTGTTATCTGTTTGGTAGCGGCTGAATTTATGCTCAATACGCCAAGCTTCAATGACGGCACTGTTTGCTGCGGCTTTGACTAAATCAATTTGTTTACATTCAATCAATATAGAGCAATCACTTGCCATGCATTCAAACTGAACTTGATAGGAATTTTCATTCACTTGCCATAGGCTTGGATTGGGGTGGTTTGATGGGTTTAACGATGTATCTATTGGTAATTCTTCAAGTAAATTCATGGCTTCTCTGTATTATGAACATCCCCTCTATTCCCTTGAATAGAGGGGAGATGTAAACCTAAAATTTATATCCAACGATCAACATAGCCGCATCTAAACCTGGATACAATTCCTGTGTTGTTAGTTTGCCATAACCTTTATCGCCAGAACTTTCTTGATGATAGAGAGATAAGCGAGTGTAAAACTCGGTTTCATCAGCAAATTTATATCCGTATTTTAGGCCTAACGTATATGTATCTAGGTCACCTAAACGATAATCTGCACTGGCAAAATCAGCCGAAGAGTAATCACTCGAGTTTAAATATCTATGATAGAAATCGGCCTTGCTTTGAGTGTACCAACGAAGTTGGGGTTCTAGGTATTGATTATCAAAGCGGAAGCGATATTTAGCATCGATAGTGTGAGAGTTAACGCCCCAATCATCAAACATGTAGCGATAACTTACATCCAGTATATTGTCATTTTCGAATTGGTGTTTTGTTTGCCAATAGATACTTTGTTTTAGACGTGAGTCTGGGCGTTTTTCGTATAGATATAAGTCTCTACCACCACTCTGGAAATTTCCTCCAAAATTTGCGCCTGCATTATCATCTATAACGGACAATATTTTATAAGGGTCTGTTAGGTAGCCTGAACTGGTACTGAGTGCATAGTTGAATTGCATTATAGTGCTGCGATTGATCACTTGAGTGACACCAAATACAGCATCGACCAAGTTTTTGTTTTCAGAATCACTACGCTGTGTGAACTCGCTGTCTGAGTTGCTTAAAGGAACTTGCACTAGACCTGTTGGTACACCGCCTTCAGGGTTGACAGTATCGTTAGATAGATTTAACCCTAGAGTAAGAGTTGTATTCTTTTGGTTCAAATAGCGAGACAAGCTGCCATTTAGCCCAAGTGATTGATAATCATGCTCTTTAGAAAGGTAACCACCGACTCCGTAGGCCCAATCTCGATTAATAGGGGCTGCCCAATTAGTAGAAAGTGCGATACGAGTATCTTTGAAGGTGTCATCAAGTGGTTGTTCGCCCGCTGCGGCATTGTACGAACCTTTACCTGAAGGGCTGGTAAAAGTTTGTACATGATCACTGGCGGTAGCGCCGTTTGGTGACGCTCCTGTTAAGGTATCTGCTGCAATCTTGAAAGTGAGCTTAGTTTCTTCATCAAAGTTCTTGGTGGCGCTAATAACTGGCTCGGCGGCAGAGACACGACCATCGCTTTCTGAATAGAGTAGAAAAGCTGAGTCTACATCCCAGCTGTCAGCAGCATTAACCCCTTGCGATAAGCCGCTAATTAAGGCGCAGCTAGCCGCGGTTAATAATTGAGCCAATTCGCGATTTTTATGAGTTTTCTTAGTTACAGCCACAGCCACCACCTCCAAATCCTTTCCCGCCACTGCTGGCTTCTTTACTGAAATAAATGTGATCATCTAAACTGCTTTCGAGAGGATCGCTAATAAGGTTCATTTCTTGTTGTGCTAAAACATCTCTTTCCCAAGGCTTAACGCCCAGATCACTGCATCCGGATACAATAATAGGTAAGGCGAGTAAGCCGACTATGTGGATTATTCTTCGCATAATTTATTCCTCTTTTTCTGCTAATAGCTTGGCAATAGCGGACTCGTATTCATCAATATTTTTCTGATGAAAGCCAATATGTGTTGCGCGTATGTTTCCTTGACGGTCAATTAAAAAGCTTGTCGGCATGCCAATAACGCCAAAATCTTCTGGTAGTTCCGCTTGGCTATCAAATAACACGCTAAAGCCAGGTTTAAACTCATCTAAGAAATCCAGAGCTTGGTCTTTCTCTTGATCTAAGTTAATGGCAATAACCTTAAGCCCCTGATCTTTGTATTTAGCTTGCATGCTTGTCATCCATGGAAATGATTCTCGACATGGCCCACACCAGGAAGCCCAGAAGTCAACAAGAATGACTTTGCCTTTTTCCATATCTAAAGAAACGTTCTGATTGGTTTGATACTCAGGCAGCTTAACGGTCTGATGTGGTGCTGCTTTTGCAGAGGCTAACGGAGTGATATCCGTCGCCCACAATGAACTGGAGATAAGAAGGCAGCTGGAAATAGCCGCGGCTAGAATAGGTTTAGAATGTTTGATCATGGCGCACTTCCAAGTAAAAGGTATATTGGAAATAGTAGTGATGCATTCTTAAGGGAAAATTAAGCCTGAAAAAATTTTACGTAAGGATTGCTTAAGGTTAGGTGTCTATAGTGTGTCAATCTACGCACATTAAGGAATATTTAGTGATGACTACAATCCTATCCTATCGGCAGTTTAAATGGTTTATGGCGTCATTATTAGCCATATTGATAGCAATTCCAGCTATGGCGGATAGTGCTTTTTAAAGCCTTCTGAAGCCTTTCAAGTTCATGTGGATGTTCCTAAAAAGCAAGTTCTTTGGGATATAGCCGACGGATATTATTTATATGAGTCACGGGTGAAGGTGTCGTTAGCGGAAGATAAATCCGTTTCCATTCCGTTTCATTTTTTAACCACGGCGGAAGAAAAAGATGACCCAAATTTTGGCTTGGTTAATGTTTTTCATGATCATATGACGATTGCTGTTGATCAGCCAAAAGATCAGTTAGGTAATCTTAAAATTACTTATCAAGGCTGTGCAGCAGCGGGGTTGTGTTATCCGCCACAGACAAAAGTAGTTAATTTTGATGAGGTGGTGAATACTAAATTAAAGTCCGACTCAACTTCATTACCAATATCAAAAGACACTGCAAAGGTGTCAAGCAAAGCATCTAATTATGGTGAAGAAGGGCAATTAGTTAAGCTTTTGCTAAATGGGGATCGGTTTTGGGTGCTTATTACCTTTTTCATTCTTGGTTTAGGGCTGACTTTTACGCCTTGTGTGTTGCCGATGATTCCAATTTTAGCGGGTATCATTGCTGGGCAGGCTGGAAATATTACCGCCAAAAAGGTTTTTTCTTATCTTTATCTTATGTTCTAGGGATGTCATTTTCTTATAGTTTGGCAGGCGTATTAGTAGGGATTTTTGGCGCTCAGCTTAATCTTCAAGCATTGTTTCAAGCACCCGGTGTCTTGATCGGGTTTAGTGCCTTATTTGTTCTCTTATCTTTGTCTATGTTTGGCTTCTACGAATTACAGCTCCCCATGTTTCTGCGCGACCGTTTGGATAAATTAAGCCAACGAAGTGTCGGTGGACCTTATTTGGGTGTCGGTATTATGGGGGCTGTTTCGGCATTGATAGTTTCGCCTTGCGTTTCCGCGCCATTGGCTGGTGCGTTAATTTATATTAGTACAACGGGTGATGCTGTTCTTGGCGGCAGTGTGTTGTTTGTCATGAGTTTGGGGATGGGGGTCCCACTGTTATTGGTTGGGTTAGGGGGCGGCAAGTTTCTTCCAAAAGCCGGTATGTGGATGATGCAGGTAAAAGCGGCATTTGGTGTGATTCTGCTGGGTGTGGCGGTAGTTCTTGTCTCTCGCATCGTGTCTGAAACTGTGAGTGTGTATTTATGGGCCTTGCTGATTATTGTCTACGCTATTCATTTGGCTCCTTTCGAATCTAGCAGTAATGGTTGGGGAAAAACCAGACAGGGGATCGCTTTTGCTCTATTACTTTATGGCGTAGCGGTTTTCAGCTCTGGATTAGCGGGTAAGCCTAGTCTAGAAAAGCCGTTAGGATATGTTTCTTCAGGATCGAATGCAGGTATGGTGACTGAAGAACAGCCTTTATTTGATCGAATCAAAGATGTTGAAACGCTTAAAAGTGCCATGCAGCAAGCAAAATTGAATGGCAAAGTCGTTGTTTTAGATATGTATGCTGATTGGTGTACCGCCTGTTTAGAAATGGAAAAAAACGTTTTCAGCAATCAAGATTTAAAAGCCTATACAAATAAGGTGTCATTTCTTCAATTGGATCTCACGGATAATACGTCGCAGCAACAAGAATTCTTATCTAAATATGGCGTATTTGGGCCTCCAACTCTGTTATTCTTTTCCTCAAATGGTGACTTGAAAGATGTTCGCCAAGGGGAAATGGATTTTATGCAATTTGATAGCATATTGAAATCCACCTTGGCAAACTTATGAAAGAAGGAATAGGTTTGCGAATATTGGTAGTAGAGGATGACCTTTCATTGGCAGATGGCCTTGTTACGGCCATGAAACGAGAAGGTTATACAGTGGATTTACTTCATGATGGAATTCATGCTCTTGAAGCGTTAGCAAATGAAGTATTTGACTTAGTAATATTGGACTTAGGTTTACCAAGACTTGATGGCTTAGCCGTTTTGAAACAGCTACGGGCGAATAGCAATAGTGTCCCAGTTTTGATTCTTACCGCACGAGATGCTTTAGAAGATAGAGTGTCGGGGTTAGATTTAGGGGCTGATGATTATTTGGTCAAACCGTTTGATGTAACTGAGTTAAAAGCCAGAGCCAGAGCGTTATTACGCCGTAGTTATGGTCGAGCAATAAGTGAGATACATTACAAGGGCTTAACATTGTTTCCAGCGAGCCAGAAGGTTACTTATCAAGGAAAAGATGTCAATTTGACTCGACGTGAATATTCTTTGCTTCATGAGTTGGTTAGTCAGCCGGGTCATGTATTTACTCGTGACGTGCTACAGCAACTAATGTATGGCTGGGGAGATGATGTCGAAAGCAATGCTTTGGAAGTACATATCCATCATTTGCGTAAAAAGTTGTTTCCAGAGCTCGTTCGAACGATTCGAGGGATTGGTTATGTGGTCGATCAAGAAGTGGGCTAACCAGAAATTATTAAGCTCTATTCGTCGCAGAACGCTGTTTTTTGTGATGTGTATTTTTACCATGACAAGTGTACTTATCATGGTGATCGGCTTGTTATTTGCCAATCATGAAGTTGAAGAGTTATTTGATGCTAGATTGGCTCAGCAGGCTCGTTTGCTACTTATCTTATCTGAAAGCATTGAGCGACTTGGTTCCAGTAATGATGCAATTTTGCCGTTATTAATCGATCAGGCAAATACTGACCCTAATGTTGGGCACAAATATGAAAGCAAGATTTTTTATCAAATTTGGCGCGATGATGAATTAAAAATAGCTTCAGATTCCATGTTATTAACTCTTCAGAAAGAAGATTCTCTTGGTTATGGTGATGCCATGGCCGACCATCATCATTGGCGTACATTTACTTTACATAAGACAACTGGAAATATTAAAGTCATTGTTGCAGAACGAGCTGATGTAAGAGGGGAAATTTCAGATCAAATTGTCTTTCAAACACTTTTTCCAGAAGTTCTAGCTTGGCCAATCTTGGCCGTCCTTGTATGGGCAGCCGTAGGGTTTGGTCTTGAGCCACTTCAACAGCTTGCTCAGCGTATTAAGAAGATTACCCCGACTAAGTTAGAACCAATTGAAATGGCTTATGTGCCAGAAGAATTGGCACCTGTAAAAACAGCTTTAAACGGTCTTCTAGTGGAAATAGATGTGCTCATGGAGAGGGAAAAACGCTGGATTGCTGATGCTGCTCATGAGTTAAGGACTCCACTTAGTATTTTAAGAGTGCATGCACAAAATGTCGCCAGTGCAGAAAATGACCTTGAACGAGAGCATTCGCTGAATCAGCTTGTTGTAGGGGTGGACCGTTCAACTCGAATTGTGTCTCAATTATTGGCTTTGGCCCGATTGGAGCATCAGAAGGAAGTCTCTAAAGAAACGGTGGATGTTTTATCTATTTCACGGGCAATGATTGCTGAAATTTTGCCTTTGGCATGGAAGAAAAACATCGAAATTTCGCTAGATGTTAATGATGCTTTAAACTGGTGTTGCTTAGTTGAGGCAAGTCATGTGGAAATTTTGCTGCAAAACTTAATAAGCAATGCGATTAAGTTTTCTCCAAATGGCTCAACAATACAGATTTATTGGAAACAAAATTTAGGTTGCATTGAGTTAACTGTGGTTGACTCTGGTAAAGGGGTAACCCAAGGGGACAAACAGAGGCTAAGTGAGCGCTTCTTTCGATCTGGTGAAGCGGAAGGGGCTGGGCTAGGATTGTCGATTGTTAAGAATATTATTGATAAGTACAAAGGTCATATGTCCTTTCAAGACTCTCGTCCACACGGGCTAACCGTAAACATTTCATTGCCGATTTCAATGAATACGTCGTCTGATCAACCTGTATAGTTTGCTTTTATTAGACGGTTAGTTATTCAGTATTTCCGCAGTCAGCGTATTTTATCTACTCTAGACTGATAACGTGAATGATGTGGAGAGAAAATGTGAAAGCATGGATAAATGTTTTGTATAAGGCCGCAAGATTGTCAGATAAGTACACTATTCAAGACAATAATGCTCACGAAGAATGGCATGGTTGGGACGCGTGGGTCACTATAGACAAACATTCTGAATAATAATCAGCATTTCATATAAAGCCAGTCAATCAGTGACTCCTATGCTAGAGGATTCACTGATTGACTGGTTTTTTTGCCTTTTAAGTGTGCGAATTTTCTTTTATGTCTGCTTGGGATTGGTGTGAAATTGATTACAGATCTAAATATTTCTTGATCATTATCTAAATATTCTTTAGGGTAAACAGACTTTTTTTGGCAATGATGGCCATTTTACTAACGAACATGAGGTTTATTATGAAAAAGATATTTGGAAAATTTATTATATCTCTAATGAGTTTTTCTGCTGCATTACTTACATTTTCTGTATCAGCAAACACCCTAGATAAAATTCAAAGCGAAGGCGCTGTGACGATTGGTGTGGCCAACGAAGTGCCTTATGGTTACACCACACCAGATGGAAAACCAGCAGGTGAAGCACCGAGCATTGCGGTCCATGTTCTAAATGACTTGGGTGTAGACAATGTAAATGTTGTTGTCACTGAGTTTGGGTCTTTAATTCCTGGTTTAAGAGCAGGGCGTTTTGATGTGATCGCCGCAGGTATGTACATTACGCCAAAACGTTGTAAGCAGATTCTATTTTCGAACCCTACATACAGTATTGGCGAAGGGTTTCTTGTTAAGAACGGCAATCCTCAAGCACTAAATGGTTACGATAGCATTGATGTTAACGATGTGAAGCTGGGCGTTATGTCTGGTTCAGTTGAGTACGGTTATGCACGAGATTTTGGTATTGCAATGAATAAAATCGTCACTTTACCAGATTACCCGTCTGGTGTGGCTGCGCTTAAATCTGGTCGTATCGATGCGCTTGCTGGAACAAGTCTAACCATGGCGTCATTGGCTCAGAAAGACGATCGTGTTGAACTGGCACAGCCTTTTACTCCTCTTATGATCAAAGGCGAATCTGTTAAAGGTTATGGTGGCTTTGGTTTCCGTCCTGCCGATACAGCGCTGCGCGATGCGTTCAACGAAAATTTAACGGTTTTCATCGATACCAAAGAGCATATCGCTATGGTTGAACCATACGGTTTTGGTAAACATACCTCTCCAGGCGGTATGACTGCTAAAGAATTGTGTCAATAACTCCGGAGAATTAGACTCATGGATTTTGGAGAAATTGTCTCCGTATTATTCCAGGGAGCCATTGTCACAGTAGAAATTGTGGCAATGGCGTTGCCTTTAGCCGTGTTGATGGCGTTTGGTTTTGGCTTAATTCGCTTATATGCTCCCGCTCCTTTCAAACAAATTGCGATTGTTTACATTGAATTTTTCGAGGCACTTCAGCCCTTATTCAATTGTATTGGATTTACTTCGTATTGCCCTTTTTTGGAATCACCATTGATGCTATGACGGCCGCTGTTGTCGCTCTGGGTTTAAATATCGGAGCCTATGGTACGGAAGTAGTACGAGGTGCCATTCAATCTGTTCCTAAGGGGCAATATGAAGCATCTATAGCGTTGAACTTCACCTCTTCCCAGCGTCTGTGGCGAATTATCATGCCACAAGCTTTGGTCAATATGATTCCTCCATTTGGGAATTTAGCCATCGAACTAGTCAAAGCTACGTCACTAGTGTCTTTGATCACAATTGGCGACTTAACTTTTCGGGCAAAATCATTAGCGGATACCACATTACAGGTGGGAGAAATATTCGGCGTAGTCTTGTTGTTTTATTTTGTTATTGCTCAATGCTTAGTGTTTGTTATCCGACGCTTAGAACGTCACCTTAGTACTGGATTAGGACGTGGAGGGATTGGTTAATGAATGGATTTGAATGGGACTGGGCGTTTACGTGGGAAGTGCTTCCTATGATACTGTCCGCCGCAAAAGTGACCTTATTAGCCACCTTATTGGGCAGTCTGTTTGCTATTTTTATGGGTCTGGTGTTTGCATTATTACGCCGCCACAAAAGTCGTACGCTACGAACGACCGTCTATTGGGTTGTGGAGTTTATAAGAAGCACGCCATTATTGGTACAGATATTCTTTTTGTACTACGTGATGCCGGAATTTGGTGTGAGTATGTCCCCACTGGCAACCGGTGTGTTTGCTTTGGGTCTTCACTATGGAGCGTACTTATCTGAGGTGTTTCGTAGCGGTATTGATGGTATAGAAAAAGGCCAATGGGAAGCTGCAAGAGCATTGAATCTGTCGTTAGCTGATACCTATAAAGACATTGTTTTGCCTCAGGCTATTCGACCTATGATACCTGCAACAGGCAATTACATTATTGCCATGTTTAAAGAAACTCCGCAATTGTCTGCTATTACATTGTTGGAGATGCTACAGATTGCAAAGATTATTGGTTCTGAGAATTTCCGGTATTTGGAGCCTTTTACATTAGTGGGGATTTTGTATCTCGTGTTTAGTATTGTCGCGGCCTACGGTATTCATCAGGTCGAACGACGCTTTCCAAAAGAAGGATTTAGTTTGAAATGAGTGCGCCCATTATTGAATTTAAAAATGTAAAAAAATGCTTCGGTGAGACGATTATTTTTAGTGACTTTAATTTCAAAGTAGAAGAAAACGAAATCGTCTCAATTATTGGACCAAGTGGCTCTGGAAAAAGTACTTTACTACGAATTTTGATGACATTAGAAAATATTGATGGTGGCTACATTAACGTGGCTGGTGAGTCCTTATGGCATATGCCTTGGCAAGGGCAATATGTTCCTGCAAATAATAAACATTTGCACAAGATGCGTAACCATCTTGGGATGGTATTTCAGCATTTCAATTTGTTCCCCCATATGACAGTAAAACGAAATATTACTGAGGCGCCCATGCGGGTAAAGGGCGTGCCGCGAGCCGAGGCTGAAGCTTTCGCAGAAAAGCTATTGCAATTGGTTGGTCTGGAAGACAAAGCAGACAGTTACCCTAACGATTTATCCGGTGGGCAAAAACAGCGGGTGGGCATAGCTCGAGCGTTGGCGATGAAGCCATCAATTCTATTGCTTGATGAAATTACTTCGGCGCTTGACCCAGAGCTAGTTGATGAAGTGTTGGATGTAATACGCAATCTTGTAAAAGAAGAAAGTTTTACTATGTTATTGGTAACCCATGAAATGTACTTTGCTCGCGAAATCAGTGATCGAGTGTGCTTTTTTGACAAAGGTGCAATAGTGGAAGAAGGGGAGCCAGAAGTGATTTTTACTCAACCAAAAGAAGAGCGGACAAAAGCGTTTCTGAATGCCTATTTAGGTCAGTGATCTCATTAGCTGTATCATAAAATTGGATTTTTAAGGCGCTAATAGGGCGCCTTTTTTATGTGAACTATGTTCGTGACAAGTTAATGCGTGGCATTAATAATGGGGAGATATCGACAAGAGAGCTAAATTATGACCCCTTTGTACAGTGTGATTTTACTTACGTTATTGGCCGGTTTGGCAATGCCAGTAGGAGCAATGATTGCCCATTATGAACGTATAAAGCCTATTTGGTTGGAAGCTGAATTGATGCATGGCATTACGGCATTTGGTGGCGGTGCCTTGTTATCGGCAATTGCATTGGTGCTTGTGCCTGAGGGTATTGAGTATTTTTCCGCAGGGGCGGCTGCCATTTTGTTCTTAACTGGCGGGTTTGCCTTTATGGTTTTGGATATTCAGTTATCAAAAAGCGACACCTCAATGAGTCAACTGGTGGCAATGCTGTCTGATTTTATTCCTGAATCGTTGGCTTTAGGGGCTGCATTTGCATTGGGTAATATTAATGGTGTGTTATTGGCCGCACTGATTGCTATGCAAAACGTGCCTGAAGGGTTTAATGCCTTTCGAGAATTAAAGGCATCCTCGCATTATCGTCCATGCATTATCATTCTATGGTTTGTATTACTGGCTCTAACA
Organism: Marinomonas pontica; assembly: GCF_026191375.1. GTDB lineage: Bacteria > Pseudomonadota > Gammaproteobacteria > Pseudomonadales > Marinomonadaceae > Marinomonas > Marinomonas pontica. The sequence continues at coordinate 281,054 of NZ_JAODTL010000022.1, read as the reverse complement.
GGGCCCATTGCGGGCGTGCTTGCTCTTCTTTGGTTAGTAGAGTGGCCTTCTGTTATTTCGGGCATTATGTTGTTTGCTTCGGGTGGGATTTTGTATGCGGTATTTCAGGACATCGCGCCTCAGGTTGTATTGGAAAAGCACTGGGCTCCACCAATGGGAGCGGTAATGGGGTTTGCTTTTGGGTTGATGGGGTACATGCTGACGTGATGCTAAGAAAAAATGTATACAAAAATACACTAATTGAAATATAGTTAGCACTCTTTAAAAAGCTCTAGAAGGGAGTTGAGCCGTGCTACGAATTGTTAATGATGTGAGTTTGAGTGCAATTGTTGCTGGTTTTGTCGCTGTGCTCATCGGTTTTGCGAGTTCTGTTGCTATTGTTTTTCAAGCTGCCCAAGCGGCAGGGGCTGACTCCAATGTTATTGTGTCTTGGATAATGGCACTTGGTTTGGGTATGGGGGCAACCTGTTTCTTCCTGTCTTTATGGTATAGATCTCCAGTCATTACGGCGTGGTCAACACCTGGTGCGGCTTTGCTGGCAACCAGCTTAGGGACAATCAATTACTCTGAAGCCATTGGTGTGTTTGTTTTTGCTGGCGCATTGACCTTGTTGACGGGTGTATCCGGCTTGTTTGATAAAGTAATGCGTTTGGTTCCTTTGCCATTGGCTTGCGCTATGTTGGCGGGAGTGTTGTTTAAATTCGGATTGTCTATTTTTGACTCTATGATGAGCGATGTCTTCCTTGTTGGCATTATGCTAATCACTTATTTGATCAGTAAGCGATTTGTACCACGATATTCGGTCTTGTTTGTGTTGGTTTCTGGTGTTGCCTTCGTTTTAGCGAATTCTGGCAGTCAAATTATGTCAAACATTCCATTTGAATTAGGGGCTTTTGTGTGGGTATGGCCAGAATGGAATCTGGGGGCTTTGATTGGTATCGGAGTGCCTTTGTATATTGTCACCATGACATCTCAAAATATTCCGGGGGTGGCTGTAATGCGCAGCAGTGGTTATCAAACTCCGGTTTCTCCGTTGATTAGTTGGACTGGATTAACCTCAATTATGTTGGCTCCGTTGGGCGGTTTTGCTTTTAATCTTGCAGCCATTACTGCGGCTATTTGCTCCGGCGATGAATGTCATAAAGATCCAAAACGGCGTTACATTGCTGGTTTGTCTGCGGGTGTGTTTTATTGGTGCGCAGGCTTGGCTGGCACCTCTGTAGTGGCATTATTTTCCATTTTTCCTTCGACAATGATCGCGGCATTGGCTGGGATAGCGTTGCTAGGAACCATTGGTATGAATCTGAAAAATGCCATGGCCGAGGACAACAATAGAGAGGCGGCATTAGTAACATTTTTGGTGACTGTCTCTGGGGTGTCGTTTGGCGGAATCGCTTCGGCCTTTTGGGGGATTCTGTTTGGGGTGATTTGTCTGTTGATTTCGAACTTGAAGCGTAAGTGAGTAAGATGCGATGGAGATTGTTCAGAAAATCAAAGAAGATATTTTGACCAACCAGTTACCTCGTGGTATTCCTCTTCGTCAGGTAACTTTGTCATACCGATATGGAGTAAGCAGAATTCCAATTCGGGATGCGTTAGTTGCTTTAAAAGCGGAAGGCTGGTTGGTACCAAATGGTAAAGCAGGCGTTATGATTCCAGACCTAAACTGGAAGGAAGCTGAAGATCTTTCTTTAATGAGAGCGGAGCTAGAGAGCCTCTTATTCTCCATGGCATTTGATAGCATCTGTGAAGAAAACATCGAACAGGCAAGACTATTTTTGGCAGAGTTAGATCAAGAAAACATGTCCCTTGTAACCCGTGGAGAATTGAATTGGCAGTTTCATAGCGCGTTGTATTTCGCCGCTAATCGACCGACATTGCAACGAGTCGTCGAAGGGTTAAATGCTCAGGCGACGCGGTATTTAGGTTTTCAATATGGGCCTTTAGCGTATCGAGAAACGAGCCAAGATCAACACCAAGAGTTGCTTGCCTTAATCGAATCCAAAGAAAAAGACGCGGCATTGGCTTTATTAAGACGGCATATAGAGCAAGCTGGGTATCTATTAACGCAGTATTTAAAAACCGTGACCGCAGGATGATTACACGTTGTAAAGTAAATCTATATTACTTGGTTGCGGTAAAAATACGGTTAAACTGGCTCCGCCCAAGGCCAGAGAGGACTCTTTCTTTATGAACCCTGTTCTTTCGTTAATCACGTGTGCGTTGGCCGATAATTCGGCAAAATAAAGCCCTAAACCTGTATTGCCTTCTAGGAACTCATCGCCGTCCTCTTCTGTATTTTTAAACCCCTGACCATCGTCCTCTATTGCAATGATTAAGAATTCGTTTTCTTTTTTTGCGCTGATTGTAATTTTCGATTTAGCGAATCGAAATGCATTATACACTGCAGTACTTACGACAGCTGTCATGAGTCGTTCATCAAAAATGCCCGTCAAACTTGCATCACAGCTGTATTCCAATTGCAAATTTTTTGCTAATGCAGAAGGGTGTAAAGCAAATACCTGATCGTCGAGAAATTCGTCTAATAAAAAGGTGTCGACATGCAAGTCATAACCATCTGAGGCTAGGCGATAGAGATAAAGGTATTCGACCCATTCGTCATTTAACTTTTTCAATGACTCTTCAATTAATATGATTTTCTTTTGGTTAGCGTCCTTGCTGCCGATGACATCTTTCAGGCTTTGTAGTTGGTACAGTAGTGTTCCTACTTGGTTTTTACTTTCGTGGATTGCACTGGCCAAAATAGTACTGATGTCGAGTTTTTTCATTATTGAATACCGCCAAAAGCCGCTGCGTATGAGGCGCTTTGTTGTTTCGTTGGAGCGGTTGAACTGCCACTTTTAACTTCGCTCAACCATGCTTCAAAAATTTGTTTCGCCGTTAATGTATCTTTGTCGGCAAGGTAGACGTCTATCTCGCAGCTGTATGCCTTTGCCTTGTTGTCTGGGTTATCAAAGAACGACTCGTGTATTTTTTTGAGTGTGCTGTCAAAATTGTCTTTTTGTCTTGGCAAGAGTGGGCCATTATCGGAAATTCTAGCGAGAGACTCTAAATGATTAAGATAGACATCCGCTGTGTTGTAACAGGAGTATTTGGCGAGAAAAACCGCGCGACGATAAGACATTTCAGCGGTCATACTGTCATTAAGATCTAAACTGATCTTACCTAATTCCATTTGGCGCAAGATGTTCTTTGGGGATCGGCCGATGGCTTCAATTAATGTAGATTGCGCTTCTTCTAGCTTTCCTTCGACAACTTGAATTTTAGCCAGCCAATCGTACGCGCTGACAAAGAATCGATTATCCAACATCAGCTGGCGAAAGCTTTGTTCTGCTTTTTCGAGCTCGCCCATCAAAAAGTAAGATTTTCCTTTGCCAAAAAGAGCCCATGGCATTTTTCGACTTTTCAGTGTTTTGTTAAATAGCGAGAGTGCTTTTTTATATTCTTTTAACTCTAATAAGCTTTCGCCAATGATGCGTTCGCATTTGCCTATCAATGATGGATACTTCTTCATGACAATTTTTGCAGCGGCAATGGCGCTCTCAAAATCGCCTTTATCAAGGGCAATGTTGACGTTATACAACCTTTCTTTGGTTTCTAATAGTTTGCTTAGACGTCTTTGTAAAACGGCTTGTGAGAACGGTTTGGTAATATAGCCATCAGGCTGATATTCAATGGCACCCATCACCATTTCGATGGATGTTTCAGCGGTCACCATTAAATAGGTAGCGGTATTGGGTATCAGTTTGGAATGCCTAACTTCTTCAAGGAGCTGTTGACCGTCTTTACCATTGCCAAGATTGTAATCCGATAAAATCACATCAAACGTTTGGTTTTTTAGTAATTCAATAGCGGTTTCCGCTTTCATGGCAATGTCTATGGAAGTAAAGCCAAAGTCGGTCAGCATTTTTCTCTGCATTATCCGAGCTTCAGCCATATCTTCTATGAGTAGCGCTTTCTTTTTCGAAAAGTCTTGTTGAGCCATAAAAAATTACGTTCCAGGTCTAGCAATTATAAAAAAGATTTATTTGGATCAATGACGAGATCCGCTGAGAAAATTTCGTCTTCTTCAGAGGTTTGCTGAGGTATGGAGTAGGATTCACTTGCCCACGCACCCAAATCAATCAATTTACATCTTGCACTACAGAAAGGACGATCTATATTTTCTTTCGTCCAAGGCGTTTTTGTTTGGCAGGTAGGGCAGGCGACTAAGGCTGCCGAATTACTATTTAACATGGTAGCGACTCTAAAATTTTTTGGTGCAATTTGAAGACTTTAGCATTCATTTCGTCAAGATTGCCAGCGTTTTCCAAGATGAAATTTGCCTTCTCTAGACGTTCTTTATTGCTCAATTGTGTTGCTATGATTTTTTCCGCACTTTCTTGGTTTACCTTGTCTCGGCTCATTACACGTTGACGCTGTATTTCAAGAGGTACATCAATGGCTATTACCCAGTTGCAGAGTATGTCTTGCTTTGTTTCAAACAATAAGGGGTGAACTAGCAAGGCGTATTCAGAAGTTGTTGACTTCAGTTGAGTGAGTATTTCTGATCGGATAGCGGGGTGCGTTAAAGCTTCCAGCCAACGTCTTTCCGCTGGATCATTGAAAATGATATCGCGTAGCGCGCGTCGATTTAAGGCCCCGTCTTCTAATAGTATTTCGTCACCAAAGTGGTGTTGAATTTCAGAAAGACAATAGGAATTCGGTTCAACAACAAGTCTGGCGACGTCATCGGCATCGACACTTTGAATGCCCAGTTGATTAAAACAGCGTGCGATAGTGCTTTTTCCTGAGCCAATGCCGCCAGCTAGGCCAACAATAATCGGTGTGTGGTCTGTCATAGTGATATATAAAAAATCAATAAGGCTGAAAAAATCAAAAAGGGGCCAAATGTGATGTGTTCGGAGCCCTTTTTCTTGAAAACAACAGTGTATAGGATTCCACCCAGACTTGCACAAAGTAACAAGTTCGTCATATTCGAAAGCCCGAGCCATGCACCAAGTGCCGCAAGGAGTTTGGCATCACCTAAACCAATGGCTTCACATTGTCGAAAAGTTAAATATGCCCAATGCAACGAGTACACCAGAGCGTAGCCCATTAACATGCCTAAGACACTGTCGGACAATGCCGATGAGAAAAGGTGTAGGAGCAGTCCGCAGGTTAATATAATGGCGCTGCATTCATCGGGAATCAGCTTATTTTCCAAATCAACTGTACCAGCAGTGATTAATGCGCTTATCAAGATGGTCAGTAATAGCAATTCGGAAATGTTGCTATTGCTGCTTAAAAGCGGGAGGCATAAAGCTAAATGAGCGAGTTCGATAATGGAATAACGGTAAGAAATAGCGTTTTTACAATAACGACACCGACCTTTTAAAGCGATAAAGCTCAATACTGGGATAAGATCTTTCCAAGACAAGAGGTGGCGGCAATGAACACAGAAGGAACGCTTGCTCTGGGCATCTTCGGGATTTGAAGTACGAAAGGGAATTGAAAGGATGTGGTGAGCTTCCTTCTCCCAAAGGTAAGTTTGTCTTATTGGCCAGCGCCTTGTGTAAGCCGCAGAATAACTGCCAATAGATAAAACAAGTGATGCATAAATAAGATAGATAAAAATCACTTCATACATTTATGGCATCTCGATCAAAGGAGCATACAAAGATACCAGCGCCGAGGCCACCACGCTGCCGGCTAGCAAAAGACACACCGCAGGGATAAGTTTTTCAAGCAGTATGATGTTCTTGTTCCAGCGCTTCTCATGTTCTTTGGTGGCGAGAGCGAGCGCTCTTTCAATGTCACCATCCTGCTCGGCAGAATGTAAAGCAATAGCAGACTCGTTTGGAAACCATGATAAAGGAAAGCTGGTGGCGTAATTTTGCCCAAGACGAAGGGTGTAATAGACGCGATAAATGTCCTGTTTTATGGGACGATATTGGAAATATTCAGGCATGCTTTTGAGGGCTTGCTGTAACGTCATGCCCGTTTTGCGTGTTGTGCTTAATAATGAGAACAGTTTTGTTAAGCGAAAATTTGCGCTGTATTTTTCAAGCCAATAGCAGGCGTGGCCTAGGTGTAAGCTTCTTACACACACTATTTGAACCATGGAACACAGTGCATAAATGGATAGGCTTAGTGACAAATCAAACAGGCTGTTTTCTGCAGAAGACGGCCGAAGTGTTTGGTTAAAGATCAAAATGATCAGGGCAATTTGCATGATACAGAATGGGTAAATCAGCGATTTTAAAAGTCTTTGTGACCAATTCAGTAGGGAGTCGAGTTGCAATATTGAAACACTCAGGCTTTTTTCACAGTCTTCACGAGAGCCATGCGAATTGAGTAATTGACAATAAGGGGCGGCTGAATCTTGTGTCAGCCTTTGCAGCGCATCATTAAAAGCAACGCCGGATTCTAGCTCACTTAAAATAGCTTTGCTTGTGTTTGCCATCATGGGATTGGGTGATGATGTGGCGAAATGAGAAATGGCTTGGTTTAGCTGGAGGCCAGATTGCAATGCGCTTTGAATTTCTTCGAAAAAGTTTGCAGTGATTTGTAATTGTGCTTTTTGGGCTTCCAAAGAAAAATAGAAATCTTCCATTCCCCTCGGCTAACATATTGAAATAGAAGCCTGTTTTTAGATTGCTCATACTTATAATCAATGTTGCCGTCTAGGTGTTTAATCTTAAACCATGGCATGTGATGTCTCGTGCTGTTGATGTGAAAACGCTTTCCATAAAGACGGTGTAGCAATAAGCGAATCATAATCTTGTGGTAGAAAGTCACGCCACTGTGGCTGAAGCCCATTAAAAATAGGATGTTGGGACGATGATTTGTACTGCATCGATTGGTGAATTATGAGCTTTAAGGAGCTTGCCAATGAGAAAAAATCCACTTGCCAGCCATGGCAACGATGCATGGCATCTAGCGCAGAGTTTGTATGGAGTGTTGCTAGTACAAGGTGTCCTGTTAGCGCGGCGTTGACGGCAAGATTTGCGGTCACCGCGTCTCTGACTTCTCCCACCATAATAACGTCAGGGTCTTGTCTTAAGAAAGATTTTAGTAGAGCCGCTGAGTCCAAGCCTATGGCAGGATTGGGTTCGCATTGGAATAAACCTTGAATTTCATACTCAACAGGATCTTCAATGGTAAAAATGGTTTTTTGTCCAGTATTCAATTCGTCGAGGCAGGAATAAAGCGTCGTACTTTTTCCCGCACCTGTCGCACCGCAGACTAAAATTAACCCACTAGGCTGGCGTAAAGTGTTTGCTAGTGTGGTTTGTAATGATGGTTGTATTCCGATTTTGTCCAGAGCGAGCCGATTTTTTTCAGGCAGTAGCCTTAGTGCGACTTTCTCACCTTTAACGGTTGAAATAATACTGACTCGGATGAAGGTGTTTCTGTGCCTCTCTTGGAATAGAAACTGTCCTTCTTGAGTTCTCCTTGTCTCAGATAAATCTAAATTCGCTCGCATTTTTATGCGATTGATCAAGTTTGCTCCAGGTGGCAAGTCTAAAGTTTTATTTAGCAATCCATAACTGCGTTGATAAATTTGAATGCCTTGATTAGAGACCTCAAAATGTATGTCTGTGGCGTGGTGATTTACGGCGTTGGAAATGATTTCTTCTAAAGTCACTCTTCATCTCCGGCAGTGCTATTACATTGTAGCGGTAGCAGTTTTGCTTCCAAATCAGATGTGCAAGACCATTGCCTATTTTCATCTCTTGAATACTTTAGGTATTGGTTTTCTGTAATGCCGGTGCTGTTATTTAGCTTGATGACAATACTGCCTGTCGTTGCATCAGAGCTTTCTATCGTTATGGATTTGGCAATAGAGTCTGATAATAGGGGCTGCTTTATCTGAGTGAATTCAGCATCAGTTGGAAACGTGCCTTCTAATAAGATGAATTCTTCCACCAATGATTGATGTTGGGTGATCAGGTTTTGTGCTTCTATCAGCTTTGCTTTGGCGATTTGCCGTGTGAAAGTGGGTGCTGATAAGCTGGCTAGTATAGAAATAATGGCAATAACAACCATTAGCTCTAATAACGTAAAACCTTGACTGGTTTGACGGGAAAGTCGCATTCTTCACTCCTTGAAGAGGGCTTGTATTGGCGTCCTGCTAATACTGTGTATGTGTTTATAGCCTAAACGATCTGATCTAGAAAGTCTCCTGTTGGTGTTTTTTCTTGGTAAGAGTGTGTTTTATTGTCTTTTGGGGAAGCCTGAACAATGGGTTCTAGGTAATCTTCGATAAATTCTTCTTCTATGAGTGAATCATCTTCGTTTTGTTCTTCTCTGATCTCATCTGCAACTTTATGGTTGCGTTGAGACAATGCTTGCCCCTGTTCGGAAATAGTCACGATTAGATCGCTGGAGGCTTTGGCATTGCGTGCATTTAATGCGGTCATATTGGTATCTTCATCTGAGCGAACGTCAAATGTTGTGTATCCAGGCGTGATATTAGTACTTAGCGTGTGGCCTGAAAGAGCAATGGAATGGGGAAGGCTACCAGACATAAGGATCACCCGATAAATGAAGATGAGTAAAGAGTAATAGGCTAAGCGAATTCTGTCCACTATTGCATAAAAAAAGCCATGCTGAGGCGATAACCTATATCGTGGCTCCAGCATGGCTTTTGTCATAACGGACATTTTAGAAACACTTAGGAATTGTTAATTTGTCCTGCTTGAATGGCGGTTATCGCAATGGTGTACACAATGTCATCCACTAAGGCGCCGCGAGATAAATCGTTTACGGGCTTGCGGATGCCTTGTAGCATTGGGCCAATACTTACCACATCAGCACTTCGTTGAACGGCTTTATAGGTTGTATTGCCAGTATTTAAATCTGGGAAAATAAACACGGTTGCTTTGCCGGCTACCTTGCTATTAGGCGCTTTTTGCTTGGCCACTTTTTCCATGATCGCAGCGTCATACTGTAACGGGCCATCAATAAGTAAATCTGGGCGCAGGTTTTGCGCTAAGGCTGTGGCCTCACGAACTTTATCAACATCATTGCCTGTGCCAGAGCCCCCTGTGCTGTAGCTGATCATCGCCACTTTAGGGGTAATGCCAAATGCGGCAGCAGAGTCTGCGCTTTGAATGGCTATTTCAGCAAGCTGCTCTGCCGTTGGATCAGGGTTGATAGCACAATCACCATAAACCAATACTTGATCTGGTAAACACATAAAGAAAACAGAAGACACAAGACTGGCATTTGCGGATGTTTTAATCAATTGTAAAGCCGGACGGATGGTGTTTGCTGTCGTATGAACGGCGCCTGATACTAGGCCGTCTACATCGCCGACTTGTAACATCATGGTGCCTAAAACCACATTGTCTTCCAGTTGTTCGCGAGCAACAATATCAGTCAGCCCTCGACCTTTTCTTAGTTCCACCATCGGAGCAACGTAGCGTTCACGAATGCTGGCTGGATCAAGTATTTCGACACCATGGCTGAGTTCTATGCCATTATTTTGAGCAATTCGCAGAATCTCTGTTTCGTTACCCAATAAAGTGCAACGGGCAATACCGCGTTCAGCGCAAATAGAGGCGGCTTGAATGGTACGAATCTCTTCGCCTTCTGGCAAAATGATGCGCTTGTTTAACGAGCGAGCAAGCTCAATCAAGCGAAATCGAAATGCCGGAGGGGAGAGCTTTCTTTCTTCTTGGTTCAAGGCAAAAGAGTTGATCCAGTCATGGTCGATGCATCGAGCAATGTGTTCTTTTACCATCAAAACACGTTCTTTATCATCAAGAGGAATCTCTTGGTTAAAGGACTGCATATTGATAACGGTTTCCCAGCTATTAGATTCAACGGAAAGAACCGGAAGGCCTTTTGCCATGGCTTTTCCGCACAATTCCATCAATGCTTCGCTTGGTTGATAACCGCCAGTTACTACCAAGGCGGCAATTTTTATGTCATTCAATGCTGCAATGGCGGTCGCCATGATGATGTCTGTACGATCACCGGGTGTGAAAACTAAGACTCCAGGTCGCAACGCTTCCAACATGTTTTCTACACCACGTGCGCACAGCGTATAGGATTGCACGCGGCGAGATTCAATTTCGCCAGCATTAATAATCCGAGCGCCAAGAAAATCTGCAACGTCTTTTACCCGTGGGTAAGTTAATTCATCCGCTTTTGGGATTTGCCCTAGCAGGCTAAAATTGCGTTTAAATATGCCTCGTTGAGCGAATAAGTCTCCGTAAGATTTCACCCCTAAAGAGCCTGGCGTTGTCTTATTAAGAATACAACCAATCACATCGTTGGCTTTGATGCCACCATAGGACCCCGCTGCGATCTCTACATGATGTTCTAGCTCATTAACTCGCATGTTATTCGGTGCTGTGACGAGCACCAGTCCCGCATCAAGGGTTCTGGCAATGGCTTTGTTGAGTCTCGTTGCGTAAGGGTGTCCTGCTATTTGCGCAAGACCTTCAACAATGACGGTGGAATCCGGTTCTACACTCGCTTGGAAGCGACCAACGATTTCTTCCATTAGTTCGTCGATGTTGTCGTTGTATAAATAACGCTCTGCTTCATGAAGAGGAATGGGTTCTGCAGGGGTCAGTGTGGAACCTTGGGCAACCATCGCAGTGGATTTATCTGGCCCTTTGTCTCCAGGTTGTGGTTGCGCAATAGGTTTAAAAAAGCTGGCTTTTAAACCTTGCTGTTCAAGCGCGCGTACAAGGCCAACCGAAACGGATGTTAAACCGACTCCAGGGCCTGTCGGGACGGTCATGAGAACATTTATTGACATAGTTGATGAATCCTAAAGTAGTCCATTATTGGGGGTGTGGTTTCAATCAATGCTTAATTAAACTGATGGTATCAAGCGCGATCATAAGCTCTTCGTTAGTCGGAATAATCCACACATCTGTACCGCTGTTTTCTGAATGTATGTTCAGTGTTTCGCCTCGAGGAGCTTGCTCATTTTTATTTGAGTCTATACGGATATTGAGCGCTTTCAAATGATCGCAAATACTCTGGCGCAAATAGCCCGAGTTTTCACCAATGCCGCCAGTAAAAACAAGGTGGTCTATGCTGTCTAGCGTGGTGGCAACGCTCGCTAAATGTTTTGCTGTGCGAGCTGCGAACATATCTAAAGCCAGTTTGGCTCTTTGGTCGCCAGACATCATGGCGTCTTCAAGCGTTCTGCAATCGTTGGATATTTCGGACACGCCCAATAAGCCGCTTTTTTTGTTCAGAATATCGAGCGCAGCATCAGCCGAAATGTTTTCAGCTTGGCTAATAAAAGAAAGCAGACTAGGGTCTAGGCTGCCTGAACGAGTCCCCATCATCAAACCTTCTAACGGCGTAATTCCCATGCTGGTATCTGAAGATTGTCCTTTGTTGATAGCGCAAGTGCTGGCGCCATTTCCTAGGTGAGCGACAAGAACACCTTGCTGATCACTGCCAGGTACTATTTGCGCTAAACGTTGGCTTATGTATCGGTAACTGGTGCCATGGAAGCCATATTTACGGAAGTGATGTTCTCGGTAGAAGTGCATTGGGATCGGGTAAAGGTATTGCTCTGGCGCCAATGTTTGGTGAAAGGCAGTATCAAATACAGCAGCTTGTGGAAGTCCTGGGAATAATTCAAACGCGACCTCTATGCCTTTTGCGTGCGCTGGATTGTGAAGCGGGGCGAATTGCGCGCACTCTTTAATGCCGTCTAATACTTCTTGGTTTATTAATACGGACGTGCCAAAGGTTTCGCCACCATGAACAACCCTATGCCCAATACCAACAAGCGTTTGCTCGATAGATGGGCGCTCATTTAGCCACTCTTTGATGTGCGTAACGGCGTTTTTGTGGCTGCCATCTTCGAGTGTAAGCGTATTCTTCGTCCCTTCAAATTTGAACGTGATGTTGCTCTCATCGGTTCCTAAACGATCAGCGATGCCTTCGACAAGCGTCTCTTGACCTGCGTTAGCTAAGATGGCGAACTTTAACGAAGAACTTCCGCAGTTAATAACTAAAATACTATCGTTCATGTTTATTCCTGTATTACGCGTAAGGATAAGTCTATTGCTTGAACATGTTTTGTTAATGCTCCAATAGAGACAAAATCAACCCCTGTTTGGGCGACTCTTAATAGGCGTTCTTTATCCATATTGCCGGATGCTTCGAACTTTACTTGGCCTTTGAAGCTTGACACCGCAGTGCTCATGTCTTCATAGGAAAAGTTATCGAGCATTATTATGTCGGCTCCTGCGTGTACCGCCATCGTTACTTCTTCAAGGTTTTCTGTCTCAACTTCGATGATTTTACCTGGTGCGATTTTCTGTGCCATTGTCACCGCATTGGCAATAGATCCGGCTGCCATAATGTGATTCTCTTTTATAAGAAACGCATCAAACAAACCCATTCGATGATTTTTCCCACCCCCACGGTCACAGCGTATTTTTGCGCTTGGCGCATGCCTGGTAGAGTTTTTCGTGTATCCAAGATAGTCAGTTGGGTATTTTGAACAATGTCGCTGTATTCTTTCGTGACGGTGGCGGTATAGGACAGCGTTTGTAAAAAATTTAAAGCGGTACGTTCGCCGGTTAAAATTGTTCTGGCATGACCTTCAATGGTTAGGAATGGCTGATTTATCGTTAATTCATCGCCATCTTGGTTGTGCCATTTTAAGGACACCTTATTACCTAATTGAGCGAAAACCTCATTAACCCAAGCCTGACCACACAAAATGGCAGGCTCTCGGCTGATAACGGTGGCTTTAATTGTTTGCTCATCAGGAATCAACTGAGCGGTAATGTCGCCCGAGTCGATGTCTTCTTCTAAGGCAAAAGCAACTTGAGATTGGATATGTTTAGTTAATGGGGCGCTCAAAAGAGTCATGTACTATCCTAAGTTTGTCGCATGAAATTAAATCACTATTGTAGCGTTATATTGGTAATGCGTCAGTGTTGATTTATCGATATTGATTGATTTAAGAGGTCTTTTACTGAGGCGGATCAAAATGTTGCATTGAGCTGATTGAATGGTTTGTCCAAGCGATGCAATGATGACTGTCATGAGGCTGCTGTTCGATACCCTTAGTGAGGGCTGTTATAACTAAAAGGCCGTCTTTGAGCTATGTGTTGCCTGTTGTTTATTGTCTTAGGTATTGAAAATGCGCAAGATTCACACAATTTATACACTTCATGTTGCTGGTGAATTTTGGTCTCTAAGTGGGGAGTTTAGGGGTTTTGACAAGATTTCTATCTGTTTTTTGTCTGTTTTTTGTTCGAAAACCCGGGGGCAAGGGTGGTTGAATTATTCAATCTTGATGTGAGTGGCTAGGCGATCTCTTGATTAGGTGTTAATCTTACGCCCGAATTAGACACTTCTGAAATAGAAGAAAGCCTATCGAAAGGTAAGGTTTTGGTAAAAGATCTGAAGTGCAGACGCATTTAAAGAATGTTCTCTTACTTATCTAAGTAAAAAGTTTTGAATTTTTATGTGCACTTAGTAAGGCTATTTGCATGTAGAAACTTAATGTTGGGTTTGATGAACCAAACCCAAAATGGAAGCGATCCGACTAGGTACACTAGTGGTCGATACAATGGAAATAAAATTAAAACAATAATAATTGCCATTGGAACGGATACAAACGACGCTTTAGCGCAATCAAATAGGGTGTCGTTTTATCCGAAGTCGGCTGGAACTTATTTATGGCTATTCATATAAGTTCCGATGGTTCGTTTAAGTAGCCTCCAAGGCTTACATACATAGATTGTCCTTGGAAGGTTAAGTATCTGTTCTAATAGCGGGAGTTATTAACACGATGACTGAGCAGCATATTCTCGAAGACATCGATCCAATTGAAACGAAAGAGTGGGTCGATGCGCTTGAGTCTGTCCTTCGCGAAGAAGGTCCTGATCGCGCGCAATACATTTTAAATCGTTTGACGAATGAAGCTTCAAAAGCGGGAACGTCATTGCCATCGTCTATCACGACGGCATACCGGAATACAATTGCTCCTGAAGATGAGAAGCCATTGCCGGGTGATGTTTTTATGGAACGTCGTATTCGTTCTATAATTCGTTGGAATGCATTAGCTATGGTAATGAAGGCAAACCGTGTTGACTCAACACTTGGTGGGCACATTACTAGCTTCTCTTCTGCGGCTACGCTTTATGATATCGGCTTTAACCACTTTTTCCGTGGTAATGACGGTAAACAACAAGCCGATATGGTCTTTTTCCAAGGTCATATCTCTCCTGGTATTTACGCACGTTCATACATTGAAGGGCGTTTGACTGATGAGCAGCTTGACAATTTCCGTCGTGAAGTTGACGGTAAAGGCATTTCTTCTTATCCGCACCCTTGGTTGATGCCGGATTACTGGCAGTTTCCTACTGTGTCTATGGGTCTTGGGCCATTACAGGCTATCTACCAAGCACACGTAATGAAGTACCAGCATAGTCGTGGTCTTATTGATCAAGGCGACCGTAAAGTATGGGCTTTCCTTGGTGATGGTGAATGTGATGAGCCAGAATCTTTGGGTGCAATCGCACTTGCGGGGCGTGAAAACCTAGACAACCTTATTTTCGTGATCAACTGTAACCTGCAGCGCCTTGACGGTCCTGTTCGTGGTAACAGCAAAATTGTTCAGGAGCTTGAAGGTGTATTCCGTGGCGCTGGCTGGAATGTCATTAAGTGTCTATGGGGTCGTCATTGGGATCCTCTTTTCGCAAAAGACCACAACGGTTTGCTTGTTAAACGTATGAATGAGGTTTGCGATGGTGAGCTTCAGAATTACAAGGCAAACGGTGGTGCTTACACTCGTGAACATTTCTTCGGCAAGTATCCAGAATTGCTAGAAATGGTTAAAGACATGACTGACGATGAGATTATGAATCTTAATCGTGGTGGGCATGATCCTTATAAAGTTTACGCAGCGTATTCCGAAGCGACTTCACACAAAGGTCAGCCGACCGTTATCTTGGCGCAAACCGTTAAAGGTTACGGCATGTTTAAAGCGGCTGAAGCGCAGAACACGGCGCACCAAACGAAGAAGCTTGATGAAGAATCGCTTGCACAGTTCCGTGACAAATTTGGCATTCCTATTAGCGATGAAGAGCTAAAAGACTTGCCTTATTACAAGCCTGCTGAAGACAGCCCTGAAATGCAATACATGCGTTCTCGTCGCAAAGAATTGCATGGTGCTTTCCCTATTCGTAACCATGATTGTGAAGCGCTTGAAGTGCCTTCTTTGGAAGCATTTAAAGCTCAAATCGCGGGAACAAATGGACGTGAAATTTCGACTACTATGGCGTTTGTGCGTGCACTAAACGTTATGGTTAAAGACAAGAAAATTGGCGAACGTGTGGTTCCAATTGTAGCGGACGAAGCTCGTACATTTGGTATGGAAGGCATGTTCCGTCAGCTGGGTATTTACTCTTCTGAAGGTCAGCGTTATACGCCTCACGACCATACTCAGATTATGTACTACAAAGAGTCTGCTGACGGTCAAATTTTGCAAGAAGGTATCAATGAGCCAGGTGCATTCTCAGCTTGGTTGGCATTGGCTACATCTTATGCAAACAGCGCTCTACCAATGATTCCTGTTTACATCTATTACTCCATGTTTGGTTTCCAACGTATTGGGGACTTGGCTTGGGCGGCAGGTGATTCACAGGCTCGTGGTTTCTTGATTGGTGCTACAGCAGGTCGTACGACGCTTAACGGTGAAGGTTTGCAACACGAAGATGGTCATTCTCACATTCAGGCGGGACTTATTCCTAACTGTGTGTCTTATGATCCAACTTATTCATACGAAGTTGCCGTCATCATGCAAGATGGCTTGCGTCGCATGTATAAAGAGAAAGAAAGTGTTTTCTATTACCTAACCGTAATGAACGAAAACTATACACACGAAGATATGCCAGAAGGTGTTGAAGACGGCATTATTAAGGGTATGTATAAGCTGAAATCTCACGCTAAGAAAACCAATAAAAAGCAAGTTCAACTGCTTGGTTCTGGTGTCATTCTTCGTGAAGTGGAAGCGGCTGCTGAAATGCTGTTTAACGACTATGGTGTTAACTCGGATGTTTGGAGTGTCACTTCTTTCAACGAATTGCGTCGTGAAGGTCTAGATGCAAGTCGTTGGAACATGCTACACCCTGAACAAGAAGCTCGCTTGTCTTATGTTGAGTCTTGCTTGAATGGAAATGGTCCAGTTATTGCGTCAACTGACCATATCAAGTTATTTGCAGATCAAATCCGACCGTTCGTGAATAGCACCTACAATGTGCTAGGTACTGATGGTTTTGGTCGCAGTGACACTCGCGCTCAATTGCGTCATTTCTTCGAGGTTAACCGTTACTGGATAGTGGTTTCTGCCTTGAGCGCACTGGCAAAAGACGGTGTGGTTGATGCATCTGTAGTTAGTGGGGCGATTGCTAAGTTTGGTTTAGATCCTGAAAAACCAAATCCGGTAACTTGCTAATTACCTGAGAAGCTAGGTATCTGACTTACGGAGTGAAAGCTCTTTAAGTCAGATAAGTTTTTAAGTTTGATGCGTCTATAAGACAAAGGAGATTTCTGTGAGTACTGAAATCATTCGAGTACCGGATATTGGTGGTGCGGCTGATGTCGAAATTATCGAGATCAGTGTAAAGGTTGGTGACATTATTGAAGTGGACCAATCTATTATTGTTTTAGAAACAGATAAAGCGTCCATGGATGTTCCATCCTCTATGGCAGGCAAAGTAACAAGCATTACTGTTAAAGAAGGCGATAAAGTTTCTGAAGGCGATGAACTTCTTGTTATTGAAGTTGAAAGTGCAGAAGTGTCTGCTCCGGCTTCTGAGCCTGCGAAAGCGGCTGAACCTGCATCAGCTAAAACAGAAAATTCATCTTCATCTGCTTCCGTTGCGGCGGAAGAGAAAGTGATTGTTCCAGACATTGGTGGCGCCGCTGACGTTGAAGTAATTGAAGTGTGCGTTTCCGAAGGTGACATGGTTGAAGAGGGTGACTCTTTAATCGTACTGGAAACAGATAAGGCGTCTATGGATATACCGTCTCCTTTCAGTGGTAAGATTGGAAAAATCTCGATCAAAGTAGGTGATACGGTATCCGAGGGTGCAGACATTCTTGTGATGGTGACCGAGGCAGCTGATTCTGCTGCGTCTTCTGAGACAGAAAAATCAGCATCTACTCCAGCAGCAGAGCAGACTCCAGCCGCAGTTGTTTCTGGTGGTGTTGAATCTGTTAATGTGCCGGATATTGGTGGTGCCGAAGGCGTTGAAGTGATTGAGGTCGCTGTGGCTGCTGGCGACACTGTAAAAGAAGGCGATTCCATTATCGTACTTGAAACTGACAAGGCTTCCATGGAGATTCCTGCACCGAAGTCAGGTACTGTGAAGTCTGTGTCTATCAGTGTTGGTGATAAGGTTTCCGAAGGGCACCTTATTCTTGAGCTTGAAGTTGAGGGTGGTTCAGCACCTGTTGCTGCTCCGGCTCCAGCGGAAGAAAAAGTGGCGTCGGCCAGTGCTCCAAAAGCGGCTCCAGCGAAAGCATCGGCGCCAGCGGCTGACCAATCTGCTGTTTTGACTGAGCCTTCAAAGAAAGTTCATGCAGGCCCTGCGGTTCGTATGCTTGCTCGTGAATTGGGTGTGGATTTGTCACTTGTTCGTCCTACTGGTCCACGTGGTCGTATTACGAAAGAAGACTTGCATGCCTACGTAAAAGCCGCTGTACAAAAAGCGACATCGGCTCCTGCGGCAGGCGTTGCTGTCGGTTCAGGCTTGCCAACGGTTCCAGATCAAGACTTTAGCAAGTTCGGCGATGTTGACGTTGTTAAGATGAGTAAAATTCAGCGTCTTACTGCTCAGAACATGGTGCGTAATGCGCTTGTTGTGCCTCAAGTTACTCAGTTCGATAAAGCGGATATTTCTGATCTTGAAGCATTCCGTAAGGGCTTGAAAGGCGAGATGGAAAAGCAAGGTGTTAAATTGACGCCACTTCCGTTCCTGATTAAAGCCGTTGCACAAGCTATGGTAGCGAATCCAAGCTTCAATGTGTCGCTAATGGCCGATGGCGAAAGCTACGTTCAGAAGCATTATGTTCACATTGGTATTGCTGTGGATTCTCCTGCTGGCTTGGTGGTTCCTGTTTTGCGTGATGCAGATAAAAAATCTGTTATCCAGATCGCAAAAGAAGCGGGTGAGTTGATCAAGAAAGCACTGGACAAGCAGCTTAAGCCGGCTGATATGCAAGGTGGTTG
Source organism: Marinomonas pontica (assembly GCF_026191375.1). Taxonomy (GTDB): domain Bacteria; phylum Pseudomonadota; class Gammaproteobacteria; order Pseudomonadales; family Marinomonadaceae; genus Marinomonas; species Marinomonas pontica. The sequence continues at coordinate 262,813 of NZ_JAODTL010000022.1, read as the reverse complement.
TTTCACTATCTCTAGCCTTGGTGCAATCGGCGGTACTGGATTCACTCCAATCGTTAACTGTCCTGAAGTTGGCATATTGGGTGTTTCTAAAGCGGATGTTGAACCGCGTTGGAACGGCAAAGAGTTTGAGCCTCGTACAATGTTACCATTGTGCTTGTCTTATGATCACAGAGCCGTTAATGGCGGTGATGCGGGTCGCTTTATGACCTATTTGAACGCTTTGTTAAGTGATGTTAGACGCTTATCACTTTGATAAACATGTAACAGCATAGTGTTAATAAAAAGCCGCTTTTAAAGCGGCTTTTTTTGGTCTATTGGAAATGGGTATTCATACGGTTGGCAAGTTTTTAACAGCAAGGGCCAAGGCAGATTTTCGAGAATCGCAGAACGCATCATGAGGCAATCGATTTGCAACACCTAATTTCTCAAGCCGCTCACTTGTTTGTCCGTTAGGGCTAAAGATATAAACGGCACAATCTGCTTCTATTGCGTCTTTTATTGCGTTTTCTAATGCAAGGCCAATGGTCAAGTCCATCATTGGAACGGCGCTCAAATCAAGCACTACAGCCTTGTAGTTGTGTATGCGGTTGTGATGTTTTGCAATGGCTTTGCTGGCGCCAAAAATCATAGGTCCTGATAAATAGAAAAGTAATACTTTTCCGTCCGCCTGATCCAACAGTGCTTTTTCTTCTTCGGATAGCGGAATATCGTCGTCGGCATCACTTATTGCTTTTACATTGCCTGATTGCAATCGGCTAAGTTTTTCAATTGTCATGATGTTGGCGATAAAAACGCCAATACCTACCGCGACCATTAAATCAACAAATACTGTTAAAGTCATAACGCCATACATAATGATTGTTGGCGAAAGGGCGACTTTATGAGCGCGCTTCAAAAAGCTCCAATCTAGAATATTAATTCCCACATACAATGCGATACCAGCAAGAACAGCCATAGGAATAGGGCTTATCAATTCTGATGCTCCAAGCACAACCAACAACAGAATGAATGCTCTTGTTATGCCGGCCAGTGGTGATTTTCCACCAGACTGTATATTGACGACGGTTCCCATTGTGGCTCCGGCACCGGGTAAGCCGCCAAGTAGGCCAGAAAAAAGTTAGCAAGACCTTGGCCAATTAACTCTCTGTTTGAATCGTGTTCTTTGCGGGTGAGGCTGTCAGCAATAACGGCAGTGAGTAATGTGTCAATACAACCTAATGTACCTAATACTAATCCATTAATAATCATTTCAATAAACGCGCTTTGATTGAAATGGGGCCAATGAATGGAAGGTAAGCCAGAGGGGATAACGCCAATGCGTCTCACATCTGAATCGTTAAATAAAATGACAGACAGTAATGTAATGGCAACTAAGGCAACAAGTTGAGGTGGCACAAAGCGGCGCCACTCTTTAGGCAGGTAAAAAAGTACCGCTAAGGTTAGTAGGCCTAAAAATAATTCAGAAAACTTAAGATCAAGAATGAGACTGGGTAAGGCTGTCAGTGTCCCCATCACGCCGCCAGAAGGAGAGGTGTGCCCCAGGAAAGGGGCAATTTGCAAGATAATAAGGATGATACCAATGCCGGACATAAAGCCTGAAATGACACTGTATGGCATAAGCGTGATGTATTTTCCTAGCTTTAAATAACCCAATGTAATTTGAAATAAGCCAGCAATCATTACCACGGTAAACGCCATGGCTACGCCACCTTCAGGGTTGCTTGCCATCATGCTGGTGAGAACGGCTGTCATGATTACTGTCATCGGGCCAGTTGGTTCAGAGATAAGGCTGGTTGAACCGCCAAAAATTGCGGCGAATAAGCCAACTAAAATGGCTCCCCAGAGTCCCGCTTCAGCGCCCGCGCCAGATGCAACACCAAAAGCCAACGCTAAAGGCAACGAGACGATCGCCGTCGTCGCTCCACCAAATAAATCGCCGATAAGAGTCCAATCTTTAAAGCGCGTAAAATCAATGATCATGATTTGTTTCCTGTCCGTTATTTTACTTAGAGCAATAATTCTAAGTTATTCATAGTGCTTTGCTTGCAAAAGAGCCCGCATAGTGCGGGCTCTTTGTATGTCAATGAGGCTAGTGGCGCTTATTCCACGTTGGCTTCTGTTGACTCAGTACTGTGCTCTTCTGTGCGAGCAAGTCTTGGGTCATTTTTTACACGACCTGAAGAGGAGCGGCGACGAGATGTTGCTGCGTTGCGCTTTTCTTCTTGCTCAAGGCGAAGCTTTTCTTGCTGTGCCAAAATAGCGGCCGGTAGCTCAACAGGTGCTTTTGCCTCTGTTGCTGGTTTGGCAGCTGGTTTGCCGCGTCCACGTCGTGGAGTACGACCAGAGCGTGGAGTGGTTTCCTCAGGAATGGCGTCTGCCTTTTCTGTGGTTGGCGCACTTTGGGTTTCTACATCAGCATCAATATCAGTACTGTTGTCAGAGGCCGATTCAGTTTCCTTTGCTTCTTGTGACTTTTGCTCAACTGCGACCGGCTCGGTCGCTTTAGGAGGCTCAATAGTAGCTTCATCGACTTCTGCTATTACTTCAACCACAGCGTCTGCTTTTGTGTCCGCTTGACTTGTGTTTTGCTCCACTTCAGCTTTAGGTGCTTCTGTTGCGTTCGTTGCATCATCGGAGCTTGGGCTTTCCTGCTCAATTTTGCGCATTTGAGCCTTTACTGACATTTTAGGTTTCGCTGGTTTTGTGTCAGTGGTCTCTTCTTTTGGTGTCTTTTCCGTTGTCTCTTCTGATGAAGTCGTTAGTTTTTCAGCTTCAACAGCTTCAACAGCTTCAACAGCTTCAACAGCTTCAACAGCTTCGGCCGTTTCTATGGTCGCCGTAGTTTCTTTCTCTTCAGTGGTTTTATCAGCGTTTGGCTTATCAATTTCTGTCTGAGCTTGAACTACAGGTTCTTTCGTTTTTGCTTCGACATTATTGGCGGCTTCTTGCTGTGCCTCAGGGTTGTCAGATTCAGTACTATGTTGCGTGCCATTTTCATCTTTTTGAGGACGACGTGAGCGACGTGAGCGACGTGAACGGCGCTGTGGCTCATCATTACTGTTGTCGTTTTTCTCAGTAAGAGCTTGTTGAGCCGCTTCTACTTGAGCTGCATCTTCTTGCTCTTGTAATTTGGTTGCTTCTAGCGCTTCGTCCTTTAGTTTGCCGTTGCGACGACGATTGTCATTTCGCTCTCGCTTACGTTCTTTTACTTCAGGCACTTCTTTTTGCGGTTGGCGAGGAGTGGCTTTTACAGCCGCTTCTTGCTTTTCGCCTCTATTATCTTGGTTGTCTTGCTTGTTGTTGCGATTACGACGATTGTTATTTGGCTTAGAGCCAGCTTCCGCTTGTTCGCGTCGTGATTGACGAGTTGAGCGGTTCTTTTCGTTGCTGTTGCTGTCGTCGCGATCGGCATTTTGGTGCTCTCACATTGCGCTTATTTCTATTGGTGCGATTATTCGGTTTATTGGAAGAGTCACGGTCCGATTTTGTAGGCGTGCTAGGACTTGGTTTGCTCGCAGCTTTTGGTTTTGCTTGGTTTTGGGTTTCACCAAACAAAGCGGTGATAATGCGCTTGAATAAACTTGGTTTTTCCTGCGCTTTTTTCTCTGTCTTCGCGGCCGGAGCAGAATGCTCTGGAGCGGGCGCTTTTGGAGCGATACTGGTCACAGCAGCTTGAGCGCGAACATTTTCACTTGCTTTGCGTGGTTCGTAAGGAGGTTGCTCAGGTGTTTCTACTAACGTGTAGCTGTTTTCATTTTGAGTAACAACAGTGCTGTCATCACGAATACGTTCTACTTCAAAGTGTGGTGTTTCCATGTGCGGATTTGGCACAAGGATGATATGAACGTTATTTCGTTTCTCAATTTTAGCAATATTGGTGCGTTTCTCGTTTAGCAAGAAGGTCGCAACCGATACAGGTAAAACAGCACGGATTCTGAGCGGTACGTTCTTTAGAGCACTCTTCTTCAATAAGACGCAATACAGAAAGCGCTAGAGACTCCACGTCACGGATGAATCCTTGGCCATTACAGCGAGGGCAAACGATACCGCTGGTTTCGCCAAGAGAAGGGCGCAAACGCTGACGTGACATTTCTAATAAACCGAAACGAGATATGCGGCCTAATTGAACACGAGCACGATCCGCTTCTAAGGCGTTTTTCATGCGGTTTTCAACTTCTTTCTGGTTGCGCACTGGCGTCATATCGATGAAGTCGATTACGACCAAACCACCAATATCGCGTAGGCGTAATTGACGGGCAATTTCATCTGCTGCTTCTAAGTTGGTTTGCAATGCGGTTTCTTCAATATCACCGCCTTTCGTCGCGCGGGCAGAGTTGATATCGATAGACACTAAGGCTTCTGTCGGGTCGATAACGATAGAGCCACCAGAAGGTAGGCGAACTTCACGCTGAAAAGCTGTTTCTATCTGAGTTTCGATCTGGAAACGGTTAAACAGAGGTGTAGAATCCGTATACATTTTGATGCGTGACTTAAAGTGCGGCATCACTTGCATAACAAAGTTAATGGCGTCTTGGTAAGCGCTTTTCTCGTCAATCAACACTTCGCCAATGTCTTCACGAAGATAATCGCGAATCGCACGAATGACGATGTTGCTTTCTTGGTAAATTAAGAAAGGAGCGGGCTTCTCAGAAGCGGCTTTGGTGATTGAAGACCACAAAGTATCAAGGTAGTCCAAATCCCACTGCAGCTCTTCAGTTGAACGGCCAACACCCGCGGTACGAACAATAAGCCCGCCGTTTTCTGGAGTGTTTAAGCCTGACATAGCTTCTTTTAAGTGTGATCTGTCATCGCCGTCGATACGACGAGAAATGCCACCAGCACGTGGGTTGTTTGGCATTAAAACCAAATAACGACCGGCCAAGCTAACAAATGTGGTTAGCGCTGCGCCTTTGTTTCCGCGCTCTTCTTTGTCCACTTGAACAATCACTTCCTGACCTTCACTTAACACATCTTTGATGTTAATTCGGCCTTCGTGATTGGATTTTTTGGAAAAATAGGTTTTGGAAATTTCTTTTAGTGGTAGGAAACCGTGACGATCTGCGCCGAAATCAACAAACGCAGCTTCTAAACTCGGCTCAATGCGAGTGATGCGTCCTTTGTATATGTTTGATTTCTTCTGTTCGCGTGAACCGGACTCGATGTCAAGATCGTACAGACGCTGTCCGTCTACTAGGGCAACGCGCAACTCTTCTTGTTGAGTTGCATTGATAAGCATTCTAATCATTATATGTGTGAACTCTGTTAGCGCTGAAACGAAAGAGACACAACAGTGATAGGGTAACCATTAATAAATCTGACTCAGAATTAGAGCAAGTCATTCAGTCTTTTCTGGCGAGAAGAGTACGCGATTCGTTTACTAGTACTTAAACGTTTTTGTGCGGTCGCTGCCGTGATTAATACCAAATAGTCTCTTTAACCGGTCTCGTTTTTTTGCCTTTTATACGAAACAACGCGAACGCGCGGTCGAGCAATTTAATGAGAGTTCCTTCCACTGAAGCGGATTTTTCCGAATCATGCGGTTTATTATTTAAGATTAACTGTTACAGAGGTAAGATAGGGGGCCAAAGTGTCGCTTCGGCAATTGTCATTCAATTCTTGCATCTTATCTTCGAGGTGTTTTGTTGCCTCTTACCCTTTGCGAATGTGAATATAACAGTAAAAACTAAGTGCTTCAATTATAAAGGAAACCAATCTTAGCTTATGTCGGACTCAGAACTAAATTCAGCAGAGCGTCCAGCGGTTCGTTACGTCACTATTGACGAGAATAATACGGGTCAGCGAATTGATAATTTTTTGGTCACCTTTCTTAAAGGGGTTCCGAAAGGCAAGATTTACAACTTATTAAGAAAAGGGGAGATTCGTGTTAACAAGAAGCGAACCAAACCGGATTATCGTCTTCAAAATGAAGATGTTGTGCGTATTGCGCCTATTGTAATTGCGCCAGAATCGGATAAACCCGTGTTGTCAGATAGACTTAAGAGCGAGATAGAATCACGCATCGTCTATGAGGATAAAGGGTTAATCGTGGTTAATAAGCCTTCTGGGTTAGCGGTTCATGGCGGCAGCGGTCTAAGTTTTGGTTTGGTGGAAGTCATTCGCCAAATGCGACCGTTAGAGAAGTTCATTGAGCTTGTTCATCGATTGGATCGTGATACTTCTGGTCTGATTATGATAGCCAAGAAGCGTGCGGTTCTAAAAGAGTTGCATACCGCATTGCGTGAAAAAGAGGGTGTGCAAAAAACGTATCTTGCTTTGGTTTACGGCAGTTGGCCAAAGCGAAAGTTGCAGGTTAATGCTCCTTTGCTAAAAAACGAACTGCAATCCGGTGAGCGTATTGTCAGGGTTCACACGGATGGAAAGGAAAGTTTGACTCGGTTTAAGTTGGTGCGACAGTTTGAAGGCTATAGTTTGGTCGAATGTGAGCCGGTAACCGGTCGAACACATCAGATCCGTGTTCATACTCTGCATGCTGGCTATCCAATTGTAGGTGATGAGAAGTATTCGCCTGCAGAGTCATTAAAAGAGACCAAAGCGCTTGGCTTTAAACGTTTGTGTCTGCACGCAACCCGTCTTGATATCATGTTGAATGGTGAGCGAATGTTGTTCGAAGCGCCGTTAGATAAAGAGTGGCAATCCTTAATGAATGAGAAATTAACAGGCATTTTGGCTTGATTTATCATTAACCAATATCTGATGTTAAAGGCCTGCAAGTGCAGGTCTTTTTTTGCGGTTAATACCGTGGTTCGAATTCAAACTCTATAAGCTGAATTTCTACTGTGCTGTTATGTCTTGTCAGAGTAAGTGTTCTGAGCGCTTAGGAATGTAAAGATGTGATTAAAATGTGCAACGGCTCTTAGGGTGTTGTTCTTGTTTTTTCATCTTAATAATATGCAGTGATGGCTTTGTTGCATCGACATTGATTAAGAAGATAAGTATGAAGAAAGTTTTCTTTAAGAAGTTGCAGTCTCTTACCGCGATTCTTGTGCTAAATACTGTGCCTGTAGGTTTTACACAGGCCGGCGGAGTTAACTATGAAGCCGAAGTTCTTCAGGCTAGGGTGTTGTCTGACGATAGGAAAAGTACGCTTAAGAGCGCAGGCTCGCAAACAGACACACTAAAGCAGTTGTATTTTGATAATTCACTGACTTACATCCAAAAACATATCGAGCAGGCGTCCAGTTATCAGCATCAAGTTGCTTTGGCGTTGGTGGAGGAGGCGTACCAAGACGATTATGATGCGCTTTTAGATCAATATGAGCTCGAAATAGAAAGTGCCGTTGCTAATAGTGATCCAAAAAGTATCAAAATTGCCAAGCATGGAATAATAAGCCAGTTGCAAGATTTAAAGAGGATGCGACGAGCGAAAATAGCCGAGTTCAATCGAAAGTTTGGCGTAACATTTGACGCAATATAGAGATTACTACTGTTTAGAATCGAGTCCATTAGAGAGTTAGCATGTCTTTTAATCAAACCCCTATTAATTTTGTCATGATACGACGGCAATTTGATTTTCGTGGTATTGAAATGGGGCGATGGGTGACGACAGAGGAAAGAGATCGAGCGGCGGTGAATTTCTATCGTGCGTTAGAGGATCTCATGTCTGTGCTGCAAGGGCCTGAAGTATTAATTTCTTTGCGAGGTACTCTTGGGCTTCAATATGGAAAAGGCGGAAGACCCGGTGTTGCGGCTCATTACGTTCCGGCAACGAGACAATTGTCCTTAGCAAAAAATGCGGGAGCAGGCAGTCTTGCCCATGAGTGGTTTCACGCCTTCGACCATTATATGGGAGAAAAAATGTTCCTACATGTATCAACTGTTCATTTCGCTTCTGTATGTTGGTTAAAGAGCGCTCAATTACAATTGTCTCGTAACAAACAACCTCATCCACTTAGTTTATTATTAGCCGAATGCTTCAAAGCCATTATGCTCAACGAGCAAGGAGATGAGCCAAGTGATATGTTTCAAATATCCCGCCTTACCGATCAAAAGCTAAAAGTCATCTACTACGCTAAGCCAGAAGAAATGGCAGCGCGCGCCTTTGAGGCCTTCGTAGAGGACGCAAAACCGACCAGTTCCTTTTTAGTTAAAGGTACGCGTTATTCAGAAGAGGCAAAGGTTGGTCTTTACCCTCAAGGAGAACAGCGACTTCGTATTAATCAAGCCTTTCACAATTATTTCAGCTTGCTTGGAAGGGCGTTAAGTTAAGCCTTGTGTTTTCGCGGCCTTTATTTGAGATATCTTAAGTAAGCTGAGAATGGCAGTGTTTTTGATTTTAATCATAAATATTGAAAACAATGTTATGGAATTTATTATTGGCGCATCGTCCTCCTTAACTCTTTATCGCCGCCCAAGAAAAAGGGCGAATCATTTCTGATTCACCCTTGTCGTTCCTGATACTTTTAACAAATACTGAGGATGTTAGTCTTCGTAGCTGTCTATTGGTGGGCATTCGCAGAATAGGTTGCGGTCACCGTAGACGTTGTCGATACGGCCAACAGGAGGCCAGTATTTGCGGGCCTTGATCCAGTTTAAAGGATAAGCGCCTTCTTTACGTGAATAGGTGTGATTCCATTCGCTGTCTAAAAGACTGTCTGCTGTGTGTGGGGCATTCACAAGCGGGTTGTCTTCTAAAGGCCATTCACCAGCTTGCACCTTGCTGATTTCTTTGCGGATCTGAATCATGGAGTCGCAGAAACGGTCTAGTTCTTCAAGATTTTCAGACTCTGTTGGTTCGATCATCAAGGTACCGGCAACAGGGAAAGACATGGTTGGGGCATGGAAACCAAAGTCCATCAATCGCTTGGCAATGTCTTCTTCACTGATGCCTGACTCTGCTTTTAGTGGGCGAATATCAATAATGCATTCGTGTGCCACGGTGCCATTTTTACCAGTGTAAAGCACTGGGTAATGTTCGCCTAAACGTTTAGCGATGTAGTTGGCATTCAGAATGGCGTTAAAGGTCGCATCGCGTAAGCCTTTGTCCCCCATCATTTTGATGTACATCCAAGTAATAACAAGGATGCTTGCACTTCCGTATGGGGCAGCAGATACGGCGCCGTGTTGGTCAGCCATCCCCATTACTGGTGTTACTGCATGTCCCGGCAAGAAAGGCGCAAGGTGAGATTTGACACCAATAGGGCCCATGCCAGGGCCACCGCCACCGTGTGGAATGCAGAATGTTTTGTGTAGGTTAAGGTGAGAAACGTCACCACCAAATGTACCTGGAGGTGCAACGCCAACCAATGCGTTTAAGTTAGCGCCATCAATGTACACTTGACCACCAAATTTGTGAACAATGTCGCAAACTTCGCGAATGTGTTCTTCAAATACGCCGTGAGTAGACGGGTATGTTGCCATGATGCAGCTAAGTTGCGCAGCGTGCTTCTCTGCTTTTTCAGCAAGATCCACCAGATCAATGTTGCCGTTATCGTCACATTTGACAATCACTACTTTCATACCAGCTAGAGCGGCAGAAGCTGGGTTTGTTCCGTGAGCAGAGCTTGGAATCAAACAAACATCGCGGTCGTGATCGCCTCGAGACTTATGATATTTATCGATGGCAATAAGGCCAGCGTATTCACCTTGTGCTCCAGAGTTTGGTTGCAATGAAACCGTGTCATAGCCAGTCGCTTTGGACAGCATATCAATCAGTTCTTGTAGCAATGCTTCGTAGCCTGATACTTGATTGCTCGGTGCGAACGGGTGAATACGACCAAACTCAGCCCAAGTAACTGGAATCATTTCTGATGCTGCGTTTAGTTTCATGGTGCAAGAACCAAGAGGAATCATACTTTGATTTAGAGCGATGTCTTTCACTTCCAATTGATGCATGTAGCGCATCAGTTCGGTTTCGCTGTGGTGACTATTAAATACTGGGTGAGTCAGAATGGCATCTTGACGCAATAATGCAGCATCAAAACCATAAGCGCTTTCCGTGTTTTGGATGTCTTCTAACGATAGTTTTGCACCAAAACATTCCGCTAAATCGATAAGATCAGTTGGTGTAATGGTTTCATTAAGTGCGATAGACACTTGGCTGTCAGACGCTTTATAGAAGTTCATTAACTTCGCGGCGCCCTTCGCCATGATGATGTCGGTTTGCTCACCAGTATTAACGATAACGGTATCAAAGTAGCTTGCGTTCGTTGTGAAGCCTTGTTTTTGAATGGCGTTAGCAAAACAATGTGTTAATGCGGCAACGCGAGTGGCGATTTTCTTCAGCCCATCTGGACCATGGTAAACGGCATAGAAGCCAGCCATCATGGCAAGTAATGCTTGAGCGGTACAAATGTTTGATGTCGCTTTTTCGCGACGAATGTGCTGTTCACGAGTTTGCATCGCCATACGAAGTGCTGGTTTGCCATGGCTGTCCTTTGATACGCCGATAACGCGGCCAGGCATAGAACGCTTGAATGCGTCTTTGGTGGCTAGGAAGGCTGCGTGAGGTCCGCCGAAGCCCATCGGTACGCCGAAACGCTGAGCGGAACCGAAAACGATATCGGCCCCCATGTCGCCTGGTGATTTCAAAAGCACAAGAGACAATAGATCAACAGCAATACTAACAAGCGCACCTTGTTCGTGAGCTTGCGCAATGATAGGTGACAAATCAGATACTGTGCCGTCAATGCCTGGGTATTGGAATATGGCGCCAAACACATCATGTTGTGCGAAGTTAGCGATGTCATCAATGATGACTTCAATTTCTAGTAACTCGGCACGTGTTTTAACTACGTCAATGGTTTGTGGCAAGCAGTGGCTTGCAACAAAGAGTTTGTCGCTCTTCTTACGGTTAGAGCGCTTCATCAGCGTCATTGCTTCGGCTGCTGCTGTGGCTTCGTCCAATAAAGAGGCGTTGGATATTTCCATGCCAGTCAGGTCGATAATGACTTGTTGGAAGTTTAATAGAGCTTCCAAGCGACCTTGAGAAATTTCGGGTTGGTAAGGTGTGTACGCTGTGTACCAGCCTGGGTTTTCTAATAGATTACGCAGAATAGGTGATGGCACGTGTGTGTCATGGTAGCCCATGCCGATAAAAGAACGCGCCACTTTGTTTTGATTGGCGATGGCTTTTAGCTGCACAAGTGCTTCGCTTTCGCTAACAGGGTTGGCTGAAAGGTCTAGATTTGCTTGACGAATGGCTTCAGGGACTGTTTTTTCGATCAGTTCTGGAAGGCTGTTTATGCCGATTGTTGCTAGCATTTTGGCTTGCTCTGATTCATCAGGGCCAATATGGCGAGCAATAAATTCATCGTTGTTTAACAAATCGCGAATGCACGAGGTCATGGTTTAATCACCTATTAAGATTGGAACGGGGAGAGTAGGCTCTCGGTACTAGTTTAGGAGAGCCTATAGTGAGACTATTCGATAGTGGCTGAATAGCCTGCAGCATCAAGTAGTTTATCAAGATCGGCGGCGTCGCTAAGCTTGATTTTTGCAATCCATGCACCTTCAAAAGGCACTTCGTTGATTAATTCTGGGGCATCATTAAGAGCGTCATTAACGGCAATAACTTCACCATTAACAGGGGCATAAATGTCGGATGCCGCTTTTACAGATTCTACAAGAGAAAACTGTTCTGTCGCGGTAACTTCTGCACCTACTTCTGGAAGTTCAACGTAAACAACATCGCCTAGTAGATCTTGCGCATGATCGGTAATGCCAACAGTAACGGTGCCGTCGCCGTTGTCTAAAACCCACTCATGAGAGTCTGCGTATTTTAGGTTTTCTGGAATAGTGCTCATAGTATTTATGCCTCTTTAAAAAAATACCCAAGGAGTTTAGCGCCTTGGGTATGTGATTTTTAGCGGTAAAGTGGGAAGCGTTTGCAAAGCTCTTTTACTTCAGCAAGCACGCGTGCTTCTACTTCTGGATTGCCTTCAGGCATCTCAACTAAACCGTCAAGTACGTCACTGATTAGGTGGCCAACTTTTTCAAATTCTTCAACGCCAAAGCCGCGAGATGTGGCCGCTGGTGTACCGATACGGATACCAGAAGTGATCATTGGCTTTTCAGTATCGAAAGGAATGCCGTTTTTGTTACAGGTGATGCCAGCGCGCTCTAGCGCTTTATCAACCACGTTACCTTTTAAGCCTTTAGGGCGAAGATCAACCAGCATTAGGTGGTTGTCCGTTCCGCCGGTGACGATATCGCAACCACGTTCGATCATGACAGCAGCCAATGCTTTCGCGTTCGCAACCACTTGGTCGATGTACACTTTGAACTCAGGTTTCAGTGCTTCGCCAAATGCGACTGCTTTACCAGCAATAACGTGCATTAGTGGGCCGCCTTGGTAGCCAGGGAAAACAGCTGAATTGATTTTTTTACCAAGATCTAGATCGTTGGAAAGAATCATGCCGCCACGAGGGCCGCGTAGTGTTTTGTGGGTCGTGGTTGTTACAACGTGCGCATGTGGAAGTGGAGATGGGTGAGCGCCAGTCGCAACAAGACCTGCAATGTGTGCCATGTCAACGAATAGGTAAGCGCCAACCTTGTCAGCAATTTCACGGAAACGCTTGAAATCAATAACACGTGGAATAGCGGAGCCACCCGCGATGATCATTTTTGGCTTGCACTCTAGCGCTTGGGCTTCGATTGCATCGTAATCGATCAATAGTGTTTCTGGGTTTACTTGGTATTGAACCGCGTTAAACCATTTGCCAGATTGAGCTGGTGGCGCGCCGTGAGTCAAGTGACCGCCAGCATCCAAAGACATGCCTAAAATTGTGTCGCCTGGTTGTAGTAGGGCAAGCATCACTGCGCCATTTGCTTGGGCGCCAGAGTGAGGCTGTACGTTTGCGAATTCACAGTTGAACAATTGCTTCGCGCGATCGATAGCAAGTTGCTCGGTAACATCTACCGCTTCACAGCCACCGTAGTAACGACGATTCGGGTAACCTTCTGCATATTTGTTTGTTAGAACAGAACCTTGTGCTTCTAAAACGGCTTTTGAAGTGATGTTCTCTGAAGCAATCAATTCAATACCTGTTTCTTGGCGTTCTTGCTCTTCAACAATCGTTGCAAAAAGTTCTGGATCTCGCTCAGCTAAAGTTTGGCTGAAAAAGGCTTCGGTATTCGCCATGGGGAAATTCCTCTTAAATAAACATGTATGCCCAAAAGACAATGAGTCGTGCGTATAATAACACTAAGGCAGTCTAAGATGATGAAAAAAGATCATCTTTCTAAGAACGTCAGTCATTGTTCGGTTTACGTCATTTTTGCTTATCATAATCAAAAAGTTTCCAATTGGAAACAGTCATTCGATCAGAATTATTAAGTTTATATGTTTATAATCCTGACCGTTTGTTTAATTTTTTAGGTTGTATATATTGCGTTTGCTCTGATTTTGTTTTGAATTATTGTGGTTAAACGCTTGTCAAATCCTGCACCTTTTCGATACTCTGTTTCCAATCGGAAACAAACACATTCATTACTTTATTTAAGGTTCTCGTTATGAAACGTACTGCTTTGTATGATCAACATATTGCTTCTAGTGCCAGAATGGTTGAGTTCGCAGGTTATGAAATGCCAGTTCAGTACCCTTTAGGGGTGATGAAAGAGCATTTGTGGGCTCGTGAAAATGCGGGTCTGTTTGATGTGTCGCATATGGGGCAAGTGTTGTTAAGAGGGGAAGGCGTTAAAGAGGCGTTAGAAGCTATATTGCCTGTTGATGTGTTGGGTTTAGCCAAAGGAATGCAAAGATACGGCATGTTTACTACGGACAAAGGCGGCATTACGGACGATCTTATGTTTGCCAATTGGGGCGATGAAGTTTTTATGGTTGTTAATGCTGGTTGTAAAGAGCAAGACTTTGCCTACTTGGAGGCCTCTTTGGTGGGGTGTGAAGTTGAAGTAATTGAAGATCGTGCATTGTTAGCAATTCAAGGGCCTAAGGCTCGTGAAGTATTTTCCCGTATGGTGCCTGATGCGGCCACAATGACGTTTATGCAAAGTAGCAAGTTTGAATGGCAAGGTGTTGATTTGTGGGTAAGCTGTTCTGGTTACACTGGCGAAGATGGTTATGAGGTTTCTGTACCAAATGATCATGCTGAGGCATTTGCTAATGCGTTTTTGGCTTATGATGAAGTTGAATGGATTGGTCTTGGGGCGCGTGACTCATTGCGCCTTGAAGCAGGCTTGTGCTTGTATGGCCATGATATTGATACGACGACGACCCCAGTAGAGGCGTCTCTTAATTGGGCAATACAAAAAGTTCGTCGCTCAGGGGGTGATCGAGCTGGTGGCTTCCCGGGTGCCGATATTATATTGCCAGAATTTACGAATAAACCGGCCAAAAAACGGGTTGGTTTCTTGGTAGATGGGCGCGCTCCAGTTCGTGAGGGCGTTGAGGTCGTTGATGCTTCTGGTGAAGTGAAAGGTTCAGTAACCAGTGGTGGCTTTTCACCAAGTCTGGCCCAACCTATTGTTATGGCATATGTATCTACTGAAGCGTTGGATGCTGAAAGTGCTTTGTTTGCAAGCGTGAGAGGGAAGTCTATTCCGCTGAAGCAAGTTGCGATGCCTTTTGTGCCTTCACGATACTATCGTGGTTAAACGTTACTATCGCGGTTAAATAATACTGCTAACACAAATTTGCGGTTTTAATGGTTATTCAGGCGGTGTTTGTGGCTTGACGTATAAATGTGCGTTACGTGAGATTCTTTTCTTTGCGTAGCGCATTTTTGTTTCTTGTGTGATAATTCTTTACATTTGGAGTGTACGCTTGGCAAGTGCAACACAGCTTGTGGCGGCTTTTAATGCCTGTTTCCTTTCGAATTTTAATACCTGTCTTATTGGTGGGGCGCAAGAGCCTCTTTATGTTCCAGCGGAACCTAATGATAGTGCGAAAATTTTCTTTCGTCTTGATTATGCATCGAGCGCTCTTCATGAGGTCAGCCATTGGTGTATTGCGGGTGATAAAAGGCGATTATTAGAAGATTATGGTTATTGGTATGAGTCGGATACTCGCGACTTGCAGACACAAGCAAAGTTTGAGCAAGTTGAAGTGAGGCCACAGGCCGTTGAGTGCGTTTTGCATTGGGCGGCAGGGTTACCTTTTCGAGTAAGTGTCGATAATTTATCCATGCCTGACTATAACGCTGAGCATTTTGAAAGCGCGGTTATGACTCAGGTGGGTAAGTATGTTGTTTCAGGCTTGCCAGTTCGTGCGGAAACATTTTCTGCTTATTTATTGGCACAGCGCTTTCCTGATTTAGAGTTTAGTGAGTTTTTAAAGCAACGATATGAAGATTATTGCAGATGAAAACATGCCAAATGCCAAAGTTTTATTTTCGCATTTGGGTGATGTTGAGCTGGTTAATGGGCGAACCTTGACCAATGCACAAGTTAAAGACGCCGATGTGTTATTGGTTCGATCGGTGACTAAAGTAACGCAAGCCTTGCTCGAGGGGAGTCGTGTTCGCTTTGTTGGAAGTGCAACCATTGGTGTGGATCACATTGATTTGGCGTATTTAAACAAGGCGGGCATTGGGTTTAGTAGTGCGCCTGGTTGTAATGCGGAAGCGGTTGCCGATTACGTTTTTAGCGGATTAAGTCATTTATACATGACCAAAGGTTTTCGCTGGCTGGATAAAAAAATTGGTGTCATTGGCTATGGCAATGTCGGCAAGACAGTTTATGAACGTTTTTCAGCAATGGGTTGTCAGGTTTGTGTTTATGATCCATTTAAAGAGCAGACTGTAGATCAGGCTAATTTTGTGTCTCTGGAGGACGTATTAAGTTGCGGTGTGATATCGCTGCACGCGCCCTTGACTCGCTCTGGAGTGTTTCCTACTGAGGGGATGGTTGGCAGTGAAGAGCTATCTAAATTATCCTCTGGTGTCGCGATTGTCTCTGCTGGTCGAGGTGGGGTAATTGACGAATCGGCGTTGCTTGCACGCTATAAAGAGTTAGAGGGTGACCTGCATTTAGTGTTAGACGTGTGGGACGGCGAACCCGTTATTAATCAGGAACTCGTGAGTGTGGCGGATATTGCCACGCCTCATATCGCGGGTTACAGCAAGCAAGGACGTGAAAAAGGCACTTGGATGGTGTATCAATCCTTATGCAAGTTTTTAGGCATAAACACGCTCCATCTTACTGAAAGCGATGCGATTAGCTCTGGCTGGATTCCTGCCGTTACAACGCGTCTGGGATCGATTGCCGAAGAAATGCTGGCTCGAAACATTCAGGCAATCTATGATGTGGCAAGAGATGATGCTAGATTGCGTTATAAGTACCGAGAAAACAAAGAAAACAATGTCTTTGATTGGCTGCGAAAGCACTATGTAGAAAGAGACGAATTGAATACGTGTGTGGTTACTGTTGATGACTGCGCTTCGTCAAGTCGTATTAGTGCTGTTGGCTTCTCACATAATAAGTAAAGCTAAGGTAAGAGCATGGCTGGAGTAATGCAGGTCGATCTAGGAGATCTTGAAGTACCTATAGGGACGAATGTGCAGGTAGAGTTTATCTCTCCGCCTGGGCGTTATATGGTCAAGGTGTTAGGGAATATCCCTGGAAGATCGCTTATTTTGTCCACTCCCAAGTTGAATGGCAAAAGTATCCTTGTTCGTGATAGTCAAGTGGTGAATGTTCGCTTGATGCTAAGCACTCATGTGTGCGCTTTTTCGAGTAAGGTAGCAAAAAGTTATATGGAGCCTGCAGCCCATTTGCACATTGCATACCCTGAGTATGTTGAAACCTCAGAAGTGCGACAAGCTGTGCGAGTTGAGACGCGCTTAATATGTAATATAGAACCTAATGATTCGCCGGTATCCATTGCCTCTGCCTCATCGGCCGTGATTATTGATTTGAGCTTGGGTGGGGCTAAGCTGATTTCAAAAGAAGACTTTGGCTCTGTCAATCAAACGATGAAGCTTAATTGCAATGTCAAGGTGGGTCCCTATAATCATTTATTAAAGTTAGACTGTGAAATTCGTTCTCAAGAAATTCAGATGCTAGAGCAGGTTCAAGCGAGCCTAGTAGATAATGACTTTTTATCTAGGATGGGTGTGGAATATTTTTATGTGTACGGGATCCGTTTTGTTGACGTGGTGAAAGACGTAGGTATTCCCTTGATGGCGTTTATCTATGAGACACAAAGAAACAAAGCAAAGTAAATGAGTTTGAGGATTCGAAAAAATGCCAGCGACTTTGCTGGCATTTTTTTGGCTCTTCTAATGACCTAAGTCTTTTCGTTCTACAGAGCCTGAAGTGCTTTGATGCGCTCTTCAATAGGTGGGTGGCTCGAGAACAGTTCACCCATTGTTGGTGTTTTCCCGCGACGAATGCCGAAAGCAAGCATGGAGTCTGGCATGCGACTTTCTTCGTGTTCCTGTTGCAATCTTGCAAGTGCGGCAATCATAGCGCCTTTGCCTGCCAACCTTGCGCCGGCTTCATCGGCTCGGTATTCGCGAAAACGCGAGAACCACATAACAATCATTGACGCCAAAATACCAAATACAATTTCGAAAACAAATGTGGCGATGTAGTAACCCCAACCTACTGAGCCTTCGTTGTCGTCTTTGCGTAAGAGCTGATCAACAGCGTAGGCGGCTATCCGAGCAAAGAACATGACGAAGGTGTTTACCACGCCCTGAATGAGAGACAAAGTAATCATGTCACCATTCGCCACATGGCCTATCTCATGTCCTAATACTGCTTTGATTTCATCTGGTGAAAAACGATCTAGCATGCCGCTTGATACTGCGACGAGTGCATCGTTTTTATTCCAGCCTGTTGCGAACGCATTGGCTTCATGAGCTGGAAATATCGCAACTTCAGGCATTTTGATACCGGCTTTCTGCGAAAGTTCTTTCACTGTATCCAGTAGCCATACTTCCTTGTGATTACGAGGTTGTTCGATAACAACGGCGCCTGATCCACGTTTTGCCATCCATTTTGATAGAAGCAGTGAGATTAGGCTGCCAGTAAAGCCAAACACACCGCAGAAAATAAGCAGAGATGTGAAGTTTAGGCCATTGCTGGTCATGTAACCGTTAACACCTAAAAGGCTTAAAACAATACCCGCTACCACCATGACAGCTAGGTTTGTCAGTAAAAACAGAATAATACGCATGACTATGCTCCTTAAGAAACTGTTAAGGAGCATAGTAGGGCTTTCTTGAATTTATTCAAGAGAGAGCTTAGCGCTTTCTTAATCGACTTAAAAATGCAGCAAATCGATCCATGGCAGGAGAGAGTTCTTCGACATGAGGAAGGAAGACGAAGCGCACATGGTCGGGTGTGGGCCAATTAAAGCCGGTGCCTTGAACGATAAGTACTTTTTCTTCCCGTAGAAACTGCAACACAAGATCCATATCGTTTTGTATTTTGTACATCTTAGGGTCAAGGCGAGGGAATAGGTACAAGGCGCCCTCTGGTTTATGGCAATGAACACCAGGGATGCTATCAAGCGCTTCCCATGCGACCTTGCGTTGTTCGTATAAACGGCCGCCAGGAGTAATAAGCTCG
Source organism: Marinomonas pontica (assembly GCF_026191375.1). Lineage (GTDB taxonomy): Bacteria > Pseudomonadota > Gammaproteobacteria > Pseudomonadales > Marinomonadaceae > Marinomonas > Marinomonas pontica. The sequence goes on along the minus strand of NZ_JAODTL010000022.1, from coordinate 244,321 downwards.
TTAATGCTCTGATAGCCCCCCAACGCCGTTTGTACAGCATGTTGGGCAGGTACGTTAGCGCATAGTCTCATGGAGCTTAATATGTCCAGACCTTCTATGTAGTCGCTAATGCCACTCCTGTCACCTGTAATTGCCATCCAGCCTGATCGGAATCCTGCGGTGCGATATACTTTTGATAGTCCACCGAACGTAATGCAGGGTGCTCGCCCTTCTGTGAGTGTGGCTGTAGGAATGTGCTTTGCTTCGTCATAGAGGATTTTGTCGTAAATCTCATCCGAAAAAATCAGTAAGTTATGTTCTTCCGCAAGGTTGACGATTGATTCAAGAACGTCTTTTTCATAGACCGCCCCTGTTGGGTTGTTCGGGTTGATAATGACGATGGCTTTGGTTTTGTTAGAGATTTTGGAGCGAATGTCGTTGATGTCGGGTTGCCAACCAGAGCTTTCATCGCACAGGTAATGTTTGACATAGCCGCCAGCCAACGTGGCTGCCGCTGTCCAAAGTGGATAGTCCGGAGCCGGTATAAGGATTTCATCGCCGTCATTCAGTAAGCCTTGCATGGCCAAAACAATCAGTTCGCTGACACCGTTCCCCATCCAGACGTGGTTGACGTCAGCCGACTTTATTCCCATTGCTTGGTATTTTTGCATAACGGCTTTGCGTGCTGAAAAGAGGCCTTTGGAATCGCAATAACCTTGTGAAGTAGGCAGGTTACGAATTACATCAACCAATATTTCATCCGGCGCTTCAAAGCCAAATGGCGCAGGGTTGCCTATGTTCAGCTTTAGTATGCGTTGACCTTCTTCTTCCATGCGTACGGCTTCTTTAAGTACTGGGCCGCGTATTTCATAGCAGATGTTGGAGAGTTTGTTAGATTTGCGAATTTGCACCACGTTATCCTTACTGAAGCTGTGTGGGGAGAGGAGTCACTTTACACTTTACTTAATGCGGATCAAGGTGTGAAAAGAAAAATAGCTGCTTTATTGAGTAAGAAAGCAGCTATTTATTAGAAGGCTTACTGTTTCAATAATGCAATGACGTTGGGGTCGCCTAGTAAGCGGTTAACGGTTTGGCTGGCAAGTTCATTCATGTCGTCCTGAATTGCTTGTTGGTAGGGCATGGTTCCATACTCTCTGACTTTTTGAGAGCCGTAGTTGGCTTTATAAGTTTGGCCTTTTGCTGACAGCGTTGTTTTTAATTCAAATTCAAGAGTGGCAACGGTTTTTAATGTCTCCACTTTCGTGGTGTAGCTCATTTTTGTAATGTCTATCTGTAAATCAGCAGGTGGCATGACGCCTTGGTCTGGAGTGAAGCCTAATTCACGTAATCCTTTTAAGACGCTTTCCTTTACGCTTTGGTTAATGTCGTTTGTAGTAAATATGTCTGCTCGCTCGTTAATGCCTGTCTTTATAGATCCGATTGCATTGGTGAGTTTTGTGCTGGTGGATACGTCAATGACACGGTCATTTGTTAATCCAGAGTTTTTAACATCAACCTTTGGAGTAATGCTTATATAGTGTGTTGTAGAGCAGCCAGCCAATAAAAGAGTGGATAGGGATAGAGCAAGTAAAAGAGGTTTGCATTGCATAATGACTCCGATCAGATTGATTTCTAAAGCGACTTTTTGTCTAAGTGGCTTAAATTAATGAAAAAAACTGTTGATTTTAAGATTAGTAACAGTAATATACGCACCCGCTCACACAGCAAGATTGCAACGTTGTCCCATTCGTCTAGAGGCCTAGGACACCGCCCTTTCACGGCGGTAACAGGGGTTCGAACCCCCTATGGGACGCCATCTTTTCATAAGGATGTTTGTGTAGTCTACCTATTTTTAGATGTGTATGAGAAGTGTTTTGCGGGAATAGCTCAGTGGTAGAGCACAACCTTGCCAAGGTTGGGGTCGCGAGTTCGAGCCTCGTTTCCCGCTCCATCATTCTTGTTAGCGATAGCAGAGTGATCAGTTTACAGTTTTGTCAAAACTGAATTGTGTCCCATTCGTCTAGAGGCCTAGGACACCGCCCTTTCACGGCGGTAACAGGGGTTCGAACCCCCTATGGGACGCCACTATTTAGGATGCTCTATGTAAATAGAGGTCGTAAATCGCTTGAATAGAGTAGAGCGGTTAGTAATGCGGGAATAGCTCAGTGGTAGAGCACAACCTTGCCAAGGTTGGGGTCGCGAGTTCGAGCCTCGTTTCCCGCTCCATCATTCTTGTTAGCGATAGCAGAATGATCAGTTTACAGTTTTGTCAAAACTGACTTGTGTCCCATTCGTCTAGAGGCCTAGGACACCGCCCTTTCACGGCGGTAACAGGGGTTCGAACCCCCTATGGGACGCCACTATTTAGGATGCTCTATGTAAATAGAGGTCGTAAATCGCTTGAATAGAGTAGAGCGGTTAGTAATGCGGGAATAGCTCAGTGGTAGAGCACAACCTTGCCAAGGTTGGGGTCGCGAGTTCGAGCCTCGTTTCCCGCTCCATCATTCTTGTTAGCGATAGCAGAGTGATCAGTTTACAGTTTTGTCAAAACTGAATTGTGTCCCATTCGTCTAGAGGCCTAGGACACCGCCCTTTCACGGCGGTAACAGGGGTTCGAACCCCCTATGGGACGCCACTATTTAGGATGCTCTATGTAAATAGAGGTCGTAAATCGCTTGAATAGAGTAGAGCGGTTAGTAATGCGGGAATAGCTCAGTGGTAGAGCACAACCTTGCCAAGGTTGGGGTCGCGAGTTCGAGCCTCGTTTCCCGCTCCATCATTCTTGTTAGCGATAGCAGAGTGATCAGTTTACAGTTTTGTCAAAACTGAATTGTGTCCCATTCGTCTAGAGGCCTAGGACACCGCCCTTTCACGGCGGTAACAGGGGTTCGAACCCCCTATGGGACGCCACTTTTATTTACTGTGTAAATGATTGTGTCGTGATCTAGTGTGTTAAAATGTGTCCCATTCGTCTAGAGGCCTAGGACACCGCCCTTTCACGGCGGTAACAGGGGTTCGAACCCCCTATGGGACGCCACTCTTTAAAATGTTTACGCGGGAATAGCTCAGTGGTAGAGCACAACCTTGCCAAGGTTGGGGTCGCGAGTTCGAGCCTCGTTTCCCGCTCCAATTTCTTTCGTAAAGAAAGTATTTATATGTCCCATTCGTCTAGAGGCCTAGGACACCGCCCTTTCACGGCGGTAACAGGGGTTCGAACCCCCTATGGGACGCCATTCTTTTTTGCGTTATCATAGCTAACCTTCAATTTTGAGTTTTTAGCCATGACATGGTTCGTCGATTATAGATTGAACAGCTCTGTTTCTGTTGCCGACCGTGCGTTTTCATACGGTGATGGTGTCTTTGAAACCATTCGTGTTATTCCTCAATGTTTTTTCCAGCTCAATGACCATTTATCTCGTATGTACCGTGGTTTGACTAAGCTCGGCATGCCGCTGAGTTTTGAGCAAAAACAAAATCTTACCCGTTTTCTGCATGACACAGTTTTGCCGTTCATTGATCGTGAATCCGTAGTGAAAATTATCGTCAGTCGAGGGGAAGGAGGGCGAGGTTATTTACCGCCAAATGACAGCAATCATACTATTGTCATTGGCATCCTAACTGCGCCGGATTATCAGACCATCCGCAAAAGTGGCGTTTCTCTGTCTATTTCACCTGTTCCCGTCAATAAAAACCGTTTTTTAGCGGGTATCAAACATTTAAACCGTTTGGAAAATATTGTGGCCAAGCGTTTTTTATTGTCTCCAGACTTTGAAGCCATCATGTTAAGTTCCGATCAGCGTGTCATTGAATGTATTCAGAGTAATCTTTTTTGGTTTAAAAGTGGCATTTTGTATACCCCAGCGCTTAGCGAAGCAGGTGTTCAGGGGACTTTTCGACAAGCTATTTTGAAAGAGCAAACCGCTTATGTGGTTCAAATAGGCAATTTTGGTTTGTCTGAGGTCAAATCGGCAGACGAAGTCTTTATTTCGAATAGTTTAATGGGCATTGTTCCTGTTACTGCTGTGGGCGGATTGTCTCTCCCCATTGGCATTCATACTCGTAAATTACAAAAATTAATGCAAAGTAAGGATGTGCATGCCGTTCTTTAGGTGGTTTTATCGTATTGTCTTTTTAGTTATGACGCTGTCAGCGATCTTAGCGGGTTATCTGTATCACTCTATTACCGTGCCGATATCGCTTAGCTCTGAGGATACTTTTGAGGTTCGAGCTGGAGATTCTGCATACAGTTTAGGTAAAGAACTGAGTTCTAAAGGTTTAATCTCTCAGCCATTTTTAACCAGAGTGGTGGCAAAGCTTCACCCAGAGTGGGTGCCGAAAGTGGGTAAGTATGCCATTGACCCCACGATGAATTTATTGGATCTGATGTCGCTTTTTGATTCAGGGCAATCCATTTTTTATTCCATTACCTTGTTAGAAGGTAAAACGACCCAAGACTTCCTTCGTACGATGCAGGCCAAAGGCAATATCAGCATGACATTACTAGAGGCGACAAATGAAGAGATTGCTCAGCGCATCGGACTAGATGTAACGCACCCAGAAGGACAATTTTTTGCGAATACTTACCGATATCACGATGGGGATACGGATGTGAGTATTCTGAAACACGCACACGAGTTGATGAGTCAGACCTTATCCACGCTTTGGGATAACAAAGCGGCAAATTTGCCTTATAAATCCCCATATGACGCTTTGATTATGGCGTCTATTATAGAGAAAGAAACCGGTGTTCCAGAGGAGCGTCCTTTGATTGCAGGTGTATTTATTAGCCGACTATTAAAAGGCATGCGCTTGCAGACAGACCCAACGGTAATATATGGGTTAGGAGAAAGTTTTAAAGGAAATTTAACTCGGAAAGGTTTACAAGATTCTTCGCCTTATAATACATACCGATATTATGGTCTGCCGCCAACTCCCATAGCAAATGTGGGCCGTGACGCAATAGCCGCGGCGTTAAACCCTGACAAGACGAACGCGTTGTATTTTGTTGCAAAAGGCGATGGAACTCATGCGTTTTCAAATACACTGAAAGAACACAATCAAGCAGTCAGAAAGTATCAATATAAGCGTCGAGAAGACTACCGTTCAACGCCAGAAAGTTCGAAATAGAGAGGTTGTATAATGAGAGGCAAATTTATTTCGCTTGAAGGAGGAGAAGGCAGTGGCAAAACAACCGCGATTCAATTTATCCAACAATGGTTAGAGCAGCACAGCATTCCCTATATTATGACTCGTGAACCGGGTGGAACGCCGCTAGCTGAAGAAATACGCCAGCTTATCTTGAGTCCACGTGAAGAAAAAGTGAATGATGTAGCGGAACTGTTACTTGTTTTCGCTGCGAGAGCTCAGCATTTGGCTGAAAAAATACAGCCAGCTCTTGATGAGGGTATTTGGGTAATCAGTGATCGATTTCTTGATTCAAGTTATGTGTATCAGGGTAAAGCGCGCGGTGGAGATGTGGCTGTATTGGATCAGTTGAGCCGCTGGGTTGTTGGTGAGAATAAACCTGATGCAACTTTGCTGCTGGATGTGCCTGTTGAGTTGGGACAGGAACGGGTTGTTCAACGTCAACACCAAGACCGTTTAGACAAGGAATCGTTGTCGTTTCATCAAAAAGTACGTGACGGTTTTCTTGAGCGAGCAGATGTCGAACCTGATCGAGTCAAAGTTATTGATGCCAGTCAATCATTAGAGTCGGTCAAATACCAAATTGAAAAGCAGCTTGTTCAACTCAATAATGCTTGGTCTGGAATTAGCTAAATGACACATATCGCGGATTGGCTCTTACCCTGTTTACGCCAAGTACAAGTTTTAAAGCAAACTAATAGCCTTTCGCACGCGTTGTTGATAACCGGAGCGGACGGTGTGGGACAAGAAGAGCTGGCCCACGAAATGGTGAAAGACTTGATGTGCGAAAGTGACCAAGCATCAGCTTGTGGATACTGCCATTCTTGTCAATTGATGCGAGCGGATACGCACCCAGACTTTCGTGTTCTTGATGGTGAGGCGTCTACGATAAAAGTAGATCAAGTTCGCTTACTCGTTCGTCAAATTAGCCAAAAGCCCCAAGTGGGCCACAATAAAGTGGTGCTAATTACCCACGCACAAGCCATGAATATAAATGCTGCGAACGCCGTGCTTAAGGCGCTTGAAGAGCCAGCGGCACGAACTTATTTTGTGTTGACAAGCTCTCAATCGACCAGTTTATTGCCAACCATTCGAAGCCGTTGCCTTTTGGTTAACGTGCCAACACCGAGCCTTGATGCAGTTAAGACATGGCTAACCCAACAACCAGAAGGGGAGGTTTTGTCATCTTTATTTTGGCTAACGACTCAGCCATTTCGACTATTGTCGATTCAGCAGCAGGGAAAAACGCCAATATATCTGGAGTTACCCCAAAAACTGAGTGAAATGGTGCATGGCAGGATGCCTGTCAGTGATGTTATTAAGGGTATGGACAGTAACAATGTTGAAGATTACTGCAATGGATTGGCCGCCATTTTACATCAGTTTATTTGCCACTCTACAGGAGCGCCATTAGACGCTGCGTTGCAAGGTATTTTTAACGTACTTGTGTCTCGATTGGGTATTCAACAACTTATGTTGCGTTATCAATCCCTGCAAAATTTAAAGTCAGACCTTCAAAAAACAAACTTAAACCCCATAATGCAACTAACACACGAATTGAACCAGTGGTAAACAGACTATGTTAATTGATACCCATTGCCATCTAGATATGCTGGATTTGGCACCCTACAACAATGATGTTAACGGCGCATTAAACGCGGCTTATCAGCAAGGTGTTAGGCAATTACTGACCATATCGGTTGATTTGAATAAAATGGACACGGTATTAGGGTTTACTCGGAGGGAGGGTGTGTATGCCAGTTGTGGTGTTCATCCATTACAGAGTGAAGGATTGGTTCGTGATGATCTTTTGCTTGCTCGCTACGCTGCGGATCCAAAAGTAATTGCTATCGGTGAAACGGGCTTAGATTATTTTTATGAGGCGTCAGAGCAAGCTCATGAAGCACAAAAGGTGAGCTTTATGCATCACCTTCAGTTAGCTGGCAAACTGGAGTTGCCTGTCATTGTTCATACCCGTAACGCAAAAGCAGATACTATGGCTTTGATTAAGCAATATGGCAACCGCGACTCTGCCGGAGTATTGCATTGCTTTACCGAAGATTATGACATGGCAAAAGCCGCGTTGGATGAAAATTATCTGATTTCTATTTCGGGGATAGTGACGTTTAAGACGGCTGAGGATCTAAAAGAGACAGTGCGTAAGCTTCCTTTGGAATCGTTGATTGTTGAAACTGATGCTCCGTATCTTGCGCCGGTTCCTTATCGAGGAAAGAAAAACGAGCCCAAATACGTGTCCGAGGTCGCACAATATGTCGCTGATTTAAAAGGTATTCGATACGAAGCGTTGCTAGAAGCCACGGCACAAAACTTCCACCGAGTGTTTTCAAAAGCCAACCCAGAAAATTTGCTACAGCCTACTCATAACTGATAAACCTCTATTTTATTGAGCAAGTAGTCACTCTGATATTTGTTTTGTCATATAGGCGAAGTGGCATCAGAGTGTTAGTCTCAACATATTGTATTTACATAACATATTCGAAAGAGAAGTGTTTCTCTTTCACAGACCATTTTTTACGGTCTGTTCAACAAAAGGAAACCCATTGATGTCTAACATGGTTGCCTCTCTACCTTACCAAGCGCTTGCTGCAAAAGTACCGAATGATCACCTGACGTTTAAAACGCTTAATGACATAGAGCCACTCAGCGGTATTTTAGGGCAAGAACGTGCTGTGGAAGCGATTCAGTTCGGTGTCGCTATGCAACGTCCTGGTTACAATATTTTTGCCATGGGGGATTCTGGTACAGGGCGTTCATCCTATGTGTTGAGTTACTTGCGCAGTGAGGCAAAACGCCGACCAGCACCAAATGAATGGGCATACGTTAATAACTTTACTGAAAGTCATCGCCCGAAAGCGATCGAATTTTCTCCGGGCTTGGCCTCAGAGTTTGAAAAAGAGATTCGTGCCCTAATAGACGGCCTAATGGCGACGTTTCCTGCCGCATTTGAAAACCCGTCCTATCAGCAACAAAAGTCTGTTATTGATCGCGCATTTAATGATCAATATGAAGCCGCTATCAACAAAGTAGAACGTATTTCAGGGAAAATTGGCGTTGCGATGTTCCGCGATGCATCGTCAGTAAGTTTTGCACCAATGAAGGACGGAAAGGCTTTAGAAGAGAACGAGTTTGCCGCACTGACTGACGATGAACGCGATGCTTTCCAAGAGGGTGTATCAACATTGGAAGGGCTGCTCAATGAAGAATTGCTTGGACTGCCACAATGGAAACGTGCGACATACGAACAAATTCGTCAGCTGAACTTAGACACCGTAAAAGAAGCACTTGATCCGCTCATGTCTGGTTTGTTTGAAAAATACCAAGACAATGCCGATATTACGGCACATCTCAAAGCATTAAGGGACGATCTAGACAAGACCATTATTGACCAAATGGCAGACGAAAAAGCGTCTGAAAACCGTGATGAGATAGGTCGTCGTCAGTTTTACGAGGAGCTTTATCTACCTAATATTGCCATTACTCATGAAGCAAACAGCGGGCAGCCAGTTGTTTACGAGCCGCATCCAACTTACCGTAATTTGTTTGGGCAGGTGGAACACAGCAGCGATCAAGGTATGTTGGTGACCAATTACCGTTTGATACGCTCTGGCAGTTTGCATGCCGCGAACGGTGGTTATTTAATTTTGGATGCCGAAAAGCTACTAACGGACCATTATTTATGGGAAGCCCTAAAGCGAGCTCTTAAAAGTAAAACCATCAAAATTGAGCACCCATACGCTGATATGGGCTTAATGAATACAATGACGTTGTCGCCACAAGATTTGCCATTACAGGTGAAGGTTGTGTTGATTGGCGCTCGTGATATCTATTATTTGTTGCAAGATGCTGATCCTGATTTTCAAGAAATGTTTAGGGTGTTAGTGGATTTTGACGACACTTTGAAGCGCTCCAAAGAATCTGAATTGTCGTTTGCACGTCTCATGAAAGATCGTGTTGACAAAGAAGAGTACGCTAACGTCACTCGAGATGGTGTAGCGGCGCTCATTGAATACAGCAGTCGTTTGGCTGAACATCAGCGTGAAATGGCCGCAAAAATTGGTGACGTGTTTGAATTATTGGGCGAAGCGGATTTTGTGCGTCAAATGGCCAAAGACAGCGAAATCACCGCTGACCATATTGCCCGTGCATTAAAAGCCAAAAAACACCGCACAGGTCGAGTGAGCGAAAAAATCATTGAGGAAATCATTGAAGGCACTGTGCTATTGGAAAGTGATGGTCATGCTGTTGGTAAAATTAATGGTTTGACCGTGATGCAAATTGGCGACAGCAGTTTCGGTGCGCCTGCTCGAATTTCTACTACGGTCTATCCTGGCGGAAAAGGCATCATTGATATCGAGCGTGAATCCAATTTAGGCCAAAATATTCACTCTAAAGGGGTGCTTATTTTATCGGGTTACCTGGGCAATAAATACGCTCAACGTTTTCCTTTGGACATTTCAGCGTCTATTGCAATGGAGCAAAGCTATGGCTATATCGATGGCGACAGTGCATCAACGGCCGAATTGTGTTGCTTGCTTTCAGCGTTGATTCAAGTCCCATTGCGTCAGGATCTTGCGATTACAGGTTCCTTGAACCAATACGGTGAAATCCAAGCCATTGGAGGCGTTAATGAAAAAATTGAAGGATTCTTTAATGTCTGTAAGGCTCGGGAACTAACAGGGACTCAGGGCGTTATCATCCCAAAATCAAATGCGGTTAATTTGATGTTGAATGATGAAATTATAGCGGCTGTTAAAGCCGGTATGTTCCATGTTTATGCTGTCTCTACAGCCGATGAAGCCTTGCATTTATTGACTGGGCTTGAGCCTGGCGTTGCAAATGAAGAGGGTGAATACCCTGAAGGAACCTTATCTGCGAGAGTCATCGAGCGACTAGAAGAAATTTCGAAACTCGGTGAGGAGGAAGAGGAAGACGAAGAAGAGTCAGAAGATGACGAAACGACTTCTGATAAATCATCGGACAAAAAAAAGACAACAGAGAAAAGCAAAAAATCTGAAAAGTAGCCTTTCTCTAAAGTACAAGAACCAATGGTTAGCTAATGCTTTCCATTGGTTCTTTTTATTATCTCGGCTTTGCATTTATCGTTTATCAGTGAATACACCGTGTAATACAGGTCGCTTTCTTTCACATACACGTAACTGGCCACTTCTTTACGTTCACTGGGTAGGTGCTTTTTTAACACCTGAGCCCTTTTGAATGTTTTTCCGCTCATGTATTTTTGGGCTTCTTTGTCTGCTGATAATTTGGCATCAAAGTCACTGCATTCTGCGAATGTTATTTCACTCATCAGCAAACAGAGTAGAACGGAAAAAGTAAACTTCAAGCTGAAAATAATGAACTCCTCTCTTATTTAATGTCAAAGTGCTTACGATACACAGCAAGTGTACCATTCGCCAATAAATGAATTTGATAAGACATACAAAGTGACGTTCCTTTTACAATATTGTAGGTGTTATTTTTGGTGATCGTGTTATTTTAAATTTAGAGATTTATTGAATTAACGGTGTTTACACATTTTATGATTAAGGGTGTATTTATGAATAAAGGTCTTCTTACTGCGGCAATTGTCTCCATTTCTTGTTCATCAGCACTGTTTGCGGCTGAATCTTGTGATGATACTGCGCTGCACGGTTATATGGAGCACATTAAAGACGAAATGCGCTCAATGTCTTCCGATATAAAATCAGGAAACAGCGGATCCGCATCAAAACATGTAAACACACTAATCATGTACTTTGAGAAATCGCGTGCAGAGACTCCCTACAAATTTACAGCTGAACAGATGCAAGGCAGTGAATTAAAAAACAACAAGGCTGACTACGAGAAAGTCATTAATGAAACGATTTCCGTATTGAAAAATCTGGATGTTGCGTTGCAATCTGGCGATCAATCAGAAGTAAGAAAATGGCTTGGTGCTATGGGGAATCAGCGCAAACAAGGGCACAGTGCTTTTAAAGCAAATTGCTAGAAATTGCGAGTGCTGCTGGATGACCTAGCGTGAATTCACTGCTACAATGCGCGCGATAAAGAGAGGATAATATGGCTCGTGTTAAAAAATCGCGCAGTATGCGTGGAAAACTTGGTAAAACTGGATCAAAAGAGATGATGAAAGAGCAAAACAAAGCTCGTAAATCTTCATCAACTCGTCGTTTTGTGACTAAAAAAGCCAAAGAACGCAAAGAACAAGCGCACAAAAAACTTGAACGTTTAGGATTGCTACCAGAAAAAGAAGCAGGAGCCGCACCAGTGCGTCCGCGCCGCTTTGTTTTCGTTAAGCCTGTTGATGAAAAAGCAGAACAAGCGAAATCGGATTTGCTTGAAGCATCAACTGCGGATACAGACAGTGAAGATTTGTCATTGGACGAATTGTTATCTGCTTTTACTGAACAGAAGTAAACGAAAAGTTAGAAAAGCAAACTAAATAAATGAAAAAGGCTGCAGATGCAGCCTTTTTTTATGTTAAAAAAGCACCCTAAAATAAAAATATTAATTCTGATCATTTGTTAGATAAGGTGATAAGTGTGAAAGCGTCTGTTCCAATGTCGAGTGTTCGTTACCTATTAAAAGCGGTTGAAGATCAAGGATTAGACCGCCAAGCTGTGCTCGCCAGTCTGGAGATAACACAAGATGAGCTTGAGCAAAGTGACTCTTTTCCGGCTTATCGATACGGCATGTTGTACCAAAAAATCATGTGGCTAATGCAAGATGAGTCTTTTGGCATGCTGAGTGGAGGAAAGGTACCCAATGGTACCTTTAGGATGATGTGTTTGTGTATCATTCACGCAAAGAGTCTGGCGCATGCCCTATACCGTTGCAGTGACTTTTATGAAATTTGCAGAGGACCAACGGTAAAACCGGTACTGATTAAAAAAGGCCGCTTTGCCATGGTCACCTTTGCGGGGTTGGATTCCTCTGATGCGGACCTAGACACCTTGGTGGTTCCAGAATCGAAAGAGCAACTACGCACTACGCTTTCCATGTGGCACCATTTCATTTGTTGGCTAATAGGCCGCCGTTTAAATCTTAAAGCGGCGTATTTTACCAGCGAGCGCCCAGATGACGTGGAGTACTACAAAACACTTTTTCAATCAGAAGTGAAATTCAATCAGCACGCGAACGCTTTAGTCTTTCCAGCCAGCTATCTCGATATGCCAATCGTTCAAACAGAAGACAGCTTGAGAGGGTTCTTAAAAACCGCACCTTATCAATTGCTCGTAATGGTAGAAAACGACAACAGTTTGAAATCTCAAGTAATGGCAATGTTGGGTAAAGATTTTTCTCGCGAAATGCCCAGTGCCGATGAGGTGGCAAGCGCGCTCAATATGAGTGTTTCCACATTACGTCGTCGCTTGAACGATGAAAAAACGTCCTACCAAAGCATTAAAGACGATTGCCGCAAAGAAGCCGCCATTACCTACATGAATGCCCCTCAGTTGAGTATTAATGACATTGCGGCGTTAATGGGGTTTGATGAGCCTAGCGCCTTTTTCCGCTCCTTTAAAAAGTGGACGGGAATGACACCAGGCGAGTATCGAAAAAGTGAGGAATACCTTAAATTCGGCAAAGCGATGAAACGCCTATAAATTAAGCGCTACGAGAACATTAGGAATCGTTTTGAATGTATTTGTTAGAGATATAGGTCTGAATTGTTATTGAGGGATTTGCAATATTTTTCCATTCTATAGGTATAAATCCGCTCGGATAACTAACTCGGAGAATAAAAAATGAGCGAATACCTATACCCAATAAACGATATTTTATTCAGCTTACGCTCTGTTGCGAAAACGCAACGGTTAACACCCTACATTGAAGACGCGCTTGATGACGATTTGTTGGAGGCGATTTTGGGTGAGGCTGGTAAGTTGGCCGAACAAGTCATTGCCCCAATAAACGCAAGTGGCGACAAACAAGGGTCACGGGTTGAAAATGGCGAAGTAATTGAAGCGACGGGGTTCAAAGAAGCGTTTAAGGCGTACTCTGAAGGCGGCTGGATAGGGTTATCTGGTGATCCGGAGTATGGTGGACAAGGTTTGCCCTCCTGTGTCGCTACAGCGGTCAATGAAGGCGTTCAATCTGCAAACCTATCTTTTTCACTGTGTCCTTTGCTTAGCTTAGGTGCTATCGAAGCCATTAGCTTGCACGCAAGTGACGAGCTTAAACAACAATTCCTTCCTAAAATGCTGGCTGGCGAGTGGGCTGGCACTATGAATCTGACAGAGCCGACGGCAGGTTCTGATCTGGCTGCTATTGCCTGTAAAGCGCTTCCTGATGGCGATGTTTTCCGTATCAAAGGGCAAAAAATATTCATCACATGGGGCGATCATCAAATGAGTGACAATATTATTCATTTGGTTTTGGCGCGTTTGCCTGATGCTCCGGAAGGCGTTAAAGGTATTTCTTTGTTTATTGTGCCTAAATTCCTGTTAGACGATCAGGGTAAACCGTCAGAGCGTAATGATGTTCATGTTGTATCCGTCGAGCATAAAATGGGCATACACGCCTCACCCACATGTGTTATGAGTTTTGGCGACAATGCAGGCGCTGTTGGCTACTTAGTAGGCAATAAAAATGAAGGCATTAAAGCGATGTTCACGATGATGAACAACGCCAGACAGGGTGTCGGCTTACAAGGCTTGGCCATTTCTGAACGTGCCTATCAACAAGCATTGGAGTATGCCAAGGAACGTAAACAAGGTTTGAATGCCGAACGTACAGAGCGTGCTGCGATTATTGAACATCCTGATGTGTTGCGTATGTTGATGATGATGAAATCTCAAATTGACGCGATGCGTTCGCTTATTTATGTGGCCGCTGTCGAAAATGATTTGTCCCATGTGGCGACAGGTGAGCAAAAAGCACAATCGGCTGCAAGAACGGCACTCTACACGCCGATCGTGAAAGGCTGGATCACTGAGCAAGCTCAAGAAGTGACGTCTTTGGCCATACAAATTCATGGTGGTATGGGCTTTATTGAAGAAACTGGGGTGGCTCAACATGCCCGTGATGCGCGTATTTTGCCTATTTACGAAGGAACAAATGGTATTCAAGCGATTGACTTGATCGGTCGTAAATTGCATTCAGATAATGGCGCAGCGATGAATGCGTTGTTGTTAGAGATTGATAATGAAATAGCTCAGTGGAGACAATTCGGCCTGAATGAGTATGCTGATAAGGTGAGTGTGGTTCTTGAGCAGTCCAAATCAGCAACAGAATTGTGCTTGGCAGCCATGTCAAAAAACGCGGTTCTAGGAACGGGCTTGGCGTATCCTTATATGATGTTAATGGGATACTTAATTGGAGCATGGTTGCAAGTGAGAGCGTTGCATGCAGCTAAAACTGAATCAAACTTAAATGAAGAACAACAAGATTCGTGGGCGCATTCAGTGTCATTCTATTGCGACCACGTATTACCGAGATCGTTAGCGTATCTTTATGAAATAAAGTTTGGCCAACCAACTGTTGACAAGCTAAACAAAAATGTTTTCAATCGTTAGAAAGGCATTCCCCGTCATAAGTGTGAGTGTTTTAAAAATAAGAAATATGCCCTCATAGGGAGGCAGTATGACAGACAGAGAAGTAATGGAATTTGATGTGGTGATTGTTGGCGGTGGCCCTGCAGGGTTATCAGCGGCATGCCGTATAATGCAGAAAGCCAAGGCCGAAGAAAAAGAAATCAGCGTTTGTTTGGTTGAAAAAGGCTCTGAAATTGGTGCCCACATTTTGTCGGGAGCGGTGGTTGATCCAAAAGCACTGACAGAGCTATTCCCAGACTGGCAAGAGATGGGCGCGCCTTTACACACCAAAGTGAATGTTGATGAACTGCATTGGTTAAGTTCTGATGCCAATGCAAGGCAGTTAAGCAACTGGATGGTACCCAAAACACTCCATAACGATGGTAATTATATTATCAGCTTGGGTAACTTATGTCGTTGGCTTGCCGAACAGGCGGAGTCTTTAGGTGTTGAAGTGTTTCCGGGCTTTTCTGCAGCGCAGCTCGCATACAATGAAGACGGTCATGTCGAAGGGATTATAACGGGTGACATGGGATTGGCGGAAGACGGAACCGAAAAAGATGGCTTTATGCCAGGCATGCTTTTAAAGGCCAAGTACACGATTTTCTCTGAAGGCTGTCGAGGTCACCTTGGTAAAGAGCTCATGGCACGCTTTGAGCTAGATAAAGGCAAAGCACCTCAGCATTATGGCTTAGGAATTAAAGAGCTGTGGGATGTCCCCGCGTCTCAAAGCAAACCTGGAACCGTGATTCATACTGCTGGTTGGCCACTGGGGAACGAAGCGGGTGGCGGTGGCTTTCTTTATCACTTAGAAAATAATCAAGTAGTAGTTGGCTTGATTGTCGATCTGAACTACAAAAATCCGTATCTCAGCCCTTATGATGAATTTCAGAAATACAAACATCATCCTATTATTGCCGAAAACTTAAAAGACGCTAAGCGGGTCTCTTATGGCGCCAGAGCGATTGCTAAAGGTGGCTGGGCTTCGTTACCTAAAATGCACTTTCCAGGCGGATTGGTGATTGGTTGCGACGCAGGAACATTAAACCCAGCGAAAATTAAAGGCACTCATACGGCGATGAAAAGTGGAATGTTGGCCGCAGAGAGTATCTTTGAGGCTTTGACTGCGGAACCATCATCCGTTGACTTATCCCAATTCGACGACGCCCTTCGCCAGTCTTGGTTGGGAGAAGAGCTGCAACAAGCCCGAAATTTTGTGCCAGTAATGCACAAATTAGGCACGTTTTGGGGTGGTGCTTACAATTGGTTAGATCAAAACATTTTCTCGGGTGGTTTGCCGTTTACGTTTAAAGACATGACTCCAGATTACGCCTGTTTAGAGTTGGCAGACAAACATGTTGCACCAGAATATAAAAAGCCAGATGGTTTATTAAGCTTTGATAAATTGTCTTCGGTGTTTTTGTCTAATACCAATCATGAAGAAAATCAGCCTTGTCATTTAAGGTTGAAAGACGCGAGCATACCGGTACAAAGTAATTTGCCAAAGTACAGTGAGCCCGCTCAACGATACTGTCCTGCGGGGGTCTATGAAATCGTAGAATCTAACAATGAATCGATTTTTCAGATCAACTCACAGAACTGCATACACTGTAAAACTTGCGACATTAAAGACCCTGCACAAAATATTACGTGGGTAACGCCAGAAGGTTCTGGCGGGCCAAATGCCAAATATGTAATTCATCTCACGATGCAAACAAACGGATCACGCTTATGTGCTCCGTTTGTTCTTATTCATTACTGGATTTCACTTTTCGACTGATCAATAATGGAGCCCTACAAAAGGGGAATCCTATGCGCTTGTGGGTCGATGCCGACGCCTGTCCAAATGTTATTAAAACCATTCTGTTTCGTGCTGCGGAACGTGTTCAAATCCCATGTATCCTTGTTGCTAACCAAGCCATTTCTATCCCGCCATCTAAATGGATCGAACGAAGAGTTGTCAGTTCTGGCTTTGACGTTGCAGACAACTACATAGTGGACAACATTGATAGTCAGGATTTGGTGGTGACTGCGGATATTCCTTTGGCGTCAGATGTTATCGACAAGGGTGCGCTTGCTATTAATCCAAGAGGTGAGCTCTATACAAAAGAAAATATAAAGCAGCGTCTTGGTATGCGGGATTTTTATGGAGCAAATGCGTTCATCGGGTGTTCAAATGGGTGGGCCGGCAACCTTTAATCAACAAGATCGTATGGCATTCGCTAATACGTTAGACAAATTATTAGCGCAACGAAAAAAATAGCAGCTGTTCATTGAGGCATCTGGAAAGTGTTTTTTTGAATACTTTCCAGATTATTCAATGTTTATAGGGGATTTTGCATGAAAAAAATCGTAGTAGTTGGTGGTGGTGCTGGAGGCTTAGAGCTGGTCACCAAATTAGGCCATGCTTTTGGTAAAAAGCGTCAAGCCGATGTCGTTCTTATCGATAGAAGTCAGACTCATATCTGGAAACCGCTATTGCACGAGGTTGCGACAGGCTCTTTGGATATAAATAATGATGGACTTAATTATCGGGCCCATGCGGCAAAACATCATTATCAATTCCAGTTGGGAACGCTAATGGGGGTGAATCCCGAAGAGAAGACGCTCACTCTGGATTCTCTGTCTGATGACATGGGGCACATCGTTCTACCTGAGCGGACGATTTCTTATGACATACTGATTATGGCTGTCGGCAGTGTGAGTAACGATTTTGGCACACCGGGCGTTGCTGATCATTGTTATTTCTTGGATTCACACAAACAAGCTGAACGTTTCCAACAGGCACTATTGAATCAGTTTTTACGCGTTCATCAAGAAGGGCCAGAGGCACAATTAAAGCTGGCGATTGTTGGCGGTGGCGCCACGGGCGTTGAATTATCTGCTGAGCTTTTCCACGTGGCCGATATGTTAAAAGCGTATGGCATGCCTGAGATGTCGGGTAAGCGAGTACAAGTGCAATTAATTGAAGCCGGACAGCGAATTTTGCCCGCTTTACCTGATCGCATCGCTTCTTTAGCGACCAAAGAATTGATTCGCTTGGGGGTCACTGTCAGCCAGAACACCCGCGTTGTTCGCGCTTACGACGGCGGATTTCAAACTGCGGATGAGAGAAATATTGAAGCCGACTTGATGATTTGGGCTGCAGGTGTAAAAGCGCCGGACTTTGTGGCGAACATAGAGGGATTTGAAACCACTCGAAATAATCAGATATTGGTAAAAGGCACCTTACAAACCACGGCCTTTGATAACGTATATGTCATTGGTGATTGTTGTGCGTGCAAGCAAGCGGATGGTTCTTTTGTGCCACCAAGGGCGCAGTCTGCTCATCAAATGGCCAGTTTGGTGTTTGATAACATCAAGGCTTCTTTTTTGAGTGAACCGCTTAAAGAATATACCTATAAAGATTACGGCTCTTTGGTTAACTTGAGTCGCTACAGTACGGTAGGTAATTTAATGGGTAATTTGATGGGCGGGTCTATGTTCATTGAAGGTCGTATTGCTCGTTTTGTGTACGTATCTTTATATCGCCTTCATTTGATTGCGATACACGGTTGGTTCAAAGCGACGGTGATTATGGCTGCTCAAAAAATCGGAAAAGTGGTTAAGCCAAAACTCAAGCTGCATTAAGTCGACATCGACATAGTAAATGCTATTAAGAGCCGAGTCATTGAACTCGGCTTTTTTATTGGTATAAGTTCGTTGGCATGCACAAAAATTCTTGACCTATGTGCTACATATAGGTTTTACACTTTGAATAGTGTTTTATTAAATACGAACGTTTTTAGGAGGGCTTATGCGAGTCAGTGAATTGGCTAAAGTGGCCAATGTAACCGCTGAAACGGTTCGTCACTACACACGACTGGGATTAATTCAGGCTGTACGAGATCCGAATAATGGCTATCAAAATTACGACAAAGTCGCCTTACAAAGGTTGCACTTTATTCGGCAGGCAGGCGAACTAGGTTTTAGTTTAAAGCAAATTGAAGAGATCTTTCAGCAATCTGACAGTGGTGATTCACCTTGTCCAATGGTTAGGGATTTATTAGAGAAAAAAGTTCCTGAAACCAAGATGAAGATCGCTCAACTACAAGCACACCTTATTAAAATGGAAGATGCTTTGAGAGCTTGGGAGGGAATGCCAAACGGTACACCTGATGGGCATTCTATTTGTTGTTTGATCGAAGATTGGGAAGGATCCAAGCAATCACATTAATAGGAGGATAGGGTATGGGGAACTCGGTATCAAATACTCATAACGAAGCGATCGAAAGAACCATTTTGGTATCCGGTATGTCTTGCCAAGGTTGCGTGACTAAAATACGTCAGCTTATCCAAGAAAAATGTCCAGATGCTAAAGTAGAGGGACAACCAAAAGAAAACAAACTGGTTGTAACCTCAAAGTTAGACATGGGTCGCATCCAAAAAAGCGTCGAGGAAGCAGGCTTTATTTTCTTAGGCTGTTCCGATGATGAGCAAGAACAGGTAGATGGGAGTGAACAAGGTAGTGAGCTTGCTCATCAAACGAGTGACACTCTGACAGATAGCACTGTAGAGCCTGTTAAAGTAGAACATCAAAGAAACGAAGCGGTAACTTATCAGCTTTCTATTGCTGGAATGACCTGTGCTGGCTGCGTTAATACAGTTCAAAAAGCCTTAACAAATACACCAGACGTTGTATCTGCAAACGTTAACTTTGCTAACCATACGGCTCAAGTAGTAACAACAGGTCAATCTGAAGCGCTGCTGAATGCGGTAGAGAATTCGGGCTATCATGCCAAGGTCATTCTTGATGCTGAAAAAAGTGAAGAAGAACGAGGTCAAAGAGAACTGGCTGAATATCATGATAAGCGACAGTCTTCGGCGTGGAGCTTAGGTCTGGGCATTCCATTAATGCTTTACGGTGTTTTTGGTGGGAATATGAGTGTGAGCACGCTCAATGATAGGTTGATTTGGGGTGTGGTCGGCTTGGTTACTTTGGTCATCATGACCCGTGCTGGTAAACATTATTTTCGCGGCGCTTGGAAAGCATTTATAAATCATCAGGCAAATATGGATCTGTTGATCGCTTTAGGGACGGGAAGTGCATGGTTATATTCTATGCTCGTTGTTCTTGCTCCAATGAGCTGGTTACCAGATAACACCCATCATTTGTATTTTGAGGCTGCTGTAATGATCATAGGCTTGATCAACCTTGGGCAGGCTTTGGAGCTCAGGGCGCGTCGTAAAACGAGTCAGGCTTTGCATCGGTTACTGGATCTTCGCCCCAAAATGGCAATACGTATTGATGGTGATCAGGAAGTGCGAATTAGCGTTTCCGAAATCCATGTAAACGACATACTTCGCGTTCGTTCAGGGGACAAAATACCCGTCGATGGGGATGTCTTAGATGGAGTATCAACGGTTAATGAATCTATGTTGACGGGTGAGCCAGCACCAATAGAAAAAAGCAAAGGAAGTCGTCTGTCGGCAGGTACGGTGAATGGACAAGGCAGCTTGTTATTCAAAGCCACTCACGTTGGCTCCAATACATTATTAGCGCAAATTATCGATATGGTGGGCAAGGCACAAAACTCAAAACCACCTATTAGTGTTTTGGCTGACAAAGTGTCTTCGATCTTCGTTCCGAGCGTAATCATTATCGCTATTTTAACCGCTTTAGCGTGGTTTAATTTTTCAGCTAGCGACGACGTCTATTCCTACATGTTGGTAACGGCTATATCCGTCTTAATTATTGCCTGCCCCTGTGCGCTGGGTTTAGCAACGCCAATATCGACCATGATAGGCATTGGTAAGGCCGCGGAGTGCGGTGGGCTTATTCGAAATGGTGACGCTCTTCAGCGAGCAAGCGAGTTGACCACGGTTGTATTAGATAAAACGGGTACCATTACCGAAGGCAAGCCAAAGGTTGTTCATACTCATTTAAATGATCATGCTCATTTAGACTGGGTGTGCGAGCTTGTTTCCGCACTCGAAACGAACGCAAATCACCCTTTGGCAGATGCTTTATTGGAACATTGTAATACACCTATTAAAGGCCGTAAGAAGGTTGCCGTAGAAGCGTTTGAATCGCTGGTAGGGTTGGGTGTAAAAGGGCGTATTGGCCGTGATACGTATTATTTAGGAAATGAACGATTGATGTATGAAAAAGGCATTTCTATCATTATTGACGATGCTAACGCGGATTTTAAAACGGCAACGCGTGTCTTTCTTTCTGATGAAGCGGAATTAATGGCGATATTCTATATTGAAGATCCGATTAAGAAAGGGATAAAAGAAGCCATTTCCGATTTTAAGCACCAAGGTTTAAAAGTCGTCATGTTAACGGGTGATAACCATGAAACGGCCGCAGCCGTTGCAAAATGTGTTGGTATTGATGATTATCACGCGCAATTATTGCCAGACGATAAGTTGGAGTGGGTCACAAAGCTTCAAGAAAAAGGAGAGGTGGTCGGTATGATTGGTGATGGGATTAACGATGCTCCAGCGCTGGCCAAAGCGGATGTTGGGTTTGCTATGGGAGCCGGAACAGATGTTGCCATGGAAAGCGCGGATATTACATTAATACATAACGATTTAAAGAGTGTTGCTGACGTTATTCTCATTAGTAAAGCCACGCTAAAAAATATTAAACAGAACCTTTGGGGCGCATTTGCGTATAACAGTCTAGGTATTCCGATTGCTGCTGGAATCTTATTTCCTCTGACGGGTTGGCTATTAAGTCCAGTAATAGCGGGGGCCGCAATGTCCTTGTCTTCTGTCACAGTTGTGACCAATGCAAATAGGCTACGGTTGTTCCACGTGCGACAGCCGAAAAAAATGAAATAGGGAAAAGGAGTATAAAATGAGCTTGCTCATTAATGTAACGGGAGTGGCTGCAATTGTGTTCGTTGTTTATTGGTTCTGGTGGCCAGCTCGATCAAAAAATAAGGCCCAAAAATGATGCTCTTCAAAAGTGAGACTTATTGGTTTTATTGAGCAATTACTATCGAGTTACGGTAAAATTTACGATCGTAAAATAAGCTAAGAATCAAAACGGTTCTTGGCTTATTTTTTTGTGTTTTTACGGCTTGTTGTGTCATCTCATTGCCGTGCTTCATTCTTTAATTCTCGAAATGTTGGAGTGAGTATGCTTGCTGCATATCAATGGGGTATTTTTGCTATTGCCCTCGGTACCTTTGGAATTGGTACCACTGAGTTTATGCCAATGGGCTTGTTGCCTGTCATTGCTGATGGCGTTAATGCATCTATTCCTGCTGCAGGTTTGTTGATTAGTGCTTATGCGGTTGGGGTTATGATTGGCGCACCTTTAATCACTTTATATTTAACTCGATTTAGCCAAAAAACGTCGCTGATCGCTCTGATGGTGATTTTTGTTATTGGTAATGTTCTGTCGGCTATGTCAGTGAATTATGAAACGTTCTTGTTTTCCCGAATTATCACCAGCCTTTCTCATGGGGCATTTTTTGGGATTGGAGCGGTCGTAGCAATGAATCTCGCGCCATATCATAAAAAAGGTTCGGCTGTGGCGTCTATTTTCTTAGGGTTAACCATTGCGAATATTGTTGGCGTGCCTATTACGACCTGGCTTGGTCAAACCTTTGATTGGCGGATTTCTTTTGCCGTTACTGCCTTGTTGGGAGTGGTGGCTATTATGGGCATTAGTCGTAGTTTGCCGTCCATGCCAAAAGCAGTAAAACCGGATGTCAAAAATGAATTGAAGGCCATTATGCAACCGGCGGCATTGCGTGCTTTTGCAACCACGGTCATGTGCGCAGGTTCCATGTTTACACTTTACACCTACATTGCCCCCATTATGCAGACATTGGCTCAAGCATCAGACAACGCCATTGCCACCATGTTAGCCCTGACAGGAATAGGGTTTACATTGGGCAATTATGTAAGTGGCAAGATTACCGATAAATCCCCAGATCTTGCATTGTTTGTGTTTCTTGGTTTGCAAGTTTTCGTATTAGTGTTGTTTCGCTTTTCCTCCACAACGTTAATCGGTGCAGGCATGACCATATTGCTTTGGGGTGTGGTGATTTTTGGGAGTGGACCACCATTGCAAATGCAAGTAATGAAGATCGCAGACCAAGCACCGGGACTGGCTTCCTCTATTAATATTGGAGCATTTAATTTAGGTAATGCACTCGGAGCTGCATTAGGTGGTCTGGTTATTAGCATCGGTTTCAGTTTTGAATGGATACCGACGGCAGCAGGGTTGTTGTCATTTTTGGCGTTAATAATGGTTTGGTTTAACCGACGATCATCAAAGCTAGCTTAAAACTCGATACAATAATAAGGGTGCTATAAGGCACTCTTATTCTTTTTAGTGTTCAACCCCCCATTAGCGTTGTCTAATTCATCATATCGTGATTGAATTGTTTCACCCCTTGTTATAAATGAATTGCATAGTAATGGCCGATATTTTTTGGCCTTTATATGTTTAGACATTCAGAATTGTGACGGATAAACAGTTTGAACCCTCTAAAAAATACGATTTTAAAGCTAAACCGATTGATTTTAGCTTTGGCTTTAACCGCAACGATACTTACCCTGTTTAACAGCTTCTATTCAAATTACCAAGTTCAGAAAGAACAGCTGATCTTGCAGTCTCTTGAAAGCAATATGGCATACGCTAGTAAACTGTCAGATACTACCGAGATGTTTCTGCGTTCTTCCCAGCAGCAATTAGCGTTCACGGCAAATGCACTGTCAGAGCAAATGTCTAACAGTGTCAGGCTAAATCAAGAAGCCAATCGACTGAAGTATCAGACGGATAGTTTCAATTCTGTAGTGATAAGTAATGAGTTAGGCATTACTAAAGCAGCGTCACCTGAGGCATTGAACCTTGTTGGGGTGAAATTAAACTCAGTTGGCACGACCGAAGCATTGTACGAAAAGAAAGCACTGATAAGCGCCCCTTACATTTCTTCTATTAATAATTTAGTCGTTTTTATGTCTGAACCTATCGTTGGAAGAGATGGCGATTATTTAGGCTTTTTAGGTGGCACAATTTATCTAAAAAACCTAAACATTCTGAGTGAAATATTGGGCGATCATTACTATGAAAACGGGTCTTACATCTATGTGGTAGATAAGAGAAGAAGATTTTATACCACCCTAACATTAGCCGTATCGGTACCACGGTTATTAACAACGACGGCTTAGATAAAATGCTGACCCAAAAAGAAGGGGGCATGCAGTTAATTAATAGCCAGGGGATTACCATGTTGGCAGGGTATTCCACCATAGCCAGTACGGGTTGGATTGTTGTCACTCAAAGCCCATT
This sequence comes from Marinomonas pontica, assembly GCF_026191375.1. GTDB lineage: Bacteria > Pseudomonadota > Gammaproteobacteria > Pseudomonadales > Marinomonadaceae > Marinomonas > Marinomonas pontica. The sequence continues at coordinate 220,351 of NZ_JAODTL010000022.1, read as the reverse complement.
GCAAGCAACGCTTGAGCCATTATTCGGTATTATGCAAAAAGTATTACTGCGAACATTACCTGTGGCATGCGCTGTTTTTTTGTTCATTTGGTTTTTTGCTCGCTCTATTTCTCGTCCTTTACAGCAGCTAGCAGACAAAGCGACAACGTTGAACAGTCCAACGGTTAGCAGAGAAATTGAAAGTATTAATTCATGGTATGTAGAAAGCCATGGCTTAAAGCAAGCCATGCTAATCGGCGTTCAATTACTACAAAATCAGATTGGAGAATTAAAGAGAGACGCTGAAACTGACCCACTAACCGGCGCAAGCAACCGTCGCGCATTGCAGCTTACTTTGAAACAACAAATTTACATCGGCCGTGCATTTTCAGTGTTAGCTTTAGACATCGACTTTTTTAAACGGGTTAATGACACATATGGTCATAAGGTCGGTGATGACGTTCTTAAGCAGCTTACAAAAGTGATGACACATTTTTCTAAAGCGGGCGATATGGTTTCTCGAACCGGTGGCGAAGAATTTGTTATCTTGCTTAAGAATGAACGTTTAGAAATGGCGTTAGCTTTGGCCGAACAATTGAGAACGGCGGTAGCGAATGAGCCATTTGAATTAGTTGGCAACATCACAGTGTCCATTGGTATAGCGCACTGGTCACCAGAAAAGCCGCAGACAATCGAAACGCTACTCGCATTGGCTGATCAAGCTTTGTATAAAGCCAAAGAACAAGGCCGTAACCGTTGTGTCATTGCTAACGATTTGAGTTAGTTTGATCTGAGGAGGGAGGTCGCTACTGCTGAGCGCTCGGTATATGTCTCTCAATCATTCTTTAAAAAGATTCATTAAAGCGTTTTTTTTCAGAACAACGGCACGACCATAATCACAAATATCAATAGTGATTTTTCCAACATTTTTCTTCGATCACAGTAAAGTCCATGGTATTTGGTGTTTAAGAAAACGCATGAAATTCACTGAAATTATTGTCAATGTGATGAAACGGTCATTTTTAAACACTGATAGATAGTGTTTTTCAACCGATACGATTGATCATGCATAATGCGCTCTAAACAACACACGCTATGCAATGTGTTTTATAAGACGCTATGTGTTTTATAAGACGCTATGTGTTGTTTAGAACAAAAATAATGGATCGGACAAAACCAACTTGGTTAACTCAGGATATGGATGATTTTATTTTGCAAATCAAAACAAACATAAGCTGGGTGTGCGGCTAAGACATTGATGATCACAGACTCTAAGCGTTAGTCATGAAGTTGGAAAAAAGTGTTGGAACAGTGCTAATCAGCTATTTATACTATTTCCGATAATAACATTTATCGGAAATAGTGAGTGTTAACATGCTCTAATACTCATGCGATTACCCATGCACAACATGACGAATTTTTATGATGGATCACGTTGTGATTCTTAGCGTTTCTAAAAGCTGTGCTAACTCAAACAGCGAGTCCACTTCGTACGTTGGTAAAATGTCTAATGGCTTTGGTTTGTTTTCGTGGTTCAACCAACAGGTATCAAGACCAACATTATTGCCACCTAAAATGTCTGATTCTAATGTATCACCAACCATCAGGACGTGATTAATATCTGGTGACCCCATTTGTTCTAAGGCGTACTCAAAGATTTTTCTATGCGGTTTCGCAATGCCCACTAGCTCAGAAATGACCACTGGTGAGAAATATGGCAATAACCCTGTTCGCTCTAAGCGAATTTGTTGGAGTTGAGCAAATCCATTGGTAATAATGCCCATTTTTACATTGTTATTATGCAAATGTTTTACTAGTTCGACTGCGCTCGGTAATGTTTTGCAAATTTCTGCCATAGCGTTCAAAAATTCAGTGTTGAGTTGTTTCGCACTGATATTCAATCGATCACTCCATAATTGAAACCGGCGTGTCTGCAATTGTTCTGCGCTGATTTGGCCGTTTTGATATTCAACCCAAAGAGGCTTATTTAGCCCTTGGTATTCATCAAATTCCGCTCGACCGAAATCGATACCATGTTTTAAAAACATGTGTCTTAGGCCTGCAAAGTTATCAAAATGAAACAATGTTTCGTCAGCGTCAAATAGTATCCATTTGTATTTCATCGTTTCTAACTTGGCTCGTTTGTATAATGTTCAGGGTGCAATGCCGGTGCGAGCGCTAAAATTAAGGCTTGGGTGTAAACGCTTTCTCGTGTTGCTGCATGATTGGTAAATAGGCCAATGGCTCCGCCTTTTTGACGAATGTTTTCTGTTTTAAAGACATCATCCATCACCATTCCGAGTTCTTCATGTGCCACTAGGCGCTGATAAACTCGCTCTGGTAAAGGTAAGTTCGCAGACCTACCTGTCATTAACCTTCCTTGAGCGTTCTGAATGGCGACGTAAGCAAACGTTGCAGCGCCCTCCTCGAATCGATCTACGCCACCTTCCATTGCGACAAAAAAATCCATCTCTGCGTTTGGGCTGTTTTCTGAGCAATATCGAGCGCGATTTTGTGCGCCTAAGCGAGTCTCCGCTTCTGACATTGGCTGATCGGCAACACCCGAAGGTGCAGACATTTCTTCGCAATGAATAATGTGATTTGGAAAAAGAATGGCAAAGGCTTCTCTGGCTGCGTTTATTTTTACTGGGTTTTTTGATCCAACACAGACACGGATAACGGTTGATTTGGCAGTTAAAGTCATAGTATTGATCTCGTTCATTCCATTTTATCAACAAAAAAGCCGCTAGTTGCCCTGTGAATATCGGCGACTAACGGCTTTGTTATTCCATTTAACGGTCGTTACGCTTGGCCATTAATAATTGGCGTTGGACACACTACATCAGCATTTTGCGCTCTGTGTCTCAACAAATGATCCATGATTGTTAACGCAAGCATGGCTTCCGCAATAGGTGTCGCACGAATACCAACACAAGGATCATGACGACCTTTAGTAATGACCTCTATTGGGTTGCCTGCACGGTCGATGCTTTTCCCAGGAATAGTAATGCTGGATGTTGGTTTTAAAGCCATGTGAACAACAATGTCTTGGCCTGAAGAAATACCACCTAATACACCGCCAGCGTGATTGCTTAAAAAGCCCTCAGGCGTCATTTCGTCGCGATGTTCACTGCCTTTTTGCTCAACAACATCAAAGCCGTCACCAATTTCGACGCCCTTCACTGCGTTAATACTCATGATGGCTTTCGCAATGTCGGCATCGAGACGATCAAATACAGGTTCGCCCAACCCTGGCATAAGGTTCTTCGCGATTACCGTTATCTTTGCACCTACGGAATCACCTTCACGGCGTAACGCTGTCATGTATTCTTCTAGCTGTGGTATTGCGTCTGGGTCAGGGCTGAAAAAGCTGTTTTCATAAACTTGGCTTAAGTCTTTAACCGCTAGCTTAATTGGACCAAGTTGTGACAAGAAGCCCTGGATTTCGATACCGAATTGTTGTTTCAAGTATTTTTTGGCAATAGCGCCAGCGGCAACACGCATCGCCGTTTCACGAGCCGATGAACGACCGCCTCCACGATAATCACGGAAGCCGTATTTCTGATCGTATGTGTAGTCGGCATGGGCAGGACGAAAAGTGTCTGCAATATTACCGTAATCTTTTGAGCGTTGATCTGTGTTTTCGATCAATAAACCAATAGGCGTCCCCGTGGTTTTTCCTTCAAAAACGCCGGAAAGAATTTTGACTTCGTCGGCTTCACGGCGTTGTGTTGTGTGTTTTGAGGTGCCAGGTTTGCGTAAATCCAAATCTCTCTGCAGATCTGCTTCACAAATCTCAATGCCCGGAGGGCAACCGTCTACAATGGCGCCAAGCGCAATACCATGACTCTCACCAAAGGTGGTGACTTTAAAAAGTGTTCCAAATGTATTACCAGACATAGTTTATTTCTGCTCTTGTAATAGTTCACTGAGTTGTTCTTTGGTTAGGATAAATACACCATTACCACCCTGTTCTAACTCTACCCACATAAATGGAATATTGGGGTATGCCGCTTGTAAAGCGATCTCGGTGTTACCTACTTCGTATACTAATATACCGTCATCTTGCAGATAATGCGCGACTTCGGCCAAAAATTTGTGGGTGAAATTAAGCCCATCTTCACCAGACGTTAAGGCCAGTTCCGGCTCGTTATGAAACTCGGCTGGAGCGTTGTTGAAATCGTCTGCATCGACATACGGTGGGTTGCAAATAATAAGGTCGTATTGTTTACCTGCCAAACCAGTAAACATGTCGGAATGAATGGCTTGCACGCGGTCTTCAACTTGGTGGCGTACAATATTTTCGTTGGCAACCAAAAGAGCCGCTTCGCTGATGTCTGAAATATCGACTTCAGCGTCTTCAAAAACCAAAGCTGCCGCTATACCTAAACAGCCAGATCCAGTGCACATGTCTAATATATTTAACGGATAGTTTTTAAGCCATGGTGCAAATTCACTTTCAAGCAAGGATATGATGGGAGATCGTGGAATCAAGGTGTCTTTAGTGACTTTAAATGGAAGCCCCATGAACCAAGCTTCACCCAGAAGATAAGGCAGCGGTTCGCGTTGATTAATACGTGTTTGTACTAATTTGAGAATGTGTTTCTTTTCATTGTATGTCAGTGCGCAATCCAACATGTCGCGATCAAAATCAAGTGGTAGTTTAAGAGCCCCCATCACTAAATGAACCGCTTCGTCCCATGGGTTATCTGTGCCATGGCCATAAAATAAATTAGCGTTTTGGAAACGGCTGAATGTCCAACGAATAAAATCTTTTATGCTGGATAAATCACGAACGGCAGTTTGTTTGTTGCTCATCTTCTCTTCTTAATTGTGATTGCGCGGTGCTGTGAGTGGCGCATTATAACGGTTATTGTTTCGAGCCTCTATCCTTGTGTTGTATGCTTTTCACGGAAGTGGTCAGAGCCTCTAGTTTTTCCGTCATTTCGTGCCATCTTTTCTGATCGCTTAATGCGCTATTTGTTTTGATACTGTCTAGCTCAGCGTTCAACTTTCCGTTTTCTTTCATTAGTAATGCTATTTGATTGTCTTGCTTAGCTAAATTCACTTGTTGTTGGGCCAGATTGATTTGAAGCTCTGCGCTGATTTTTTGCTCTTGTTTTAATTGACTCGTGAGAACGTTGTTTTGAGTGAGTATGTCTTGGTATTGCTGTTCTTTATTGAGCAGCTTTATTTGCAATTGTTCAAGGTCATTGCTTGCTCTTTTGTGTGTCTTAGTTAATTGATCGTGAGCGGTTTGCAGATCGATCAATACGCCAGATAAAGCAAGATACCCTCCTTCTGTTGCGTCGAGTTTTCGTTGTTGATGTTGTTCTATTTCTGTGGACTTTTCATCCAACAGCTGACCTAGGTGTTGAGTGACATCTCTTGAAAATCGCTTAAACAGAGGAAGTAAAACCGAGTCTAATTCTTTTAGTTGATGCTGTTGGTGCTCTTTGTAGCTTTCTTCCCATTCTGCAATGGCATTCATGAAAGTGGTGTTTGAGCAACGACGACCGTCTTTTTGCAGAAAATATTCGGTCAGTCGAGGAATATTAGGAAACCGGTTGTTTTCAATCAAATCCCAGCAAGCCTGATCTATCTCTTCTCTTGCTATATTTGCTTTTCTCGCCATCGTTAGCTGTTCCACTGATTTTTATTTAATAATATAAGGAATTATTTTATCAAATATATCCTTATGTAGCCACATAGGTGTTCTCAATGCCCTCGTTATGCATTTCTTCCAATTCGCGCAACAGCTTTATTTCAGGCAATAAAAAAGCCCCAATCAGGGGCTTTGTAAGTTTTAAGCTTAGAGGCTATTGAAGGTTTGTGCTATTAATGACTCTTGTCGCCATTTCAACACCAAGCTCTTTCGCCAATTCTTTCCAAGAATCTTGTTTTGGCTCGTATACAACAGGTTCTGCATTAGGAAAGCGACTGTCTAGAATGTCATTAACACTGGCTAAGCCGTCAATTAAGCCAATTTTGATGGCTTGCGAGCCCGTAAACACCATGCCAGAAAATACATCGTCAGTAATGACCAATTTTTTTCCTCTGCCTTCTTTCACTGCGTTGATGAACTGTTGATGCGTTTCATCCAGCACCGCTTGCCATTTCGCTTTGGCTTCTTCAGTCATGGGGGTAAATGGATCCAGAAAGGCTTTATTGCGGCCAGCGGTGAATGTGCGACGCTCAACACCAATTTTTTCAAGCAAATGGCTGGCATCAAAGCCTGATGAGATGACACCGATGGAACCGACTAAACTGGCTTTGTCCGCGTAAATTTCGTTAGCAGCGGACGCGATGTAATAACCTCCAGAAGCCGCCATGTCTTCGACCACGACGATAACCGGAATTTCTGGGTAAGCTTGTTCTTTACTACGAATGGCATCGTAGATAATGCCCGAATGCACAGGACTACCGCCAGGACTGTTCATTTCTATAATAACACCAGTGAGCTGTGTATTTTGATATGCATTATCCAGCAATCGAACGAATTCGGATGACTCAATTTCCGCGTTGGCGCCTATTACGCCACGCATCGGAATCATTGCCACTACATCTCCTTCGAGACTTACATCTTGCAAGCTGGACTTTGCGAACCACCCAACGATCACGGAAATTACAATAATCAATGTAAGAAAACGAAAGAAAATTTTCCAGCGGCGACTACGACGTTTTTCTATCAGGTTTTCACTCAGTGTTTTTTCTAACAAACTCCAAATTTCTTTATTCGGGTCAAGGTTATCTTTCACTGACGATTTATTTGGTGGAGATGACGTCGCATCTGTGATTTTGTGTTGCTGATCTTCATCTTCTGTCCAGCTCATTACTTTAAAGCCCTAATATAGTTGGTAATTGTGTAAAGTGGTCAATGATGGCGTGTGGCTTACAAGCTTTTAGCCGGTCTTCATGATGTGCGCCATAGGTCACTCCGACGCTTTTCATGCCTGCATTAGTTGCCATTTCTAAATCATACTCTGTGTCGCCTATCATAATGGCGTTCTCTGGTAATGTATCTAATTCGTTGAGTAACTGTTCAAGCATTAGCGGATGCGGCTTTGATAATGCTTCGTCGGCACAGCGTGTTGCAACAAAGTAATTTTCCGTCTTAGTTAGAGCCATAACTCGATCCAAACCTCGTCGACTCTTTCCGGTGGCAACCGCCAGTTGAATTCCCGCGGCTTTTAACTGATCCAAAACCGCTAATACACCAGCATAAGCCGATGGTGGCGCTTGGTCAGCGGCAACGTAAATACGTTTATAATGCTCAATAAGATTATTTTGGTGGGCACTTTTTAGTTCTGGCCACACTACCGATACGGCTTTATCAAGTGACAAACCAATGATGTTTTTAATGTCTTCTTTCTGTCTGGCAGGGGCATTGGCCAGACGGCCTGCTTGGAGCATGGATTCGCAAATTTTATCGATGGAATCGAATAGCGTACCGTCCCAATCAAAAATCACCAATTTAACCATAGATACCTCTTAAGAATGGTTCGTCGAAAGTGTACCATACTCGAAAATGACTAAATAAGGATTGGCAATGACTTCTGGTTATACATTAGAACAGCTTTCAATTGATCAAAGCGTCGAATACCGCAAAGTAGTCACAGAGGCAGATGTTCACGCGTTTGCTGATGTGACGGGTGACACAAACCCTGTGCATTTAGACGCAGAATACGCAGCGACAACCTCTTTCGGTCAGCCTATTGCCCACGGCATGCTGACGGCGGGCTTTATCTCAGCCGCAATTGGTACACAGCTACCTGGGCCGGGTTGCATTTACTTAGAACAAACTCTGAAGTTTCGAGCGCCAGTATTTATTGGGCAAGAAGTGATCACGACAATTACCGTTACCGACATTAATGAAAGACGCCGACGCGCAACATTAAAAACCGTGTGCGAATGTGATGGTAAAGTTGTTGTGACAGGTGAAGCAACAATCATGTTGCCAGCAGCAACCGCTTAAAACCGACATGATGTGACTACAAAAAGTAAGGCGATGTAAATTCGCCTTACTTTTAGATTTTCCTTTTTTTATGTCAACTTAGATTACATAGACATAACGATACGGCCCGTAATTTCGCCTTTTTCCATATCGGCAAAAATCTCGTTGATGTCATCAAGTTTTTTCTCTTCTATGATGGCCTTCACCTTGCCACGCGCTGCAAACTCCAAGCATTCCTCTAAATCTTTTCTTGTACCAACGATAGAACCAACAACACTCACCCCATTCAGCACTGTGTTGAAAATAGGAAGCGGCATGTCATCTGCTGGCAAACCCACTAAAACACACTTACCGCCACGTCGAATGACATCATAACTCTGCCTAAAGCCTGCTTTGCTTACTGCGGTACACACGCTGGCATGAACACCACCCGTGGCATGAAGAATATCTTCAACGACATTGTCAGTTTTAAAGTCACAGTACGCTTCTGCACCTAGCGAGATAGCAAGTTCTCGTTTCGCTTGGCCTGTGTCGACTGCAACAACCCGAAAACCCATAGCCACAGCATACTGGACAGCAAGATGGCCAAGTCCGCCGATGCCAAAAATGGCCACCCAGTTTCCAGGTTTCGCCGTGGAGACTTTGAGCGCTTTATAAGTAGTAACACCAGCACAAAACAATGGCGCCGCGTCAACAAAACTTAAATTAGCAGGCACTTTGACAACATAATCGGCATCCGCAGCACAATATTCCGCATAGCTACCATTAACGGAGTACCCAGCATTTTGTTGCGAGAGGCACAGGTTTTCATCGCCACTCAAGCAATATTCGCAATGACCACAAGCGCTGTATAACCAAGGAATTCCAACCCGATCACCTTGCTTAATGTGCTTCACAGCGCTGCCCACTTGAACAACCTCTCCAACACCTTCGTGTCCAGGTACCAACGGCAAAGTCGGTTTCACCGGCCAATCTCCATGGCATGCATGCAAATCAGTGTGACATACACCACAAGCATGAATTTTTACAAGTACCTGATGAGACTCAATGTTAGGCATTGGAATATCTTCAATGTTAAGGATAGACCCGAATGTGTTGGCGACCGCGGCTTTCATATTATTCTCCTGGTAGTTTGTGTTTCCTGTGATATAGCGTATCGGAAAACACCATGAATCGCCACTAGTTCAGTAGACACTTCTCAATCATCTTTTCGAACAGTTTTTCATACTCAACAGGTGACAGCATATCATTGGCACTGTGGCGTCTGACAGGGTTATAAAACATTTCGATATAATTAAAAATGTCTTGTTTTGCTTCGCTCCTTGTCGAGTAAATCTTCCGCTTCACTCGTTCTCTCTTTAAAAGCTGGAAAAAGCTTTCAGCAACAGCATTGTCATGGCAGTTCCCTCGTCGACTCATACTGGCTTGTAAGTTGTGATCGTCCAAAAAACTGTGCCAATCATAGCTTGTGAACTGACTGCCTTGGTCTGAGTGAATCGTCACCCTATGCTTTGGCTTTCTTCTCCATACCGCCATTATCAGTGAATCAAGAACAAGTTCTTTCACCATTCTCGGGCCCATACTCCAGCCTATTATTCGACGCGAATAGAGATCGAGTACGACGGATAAATACAGCCAGCCTTCATGAGTTCGGATATACGTAATATCAGTAACCCAAGCTGTATTCGGGCTTTCTGGATTAAACTGCCTTTCAAGCACATTGCTAGCTATCGTATGTGTTTCTCCTGTACGAGCCCTAGGCTTGCGGTAACCCACTTGAGCCTTGAGTCCTGCTCTTCGCATCAGATAATGCACTCGATTAATACCACAAGATTCATTCAAGGATCTCAGGTCGTGATAGATCTTTCGATAACCGTAGACACAACCCGACTCCAGCCACAGTTGTTTGACAAGACCTGTTAGCCTCTCATTTTCCTTAGCCAGCTTTGATTTTGGCTCTTTCAGCCAAACATAATAGCCACTAGGGTGAACATCGAAGAGATTGCATAGTCGTCTTACTGAAAAATCGACACTGTGATCCCTGATAAAGGCGTATCTTAGTCTGGGTGGCTTGCGAAGTACGCCGCGGCTTTTTTTAACAGGTCGCGCTCTTCCGTTACTCGTTTGAGTTCTTTTCGAAGACGAAGAATCTCGCTCGACTCAGCAGAGGCCTCTGCAAAAGATTCTGCCTCTGGGCCATATCGTTTAATCCAAGCGTATAAACTGTGGGTGGTGGTGCCTAAGCGATTAGCGACTTCAGCAACACTAAAGCCTGCTTCTGTCACTTGCTTAACCGCTTCAATTTTGAATTGTTCTGGGTAACGTACTTTGCTCATAAATACCTCTCACTTAGATCATTTTATCTAACTAAAAGGTGTCTAGCTAACTAGTGGCGATTCACCAAACAGAAAGTCGACATAGATCAAGCCTTATTCATTATGACCATAATGGTTCAACAAAGTAGCGGATCGTGAAAATATGCGGCATTTTGTAAAAAAGGCTGTAATTTCAATGGTATCAGGCCTATATTCAAAATATAAATCAAACATTTGGTGCTCCATGAAATTCCAAATCCTTATGATCATTGCCGTGATTGCGTCGTCAATTTTGACGATCTCTCAACGCGCTAATGCAAAAGAAGTTAATCAGTTTCGCTGGATGGAACCAATAGCCGAACAACACTGCGGCGAAGTGGTTGCTCTTGATCAAGAAAACGGATCAGATAACGGCTGCTTGGTTCGTCATTCATCACATAGTTTCGCTGAAGCTACGTTTTCACGCTCCTTTTACAAAAGCTCCTATTTTCTCGCATCAGCCATCCATAGCAACGTTAACCCTAGGGCGCCACCTTTTTCACTGATCTAACTCACCCGATTTTTTTATCTATTCATTTTGTACTGGTGACTAATCATGAAAACGTTAACGTATGTATCAACAAAAAATGTAAATGAGCTAACTTGGCCTACCACTGTCGAGAACATCACTCTCTACTCATCCGCTTTGTCTGTGTTCACGGACTTTCAAAATGCAGGTCCTCGAGTCATTGAATCCAACACCCCTGCTGATGAACTTGTGCATTTGATGAGAAAAGAGCACGTCCGTATGAAAATTGTCGTCGATTCAAACAACCAATTTATTGGGATCATTAGCTTAGAGGATTTATCTGAAGATGTGTTTATTAAGCAAGTAGCGAACGGGTTTAAGCGCTCTGAATTGATGGTTGCTGATTTGATGAGATCAAAAGAAGTGTTACTCGCTCTTTCTTATACGTCACTTAAACATTCAGATATTGAATCTCTTCTATTTAGTCAGCGCAATAATTCTTTGCAACATTTACTTGTCATAGATGAAGAGACAAAAGCAATACGAGGTCTGGTGTCTTCAAACGACGTCGCCCGTCAGCTAAGGTTAGATATCGACGTTTCTTATTCAAGTTTTGAACAAACTTATCAAAGCGCAATTCATGGACAAAAAGAGTCCTCGAGTAATCTGAAAGTGGCTTAAAAACATTTAGAAATACCGGAAAGCCCAGAAAAAACTGGGCTTTCTTTCTTTCATTCTTTTTCAACTCGACTTTTTTCAATCCAATAGTAGTAAACACTCCCTTCTTGTTCTTGCTTTACCAGTGTGTGCCCGAGAAATTGGCAAAACTTTGGTATATCGCGGGTTGTTGATGGGTCTGTCGCGATCACTTTAAGTATGTCTTTCGCAGCCATTTTTCTCATTTCCACATGCAGCATCATTACTGGCTCAGGGCACAGTAAATCCGTTGCATCAAGTACGGCTTGATATTCCATAGTATTCTTCTCTGCTGTATTAATCTCTGCACTCTAGCTTGTTGTCTAACCAATTTTTGGTGTGTGCGCTAATTTCTGAAATCGTATCATCGATGCTTCTATTGTATTTTTTTAGCGTCTTGAAGTCATGGTCTGCTCCCTCAATCCAAATGATTTCAACATTGCTGGGGAGGGTTTGACGACTTACCCACTCCAATGAGCCAAGCTGATCTCTTGTCCCTTGTATTATTAGACAGGGAGCGGTCAAATTTTCTAGGAATGACAATCGGTGCTTTTCTGGCTTCCCAGCGGGATAAAAAGGAAAACCAAAACACACGACACCTTTGACCATTGGTAAATTAGTCAATTGACTAGCGACCCGTCCTCCCATTGATTTGCCTGCAACAATACAAGAGCGCTCTTGTTCGATGCACTTGCTAAACTCTGGGATTAGCGTATTAAACCGAGGGGGCGGTCTTTTTTTGCCTGAGCGTTCTTGTTCCTGCATATAAGAAAATGTCACAGGATACACGGTCTGTTGCGCTTCTTCTGAAAGCGAGCGACAAAGCTGCGTCATAAATTCATTTTTATGACCGGCTCCCGCACCATGGGCGAGGTAAAAATGTGATGTTTTCATAGTATTCAGATTTTAAAAAAACCATTAAATCAAATTCCACGTTCGCTGAGAACGGTGGTCGAAAATTTTTGGGGAAGGTTTGTGTGTTTTTATCCTGTCAGCATGATAATTATTGATCTGCGTCAGAAAAGACCACACCGCTAAAGAGTAGACTTCCTATTAGAAATTTTAATAGGAACACACGATGATTTGGGATTCTTCACTTATTAGTAAGTATGATTTATCTGGGCCCCGCTATACTTCATATCCGACCGCGCCACAGTTTGATCCAGCAATCAGTAAGATTGCTCTAATCGACAAGATGTTAATGCCATCGGATGCCCCTTTGAGCTTATATTTCCACATACCATTTTGTGCACACCTTTGTTACTACTGTGCATGCAATAAAATTGTGACAAAGCAATATGACAAAGGTGTGGAATACGTCGAACTGCTCGGTGAAGAAATGAGGCTACGTAGCCTGATGCTCGATCACACCAGAGACGTTACGCAGTTGCATTTTGGCGGTGGAACTCCCACCTTTTTGACAGAAGAGCTGATCGCAACTCTGTTTGAAAACATCAAACAGTATTTCAATTTAGTAAATGATGGCACTCAAGATTACAGTATTGAGATAGATCCTAGAGAAATTACCTATTCAAAGCTGAAATTATTGACGGAAATGGGAATAAACCGAATCAGTATTGGTGTGCAAGACTTTGATGCTAAAGTACAAGAAGCCATTCATCGGGTTCAGCCGCTTACCATGGTGTCTGAGCTTGTGGACAATGCTCGCTCACTGGGCATTAAATCCATTAATTTTGATTTGATATATGGCCTGCCCTACCAGTCACTAGAGGGATTCAAAGAAACTCTTTATCAGGTGATTTCATTGTCTCCTGAACGTATTTCATTGTTTAACTATGCGCACCTGCCTGAGCGGTTTCGTGCTCAGAAACGCATTTTAGACAACACTCTTCCCTTACCCAATATCAAGCTAGATTTATTAAAAATGAGCATCGAATACCTAACCGCAGCGGGTTACGATTACATTGGTATGGATCATTTTGCTAAACCCAGCGATGAATTAGCGCTTGCTCAAAAACAAGGCAAGTTACAAAGAAATTTTCAAGGCTACACAACACATGCTGGTACAGACTTAGTGGCTTTTGGTGTGTCTGCTATTAGCGATTTAAATGGCATTTATATACAGAACTACACAGACTTATCTGCTTATAGGAGTAGTATTGAAAAAGGTCAACTAGCGATTGCAAAAGGGTACATTAGTGACCACGATGATAGAGTTAGACATCAGGTTATTATGACGCTCATATCTCAATTTAAATTGGACGTTACAGAGGTAGAGGAAAGGCACAAAATTCATTTCTTCGATTATTTTTCTCAGGAAATGGACAAGCTATCTCCTATGCTAGAAGATGGAATGATTGAAATAGACCAGTGTGGAATGCAGACCACAATTAAGGTTACCGAGCGTGGGCGTTTGCTTATTCGATGCATTTGTATGGTTTTCGATAAGCATTTAAACAACACAGTAAAATATTCTAAAGTAATATAGATGGATCTCAGGGAGAGCTAAATGTCAATGACACACACACATTCGCGTTTTAATAGCACGTTAACTTCGCAGTGCCAGAACTGCAGTTTAAGTGCACTATGCCTTCCAATTGCTCTAGCTGATGAAGACATCAATAGATTGGACCAAATTATTGAGCGTAAAAAACCACTCAAAAAAGGTGAATTCCTTTTTCGTCAGGGTGAAGCCTTTGATTCCGTTTACGCTGTTCGCTCTGGAACACTAAAAACGTTTAACATTACCTCTTTTGGTGAAGAACAAATTACAGGCTTTTATTGCCCTAGTGAGTTGGTAGGCCTAAGCGGCATTGACTCCAACACCTACCCTGTTTCTGCCAAGGCTTTAGAAACAACAACCGTCTGTGAGATACCATTTAGCCATCTAGAAGAGCTTTCGTCTCAGATACCATCATTAAAGCACCAACTGTTTAAAGTGATGAGCCGTAAGATTTCAGATGACCAACAAATGATGGTTTTACTCGGTAAAAAAAATGCGGATGAAAAAGTGGCCTCTTTCCTTTTAAATCTTTCGAATCGCTTCAAAAAACGAGGCTATTCGGCCAGCTCATTCCGTTTGTCTATGTCTCGTGGCGAAATTGGCAATTACTTGGGACTAGCAGTTGAAACGGTGAGCCGTGTCATTACTCGCTTTCAGAAAAGTGAACTGATCCATGTAGACGGAAAAGAAATTGAAATAGTTGATTTCCCAGAAATGCAAAAACTCGTTGGGGTTGCTAGTGATTGTGGTAAAATCTCTCACATTTGAATGATTTTGAGGCAATACCATAATGCTCTACGATGATTACTACGTTAAATCACTAATCCAAACGGTTGAAGATTGGCCAAAACAAGGCATCAGCTTCCGAGATATCACCCCTATTTTTAGTGATCCTAAAGGGATGAGAATGGTAGTGGATGCTTATGTGCATCGTTATATGGCTACAGATATTACGCACATTGCTTGTATCGACGCGCGTGGCTTTTTGATCGCTGCTGTTTTAGCGTATGAACTTCAAAAGCCACTGATTTTGGTTCGCAAGAAAGGCAAGCTGCCTGGCAAAACCATCTCTCAAAAGTACGCTCTTGAGTATGGAGAAGCAGAGCTTGAAATCCAAGAAGGCTCTGTAAAGGCTGGAGATGAAGTTTTATTGTTTGACGACTTGATTGCAACCGGCGGCACTTTATTTGCTGCAATCAAATTGCTAACAAAACAAGGCGCAAATATTAAAGAAGTGGCGGCAATTATTGATTTACCTGATTTGGGTGGAAGCCAAAAATTACGCGACAGCGATATTCCAGTTTTTAGTCTGTGTGCCTACGACGGCGATTGATTGTAACAGATATAAAAGAGTGTAACTTGATATAAAAAAGGTGGCCTAGGCCACCTTTTTTATATCGTCTAGAAATCTAGAACTAAAAGTCTACTGTAGCACCGACAGACAAACCTTTGTTTGACTCTTTACGCGTATTGTCATCGTAAATAGTCACTGTCTTACCATAGCGAATGTAGGCACGTGCATTGCGCATAGTCATGTATTCTGCTCGGAACTCATATGTGTACATGTGATCCAGATTCGTGAAGGATAATACTTCGGGCGCATAGTACAATGAGCCGTAAATACTAACGCGATTAGCTTGTGGAATCGTGTAACGGTACCAACCACCTAAGCTCAGCGCCATTGACAGATCATCTTCATTATCTAAATCCGCATCGATAGCGTACAAACGTGCGCCAATGCCAACTTGTAACGGCCCGCTTGTGTCTGAGTCTTGTACGCTTAGACCAAGGTGAGCAGTCGACGTGCTTTCGTCTTTATCATGGGTGATACCCGCATCGATACCAAAGCTTCCCAAGTCTAAGTTTACGTCACCTTTAACAGTTTCATTGGTTAAGCTCACACCCGCTGTAGAAGCATTAACAACAGAAGCTCCAAGTATTCCAGCAGTAAGAAGCAATGTTTTATACGTAAAGTTCATTAGAAATATCCTATAACGAAATTATGTTCAGTCGGTTCAAAGCATCTGGCGCTTGCTTTAGACCTTTAAAATCAAATAACTCTGTGTCTGCTAAGTGCGATGGAACAACATTCTGCATAGCCGAAAACATTGTTTCCGTTCTACCAGGAAATTCTACTTCCCACTTTTGCAGCATATCTTTCACAACTTGTCGTTGAAGATTCTCTTGGGAGCCGCAAAGATTGCATGGAATAATGGGATATTCCTTCATCGTAGCAAACGCTTCAATGTCTTTTTCTTTGCAGTATGCCAAAGGGCGTATAACAACATGTTTACCATCATCACTTAGTAATTTTGGTGGCATGGATTTCAATTTTCCGCCAAAAAACATGTTTAAAAATAACGTTTCGAGAATGTCATCTCTATGGTGCCCTAGAGCAATTTTAGTTGCCCC
Source organism: Marinomonas pontica (assembly GCF_026191375.1). Lineage (GTDB taxonomy): Bacteria > Pseudomonadota > Gammaproteobacteria > Pseudomonadales > Marinomonadaceae > Marinomonas > Marinomonas pontica. The sequence continues at coordinate 204,023 of NZ_JAODTL010000022.1, read as the reverse complement.
TATTTCTTCGGCAAAACCGTACAAAGAACCACGACGTAAGCGCGAACAAAGGCCGCAAGTCGTTTTGCCTTCTGGTACGATTTCTTTAACAATACTGTAAGTATCACGCTCCAAAATATGGAAATCCACCCCTAACTCTTCCAAGTAGGCAGGTAGAATATGCTCCGGAAAACCTGGTTGTTTTTGATCCAAATTAACCGCAACGATACTAAAATTGATAGGAGCGCTCGCTTGTAAATTTCGTAAAATCTCAAGCATGGTATAAGAGTCTTTACCGCCCGATAAACACACCATTACTTTGTCACCGTCTTCAATCATGTTGAAGTCGGAAATAGCTTGGCCTGTCAGTCTGCGAAGACGCTTTTGGAGCTTATTCAGCTCTAACTTTTCTTTGGGTCTATTAGATAAATCCATCATATATACGCTGTAAACAAAACGGGCTCATCTTACTATAAGGAGGCTGGAATCGCATCAAAAATGAAGAACATAAGGCAAATGTGCATGAAAATTCATTATTACAAGGAGAAGGATGGCTTATTACTTGCTTTTGTCTACAAACTGTAAGGTTGATTTACAGCCCTTACAGATATACTCAGTTCCTTTCTGCGCTCGACTATGACGCTGTTTACTAAATTGATGCTTTTGGCATGAACATTGGTATTCGTACGCTTGTTTTTGCGGTGGTGTATCAAATGTGTGTGTACGGTTAGGCCTAAGCCCGTAGATTTTAATCATCACCGCTTGCCACTCTTTCCCATGCGGTTTAACTGTATTGCCATATATTTGATAAACGATTAAATGCGCTACTTCATGAGGGACTACGGTATCCATAAATTCACTTGGGTTTTGTTGATACATATACACATTAAAACGCAGCTCGTTCTTTTGCAGGTGTGCGGTTCCTGCAGCCCTTCCGCGTTGTTTAAGGTTACAAACAGGCCGCCTAAATCGATTATTAAAAAACACATCCGCCCTTTCAAAACAGGACTCAACTTTGTTGTTGATGTATTCTAAGGCTTCTTCTTCGAGGCTGTGTCGTGCTTTTCTTGATAGTGCATTCATCCAGAAACAACCTCTTCGGAATCAATGTCATTTACCAACTTGATCAAGTCTTCCGCAAAATCAACGAAATATTCTTTAGATAATCCAGTCAATCGACTCAATGAGGCTACGGACTTAGGTCTTTGCGAACAAATAAGTCTTAATTGGGTGTCACTCAGTTTGTTTGTTTCACTGGTGGATTTCCAAGCTAAAACCTTGTGCCATCGTAGTGCTTCTCGACCGATCTGATCTTCTTCCATAGTGGGATAGTATTGTTCGTTAGGAACGATTATTTGCTCTTTGCCCTGAAGCACTGTCCGAGATTTTTCGTTAATTTGAACCGTAAATGTGTGGGATGAACCAATTGTAATGTATTCAAACGCAATAAGATGTCGTACGACGGACTTCCATTGAGCCTCGCTCAATTCTTTGCCTTTACCGAACAAAGGTAAACTCTCTGCTTTGGCGGATAAAACCGCTTTCGTCCTTTTGCCTAGCAAGACTTGTATCAACAAAGAGAAAGGTTGTACGCCCCGTGTATGATAAATCAACGACAGTAATTTTTGGCTGGCAATCGTCATATTTTGTTCGGCGCGATTAGACAAACATCGGTCACAATGCTGGCAAGCGTCAATTTTTTCATCGAAATGAGACAACAAGTTTTGCCTTCTACACCCTCGATTTTCGAGAATATAAAACAAATTATTCAGGTGTTGAGCGTCTGTTTCTTCGTGAAAAGACACTAACTGTTGCGCCTGTAACATATCCTGCAAACCATATAAAAGCAGTGATTTAGCGGGCTTACCATCTCGTCCGGCTCGACCAACTTCTTGAAAATAGGCTTCAGGGCTGTTGGGTAAATCCAAATGCACAACAAATCGAACATGAGCGATATCGATGCCCATTCCATAAGCGGTTGTGGCAACCATGATAGTGCCATGTCGTTCCGCGAAAAGACGGTGATTTGTGTGTTTGTCTTGATCTGACATAGCAGCATGATAGCTTAAACTTGGCAGCCCGAGTGAGGTTAGCCAACCTGCGATTTCTTCTGTTTTTTTACGAGAACGACAGTAGACGATACCCGTTTCACCGGGTACTTCATGATGCAGAAAGTACAACAATTGCTGTTTCGCTTTTCGCTTTTGCGCAATATGAATCTTTATATTTGTTCGGTCAAAACTGCTTCGCAACACATGACAATCGGTCAAATTTAACGAGGTTTGAATTGTCTGAATGGTATTTTGATCAACTGTCCCTGTCAGAGCAATGATAGGGATGTCTGGAAAAGCCTGCTTAAGTTGTCCTAATTGGCTGTATTCCGGTCTGAAAAATCGCCCCCACTGAGAAATACAATGCGCTTCATCGATGGCAAATAAGGCGATATCAAAACTGTGCAAGAAGCCAATAACAGATGGCTGCACTAATTTTTCTGGTGATAAGTAGAGTAAATCGATGTGCTGATGACGCAACGCCCATACCAAATCGTCTTGCTCGCCTGGGTTTAAGGTCGAATTTAGGAATTTAGCTCTAATCCCTTTTTTGTTTAACTCTTCTACTTGTTGAGACATTAAAGACAATAGTGGGCTGACAACAATGGCCACACCGTTTCGGATCAGCCCTGCTGCCTGATACACCAATGATTTCCCACCGCCGGTAGGCGCAGCGAGCAATACATCTTTCCCTTCGCACAAAGCATCGATCGCCTTTTCTTGCAAGGGACGATATTCGGAGTAGCCTAAACGGGAAAGTGTGAGAGTCTTTTCATTCATTTGTGAATTATCTCTTAACCCGTCACTTTCTGCATCGATTTTTCGCCCTGTTTTCGCTAGAATCGGACACTTAATTTGTATTGGGGAAACATTTACATGGCACACCAACCTCTTGATGACCTTGAGCTAGAGACGTTAGAAAATTTTTTGGATTCTGATCAGGTTCATGAGGAATGTCAGAACTTTGTGATGGCTCATGGCTTTTTGACCGCTCTTTCTATTTGCCCTACTCCGATAACGGAAGATAAATGGTTACCCGTCATCTTCGAAGACACACCAACATTCGAAAATGAAAAGCAAGAGAAGCAAATTCTTCAGTATTTATCTCGCTTGTTTGTTGATATTCAGAAAGAGTTAGAATCAGAAGAAGGCTTTTTAATTCCTTGCGAGCTAGAAATGGGAAGCTCTCCTGAGGAATTAAGTGAACTACAAGAATGGGCGACGGGCTTCATGGAAGGCGTTTTCATGACAGAAAACCAATGGTTCGAGTCGGAAAAAGAAGAAGTCGTTGCAGAATTACTTCTTCCTATTATGGTCGCTTCCGATTTATTTGATGACGAAGAAGTGGTTCAAATTCGTGAAAGTGAAAAGTTAACCAATTCGTGTATTGCTCAGATTCCTGAAGTCGTCACGGATTTGTTTTTGGTATTGCGAACCGAGCCTGAAAAACGCCCTTTCCCAAAGGCGCAACCTAAAGCAAAAACACAAGGCAACAAGAACAAGAAAAAAGGCGGGAAACGATAAGTTCAATAGACACCTGTCTGTGCATCACAGGCAGGTGTTGCGTAACGCGACAAGTGTTATATCGTCAAGCTGCTCGGTTTCCCCACGGTATTCTGCCAGCCTTTTTTCTGCGGTCTTCTGAGCGTTTAATAAGCTCACTTGAGAATATGATTCTTGAATAACTGACTGAGTTCTATCACTTCCAAGCATTTCATTAGAAGCATTTTTTAACTCTAGTACACCATCAGAAATAATAATCAAGGTATCACCAGCCAAAAGCTCGGTTTCTTGAAGGTCGGATTCAAACTCTTCCGCAGACAATACCCCCAACGGCATATGGGACGATCGCAATAAGTCAAGATGACCAGACACTCTACGAATAAACGCATTGGGCATGCCTCCTCCCCAATAGGTGATTTTACCAAAGGTCGTTATCAGCATGATGTATCCCGCACAAAACATATAGTCTGGCAAAACGCTGAGGAGTATTCGGTTTATTTTACTGGCCAATTTATTAATGCCATCCAAATCATCGACAGCGTCAAAAAAGCCTGCATCACCGGTAAAGCGCCAATGGATGCCGGTAAGCCATGACCAGTGAAGTCGCCGACAAAAACCAAACGCGCACCATCAGCGCGTGTTTTTACCAATGCCAAATCACCATTAAAGCTGGCCGCCGACAGCCTTGTAATAGCAACGCTTTCTGAATTCTGCTCACTGCGTGTTTGGATATGATCCAAAACGTGATGCGCCATTTCATGTTCGCGTTCAATCACAGTTTGATAGAAAGTCAGCGCTTTGTTTTTGCGATACATCTCTTTAATCAATTCGACATGCCGCATATGAGTTTTTAAACGAATATTAAACAATACTTCGTTGAACGGCTTTGGAATGAAATCATCAGCGCCGTTTTTAAAGCAACTGTCCATAACCGGGTCTGACGTTTGCGATGCAAGAAAGATAATGGGCACAAAACGATGTCCAGCTAGAGATTTAAGCTTTTTAACTAAATCTAGGCCATTGCCACCTTTTATGATCACGTCTAACGTCACAATATCAGGCGCAAATTCAACAAAGGCGGCGGCAGCATCGTCAAAGTTATCTACGGTTTTAACCAGCACTCCCGCTTTTTCGGCGCACAAAGAAATAATTTCGCGATAAACTAACTCACTGTCTACGCATAATAATTTCATCTATTTCGCCTTATACAATGTCAAAGCGCTTATCAAAACGAGAAATCATTAGAATGTTTTTAATGAAATCATTGGCCCCTTTTAATTGAATATGACACTCAGCATCAATCGCATTCCTCATGCTAAGCAACATACCCAGTGCTGCACTGTCTAAATATTCAACCATACTCATGTCAACTATGTATGTGTTATAGCGTCTAGTGAGATCCGAGTAAGATTCACGAAAGTCATTAAACAACGAGAAGTCAAAGCTTCCCACTATCGTGATAACAACCTGATCGCTTTCGTCATTGATAGCTACGCTAATACTCATTGGCTCATCGAGTAGACTGTTCGCCTACTCACCTCCGTGGCATTTTGGGGAAATGGGTGCAAGCGATTGACGATCTTGCCATTCTTTGATTGTATACAAATGCATAGCAAGGGCATGTATTTGTGTCATTTCCTCTTTTAAGGCGCCATAAATCAACTGATGTCGCTGGACTAGGCGTTTGCCTTGAAAGTCATCACTGACCAATACAAGCTTAAAGTGCGATTCACTTCCAACAGGAACATTATGCATATGACTCTCATTCTCGAGAGTCATATCATAAATGTTAAGGTGATCTTTAAGGCGTTGGTCTATCTGATTCTGTATCAACATAGAAACTCCATTATGCTGGTGTGGGAAGCGTGTCTAATTGCCCGTTCAGCAACACTTGCCCCTTTTCTTTAGGGTAGGCAACGTCAATCGATACCGCCCCACCTTCACGCCAAACACTGATTATTGTATCCATATTCGCCGCCATAACCGCGCGCTTATCATCTGGTGCTGCCGCGATCACTTGAAGGCCAATGTCTTTCATAAAGCCCATACACGTAGAGGTTTTCACCATGTCAATTTTATTGAACGCTTCATCAAACATGGCCAATGAGAAACCGCCAACAATTTCGCCATCCATGGTTTCATGTAAACGATACGTCGTAGACAAAGCCGCCGCAATTGCCAAGTAAAATGGGATTTGGTGTTCACCACCGGACCCTGTCTGAATACGTTGACTCAGCGTGGTTTTCTTATTGCCTTCAGCATCCAAAATATCGACTTCAAAATTATAAAATTTGCGATAATCGGCTAAATCTTGCTGCTTTTCTTCATCAGAAATCAATTCTTGTATCGATGCTATAGCGCGTGCATGGTCTGGATCATCGCTTAAGTGTGGGTCGAATAATCCACCTACATTGGCTTGATCCTGCGCACTAAAACGTTCCACCAAATCCAGAATGTCTTTCATGTCACCGTTCGGGTAGTAACGAAATTGATAGATTTCTTGGTTAAATGGACGACGTTTTAGACTGTGATTTAATTCGCGAATTATGTGCGCAACTTGATCAAGAGAATCTTTGAGTTTAGAAACATAGTCTGAACGGAATGTCTCCTCCGCTTCTTTACGAGCCAATTCAGCGCGTTTAGCGTATTTCGCTAATTCTGTCTCACTCAAAATATCAATTTGATACGAAACATAATGCTCGAACTCTTCAAACTTCGATTCCAAATAATCCAATTGAACATCGTTATCTAGACTGGCGTTATGATATTTACCGTAATGATCAGCCACTTCTTTACGGACTTTCTGATCAAAACTGCGGGCTTTTTCACTGGCTTTTTCAGCCCGACTGATGGCTTCCTTGTAAATAGCCGCACCGTTAACCATACTACCTTCAAGAAGAGAGTATCGTTCACTGGCAAATTCTGCATCGTATTTCGGGTTGGATGTTAGACGATTGCGTTCTTCATCAAGTGCAGCTAACGCTGAACTTAACTGGCTTTTCTGAGTGTTCAATGCACCAAACTGCTCTGCAATTTGTTGGCGTTCTCGGTCCAGTTTCTTTTGGTCAAGTTCAACGTTGGCGATACGGATTTTTAGTTCCTCAATTCGTTCTTGAAGATCTGTGTCATCGTGCTGTTGAAGTTGTGCTATTTCAGCATCAACGGATTCTAATTCTTGCGTGAGACGCGTCACAGTATGACTAGCGTTTCCTAACGATTCAGCATCAAACTGGTTGTTTGCCATCAGCCGGCCAAGTAATGAGTCCGCTTGCTCAAGGCGCTGGTCTGCTTTTAGGAAATCCATCAGCTCACTGCTCAGGTTAGCAAGTTGCTTTTCCCGAGACTCGCGCATGCCTTCAGTATTGATACCAACCATCATATGCGGCACGAAACGAATCGTAGAAATAGTACCAGCAAGCTTTAACATGCCGTCCGCTGTCATAGCACTGTCTTCGCGCAATAGTTCGCGCTCAGTTTCTACAGGTTTAATACCGCCTAAACGGCGATTCAAATACGCTTGAGCATGATCATTGCTGCACCTGATAAATCGCAAAGCGGAATGGTTGTCGCCACGATTTAGCCATAGACGTGTCTGCGTTGTATCAATAACACGACAGCCCATTAGTTGACGCCTGTGAGCACGAAAAATTCGAATGGCCTCTTCAGCGTCTTCTGGCTCGACGATTAACGCCTCTCGCTGTGCGCCCAAATACCCCTCAATAGCATCTTGCCACTTTCTATCCGTTACTTCAGAAAGATGACTTAACGGCGTCGCAGTGATGTTAGCGTCATTTAACAATGCAATAAGGCGTTTGGTATTTTGAGAAAGTGGACTAACACCGCCCTTCAAGGACGAGACATCTGACTCTAACTGCTTGCATTCGTCTTTTAGATTCAGAATATTCCGGTTTAAAACCGAGCGTTGTCCGAACACCTGAGATTTTTCTTTATCTAAAATATCATTAAGGGCGATCAATTTTTGTGTCAGTGGCTTCAAATTGCCTTCGATACGCCCTTCTTCGCTAATCAAGCCTTCAAACGCTGAAAACTCTTTTACCATGTTGACGACGTCCTTTGATAATACGTCCTCAAAGGCGTTCAACGCAGACAGTAACAAAGTTAACTGGCGAACTTGTAAAATCGCTTTTTGATCTTGCTGCCCTTGCAATACGAGTAGTTTTTTATTTTGTTCCAACTGCTGTAGCTTTAAACCAACATCTGAGTGCTCGTACTGCTGTTCAAAGCGAAGTAATTGGCTTTGTAATTGCTTTAATAAGCTGCCTTGTGTTGCTAATTCTTCTTCAATTTCTTCTTCGCGTTCTTTTTGCAGCTCATACTGATCTTGTATGTCGTCTTGCTTGCTGCCAAGTTCATCAAAACGCGCTTCGGTTGCTATCCATTGATAATTGATTGAACTTTGCTCTTGCTGATGCTTTTTTTCGCAATCTTGTTGAATCAATTTTAAGTCATCAATGCGTTTAGACACTTCAAGTGTCTTGGCTTCTAGGTGTCGGTATTCATTTAATGACTTCTGATAAGCGCCGACTTGCAACGGCGCTTCAGCCAACACAAAGTCTTGTACGAAGCGTGTTGGAGACGCGATTGGGACAAATTTAAGTGCGTTTTTAAAGTTTTTGAGGAAGCCATCCAATGTAATAAGGTGATCTGAACTTGGGCTCAATTCTTCAAGGTATCGATTTATATATTGCGTCGCAGACGCGCTGCCCGACTTAATGTAAGGATCTAAGCACACTTTTTTCATCGACTCGCGCACTTCAATCCAAGGTTTGGCTTTGTAGCTTTTTCCTTCCATGGCGTCGATAAAGTCAGATTTTCTTGCCCCGAAGTTAGCCAGTACAAAACGACCAAGCACGTCCTCTTCTGGTGATGCCAAAGACGCACTCAGTGCCAAACCAACTGTCGACTCTTTGCCTGTAATGCTGTCCTCAAACACCAAAGCGAGATAGCTGGTTGCATCTTGTCTTGGCTGAGTGCCAAATGCTTTAGCATTAGCCTGCCCGGAGTCAATCATCCCCAAAATATAAGAGCGAATGCTTCGACCGCTGGCTTTACCATCGTTTGCACTGGCGTTGTAATTTAGATGGCGCTTACTTGCTCCTGTAAGCACGGTCTGAATAGCATCAAGCAAAGAGGATTTACCAGACCCTGTAGGTCCGATAATGGCCGTGTTTCCACGGATGTTAATTTCTTCTGCACCAAGTAGGTACCAATTTACTAATACGATGCGATTTAACTTTTTCATATTTTGGCCCTAGTCTTGATTTGTTTCTTGCGAGTTTTCTGTTTGTAGATCGGAATCCGCGTCGGCAACATCGTCTTCATCAGGGTCTGCGCCATTAAAAGATTCTAGCTGTCTCAAATACGCTTCGGTGACGATTAGTCTCACTACAGGGGTAATGTTGATCATTTGGTTCTTACTGTCTTCTTCGTAAGATTTACCTCGTATGATCACTCCGTGGCGGCTAAACAACGCTAAAATGTCTTTAAAACGTGTCTCGCTTGGAATCTCTCTTTTTACCAGCTGAACATATCGATCTAGAATCATGTGGGTATTCGTTGCAACGAAACCATTATCCACTTCAAAATTTTCTATTTTTTCTTCATAAATCTGGCGAAGCACAAGCAAAAATAACGTCTCATCGGTTTTCAAACGAACAAACGCTTCTTTTTGAACCGGCAATACCCCAGCAAGTCGTTCATTTTCGTTGATATAGAGCTTCATGCCCAAGGCGTCAAACAGGTTGTCGAAATAATCTTGGTATGACTCCAATAGCAAATAATGCTTACGTTGGCCGTGTTTGTAGGCGCTGGCAAATTGGTTTGCTATTACGAAGTTCGCTGTTTGTTGAAATTCTTGAGCGTCTTTACCCGACTCTTCAACGACCTTTTTTAATTCTCTAAGCATTACGCTTTGCTCCTACGCACTACAGTAAATTCGCGACATTCAACGAAATCATGCACATCCAAATATTGGTTTGTAAATTGCACTTCAAATGCATCTTCTATTTTTTTAGCGCTTACACCCAAAGACCCGACATATCGTAAATGATCAAAACAGACGAAATCCTCAACCGATTCTATGGTGAAGTCGAGAATATGTTTGCGTTCACCGGTAGCAATCTGCTTGTCCAAGTAGTTCTGCATTTTGGGAATGGTGACTTGCCTTGCTTCATGGAAACGACGCTGTTGATCGCGCAATTTGATGGCGTCAGCAGACACTTCCGCAGGGGTCATTACTCGTGGTGGAGGCGGCTCTCGACGTTTGGTTGGTTGCGCTGCAGAGGCCATTCCAACAAATCGGGCGCCGACCACGTCTTTTAAAATGGGCAGTTTTTCATATTTCGCAACATCAGTGATAATGCCAGCCACTTTATTGGCCATACCTGGACGAGAACTGTCCATATATCGAGCCGTGTCTGCGGCACGCTTTTCTAGGCGATAACGATATTCATCAATGCGCTCTAAACGCTGTTCAATATTGCTGAATGTCTGAATGATGTCTCGACAATCTTTTTCAACCATGGCTTGTGCTTCAGCCATAGAAATAAGTTGCTGGTCCACATAACACTGAGCCACCTGCCCCATGGTTTCTGGATTACCAAGAAAGTCTTGTGTTAATTCCAGAATTTGCCGTCTAAAACGAAATGGGTTGTTGCTGGTTTTGATGGTCTTGTAATCGGCAATTAATATGCCTTCTACGAATAAATCAAAGAAGCCTGCCACAATGGCTTTGGGGTCACGACTGGCAAACAATTCTCGTTGAAGACTGCGTATGCCGAGTAGTATTTGGTTCAAATGGGCTGAGAAATCTCTAGAAGCTTCCGCTGATTGGCGCAGTGTCACGCCGCGTTCTTTAGGTTGTTTTGCTACGGCCTCTAGATTGCTGAGAATACTTAAAACAGTGGCACCGTAATTACGCTTACCATGTCGGCTGATTTCAACCAAAGACCGAAGCAACATTGATATCTGCGGGGTCATTAATACACTCACGCGATACAATTCTTGTTCTTCAACCAGCCAGCCAGTGTTGACCAAACGATGATAAATTCTTAATGCATAATCATGAATAGTTTTAGGTGAATCAAATGATTCTTTTTGGTCATCATGCCACGCCAATGTGTCCAACTTATGGAGCGTATCTTCAATCGATTCAATGATGGTCGATTTGTCTTTGATGGGGTCTTCAGCGTGGTCATAAAATACATCAGCCAGATCGTTTAAGACGGCTTCAATCAACCCCCTATTAGAACCGCTTAAAGCCTGAAATATTTCATCAGGTAAGTGTCTAAATAGCATGTATTCGGCTCCATGAATCAATGAAATCTAATGGCATGTTTACACCTTTACCTAGGTGGTTGGCGACGACAGTCTGCATTGCTTGTTTTACAATCACATCGTCACCAATAGGAGGCAGCAAATCGATTTGTAGATGGTCGTTTTGTAGCGCTTTAATTTGAGCGGGTACGTCATGCCTAAGGTGACGACCCACCGCTAAAAACAGCGGTAGCACCGCAACTTTTCGAACGTCTTTATTTAACAAAGCCACTACGTCTTCAAGCGAAGGGGATGTTAATTCCATGTAGGCCAAACTTGCATTTGATTCGCCATAGCTTTTGCTTACATCTTGATAAAGCGCTTCAAATGGTTGTTTCCAAAGTGGGTCAGGGCTTCCGTGTGCAAGAAGAATGATGTGATCGTACCCTTTATGTTGCATTTTGATACCTAATGTTTCTCGATTCCCCATTTTAGCCATCCTATTCCAGAAAAAGAAGGTGCAGAGTAAAAAACCTTATCATGTAATACGGATATTTAGCTAAAAAAGAGGCATCTAAAATATCAGTGAAGTTATTGATCCTATTTCTTTTTTTGAACGTACCAGTTTTACTATTGGAATTTATGAGACCAAAAAGCATGAAAATTCTACTATCCGGAGCAACGGGCTTTATCGGACGATCATTACTGGCTTCCTTACAGAATCAAAACCATCAAATTTATGCTTTGGTAAGAGCAATAAAATCCGATATAGATGATCAAGTGCAGCAACTTACCTTAGATCAGCTAGCGACATTCAATGAAAAGATGGATGTGTTCGTCAATCTGGCAGGAGAAAATATCGCTAGCCAACCTTGGACTGCGAAACGTAAAGCTGCCCTATATGAAAGCCGTGTTGGTCTAACCAAGAACATTCAATTCGCGCTAGCACACCCTCCTTCTGTGGTTATTTCTATGTCCGCTGTCGGATTTTATGGTGTCGCTAGAGACGACATTTTTGATGAAAATACACCGCCAAAACCAGGGTTTGCACATGACCTATGTGAAGCCTGGGAATCTGCAGCCAATAGTTTTGCAATAAACGATACCCGTGTGGTTGTTTTCCGCTTGGGCGTAGTGCTTGGAAAAGGAGGCGCGCTGGCAAAAATGCGCTTACCTTTTAAACTGGGTTTAGGTGGCCCCATAGCGGGCGGCAAGCAATGGTTTCCTTGGGTGCACATAAGAGATGTTGAGCGCGCCATTATGACGGCGATTCAAGAAAACTCATACAACGGCACATTCAATTTGGTTTCGCCTGCGAGCGTTACGCAAAAAGAGTTTGCTTCGTTATATGCCTCATCCATTAATCGAGCTGCTTTATTGCCGACACCAAGGTGGTTACTCAATAGTCTATTTGGTGAAATGGCGAGCTTGTTAACCGAAGGGGCGCGAGTGATTCCAAAAAGATTAGAGGAACATGGCTTTCGCTTTGACTTTAGTAATATAAAATCAGCACTGGACGATGTTGAGCAAAATATAAGTGGACGCTAGCGTTTTTTTAAAACAGGTAAGCCTTTGTCATCGTTCAGAGTGTTGGTGCATTTCGGATAGGTAATGCATCCCCAGAAGTAACCGTTCTTACTTTTTTCTGACCAAGTAATGACCACAAACACGACAGGGGTATTTTTTTGTACTGGACGGAACGCCGTTATCATCCTCCACAGTGACCTTGCAATCGGGGTAACTTGAGCAGCCCCAAAAAACATTGTCTTTAAAGGTTTTCTTACGCAGCGGCGACTGGCAAGCTGGGCAAAGGTATCGCTTTGCCCTAACTGGCTTTCCCATTTCATTGTTTGCCGTGTAGTTGCAAACTGGATACGCCTCACACCCCCAGAAACTACCATTTGCACCCTCTTTTAGAACCAGTAGGCTCTCACATTTTGGGCATCGATAACGTACTTTAGGGGCGGTGATATGCGCATCACTTTGCTCTAGAAACTCTTGCTCCCAATGGCTGGGTGGTGTCGGTTTACGTTCTTCGTCTTTCACTTCGCTACTCTTTATTTTGGTAACAAAGTGCGCTGTCTTCTGAGCAATTATTTTTCTCTTCACCCGCCAGAGACCTAATCTTTGAAGCACCTTTACGTGCGCCATCAGCGGTTGCGCTACCAATGTCTTTCATTTTTTCCCACACTGTAGAGCCCGTTTCTTTGACATTTTTAGACGCCCTTTCACTTAGCTGTGACGCTTTGTTACCCATAACCGTTGCTGCTTCGGAGGTACTTTCAATAACATTAGAGGTTGTTTCTTTGGTTTTATCCCAAAGTTCAACCGCACCGTTTTTTGCCTTATCAAAGGTGGATTCATCAGCATGCACCAAGGACGCCGTACACAATAAAATGCAAATACAAAGTTTTAAATAATTCATGTTACACCCCCACATTATTTTCTAGCGCTTAAAGTCTAACCAATTAATGAGTTCCGAAACGCCCTTCAGTGTGGTTAGTTGTGGGTATTGCAACAAGACCTCATCATTTACTTGTTCATGATCCCACGTACTATGATAGGGAATGTGTAAAGCTTGTGCCCCTAGGTCCAACACTGGAAGAATATCCGATTTTAACGAATTGCCCACCATCAAGAATTGATCTGTCGGTATCTTATGACGCTGTAAAATTTGTGCATAGGCATCGCTGGTTTTATCGCTTACAACTTCAATCACATCAAAGTAATCGGCGATTCCTGAACGCGCTAATTTACTTTCTTGATCAAGCAAATCACCTTTGGTGATCACCAATAATTGATAATGCCCTTTCAATTTGCTTAACACGTCTTTAATGTTGTCTAGCAATTCGACAGGAGAAGCCAACATACGCTTCGCCAATTCAATGATTTCGTGTATTTCTTTTCCAGAAATGCGGCCTTCAGTTAATTCAATCGCCGTCTCAATCATGGACAAGGTAAAGCCTTTAATACCGTAACCAAAATGCGTTAAATTTTTGATTTGCACTTCCGCCAAATGAGCGCGAATGTATGCTTCATCATGATAAGGCAAAAGTAGCCGCATAAATTCATCTTGCGCATGAATAAAGATATCTTCATTGCGCCACAACGTATCATCAGCATCAAACGCAATGGTGCGAATGTTTGTTTGATTTTGTGTCATATCAGTTCCATTGCTTAGTGTTTTGCTCGATTAGGCTGACATAAAGCGCAACCTGATCTGCTGTATCGTTTAATGCGGGTATGTATTCGAAGGCCTGACCCCCGTTGTGCTTGAATTCATCCCCGAGTTCCAACGTAACCTCTTCAAGTGTCTCAATACAATCAATCGAAAACGCCGGGCTAATCACGTTGATTTTTTTAATCCCCATAGAAGGAAGCGCTCTTAAGGTGGCATCTGCATAAGGTTTCAGCCATTCTTCACGACCAAAACGAGATTGATAGACGTGTGTCCAATCTTGATCACCAAGTTCTAATTCTTCAGCCACCAATTTACTGGTTATTTCACAGCGACGCGCATAAGGGTCGCCATTAGTGACATAGCGCTTAGGAATGCCGTGATAGGAGAGTACAAGATGGCGACGTTCCCCTTGCTTATCCCATTGAGCACGAACCGAGTTGGCCAGAGCTTTGATATACAGCGGATGATCCGCATAATCATGCAACAATTGTAAAGATGGCCAATGCGGGCAAGCTTTTAAAGATGACATGACTCTGTCATATGCCGCGGCTGTCGTAGTGGCTGAAAATTGTGGGTACATGGGAACAATGATAATGTTCTTTACCCCCTGCTGTCTTAACACTTCAGCGGCAGATTCCACACTGGGGTTTCCGTAAGTCATGGCCAATTCAACCGGAACCGTGTGGCCGGCTTTCTCAGACAAAGCGGCTTTGACATTCGTTTTTAACCGATTGCTTAACACCAGCAATGGGGATCCTTCGTCCATCCAAACTTGTTGATATACTTTTGCTACTTTTGGTGAACGAAATGGCAAAATGGCAAGATTCAGAATTGGCTTCCAGATAAGAGGTGACACATCAACCACTCTTGTATCGGACAAAAACTCTCGAAGATATCGGCGAACATCCGATGCGTGAGGAGCATCTGGTGTGCCCAAGTTCATCATCAAAACACCATAGTTACTCAAGTTATTCATGCGATACCTTTTGATTTATGTTCGGGTTTTATTATAACCCCATTAAATAAGGGCAATATTGAAAATACCAAGCTTATTCCCCCATCATCCACCAGCGATGATACTTTTCCACCCTACATGCTAAGCAGACCAAAAACGTATCAAAGAACAACAAACATACAGTGTCACGCTGAGAGATAGCACTCGTTTATCAAGGTCATTCCCACGCTGTCGGCATAACCAATAAAACAAAAAATGACTTAACGCCAAAAACAAAACGCTTGGTAAATGAATCGCGCCCGCAAAGGCCATACCATCCATCATAATTGTGGGTTTTGCCGGAAAAATAAAACCAACCAATGCGGCAATAGAGACAAACACTACCAAGCCGTGTGTTGTTCCATCACGTTTTGATTGGTCTATTTTTAACAAGGAGTTCATGCCATTTGCCAGCACAGTTCCAGAATTGCCTGACATGACAGACAGTGAACCAACCACCAATCCAATGGGTAGATTGGCGGCTTTAGCTGGCGTCAGTGTCGGTGTTTTTTCCAGTTTTTTGTTAAACACAATCTTAAAAACGAACATCACCGCCATCAGCGTAAAGCAAATTTTAAATAGTACTGCGCTGCTTAAAGACAGCAATTGCGCTCCAATCACACCGCCCATGGCCATACCAGGGGCAAAGTTAATCAGCTGTTGCGAATCAACTTGCCCCTGTTTCATTGATTGAATCCATGCATATAGATGAACAGGAATAAATGCCGCGACACAGCTAGCAACCAAAGGCACCATGACTTCGTCAAACGAAAAGCCAACGATAGGAAGAAAAAAATATAATGCAGGAATAGCAATGAATGTGGGCGCGATATTTATCAGCGCCGTGAGCGACCCTGTCGCCGCGCCAACCAAAATCAGCACCAATATCATTTCAATTGTAGGCATAAGGTACAACTCACTCCTCTTTGAGCCTGAAATCTTAGCAAACGAAAAAGCAGGCATTATCAGCCTGCTTTTGGAGTACTGCTAATTTATCGAACGTTATTCTTTATATACTACGCTACGAATTCGATCTTGAATTAACGATGCCAATTTGTCTGGTTGGAATTTAGATAGGAAATCATCACAACCTACTTTTTGCACCATGGCCTTGTTAAAGCTTCCGCTCAACGACGTGTGCAAGACAATATGCAAGTCTTTGAGGCGCGGATCTTCTCGTACTTCACGAGTCAGTCGATAACCGTCCATTTCTGGCATTTCAGCGTCAGTAATCATCATGAGCAACTTATCTGGCACATTCTCGCCTTCATCAGCCCATTTTTTAAGTTTCTCTAAACCGCGCTTACCATCCGTCGCCTCATGGACTTTGATGCCCATAAAATCCAATGTTGAACGACACTGAGCCAAACCAACAGATGAATCGTCGACAACCAATACCTCTAAACCTTTTGCGTCTTTTAGCAATTCTTTATCAATTACATCGTCACTGACACGGCTGTCATAAGGAGAAATTTCAGCCAAGACTTTTTCAACATCGATGATTTCAACAATACGGTCGTTAACCCGCGTTATTGCCGTTAAATAATGTTGACGACCTGTGCCATCTGGTGGAGGCAAAATTTCGTTCCAGTTCATATTGATGATGCGATCTACTTCACCAACCATAAAACCCTGAACGGTATTATTGTATTCCGTCACAATAAGATTACAGGGCTGAGAGCGATCAATGGGTCTCATACCAATGGATTCAGATAAGTCGATAACAGGAACGGTTCTACCACGAAAATGCGTAACACCAGCCACAGATGGGTGACGATGAGGCATTAAGTTCAGTTTAGGCAGCATCACTACCTCTTGAACCTTAAAAACGTTTATTGCAAACATTTGCATTCCACCAAGGCGAAACATCAACAGTTCCAAGCGGTTTTCACCCACTAACTTGGTTCTTTGGTCTACAGCGTCTAACATGCTTGCCATATTTTACTCCAAACATTTTTAAATTAAGGCGTTAATCCATTTATACCATGATATTGTATTCGACTATCCGTTACAGTATTTTTTTGTGACAACTATTCTTTTCAAGGACCCGTAATGAATAACAACGATGTACTTTTTTGCCGTAAGGCTGTTGTTAATCGCGATTCGGAAACCGTAGCGTATTACATACTTCACCCAGCCGGGGTGACTAACGACAATAAAGCATCGTTTTTAAGCTCTTTATTCGTTGATGTGAATCTTATCGAAGTAACACAACAAAAAACCATCTACATTAAAAGTAGTTTAGACGAACTTCAGGCTTTGCCCTTACAAAAAAACATACATCTAGTGACTTTTTTGATTGCTTCTACATTAAACGAGTCCGATTATGAACTTTTATCGGAACTCAGGTTACAAGGCCATCAATTAGGTATTATTCACCCACAAAACGCCCCCATGTCTGCGGATTTTTTTAACGTCTTTTCCCATGTATTTTTTAGTCTAGACAAAATTTCGGTAGAACAAGTTATCGAGACAATGGCAAACCCCGCCCTATCCTCTAAATGTGTTTGGGTCAATAAAGTAGAACAATCTGAGCAGTATGCCCAACTCTTAGAAGCCCTACCAAAGGGGCATTTTAGCGGTGGTTTTCTGCATAAAATGACGTCAATTAAAGGTAAGCGTATTTTGTCCTACCGAACAATTTTGATCGATTTGTTGGTGGCGCTCAATAACCATGAAGCCTCCCCAAAAATTCTTGCTGAATACATTGAGCGAGACCCCACATTGACCTATCGAATCATTAAATTAACGCACTCTGCGATCTATCGCAGTCAATTTAATGTTTCAAACGCACAGCGGGCCATTGAGATCATTGGCATTCGGGATTTAATCAAATGGGTGAGTTTAGTCATGTTCGGCAGCGTGACAGGTAAACCGGCCTGCTTGTTCTCTATGGCGCTTTCTAGGGCGTGTTTTTGCCAAAACTTGTCCGCTCATTTGTTCCCAAGACTGGAAGGCGCTTTTTTAGTGGGGCTTTTCTCTTACTTACCCAGCTTTCTAGACGAAGAGTTGTCATTGCTTTTAAAGGATTTACCCCTAGAAGCAAACATTAAAGCCGCATTATTAGAGTCTAAAGGCAACCTCGGGGGCATTCTTAACGTGGTTAAGGCTTACGAATCTGGACAATGGTCAAGAATCCCATTTGAACAACTTTCAGACAAAGAGGTGACTCAAGAATCACTTCGTGAGCTGTACATTCAAAGCTTAAAAGAAGCGCGTCAAATGGGGTCTTTATGATTGATATTGGTGTCAATATTAACCACTCATACTTTATCGATGACTTAGATAAAACTCTGTCAGAAATGAAAGCGTCAGCAGTGGATGGCATGGTATGTATTGCTTCGGACTTAGAAGAAAGCCAATTTATTCAGGCATTGTGCCAACAACATCCTAATATGTGGAACACTTTAGGATGTCATCCTCACCAAGCAAAAACGTGGTCGGAAAAGACCCGTGACCAGATTAATGCGTTAATACACACTTCTCGTCCTGTCGCCATAGGTGAAACAGGATTGGATTTCAATCGCAATTATTCGACACCTGATGAGCAGCGGTACGCTTTCCATCAACAGATAGAGTTAGCCACAGAGCACCAACTGCCGTTGTATTTACACGAAAGAGACGCACACCAAGAAATGGTTGCTACCTTGGCAAAGCACCCCGACTTAGCAGAAAAATCGATTATCCATTGTTTTACCGGAAGTCAGCGTGAGCTTGATGCCTATCTGGCGTTAGGTTTATACATCGGCATAACAGGTTGGGTGTGTGATGAACGGCGTGGGGCTGACTTACAAGCGTCTATCCCTCATATTCCTTTAGATAAATTGCTCATCGAAACAGATGCGCCTTACTTATTACCCAGAAATATTCGTCCACGGCCAAAAAGAAACCATCCAAAATATTTGCCTTGGGTCGCTCAAGAAGTGGCGCAGCGAAAAGGTATCACCATAGAAGAATTGATCAAAGCAACCCGTGAAAACACCAAGAGCTTATTTGGTATTTCTGTGTAGCTTGCCGTCTAAAGTAAAGATATTTGCTGAGAAAGAAGATTGGCCATATTGGTTTTAAAAAAGGGCAAAATACTGTCCGCAATGGGCTCAATCTGCTTTTCAATATAGTGTTCGTAGTCTAAGTCAACCAAGGTTTCTGCGCCCTCATAGGGCATAACCCCCGATCTTTGATAAACATAATACACTCGTTTTCGCCCCTTATTGTATTCAAGAGGCAAGCCTTGTTCGGCCCTTTTCTGATCAATCATAGCCGCGGCACGAACATGTGGCGGTATATTTTTCGTATACGACGACAGCGGTCGACTTAGTTGTTTGCTGTATACCAACTGGTCATCAAAAAGACCCGCTCGCAATCTTTCAACCACGTTTTGAATGTACTCAATGGGATTTTCATCATTAAAGATTTTTTCAAAGAGTGTACGTTGGAACTGCCTTGCTAATGGCGTCCAATCGGTTCGAGCCGCTTCCAAACCTTTAAAGACAAGTTGACCACCTGATTGCCCAGCATAACGCTTTTTGCTTCCTTCCTCTTGTCCTCGAATGGTTGGCATAAAGAAACGCTCATATACGCGTTCAAATTCAAGTTCTAAATGAGAATTTAATTGAGCGTACTCTTGGCACCATTGTGAAAGGCAGGTGTTTATGTCTTTTCGTAACTGCAGCCCCTGTATTTTAGGGTCGACATTGGATTTATCATGTAAAGTAACAAACAGAGAATCGGTATCGCCATAAATTACGGTAGCGCCCCGTTCCTCCATCCAACGTTTTGTTCGCCCCAGTAATTCATGACCGCGCATAGTAATAGAGCTGGCTAACTCCGCATGGTAGAAGCGACAGACATTTGAACCCAGTACACCGTAAAACGAATTCATAATGATTTTAATGGCGTAACTTAGAATGCTGTTACCAGATTGCTTGGCTGCCTCCCTTGCGTTGGCTAACTCCCCAACAAGGGTGGGTAAAATGGCGTATTGACGATCAAAATGTGCGCCTAAAAAGCCCGGCACCAACCTAGTTGATGCTGTTGCAGGTAGGTCCGAAACGAGTTTGGCCGTAATGCGAGCCAGTGGATCAATATGAAAGGTACGGATAATACTCGGGTACAGACTTTTAAAGTCAAACACCAAAACGTTTTTATACAAGCCAGGAATGGAAGACATAACAAAACCGCCAGGACTGGCCACAAAATCTTCGTCACGCCAGGCTGGAGCCACCCAGCCGGCTTTGTGGAGTCTGGGTAAATAGAGGTTTTCGAAGGCAGCTACAGAACCACCGGTTTGTTCAAAAGGGATGCCGGTTAAATCCACTCGTGTTTGCTGTAGCTCTATCAATTTTAGCTTGTCAAAAATGCGCATGACCAAATCACAGTCTTGTAAGTTATACGCCACAAAGGCATCTAAATCTTCCCTGTGAAGCCGTTCGATTTCCTGCCATCGCTCATTACCATGCAATAACTTTCCATCATCGAGAATTTCTTTACTGACATTGTTTAAACTAAAAGATTCAAACTGATAGCCCCCCACTTTTAGCAAAGTAATGCCATCCAAAGCGACACGTCCAGGAATACTGGCAAAGTACTTTCCTTGGTTATCTGATGAACGAATGCTCCAGCTTTCACCATTAGCACCAAATGCAGGACGAATGCCTAAGGCTTGACACCGCTGATCAATAAATTGCAAATCAAAACCGATTAAATTCCAGCCGATAAAAATATCCGGTGAATGCTTTCTCACGAATCTTATAAAAGCCAGTAATAGACTATTTTCATCATCAAAACGTCGAATTGTGTCTGAAACAGCGGCCTTAGGGGTGACAACAAACGCAACACGCTGATCCTTTGCGGTAATACCTATAGACAGCAAGGTATTGGTCGAAACCGAAGTCTCAATATCTAAGGACCACACTTTCCAACTGGGTTTCCAATCTCCTGCGATGACTCGCGCTTGACGAAATACCTGCTGATTTGTATCCGGCTCGCCGATAAAGCGCACTGCTCCACGGATATTACGCTCCATTAAATAGCGGTTATGAGGCTTGATATCTTCTTCATAGACGGCAAAACCTTGTTGGCGAACTTGATTGATCATCTGCTGGTGGAGCATCAAACTGTTGCTTTGCACCAAAGTAACGGCTTCATTCTCGAACGACCGATAAGATGATAAGCGACATTGGATTCCTGTCACATTTTGAGGGAGACGATCAAGCGGAGCATTGGTAAAGAACACACTAAGCTGTCGATCAGGAAAGACTTTCACCGTTCCTTCCTGCGTTTTTATAAAAAGGCTCATCTCAATGTGGCCATCCACATCTTTAGTATGACGACTCACGATGTAGCCTTGTTTTTCTATAAACATTTCAACAGCCTAGTTTGCTAATAACACCGACTATAAATCACGCAACAAATGCATGGGAGGCACTTTTAACACAGTCCTACTGGCAAAGACACCAATGGTTGAAATAACGAATACACCAATGACAGGACCAATCAACCACAATAAGGGGTGAAAACTGGCTTGTGCATTAAACACAAAAACCTGCAAACCATACAAACAGCTTTCTGCCCCTATCGCAGCGATGAGTCCAGAAAAAATGCCAAGAGCACCAAACTCAACTAATAAGGCTTGTCGAACCAGTGCGCTTCTGGCCCCAAGCACGCGCAACAAAGCGCCTTCTTCTAAGCGTTCCTCTAGAGTAGATCGAACACTGGCCAATAAAACCAGCGCCCCAGCACTCAAAATGCAGAGAAGAACCAGTTGAATCGCTTGAGAAAGCTGCCCAATGATGGTTTGTATTTGTTTTAAAACATCCCCAACGTTCAGGATAGACACAGTGGGAAATGACGACATGGCTTTATAAAAAGGCTGAGCGTCATCGCCCCCAATGAACAGACTACTTACAAAATTCGCAGGGTAATTTTCCAGCGCACTTTTTGGCAAAATGAGATAAAAATTCGGCTGCATAGACCCCCAATCGACCGTTCGAATTGAGGTAATAGGCAAGGTAACGATATTGCCACCAATATTAATGGTCAGTTCATCACCTATACTCAAGTTCGCTTCTTTGGCTGCTTTTTGCTCAACAGATAGACCCTCAGCCGAAAAGTCGCCTTCCACCAATTCATTACCCTTACCAAGGTTGTCTGACCAAGTCAGATTAAGCTCACGTTCATAGAGTTCTGGTTCGCCTCTTTCTTCTGGGTAAAGGAATTGAACAGATTCATCGTTTACTGCGGTGACACGACCACGCACCATTGGATACCAATCGGATCTTTTTACGCCTAATTGGGCGGTTTGATCATTTATCGCGTCAACTTGATCGGCTTGAACATTGAATAAATAATGGTTGGGAGCATCTTCGGGCAATTGTTGTTGCCAATCTGAAATTAAGCTGGATTTTATACCAATAAGAATCAGCCCAAGCATGATAATAAGAGTAAACACCAGCAGCTGGAATAGATTCGGAATTAGCCTTCTGTACAACGCTGCCAAGCCTATTTGCCACCCGCTTGTTGCGCCAGATGTCAATGAACGTCCCAACTTAAAAGCCAACCAACCGATTGCAGCAACCAGCAATGCAATCCCTGCAATCGCGGCCGTCATAATACTTGGCAACAAAAAACCTTTCGTATACACGCACATCAGAGCATACATCCCAACAAACCCCACCAGATATATGAACAAACTGTTGAGCTCCACCTTCGCATTTGGTTGCAATACTGACAGCGGTGAAATTTTAATCAAATGTGACATAAGAGGTAAGCAAAAAACCAACATAGAAATTAGGCCTGTTGCCGCTCCTAACCATAAACGGGCAAACGATGGTTCAGGCAAAGCGGTCGACATCAGACCAGATAACAAGGAAGCAATGACCTCTTGCAATCCCCAGCCAATTGCTAATCCCAACCCGGCTCCAACAACAAATAAGGCAAATAATTGTTGAAAGAAGATACGTCTAAGGAGCGGCGGCGTTGCCCCAAGAGTTTTTAGGATAGCCACTTGCATTAAATGCCGTTTTACAAATCGAGCAGAAGCCAAAGCCATCGCCACGCCAGACATTACGACCGCCAATGTACCCGCTAGCAATAAGAAAGATTCCGCACGTCCGATGGTATCACCGATGCGTTCGCCCCGTTGAGTCGGTGTTTGCCAGCGCTGTCCTTCATTTAGCTGCGGCTCAAGCCAGTTCTGATACGCTTGCAGCGCATCTTTGTCGCCAGCAAGTAACAAGGAATAACGCACGCGGCTACCAGGGATGATGACATGGGTGGATTCTAGATCATCCATACTCATTACAGCACGGGGAGAAATAGCAAATGCAGAAGAACTAGAGCCTGGGTCGCGAACCAAATATTTAGACACGGTTAAGGTGGCATCCCCTACCTCAACCTTGTCACCTAGCTGAATATTCAACAAACTCGCCAAACGTGAGGACACCCAAATATTGCCTTTTTCCGGTGAGCTTGTGGATTTCCTACCTACGCCAAAAAGCTCATCATCGACCAGGAAAGTACCCTTTAATGGGTAGCTATTTGTCACAGCACTTATTTGAGAAAGTTGCAGTGAATCTCCCGCGAACAACATGGTCGTAAATGACGTACGCTGGGCCGTCTTTAGCGTCAGCTCCGATGCTTTGTCTTCCCAATCTTTGGCAATAGTGTCATCAGATCGAACTAAGCGATCAGCCGCTAGTAAGTTGGCCGACTCTTGCTCAAATGACAATTGCAAACGATCAATAAACAAGCCTATTGAGGTGACTGTGCTCACAGATATAATTAAGGCAAACAATAAGGTTAATAAGTCGCCACTGCGAATATCTCGCAGCATTAATCGAAATGTAAAATTCATAGTGTTCTTTCCGTTAGCTGCCCTGCCGACATTACCAATTGCCTATCGCACATTTTGGCTAACTCATTATCGTGAGTGACCATCACTAAGGTTGTGCCTTCAGATTGGTTTAATTCAAACAGCAGCTTGATGATCAACTGCCCATTTTCTTCATCTAAATTGCCTGTTGGTTCGTCTGCAAACAATATTTTCGGATTAGATGCAAATGCACGAGCAATAGCAACGCGTTGTTGCTCACCACCAGACAGTTGATTTGGATAATGCGTTAACCGATGCGACAACCCGACTTTATCGAGCAATAGCTCTGCCTTTTGGCGAGCGGACTTATCGCCTTTTAACTCCGCGGGTAGCATGACGTTTTCAATGGCTTGCAAGCTGGGCAAAAGATGAAAAGACTGAAAAACAAAACCAACATATTGACCTCTGGCTAACGCTCTTTGTTCTTCTGTTTGACTCGAAAACGCTTGGTCATACAGAAAAATATCACCAGATGTATTCACATCAAGACCGGCTAGCAAACCCAATAATGTCGATTTCCCCGACCCCGAAGCCCCAACAATGGCTACTGACTCGCTTTCCTTGATTTCCATATTGATTCCTTTCAATATGGTTAAATCCCCTGTATTCGATGTCACAGTATGAGTTAAATTAGACACTTTAATTGCAGTACTTCTAGTCATAATGGTCCACTTAAAAAGGTTTGATATGTTTGTTTTTAAACACATGAAGCGAGTCTGCACATTCATTGTGCTATTGTGCGTTAGTTCAGTTGCCTCAGCCTCTACGTTACTTGTTATGGGCGACAGTCTTAGTGCTGCGTATAATTTACGACAACAAGATGGTTGGGTTAGTTTACTTAAAACAGAACTTTCTTATTCTCATCCAGAAATAGACGTTATTAATGCCAGTGTGAGTGGTGAGACAACACAAGGCGGTTTGTCACGTTTCGCTGCGTTATTAACGGCTCACAACCCCAGTTGGATCATTTTAGAACTGGGCGCCAATGATGCTTTACGCGGTTACCCTTTAAATCAGACCACATTGAATTTAGAAAAAATGGTCGAACAAGCACAGGACGCTGGTGCGGCTGTTTTGTTGGTAGGCAATCAAATCCCACAAAACTATGGTAAACGTTATACACGAATGTTCTTCAATTTATACAAAGACATTGCCGAGAAATACGATCTTGCCTACCTGCCATTCATGCTTAAGGATGTTGCATTAAATAAATCGCTAATGCAAAACGATGGCTTACATCCCAACAAAATGGGGCAACCCATTGTTCTGCAGAACATCCTGCCATATTTGAAACCGTTAATAGATGCCACTAAGTAGATAAAAATAAGGAAAATTGAATGAAAGCCGTTTTTTTGGACCGAGGCTCGTTCCCAAAACACATAAAGATCGAACTGCCAAACAGCATTGACGATGTTGTTTTTTATGACAATACTGCGGCCGAAAACGTCATTGAGCGCATTCAAGATGCCGATATTGTTCTTTCTAATAAAGTAGTTTTAAACGAAGAAGCGATACACAGAGCAAATAGCCTAAAACTTATTCAAGTAATGGCAACAGGTACCAACAACGTTAATATAAATGCCTGTCAAGAGAGAAATGTTTGCGTTCAAAATGTCACCGATTATTCAACAATCAGTGTACCTGAACACACCTTTGCCATGTTGTTGGCATTACGACGTAACCTGACATCGTATGTTGACGCTGTGAAATCAAAACGATGGGCAGATTCCGAACATTTTTGCTTTTTAGATTACCATATAAAAGATTTGTCAGGATCAACCATGACAATCATTGGAGGTGGTACATTAGGAAAAAAAGTCGCACATATTGCACACGCCTTTGGTATGGATGTCATCTTCGCAGAACGAAAAAATGCGACTGAAGTGCGCGATGGCTATTTGAGCTTTCGGCAAGCGATACAGTCAGCGGATATAATTAGCATCAATTGCCCGCTAACAGACGAAACAAAAGACCTCATCAGCGAAGTCGAATTCTCTTTAATGAAACAAAGTTGCCTGCTTCTTAACATCAGTCGCGGCGGAATTGTTGATGAAAAAGCACTCGTGGACGCACTAAAAAATCTGAAAATATCGGGTGCGGCTTTTGATGTTGCGACACAAGAACCAATGCCCGAAGATCACCCACTTCAGTCCCTCACTGAATTGCCTAACTTCCTTTTAACGCCTCATATTGCATGGGCAAGTGACGAGGCAATGCAAACCTTGGTAAATCTTGCCATGAAAAAAATCACCGCTTTTATAGACTCATCACTATGACATTAGAAATCGTATTTCAAGATGAGGATCTTGTTGTCGTAAACAAGCCGTCTGGGCTTTTGGTTCACCGCACGCATTTAGCGAAAGACGAAGAAGATGCCGTGGTTCAGCGGCTCCGAGACCAGACTGGCAAATGGGTATTTCCCGTTCATCGCTTAGACCGTGGCACTTCTGGTGTCTTGGTGATGGCGTTTAGCCCTGAAATAGCTCGCTTACTGTCCGAACAATTTTCTGAAAATACAACGTCTAAAACCTACCATTGCTTAGTGCGCGGTTTTTGTGATGACAACGGTGTAATCGACTACCCTTTGGCAAAATTGAATGAACAAAAAGGACGTTCTCGGTTTAAATTGGAAGGTACTGAAAAAGACGCTGAGACAAGCTTTACTTGCCTAATGCATTACCAGTTGCCTATCCCCGTTAGCCGTTACGATAGTATGCGATTAAGCTGGCTAGAAGTAACCCCCAAACAAGGCCGAAAGCATCAGATACGTCGGCACTTTAAACACCACCTAAACCCACTTGTCGGGGATTCATGTTATGGCTGCAGACATATTAATAAAGTAGTCAAAGAAATATGGCCAGAACATTTTCGTTTGATGTTGCACGCTTCCAAACTGGAGTTTACTCATCCAGTTAGCCAAGAAAAAATGATCATGGAGGCAGCTTTAGATCAGCAACTTAAGAGTGTTCTGGAAATATTGTCGGATCATCAGGTTTGATAAACAAAGGGTTTACGTCTTCGATAATGGGCCAACGATAAATAAGACTATCATGCACATTAGGACCAATCTTGATGGCCTTTTCTTGGGTTTCTTGCAGTTCAAAACCACAGCTAAGCAGTACTTTTATCGATGCCTGGTTGTGGTCTGCTACTTGAGCATAGACCTCATTGATACCATGGCTCGCCCAAACTAACAGCAAGTGTTTGAGAACGTATTGTGCAATGCCTTGGCGAGTGAAGTTCTTTGCGATGCGATAGGAAACTTCTAATGAGGAATCGTCCAGATATTGACCACTAAACCGACCGATTAACACATCGTTAGGCAGACACACCAGATATTGAAATTGCTTTAATTTTCCAGACAACAGACGCTTAAAATACATTTCAGACTGCTGACTAAGCGCTTGTTGAGGAATAAACTGTGAAAACCAACCTCTGTTACGAAACTCAAACAAGAGGATGCTTCTTAGGTCTGCTTTAGTAGCCTGTCTAATGATTAGTGTCATATTCATAACCAGCACGCATTTTGATAACCGTATTATTGATAGCTTAGTGCAGATATCCAATTCATGCTGAATAATGTCTTTTTTCTCTCGTTCAACCTGAATGAAATGTTAAAATAATCGCTTTGTGCTTATAAAGGAGGAATGAAAATCCATGAAAAATAGAAGCTTAGTGTATTCAACCGATCAAGGTCGCCTTTGTCCTGCCTGCGAGCACCCTGTTACAGACTGCCAATGCAAAGATGACACCGTTATCGGTGATGGCAAAGTACGCATTGCCTTAGAAACAAAAGGACGTAAAGGCAAAGGTGTTACCGTAGTAACAGGGTTACCATTAACGGAAGATAAATTAAAAACATTGGGAAAAAAACTAAAAGCCCAGTGCGGCACTGGTGGGGCAGTGAAAGATGGACACATTGAAATTCAAGGAGACCATCGTCAAAAATTAAAGGATCTACTTGAAAAAGAAGGGTTTTCTAGTAAATTTACCGGCGGCTAAGATAGCTATTCTTCGTCATAACATTTACTATGATTTTAGTTTTTCAGATATCAAGGCACGAATGATTCGTGATGAAATCGAAGCCAAATTGTTACTGAGCAAGCAGTTTTGCTCGTTATAAATTGTGAACCACTGACGGAATGGGACGCCTTAGTGGTATTAATATGGCAGCAGAGGTTCCGATGTTCCAACACAACACAAAACAAGCGAAACAACTCATGCGATCTGCCATTCCGCTGATGGTTAAGCTTGATATACCACCTACCCCATATAATTATGGCATTTGGTACGAATACGCCTCCAATAAAAACCCTAAGCTTAATCAGTTGGTTGATAGAGCATTACGTCGTTTTGGTGGCCTTCCTGCATTTGTTTCAAAAGAATTGTTTAATGAATTTTTATTGCCAGAAGAGTTTCAGCACGCACACCACCAAAGTGGCCGCCTAAAAGACATAACGAATACCCTTGAAACTGAGACAATTACAATTTCTGGTGAAGTTGAAAGGTTTAATTCTACCCTACGAAACTCAAAAATGGCGTTAGTAACTGCCAGTGAAAATGATCAAATCGAACAGCTTACAACCACTTTAGAGCAAGGGGTGTTGCGCGCGAATCAGGCCATCGAACTGTTTGGTCAATCTTTAAAATCCGCCCAAGACGAATTGGCTGCACTAAAGAATGAGCTGTCCGACGTAAAAAAGAACGTTGAGTTAGATCCCATTACTCTACTTTCAAACGACAAAGGCTTTGAGCGTATGCTCTTCTCACTTGTTCCGTATGCAGAGGATGACTTAACTTTATTGTTGATCGACATTGATGACCTAAGTGGTGTGAACCAAGAATACGGCACTAAAGCGGGAACATCATTGATTCGATATATTTCTAAATTATTACTTCGCTTACTTCCAGAAAGAGGGTTTCTTGCTCGACTAGAGGGTGGCCGTTTTGCCATGCTGCTCAACGAAACCGAATTAAGTGCTGCATCTCAGTTAGCGGAATCGGTTCGAAATGAGATCTCAATTCAAAAAATACGTTACAAAAACACCAAGGTACTACTTCGCCAAGTGACCGTTTCGGTTGGTGTTGCCACTTTGTTTGGTGATGAAAGCCCTAAAGAACTGGTTGAGAGAGCACAACACTATCTATTGTATGCAAAACGGTCAGGCAAAAATCGCATTGCTCATCATGAATAAAACTCACAGATTGAAGGTATTGTCATGAAAGACACTAAACTAAAGGGAAATTACATTGATTTTATCGTTCGTGATTACGAATGTGATATGCAAGGCATTGTTAATAACTCCGTTTACCAGAACTACCTAGAACACGCGCGACATCAGTTTATCAAAACACGAGGGCTGGATTTTGCAGCCATTACGCGCGAAGGAATACACTTGGTGCTCATAAAGGCAGAGTTAAATTATAAACGTTCCCTGCAGAGCGGCGATGCCTTTTATATTGAGACCCATGTAGAGCGTCAGTCAAAGCTCAAACTGGTTTTTCATCAAAATATATACAAGAAAAACAGCGATCAATTAATGCTAGAAGCCAAAATGACAGTGACATCAACAACCAAGGAAGGGAAACCCATTCTATTTGAGCAAGCCAAGCTTTTAATTGATTAAGCAAGAATTACTTAGTCAAGGCCCTACGAATTTGAGATGAAAAAAAGACGCCTAATTAGACGTCTTTTTTTATAATGGCGGTGAGCAAGAGATTCGAACTCTTGATGCCTTTCGACATACACGCTTTCCAGGCGTGCTCCTTCGGCCACTCGGACAGCTCACCAAAACTTTTTACGCTCTGCGTAATTTGTGCGCGTATATTAGTGATGACCAAGCCTAATTGCAACCCATTTTTGACAATTTAACCTTAAAAATTAATCTCTTACCCATTCAAGGTGCTTTTCTAGTGTTACGTCAGGCGTGCTGGTGGTTGTACTCTCTGCGGTACCCGCATAAATTAGACCGACAATTTGATCATTTACGCCAAGAGACAAAAGCTCTTTCGTTTTTTGAGTAAAGCAGGCAGGGCCACTTCGCCACATAGCGCCATAACCTAAGGCATTCAACCCAAGCAGTACTTGTTGAGCCGCAGCCGATGTTGCCATAATTTGCTCTATTGCTGGGACTTTGGGGTGCTCTTGAACATGGGCATAAATCAGTAATACGGCAGGCGCTCGATATGCTTTTTTAATGAAAGCCTCTTCTTTGTTGAGCGGCATACTATCCACTTCAGATACAGCATGATGCCAATATATTTGACCTAGTTTAGAGCGCCCTTCTCCTTCGTAAATCTTAAAACGCCATGGGGTAAGATTGCCATGATCGGCCGCTCTGCTCGCGGCAGAAAGTATCGCTTCCCACTCACTTTGGGTTGGCGAGGGAAAGGTAAGTTTCGGCTGTGATACACGATTACGCATGAAGGTTAAAAATTCTTTACTCATAAAATCTGGCATTCCGTTAACATGGGAGATAAATAAAGCTATGCTGATAGCTGATTATTAATTAATGATAATGAATATCACATCTATTGACGAGTGGTCGAGGCTTTTATGGCTAAGTGGTTAATTTGGACATTACTTGAAGCAAGCACACTTTTGCTAATCGCAAATGTTGTCGTTTTTTGGATAAGCAGAGGGATTCAGAAGACGACAGCAACAGCGACAACCAAGAAGCCAGAAAAAATGAAACATCAAATCTATCGCCACAAAACCCCATTGAACAAGCGTCGGTTGTTTATAAAGGGCTAGCGCATTTTTTAGATAGACAAATACATTACGCTGCTGATTCTATGAATAAAACCGGCCTAGACATCCATGAAATCAATAGGGTTAAAGTCTGGGGAACCATACTAAAGGCGGAACGCGCTATTTTACTTAATCAAGCAAGTGATCAGCCAACTCCGATTTTGAATCGCTTTTTATCTAGCCTACTCTATGCGTTGTCTTCACCAAAGTTGCAATCTACAAACATCGATGAGTTACAAGCCAGCTTAAAAGAGATGGAAAGTGAATTTTTGCAGACCGCCGAACTACTTATCTCAAAAGAGGCTCTCACTCAAAGCCAAAACCTGCTGAATATAGATTTGAAGCACCGAATTGATTGGGCTAAACAAAATCTCAAGCAACTTGAGCTTAAGCAGATAGAGCGGGATCGATTACAAGCCGAAATTGACAATCTTACATTAAAAATTAAAAAACTAGAGCAAGCCCAAATTGATGGCGATGACACTGATTTACCCTTCAACATTGAAGTACCTGTAGCCAAGCAACTGGAGAAAGAAATACGTTCTACTTTTTTAAAGCAAATATCCAGCCTAAGCGGCCTTTCCGAACGCCAAGAAATAGTCATTGATCAGCTAAAGAATGAAATAGCCAAAGCGCAGAAAAATCAAAACTCTAAAAATGCTATAGAGGCGCAAAAAATAGCCATTACAAAACTTGAAAGAATGTCCGTAGAGTCTCAATCATTAATTATGCAACTTGAAGCTGAGTTACAAAGCTCCAATTTATCCATAGCCAGCTTAAAGGAATACATAAACGATAAAGACGCTAAACTGATGGAGCTAGAGCAACAGCTCAGCCAGAGCAATGAGACAGCAATAGGCAACCTCCAATCCCTAAATGCCAATAAAAAAGAGGCGCTGGTATCGCTAAGAGACGGCTTAAATTCAGCAATCGAAAATATCCCCATGGAATCACTGAGCGAGCAAGATAAAGACACAAAAGCATTAGAACGCTTACTGCATGAGTCTGAAACGTGTGTCACATTATTAGCACAAGAGCTACAGACAGCCGAACAAGAAAACCAAATACTTAAAGAGAAGGTTAGCTTGTTAAGCTCAAACAAAGGGGATACATCTGAGCTTTCTTCCAGCCTAATAAAACAGAGAGAAAGAAACAGAGAGCTTGTAAATATTACAACCGAACTAAAAGCGAAGGTATTGGATATGAGATTGGAAAAGAGTTATCAAGAGCTAAGGGTCATCTACAATAAGAAAAGTCTTGAAAGCGATCGATTACAACTCGCCTTTTCAGATCTAGAGAAGAAGTACTTAGGGAACACTCAATCATTAGAGTGTCCCCATTTTAACCTTTTGACTATTTAACCTGAAAATCCAACATTCGCTGCAAAGGAATCAGCGCTTTCACCCTTGTGTCTTCAGGCACATCGATTTGTCCCGATCCATCTCTGAGGGAATTACGCAACATTTCCAAGCTATTTAACGCCATCCATGGGCAATGCGCACAACTTCTACAAGTAGCTCCAGATCCTGCTGTAGGCGCTTCAACAAAACGCTTTTCAGGTGATGCCTGCTTCATTTTGTAGAAGATGCCTCTATCCGTCGCAACAATAAAAGTATCGTTCGTCATCGTTTGAGACGCTTTTAAAAGCTGGGAAGTTGACCCAACCACATCGGCAACATCAACAACAGATTCTGGTGACTCAGGATGAACCAGCACAGCGGCATCGGGATAAATTGCCTTTAGGTCCAAAATACCTTTTGCTTTGAATTCTTCATGGACGATGCACGCTCCATCCCAGAGAATCATATCAGCACCCGTTTCGCGCTGTATATATCCGCCAAGGTGCTGGTCAGGCGCCCAAATGATTTTTTCACCTTGCTCGACAAGATGCTCGACAACATCCAAAGCAATGCTTGATGTCACCACCCAGTCAGCACGAGCTTTAACTGCAGCAGAGGTATTAGCATACACAACCACTTTTCGATCGGGGTATTGATCACAAAATGCAGAAAACTCTTCAATTGGACACCCAATATCAAGCGAGCACGTTGCCTCAAGGGTTGGCATAAGAATTGTTTTTTCAGGGCTTAGGATTTTTGCTGTTTCACCCATAAACTTAACACCGGCGACAACCAGTGTTTTCGCCGGATGATTGGCGCCAAATCTAGCCATTTCTAACGAATCAGCAATAATGCCGCCCGTCTCTTCAGCAAGCTCTTGAATGGCGTCTTCAGTGTAATAATGAGCAACTAAAACCGCATTTTTTTCTTTGAGCAATGCTTTTATTTCGGTGCGGATTTGGTCATCATCAGCTGACCTTACTTTTAGGCTTTCTTCGGCTTCAGAGAGATATTTTTGGACAGTATCGCGAAGTGCTGCTTTATCAAAAAGTTCGGACATATTATTACCCCTTAAGAAAACTGGGAGCAGGATGAGTGTTTTTGGTGGGTCGTACTGGATTCGAACCAGTGACCAATTGATTAAAAGTCAACTGCTCTACCAACTGAGCTAACGACCCAAACACATAAAAAAGGAATAAAGAAGTTGGTGGGTCGTACTGGATTCGAACCAGTGACCAATTGATTAAAAGTCAACTGCTCTACCAACTGAGCTAACGACCCAACGGGTTGCGTATAATACAGAGCCTGCTGAGGAATGCAAGCTATTTAATTTTACTTAAATACCCTGACGCTAGTTTGGCAGCTTTGCTATCTGGAAAACGACGGATAACATCCTGTAAATAAGTCTTCGCTTTTGCACTATCGCCCATTTGATCACTTACGGTTCCCAGTTTGTACAAAGAGTCTTGCTCTTTGCTGTGTCCCGGAAATTTCTGGATCACGGTTGAGAATGCACCTAACGCCTCATTAGACTTACCTTGAACCAGCTTTACTTCCCCTAACCAGTAATAACCATTTCCAGTTAAAGAATTGCTCGGATAAGTAGTGACAAACTGCGTGAATGCAATCTCTGCCTCATCAAACTTTCTTTGACGAATAAGATTGTACGCATCGTCATACGCTTGTTGAGACTTTTCCGAAGGTGGCGGTAGCGTTACAGGCGCCAAAGGTGATGTTGCTAGCGCACTTACTGGACGCGTCGTTTTATCAACAGTGGCTGGTACAACAGTCTGAGGTGAAGATTCCGCTTGTGAAAAAGTAACGTTTCGTTTTGTTTCGCTAACGGATGCTGACATCAACAAAGAAATTCGCTTATCAAGATCAATATAGCGATCACGCTGACTTTCTTTCATCAGCCTCAATTCATGCCCTTGCTCTTCCAGTTGACCTCGAAGGCTTTGAACTTCTTGCTGCAATGTTTCCAGTTGAAAAAGCAGCTCAGCAGCAGCCCCTGGCGATAATCCTGAGCCTGCTTGCTGAGTTTCGGCCAAAGCAATTGGCGCTGTGAAACACAGCGCCAATGCCAAAGAGCGAATATTGATGTTTGTATCAATCATTATTCGTAACGCACTTCAACTCGACGGTTTAATTGCCAAGCATCACTATCGTGACCGAAAGCGACAGGCACTTCTTCACCAAAGCTCACTGTTTCGATTTGTGAAGCAGCAACACCTTGAATAGTCAAGTAACGACTAATGGCTTTTGCACGACGCTCACCAAGAGCCATGTTGTATTCACGAGTTCCGCGCTCATCAGCATGACCTTCCAATACGATACGAGCGTCTGGGTGAGACACAAGATATTCCGCATGCTTAGCTAGCGCTTCACGAGATTCTGGGCGAACAATTGATTTGTCGAAATCAAAATAAAATACAGTTTCAACACCTGCCAAAGAATCCATACCTGTATCTTGAGCAGCTGGTGTTTCTTCAACGATAACACTAGTTAAAGCACCCTCTTCACCCGCACCAAATGCTTGATCAGAAGATCCAGTAGTATCATTTGTCGCAGCCGCTTGCTCAGTAGAGCTCGCATCTTCTGCAACCGTTGAAGTATCAGTATCTGTTGCTGTTGTGCTACAACCTGCAATCCAAGCGGCAGATAATCCAATTACAGCAAACTTACCTAGTTTGTTTACACTCATTATTCACTCCTCAATGTCTTTATTTGAAATACGGGGACCAAGATGGCTCTCGTACATCTCCATCAGCTGATGGTAGCTTATATTTTACAAGTCCATCAACGGATACTACGGCTAAGATACCCTTTCCTTGATAGGTTGTGGCATACATCACCATGCTACCATTTGGCGCAATGCTTGGCGATTCATCTAAGTAAGTCTCTGTAAGAATTTGTACACGGCCAGTTTTCATATCTTGTAATGCAATATGATAATTACCGTCGTCCTTCTGAACGGTGACAAGATAACGACCATCAGGGGTCATTCTTGCTCTTGTGTTTAATTCACCTTCAAAAGTTACTCTTTCTACTCGCTTACTATTAACATCAAGTCGATATATTTGCGGGTTACCGCCACGATCTGATGTAAATACTATTCCTTTTCCATCCGGTTCCCAGCTTGGCTCTGTGTCAATGGCATAATGATTGGTCATACGCTCAAGTTTTTGTGTAGCTATATCAAGAGTGTATATTTCTGGATTGTTATCTTTAGACAAAACCAGGGCCAATTTCTTACCATCAGGAGACCATGCTGGAGCACCGTTCAACCCTCTAAACTGGGCGATCTGCTGACGCTTGCCGGTTGCCAATTCTTGAATAAAAATATTCGGTCGTCGATTTCTAAACATTACATACGCAATTTTTCGACCATCCATACTCCATGATGGAGAAAGAATAGGCTCTTTAGACTCAACAACAACTTGTGGTCGATGACCATCAGCATCAGCAACCTGCAACTTAAACAAAGGGGCTTTTCTGTCACCCTCTGCAGTAACATATAATATTCTAGTACTAAAAGCTCCTTTTGTTCCCGTCAACAATTCGTAAACTTTATCACTAATGTAATGGGCAGCGTCTCTGAAATTTCTCGCCCCAACATCTATAGAGCTGTGTTTTTGAACTGACTTTTGACTCAGTACATTCAATAATTCAAAGCCTATTCGGAACTGATTATTGGGGAGTTTTTGTATGTTACCTATGATGACATAGTCACTTTTCAGTACACGCCAGTCACGATAGAACACATCCTCTTCTTTTGAAGGCAAACTTAACATATTCGATCGGGGAATGGCTTGAAACAAGCCACTGCGCGTTAAGTCATCTTCTACAATTTTAGCAACATCCTCAGGCAGTGCATCCACACCTGAGTACCCAAATGGTACTACCGCAATAGGAAGCAACTGATCAGCACCACTGGTTATCTCAATCACCAACTGAGCATAGGCTGAGTTAATATAAAACAAACATAAGAAAACAGCACTTAAGCACTTTTTAAACATCATTAATTTCTCAAATCTTGCGGGTTAAAAATCAAATCCACTTGGCGAAAATTACGCTCAAATACGTAGGAGTCTACCTGTGACAACTCGTCTATTTTTCTCACTTTATACACCGCATCAACGGCTTTTTGGTCGAACAGCCCATCGCCACTTGACTTAGTGACATCAACATTTCTGACCTCACCATTTGGTAAGAAATAAATTCTCAGATAGGTTTTCATTCCATTTCGAGCGCTTGGGGGTCGTGTCCAATTAGCAGTCACTCTATCATTAATTAAGCCACTAATGGATTGCACCATTTGAGCCTCTTCCGCCGCCTGTTTTCGTTCTTCCTCAGCGGCCGCTAGCGCCCCTGCGGCTTCTTCTGCCTTTTTCTGTTCAGCGGCAAGTCGCGCGGCTTCCTCTTCACGTTTACGCTCTTCTTCTGCCTTACGTTCAGCTTCCGCTTTCTGAGCTAACGCTTCTTCTTTACGTTGCTTTTCTTTTAACCGTAATTCTTCAACACGCTTTTGCTCCGCTTCTTTTGCTAAGCGCTTGCTTTCTGCTTGTTTAGCTAACTGTTGTTGTTCTTTCAGCCTCTCTTTTTCAGCCGCTTTCTTCTGTGCGTCTTCTTTTTCTTGCGCTATTTTTTTGGCTTTTGCTAATTGCTTTTGCTTTTCTTCCAGCGCTTTTCGCTCCACTTCTTTTTGTCTTTTTTGCTCTGCTTCCTTTTTCTTTTGTGCGGCCAATGACGCTGCTTGTTGCCTAGCGACTTTTTCTTCCGCTTCTCGCTTGCCAATTATTGTTTGAGAAATATCAATGACAGTGGCATTAACAATTGGCGGCCTTTTGGGTGTCTTTTGCTCTTCACCATTAAGGTCAATCACAACAACACCTGCAACAAGAATCACAAGGTGCAATGAAACCGCGAGAACAATTGGGATACTATAATTATCATTACGTAGCCACTTCATTACTTTCTATCCGGCTCTGTTACAAGACCAACATTTGGCGCACCAGCCCCTGCAACGCAACCATCAAGCCAATAACGTCACCATAAGGAACGTTTTTATCGCCTCTCACCAGCACAGACATTTTTGGATTTTGGCTCAAGACTTTGCGAACTCTGTCTTGTAACTGCGATAAGGTTATAGATTCTTGCTTACCACCTACATCCAAATAAAATTTACCTTTCGAATCCACTGATGCAATTAGCACTTCATTTTCGCTATCTTGGATAGGAGCAGCATTCGCATTCGGCAGTTCAACATCCACCCCTTGAGTAAGCATGGGGGCTGTGATCATAAATATAACAAGCAGCACCAACATAACATCTATGTAAGGTACAACATTTATTTCTGCCATGGGACGACGTTTATTTCTTCTTGAGCGAGCCACTATACAGCGCCTCCCTCTCTAACATGTACTTTTCTGTGAAGTATGCTAGTAAATTCATCAGCGAAGTTTTCATAACTTGAGCCTAATGATTCCGCCGCTGAGGAAAAGCGGTTGTACGCAATAACCGCTGGAATTGCCGCCGCCAAACCAATCGCGGTCGCAATAAGTGCTTCTGCAATACCAGGCGCAACGGTTGCCAATGTGGCTTGCTGAACTTCTGCAAGCCCAATAAAGGAATGCATAATGCCCCAAACTGTCCCGAACAAACCAATGTATGGACTTGTTGAGCCGACCGTGGCTAAAAAAGGTAAATGTTGATCTAATTTTTCTTCTTCACGATAAAGTGCCACACGCATAGCGCGCTGCACCCCTTCCATAATGGCATCAGGGTCAACATTTTGATTCTGCCTTAGTCGAGTGAATTCTTTGATGCCTGATGTGAAAATATTTTCCATTCCTTCCACCTTTCGGCCTTCTTGAGTCAGTTTTCTGTATAACTGACTGAGATCGATACCAGACCAAAAATTTTCTTCAAATGCGGTGCGTGTTTTTTTAGCCGCCTTTAATACTCTTATTCTCTGGAAAATAACAATCCATGAAAAAATGGAAGCCGCTAATAGAATCAACATTACAAGTTGAACTACCAAACTAGCACTGGCGATAAGTCCCCAAATTGACATTGTTAACCTCTATTTGAAATCTGAAGGTAATTGATAATTAAAATGTTCATAAGCTCGTTTTGTTACCTGACGCCCTCTCGGGGTTCTTATAATAAAACCTTGCTGGATTAAAAATGGCTCTATTACATCTTCTATTGTGTCTTTGTCTTCCCCTAAAGCAGCTGATACGCTGTCTAGCCCAACAGGTCTACCGTCAAACTTTTCTATCATGGTCAACAACATACGTCTATCTAAGTGATCAAACCCCTGACTGTCTACACTTAACATATCGAGTGCCCTTTGGGCAACTTTTTGACCAACAAGTTCCACACCCTCAACCTGGGCGACGTCCCTAACTCGACGCAATAGCCTGTTTGCTATGCGAGGTGTTCCTCTTGAACGCCTCGCAACTTCAAACGAGCCAGACGAGTCCAACTGCATGCCCATTTTACCGGCTGACCTAGCCACAATTGTTGTTAACGACTCCACATCATAAAACTCTAAACGCTGAACTATGCCAAACCGGTCGCGTAGTGGCGACGTTAACAATCCTGCTCGCGTTGTTGCTCCGACAAGCGTAAAGGGGGGAGTTCAATTTTGATTGATCTTGCTGCAGGTCCTTCACCAATCATGATATCAAGCTGATAGTCTTCCATTGCAGGATAAAGAACTTCTTCAATGGCGGGGCTAAGCCGATGAATTTCATCGATAAATAAAATATCCCCTTCATTTAAATTGGTCAGTAACGCTGCTAAATCCCCTGCTCTCTCAAGCACAGGGCCAGACGTTGTTTTAACATCAGCCCCCATTTCATTACCAATGATATGGGCGAGCGTCGTTTTGCCTAATCCCGGAGGACCAAATATCAACGTATGATCGAGCGGTTCGGCTCGCTGCCTAGCCGCCTGAATAAAGATTTCCATCTGCTCACGAACAACTGGCTGACCAATATACTCTGCAAGTGCTTGCGGGCGTATTGCTCTATCTACTTGCCTGTCGCTGCCCTTAATCTCAGCTGAAATAATACGATCTTGATCAATCATCATTTATTTCCTTAGCATTCCTTTTAGAGCTGCCCGGATAACATCTTCACTATTCGCCGCATCAACAGGAACACCTGCAATTGCCTTAGCTGCCTCTTGTGGTTTGTAACCAAGAGAAATTAGGGCAGCTTCAGCTTCTTGTCTTGGGTCTGCTTGAACCTGACGCAGCACCGCAGGAGTTGAGAAAAGGTCATTTTTTGCCGCTTGCCCTAACTTATCTCTTAACTCAATAATCAGTCTTTCAGCGGTCTTTTTGCCGACGCCAGGAATGCGAGTTAAAGCCGTAACGTCTGAATCTTGGACATTACTAATAAGCTCATCGGAAGACATACTGGATAAAATAGCCAACGCCATCTTAGGTCCAATACCGTTTACCTTTATCAAAATGCGAAATAGCGCTCGTTCATTTTTATCAGCAAAACCAAATAACGTATGCGAGTCTTCTTTTACGATTAGGTGTGTAAATAATGTCACCAACCCGCCTGATTGAGGCAGGTCATAAATGGTTGTCATGGATACGCTGATTTCATAACCAACACCATTCACATCAACCAATAATTCAGGCGGTGTTTTTTCTACCAAAGTGCCGACAATTCGTCCGATCACAAAGCTTTCCTCACATCTTGTTCTGTCCAACGCTTAGACGTTCGACCTGCACGCTTGCCGACTCCGTACTCTAAGCCACCAGAAGTACGTGTATTCGCGTGACATAATGCGATAGCCAGAGCGTCAGCAGCATCAGCCTGGGGTTTGGATGTTAAATTTAACAATAGCTGAACCATCATTTGCACTTGCGTTTTATCTGCGTTGCCATTCCCAACAACAGATTGCTTTACTCGTCTTGCGGCATATTCATTCACAACCAGCTCCCGTAAAGACGCTGCCACAATTGCCGCGCCTCTGGCTTGACCAAGCTTTAATGCCGAATTGGCGTTTTTAGCCAAAAACACTTCCTCAATAGCAAACTCATCAGGACGATACTCTTCCAGCAAAGCAGATACATTATTAAAAATATGCTTCAACCTTACTGAAAGGGCTTCGTCAGGCAGCCTGATACAACCACTGCCCACGTAGCTTGTCTTGCCATTGATAATATCAACAATACCAAATCCAGTAATTCTGGAACCTGGGTCGATTGCTAGAATTCTCGTTGTGGCCATACCTATTTACGCGCCTTTATCAAGTTACTGTATATTTCAACAGCCCTTTAATCAGTATGCAATGGCAAAGTATAAAAAAGGCCGCTGATTAGCGGCCTTTTACGTATTTCTTTCAATTCAGTAGCACAACTTACTGTTTTAAAATAAGTTAAAGTGAAACATTAAGATTCAACTACTGGCTTGCGGACACGAATACTCAATTCTTTCAATTGCTTCTCGCTCACTTCACCAGGCGCTTGAGTCAATAAACAAGTAGCGCTCTGCGTTTTAGGGAAAGCGATAACGTCACGAATGGAGCTAGAACCCGTCATCAACATCACTAGACGATCAAGACCGAACGCCAAACCACCATGTGGCGGCGCTCCGAATTTCAAAGCGTCCAATAAGAAACCAAATTTCTCTTCTTGCTCTTCTTTACTGATATTAAGCAATTCAAAAACCGTCTCTTGCATCGAAGATTGGTGAATACGGATAGAACCGCCACCCAACTCTGTACCATTAAGAACCATGTCATATGCTTGCGACAAGGCATTCAATGGGTCAGCTTTTAAGTCTTCAGGTGAACAAGACGGCGCAGTAAACGGATGGTGAATAGCAGTGATGCCGCCATCTGACGTCTCTTCAAACATTGGAAAATCTACTACCCACAATGGTGCCCACTTACAAGTGTAAAGATCTAAATCTTCACCTAATTTGCAACGAAGTGCACCAAGCGCCTCATTTACCACTTTGGCAGAGTCAGCACCAAAGAAAATCAGATCACCGTCTTCTGCCTCTAAACGCTCAAGCAATGCTGCTCGAACCTCAACAGGCAAGAACTTAACAATCGGTGATTGCAATCCTTCTTCAAGGTTAGATTTGTCATTCACCTTAATATAAGCCAATCCTTTTGCACCATAAATGCTGACAAACTTGGTATAGTCATCAATCTGCTTACGGGTAAGAGCATTACCACCAGGCACCTTAAGAGCGGCAACACGGCCTTTTGGATCTGTTGCAGGGCCAGAAAACACCTTAAAGTCAACATCAGCCATCAAGTCAGACACCGTCACAATAGTTAACGGAATACGTAAGTCTGGTTTATCACTACCGTAGGTTTCCATGGCTTCTGAATACGGCATACGAGGGAAAGTGCCCAAGTCAATGTTCATAAGCTCTTTAAACAAACCGACAATCATGTCTTCTGTCATGGCCATGATTTCTTGTTCGCTCATGAAAGACGTTTCGATGTCCACTTGAGTAAATTCTGGCTGACGGTCTGCACGCAAATCTTCGTCACGGAAACATTTTGCGATTTGGTAATAACGGTCAAAGCCCGACACCATCAGCAATTGTTTAAATAGTTGTGGTGACTGTGGTAACGCAAAAAAGCTACCTTGCTGCGTGCGGCTTGGCACCAAGTAATCACGAGCACCTTCAGGGGTTGCACGAGTAAGAATAGGCGTTTCTATATCCAAAAAGCCGTTATCATCAAGGTAACGACGTAAAACCGAGGTTACTTTTGAGCGAAAACGCATTTTCTGCTGAATTTCAGGGCGACGTAAATCGATGAAGCGGTTTTTCAAGCGAACGTCTTCACCTACGGATTGGTGCTCATCAAGCTGAAACGGTGGCGTTTTAGCTGCGTTTAAGATCTCAAGCTCTGTACCCAAGACCTCGATTTCACCTGTATTCATGTTTGGATTAACCGTACCTTCAGGACGAGCACGAACCAAACCTTTCAACTTAACGACAAACTCATTACGAACACTATCTGCAAGCGCAAAACTTTCTGCACGATCTGGGTCGAAAACAACCTGGGTAATACCTTCGCGATCACGAACGTCTAAGAAAATAACGCCACCGTGATCTCGACGACGATGAACCCAACCGCATAAGGTAATTTCTTGTGAAATGTTAGAAGCATTTAACTCGCCGCAATAATGGCTGCGCATAATTTCTTTCCTATTACTTTCTCAGTAAGAGATTGATGTGTTCTTAGGGTGTTTTCCATTTAGTTGCTAATGTTTATGTGTTTTTAAACACCAAATAGAAGAAACGAATATTTTAAGGCAAAGCATTATATGCGAACAAAGAGCGACTCTCTAGAGGCTGACCTAAATTTGTCTCACTCAGTAGTGGGCAATCACTCAATATTAATGATTTCATAGGGCAACTTTACACCACCTTGCAATAGGTCGACACTGTCACCTACGGATTTGCCCGTTAACAATTTCCCGACAGGACTGGATAGGGTAACAAGATAAAGCGGCTTATCATCAACCTCCAATGACAGCCCGCCGGCGCAGGGCGAGATAAAATAGTATTTTTCGCTTTCGCTGTCGCCCACCCGACTAAGTGTCACCAAGCACCACAAACCAACAAGGTCGTCACCGAACAAAACCGCTTGTTTCTTTTCAAAAAGCTGCCAATCCGCTTGACACTCAAGAACCCTTTGAGATTGACCATGGGCTAAATAAGACGCTTCCAGACCAAAAGTGTCGTACTTGTTCTCCGCAACACTTTCCTCGTTTATTGCCGCGTCATGGGCTTGTTTAGCCGCCCACTTTGCTGTTTCAAAGCGTTGTAAAAGCGCTAATGTGATGGCGTCATGCGCCTTGGTTTTATCCATAGTTAAGCTAACCTTGTCTGAATACGCCATTTTAACCCGTCTCATTTCTAATAAAAGCCACGACCAATACTTTTTTTAGACGTCATATTTGCACAATTCCTAAGTTGACAATATCAACTTAGGAATTGTATATTGATAACCATTCTCATAAATATTTTAAATTGGTTCACAATATGAACACTCTTTTCGGAGACTCATTGCACACCCTAATGCACAGTTATCGCAACCAGCTGCGCGAATCTGCAGTTGCTGCAGGCATTTCTATTCCTGTTAGTCACATTCGCACCCTTAAATGCATCAGTAAAATTCATAATTGCAGCGCAAAAGACATTGCGAACAAACTGTCACTGGATAAATCGCAAGTCACTAGAACATTAAAAGAATTAGTAAATGAAGGTTATGTGGACAAAAAAAGAAGCCCATGTAATCACAGAACCCAACTTCTGACGCTAACCCAAACTGGCAACGAACTATTAAATGACTTAATCGCTTTGGATCAAGCCACAGTACAAAACATGACTCAAAACCTATCACAACAACAGATTGAAGACTTTATTCGCATTGCAGAGACGATGGTAAGCAATCTATCACCCTCTGGCATTAGTAATAAATAAAATTAAGGATTCCAAAATGAGCAGACCACAACCACGAGAACTCGTTGTCATTCGCAAGCAAAACATCACACCTAATATGTTACGAATTACATTAGGTGGCGAGAATATACAAACCATCCCTGAAGATCAGGAAAGCGGCTACGTTAAATTAATCTTCCCCAAAGAAGGACAAAAACCGCTGTTTCGCACCTATACAATTAGACACCAAAGAGCCGACGAAATTGATATCGACTTTGTTCTTCATGATGACGCAGGTCCAGCGTCTTCTTGGGCAAAACAAGCTAAAGCCGATGACATTATTCTAGTCGGAGGACCAGGTCCAAAAAAATTGATCGAAGAATCAACGGATTGGCATATATTGGTCGGAGACATGACAGCCTTGCCTGCAATAAGCGTTAACCTTGAAAAGTTACCGACACATGCAAAAGGGTATGCCGTAATTGAAGTCACATCAAAGGAGGATATCCAGCCTTTAAAACACCCTTCATGGATCAAACTAAAATGGGTGGTTAATCCACACCCAGGAGAGAACAGCCACGCGCTTTTGGATGAGGTAAAATCACTCGCATGGCTACCTGGAAGTGTGTCTGCCTGGGTTGCTTGCGAGTTCAGCGCGATGAAAACACTGAGAAACTTTTTCAAAAACGACGTTAAACTAGAGAAAGATAACTTTTACATCTCAAGCTATTGGAAATTAGGCATTAACGAAGATCAGCACAAAGAAGTGAAACGAGAGGATACAGAACTTTCACTCTAATAAGGGCGATAAAAACAAAAAACCAGCTTCAAAATGAAGCTGGTTTTTTTACACTAATACAGCATTAAAGCTGTATGCTTTCCACAATGAGTTCCACCACGCTTTCCAGTGTCGTTTCAGCGATGTGTGAATCAGCAATGTTTGCATCACCGATCAAAAATGCGACGCCAGTTTGGCGAACCAAGGCAGCCTCAGCCGCTGTTGAATCGACCTTAACTAACGCAACCACGCCTTGGCGAAGCAACAATCTTTCAAGCGCAGCACTTTGCGCCAGCACGCTTTGCTCTAAAGCAATGACAGCTGGTTTTTGACCAAGTCGAGCGGCACGATCTTCTGCACTCACTACAGCATCTTGATCAAGTTCAGCAACCGCTTCCTCAACCATGCCAGCACCAACTGTTACGTTGGTTAATCGGTCAATAATGATCAGCGCACCAGTAAAGCGGCTATCCGTGTATTCATCAAATGCAACAGGCGCATCCAGCTGA
This sequence comes from Marinomonas pontica, assembly GCF_026191375.1. GTDB lineage: Bacteria > Pseudomonadota > Gammaproteobacteria > Pseudomonadales > Marinomonadaceae > Marinomonas > Marinomonas pontica. The sequence continues at coordinate 159,349 of NZ_JAODTL010000022.1, read as the reverse complement.
ATAACAGCATCACCAATGCCGTTTAATTCCAATTCGTCAATGTTACTCTCTTCAAGAGTATTGACATCAACACGGTGATTGAAGTGATGAACTTTACCCGGAACCGTTTGCGTCCCAATTTTAAAATCATATAGCTTACCAGGAACCAATGGTTGGTCAGCCATCCATACAATCGAAGAGCGCAATGTCGCAGCAATCAATGGCTCTTGTCCAATATGAGAAAGCATATCGCCACGGCTAATATCGATCTCATCTTCAAGCGTAATAGTAACAGCTTGTCCAGCTTTAGCTGTTTCAAGGTCACCATCAAATGTGACAATTCGCTCTACCGCTGACGTCTTACCGGAAGGCAAAGCCACCACTTTATCGCCTGGCTTAACCGCACCAGCAGCGATAGTCCCTGAGAAACCGCGAAAATCAAGATTGGGTCTGTTCACATACTGGACAGGAAAACGGAAAGAATCGCGCTTTACATCACGATTAATTTGTACCGTTTCCAAAATTGACATCAATGGACCACCTTTATACCACGGCGTACTTTCGGAAGCATTCACGACGTTGTCACCACGAAGGGCAGACATAGGCACAAAATGAATATCCGCAGGCTTGCGATCACCAAGCTGGTCAACGAACGTTAAATAGTCGTCTTTAATTTGGTTGAATTTGTCTTCAGAAAACGCTACCAAATCCATTTTATTAATAGCAACCACGACATGCTTAATGCCTAACAACGAAGCAATATAGCTATGGCGACGTGTTTGTGTTTGCACACCATAACGCGCATCGATCAGTATAATTGCCAAGTCACAAGTGGATGCACCGGTTGCCATGTTGCGCGTGTATTGCTCATGCCCAGGTGTGTCTGCAATGATGAATTTACGCTTTTCTGTAGAAAAATAACGGTAAGCAACATCTATTGTAATGCCCTGCTCGCGCTCAGCTTGCAAGCCATCAACTAACAATGCTAAGTCAACTTCTTCACCTTGTGTGCCAGACTTTTTACTGTCACGTTTAACCGCATCAAGGTGATCTTCATAAATAAGTTTCGAATCGTGAAGCAGACGACCAATTAGTGTACTTTTACCGTCGTCGACATTACCGCAAGTAAGAAGGCGCAATAAGTCTTTTTCTTCATGTTGTTTTAGGTAGCCAAGTATGTCTTGGCTGATCAATTCTGACTGGTGAGACATTCTTTCTTTACTCCAAACTTAGAAATAGCCTTGTTTCTTCTTCTCTTCCATTGACCCTGATGAATCATGGTCAATCATGCGCCCTTGGCGTTCTGAACTTCTTGTCAGTAACATTTCTTGAATAATCTCAGGCAAAGAAGCGGCTTCCGACTCAACCGCACCTGTCAATGGATAGCACCCAAGAGTACGGAAGCGAACAGATTTCATTTCAGGCACTTCGCCGTTCAACGGCATGCGATCGTCATCAACCATGATCAATGTTCCATCACGCTCTACAACTGGACGCTTAGCAGAAAAATAAAGAGGAACAATTGGAATACTTTCTAAATAAATGTATTGCCAAATATCCAACTCTGTCCAATTAGACAATGGGAAAACACGGATACTTTCACCCTTGTTTACTTTGCCATTATAGATATTCCACAATTCAGGACGCTGATTTTTTGGATCCCAGCGGTGCTGTTTATCACGGAAAGAGTAGACACGTTCTTTTGCACGGGATTTTTCTTCATCACGGCGAGCACCACCAAATGCGGCATCAAATCCGTATTTGTCTAAAGCTTGTTTAAGGCCTTGGGTTTTCATCACATCAGTATGCTTAGAGCTGCCGTGTGTGAAAGGACCAATACCCTGCTCGATGCCTTCTTGGTTTTGGTGGACAATCAGTTCTAATCCAAGTTTTGCAACCATTTCGTCGCGAAACTTGATCATTTCTTTGAACTTCCAGCCCGTATCCACGTGCATTAAAGGAAACGGCGGTTTACCAGGGTAAAATGCTTTCATGGCAAGATGCAGCATAACTGCAGAGTCTTTACCAATGGAATAAAGCATTACAGGATTGTCAAATTCAGCGGCCACTTCACGAATAATATGAATACTTTCGGCTTCTAGCTGTTTTAGGTGAGTTAGTCTTGCCTCTGTCATAATTTCCCATCTCTATATATCAGGATTCAGCATTTTCCAAACTATAACATGCCTTAAAGTTATAAAAACAATCTTAAGTAGATTTTAGTGGAATATGCATATTAAAAAAGCCTTATTAATAAAACCTATATAAGACTTTTGAGTCGCTGCAGAAACGCCGGACATAAAAAAAGCCGATCAATCGGCTTTTTTTATTGCTGTCTATTTATTCACTACCCAGTTGCTGTTCAAGCATGAGCTGGTTAATCTGCTTACGCAAACGAATGATCTCTGCATTGACTTGTACTCTAAAAGTATCGCTAGAGTCGATGGCTTCTTGGTGCTTCGTCAGAGTGTCTTTTACCGATGACAAGTCGGCTGAGCTTGCTGATGTTGCCTGCTTCTCTACTGCCGACACCTTTTGCTGTAGTGCGGATAGATTTTGCAAAATTTGCTCTAAACTGATTGCTTGCGCTTCGTTTTGCCCAGCTTGAGCAGCAATACGTTTCTCAGCAGCCACTATTTTCTGACTCTGGCCTTCTTGTGATGCTGAAACCGCCTTGACCACGCTGTCAATTGTTGCAACAGCAGGGACTAACTTGTTGTAGCCAGCTTCTACATCACTAAAGGCGTCTGCTTGAATCGCAATACGCTTAGATTGTGTGGAGACAGTTTCCCTTAATGTGGCTAATTTTTTTGCAAATCATCAATGGCCGCTTCATTACTTGAAATAGACTTTCTATTCGTATCATAAGCGACGCCCCACAACTTACGAATTTCACTGTCGTGTTTATTCAGCGTTTCTTCGAGCGTTTCCCCTTGCTTATTTGCGGATACATCTGCGGCAAGTAATTGATGGTCTAAGTTTTGAATCTCACTCTTAGCGCCATAAAGCTCATTACGTAACTGCATATTTTGCTGCCACAGCCAATAACCCGCCCCAGATGACGCGAGTAGTAAAAGAATAAGCAAAATATAAATCCCAACAAGACTGGTCTTTTTATGCACAACATTAGGAGCATGTACAGGTCTAGTTGGAGAAGGATTAGAATGCCCTTTAGGTGTGACTGCACTGGGTCTTCTTTCGCTGACTTCATCTTGATCCAGAGTCAGGCTTGGGATCTCAACATCATCGTCTCTTCGCATGGAAATCTTATATAGTCGTTATTAACAGAAATTATGGAAATTCATTCTAGAACAAACCTAAATAATATTATCTTAAGCTGTTCGGTGCTACTATATAAGCACCATTAACTGCTTGATAACAAGCATTTTTCGTTAATTAAAAGCAAGGAGAATTGAAAATGGCTTTTGAATTACCCGCTCTTCCTTATGCTAAAGATGCACTAGAGCCTCACATGTCTGTTGAGACGCTTGAATACCACCACGGTAAGCATCACAACACTTATGTTGTAAAATTGAACGGTTTGGTTCCTGGATCTGAATACGAAAATAAAACGCTTGAAGAGATCATCACCTCTGCACCAGCGGGTCCTGTTTTCAACAATGCAGCTCAAATTTGGAACCACACATTTTTCTGGAACAGCCTAAGCCCTAATGGCGGCGGCGAGCCAACTGGCGCACTAGCGGATGCTATCAATGCGAAATGGGGTTCTTTCGCAGAATTCCAAGCCGCCTTTGATGACAAAGCGGTAAACAACTTTGGCTCTAGCTGGACATGGTTGGTGAAAAACGCAGACGGTTCTCTAGAGATCGTTAACACTAGCAATGCAGCCACTCCAATGACAAATGGTCAAACAGCGATCATCACTGTCGATCTTTGGGAGCATGCTTATTACATTGATTACCGCAATGTACGTCCTGATTACCTAAAAGGTTTTTGGGCGTTGGCTAACTGGGAATTTGCAGCAGCAAACTTCGCAGCCTAATACGACATTGCAGCTATAAAAAATGCGGCCCTTGAGCCGCATTTTTTTATGCATTGTTAGTCAGTTCTTTTTGAGCCGCTATTTTTGCATGAATGAATTCAGAGTGAGGCATAAAAAGTAATTCGCTGATTCGCCTAATACGATGATCTTCGTACGAATCAATATCGCCATCTGCTAAAGCAACGTGCCACAACCCCTTTAACAACAGGAATTTTTGCTCAATTGACGCTACGTCATTAATCACTTTTGTAAATTGATAAAGGTCATTAGCCTGATCCACACCAGAACGAGCATCCAAATAAAGCTCATCAATACCTTCATCCAGTCCGCTCAAGGATCGCAAGTACTCTTTCACTTTTATCTCTTCTTTAGGATCAATCTCATGGTCAGCAAGCATTACTTCCATCAACAAAGCGGCAATGGCCTTTTGATAAGATATGGTTTCACCGCTCTCAACCGGCACACTAAACAAACGCTTTAAGGTATTTAACATTTCGACTCCAATATACACGCCCGAAGTTCACTAATCAGGCTGTTGGGAAATTGACGGTAATCTAGGTATGGGCACCAAACATAAGGGTGGGAGACGTAAGCAATCTGCTTATACCCCACTTTCACCGCCTGTTTTTTTATAGGCAAATCCGCTTCAAATGTTTTACCAACAATAAAAACAGTTTGCTCACAGTCATGAATTTGATCCACAGAAAAAGCAATACCGACCCAATCCAATAAACAGTCATCGCGAACAGACTTCCAAGAAAGCAGATCTGTCGCCACCAGTTTCGCCATTATTGTAAAAATCTTGCGCCAATGATTTCCATTTAGCTCAATTAAACGAGCCACAGACACCGGCTCTGATTCTGAGCTTGGGAAAATCGGCTTATTCGGCATTAAAAAAATGCATCTTGCCTGCTGAATGGAAGCTCCTAGCCATAAATCACTCATTCTGATCTCCTTTTAACCTTAAGGATACCTCGCCTCACCGAGGATATCAGCCATCCAATGCACAAAGAGCGTGTAATTATTTAAAAATGAATAGGACTTAAAACATATATTAGACTTTACTTATAAATATACATTAGAATACCTTCATATCATCATGAGGACACACACATGGAATCACTTTTTAACCCTTTAATTGGCGGTTTGCTCATCGGCCTAACCGCAACGATCTACCTTTTGAGCACGGGAAAAGTCATTGGCATCAGCGGCATTTTGTCGCAATTGTTGTTTAACAAAGGTCGGCTATTGCCATTTTTGTTCATTGCAGGATTGATCATCGGCGGCTCGGCATATGGCACGTTAACGGAACAGACCGTCGCGTTTCCAGAAACCAGAAGCCCTTGGCTACTAATATTATCTGGCTTACTTGTAGGATACGGAACACGCCTTGGAGGAGGATGCACAAGTGGTCATGGTGTTTGCGGTATATCGCGCCTATCCCCTCGTTCTATTGTGGCCACCCTAACCTTTATGGCGGCGGCGATTATCACCGTTTCAATTTTGAATTAGGAGAAAGAGATGTTTGCAGCTATTACCTTTATTTCTGGCTTATTGTTTGGCCTCGGCCTCGCTTTTTCTGAAATGACAAACCCAGCGGTTGTGATTGGCTTCCTTAATATTTTTGGTGACTGGAACCCATCACTCATCATTGTAATGGCCAGTGCCATTGCTGTCGGCATGCTTGGTTACGCGATCAAAAACAAGAAAGTAAAGCCTTGGATAGCCAAAGAATGGCAAGTACCAAGCCTGAAGCACATTGATGCCAAGTTATTGATCGGTTCTTCACTCTTCGGTATTGGGTGGGGGCTGAGTGGGTATTGTCCGGGACCAGGCTTAACTGCTTTGGTGAACAACCCAAGCGAAGGAATGTATTTTATTGCCGCCCTCGTTATTGGTAGTGGAATACACTTTATTCAAATGCGTGTTACGCAAAAGTAACGCAAAAAAACCTAAAGAAAAAGGAGACTTTTGTGGTCTCTTTTTTTACCCCAAAATGTGAAAAAATACTTGACCCAAAGGGCCATGCGCCTTAAATTTCGCCCGCGTCATTGCTGAACATAATCCGCACCGCTTCAACTGCTGCGCTAGTCGCTTAAGGCCATCGAGCCGGATAAGTAACAGCCATAAGTAGGACGTGATAAGGTAAAGGCGTTTACTTATTTAATCGGTTTATGTTTTGCATAATTAAGGAGCTTCTCGCCCATGACTATTGACGTCAATTCTTTTTACACACCAGAACGTTTCGCACGCTTTAAAGCCTTTGCAGAAACAAAAGAAACCCCTTTTGTCGTCATCGACACGGCGATTATTGATGAAGCATACACAGAGCTGACTAAAGGCTTTCCTGTCGCTGACATTTTTTATGCTATCAAAGCAAACCCTGCACCAGAAATTTTGTCATTGCTTCGCGACCGCGGCTCAAACTTTGATGTCGCCTCCCGTTACGAACTGGACAAACTGTTTGCTATTGGCGGCATTTCTCCAGATCAAGTGAGTTATGGCAACACCATCAAAAAAGCCAAAGATGTGCGTTATTTCTATGAGAAAGGCGTTCGTATGTTTGCAACAGACTCTGAGGCGGATTTGCGCAATATTGCAAAAGCAGCCCCAGGATCTCGCGTTTACGTTCGTATTTTGACCGAAGGTACGGTCACTGCTGATTGGCCACTTTCTCGCAAATTTGGCTGCCGCCCAGACATGGCAATGGATTTACTTGTTCTTGCAAAAGAGCTTGGATTAGTTCCTTACGGAATCTCTTTCCACGTTGGCTCTCAGCAGCGCGATATCGGCGCATGGGATGCGGCCATTGCGAGCGTTAAGGTTATATTTGAGCGTCTGAAAGAAGAAGACGGAATCGTTCTCGAAATGATTAACATGGGTGGCGGCTTTCCAGCTAACTACATTGCTCGTACAAACGACCTTGCAACATACGCTGAAGAAATTACCCGTTTCTTAGAAGAAGACTTTGGATCAGATTTACCACGCATCATTCTAGAACCTGGTCGTTCACTTATTTCAAATGCGGGCGTTCTTGTCAGTGAAGTGGTTTTGATTTCTCGTAAATCACACACGGCTTTAAACCGCTGGGTGTTCACTGATGTTGGTAAATTCTCTGGTCTAATCGAAACACTAGATGAATCGATTAAGTACCCTATTCACGTGGATAAAGGCGGTGAATTAGAAGAAGTTATTATTGCGGGACCAACATGTGACAGTGCAGATATTATGTATGAAAACTACAAATATGGCCTTCCATTGAACTTGGCTATTGGGGATCGTATGTACTGGTTATCAACTGGCGCTTACACCACAACATACAGTGCGGTTGAATTCAATGGCTTCCCTCCATTGGCGTCTTACTACCTTTGATATAGATAACTCATCAATATCAACACAAGCCTCGGAGTGACACTTCCGGGGCTTTTTTATTGGCACACGCCTTAACCTAAGTAATAATGAGCGCTTGCCAATAAAAGGAACTTTCATGCCTTATTCTCTAAGTGAACTGACAATCTATCCCATTAAATCCATACAAGGGATTTCATTACAAAGCAGCGAAGTGGATTTTTCTGGTCTACTTGGTGATCGTCGCTATATGCTGGTTAACCAAAACAATCAATTCATCAGTGGGCGAGAACATCCCAATATCACCCTCATCACCGCGCGCTCCCTTGGCAACAATCAATGGCTGCTTTCTCACCCGAAAATGGCAAACAAGGTGGTATTGCATGCAGATACATTTCCAGCAGAGTTCCTGTCCGTTCAAGTTTGGGACGATGTGCTACAAGGCCAAAGAACACAAAATGACATAGATACTTGGCTGAGCGAGATAGCGGCAGAGCCCGTTAAATTGATCTATTTTGGCACCACTTCACAACGCTACACAAGCCGCAGACCAGAAACGCCCGTTGCTTTTGCTGATGGCTACCCGTTCCTTTTGACCACCCAAGCTTCTTTAGATGATCTAAACAAAACGGCTACTCGAACCATAGAAATGGCACAATTCAGACCCAATTTGGTCATAGAGGGTAATCAAGCATTTGAAGAAGACCGCTGGAAGCGCATAAAAATTGGTGAGGTTGAATTTGAAAATGTGAAGCCTTGTGTGCGCTGCATATTTACAACGCTGAACCCAAAGACCGCTGAAAGAATTGGCAAAGGTGAACCATTAAAAACGTTGGGGAAATTTCGTCTATTAGGGAAAGAAGGCGTGACATTCGGAGTCAATATGATTGCATTAAACAAAGGAAAGATAAGTACGGGTGACACAGTCGAAATTTTAGAATATCACGAAGCAGAAACCTACCTTGACAGACGCTAACACCTGCCGCTGGCGTTACAAAAAAAGGAAGACTCATAATGATGATTCTTCCTTTTTTAAAGATTGAGCAATAAGTTTGTTTCTGGCCTTATGCTTCTTGCTTAGCCAAATACTCGTCGTAGGTTCCGTGGAAGTCAACAATACCCTCGCTGGTTACCTCAACGATTCGAGTCGCCAAGGAGGATACAAACTCACGATCATGACTGACAAATATCAATGTACCTGGGTAGTTCTCAAGCGCCAAGTTTAAAGACTCAATAGACTCCATGTCCATGTGGTTAGTTGGCTCATCCATAACAAGCACATTTGGCTTTTGCAGCATCAGCTTACCAAAAAGCATACGACCCTGCTCACCACCAGACAACACTTTGACGGACTTTTTGATGTCATTCTGAGAGAATAAAAGACGCCCCAAAGTACCACGAATGACTTGCTCATCGTCGCCTTCCTGCCCCCATTGCCCCATCCACTCAATAAGATCTACGTCTTTTTCAAATTCATGGGCATGGTCCTGCGCGTAATAGCCGATATTGGCATTTTCTGACCACTTCACGTCACCTTTAGTCAATTCCGTATCGCCAACCAAACATTTTAGCAACGTCGTTTTACCGATACCGTTCGGTCCAATGACCGCAATACGCTCGCCGACTTCGACCATCATGTTCAGACCGCTAAACAGCTGCTCGTCATAAGATTTCGCCACATTTTCGATTTGAACAGCCATACGGTGCAGCTTCTTTTCTTGCTCAAAACGGATGAATGGGTTTTGACGACTAGACGGCTTCACTTCTTCTAACTGAATCTTATCGATTTGTTTTGCTCGAGAGGTGGCTTGTTTAGACTTAGAAGCGTTCGCAGAAAATCGGCTAACAAACGATTTCAGCTCATTAATTTGGGCTTTCTTCTTCGCATTATCCGACAATAGACGCTCGCGAGCCTGAGTCGCTGCCGTCATGTACTCATCATAATTACCAGAGAACAAACGCAATTCGCCATAATCCAAATCCGCCATGTTTGTGCAAACGGAGTTTAAGAAGTGACGGTCATGGGAAATAATGATCATGGTACAGTTGCGCTCAACCAACACCCCTTCCAACCAACGTATAGTGTTGATATCCAAGTTGTTGGTAGGCTCGTCTAATAACAAAATTTCTGGATCGGAAAACAAAGCTTGAGCAAGCAACACACGCAACTTTAAGCCTGGAGCGACTTCACTCATAAGTCCATAATGTTGCTCTGTAGGAATCCCCACACCCAAGAGCAGCTCACCAGCACGGGCATCGGCAGTGTAACCGTCCATTTCCGCAAACTCTGCTTCAAGGTCGCCAGCACGAAGACCATCTGCCTCGGTCATTTCTGGGTTAGCGTAAATGGCGTCTTTTTCGGATTTGATAGCCCATAGCTCAGTGTGCCCCATGATGACAGTGTCAATAACGGAATACTCTTCATAAGCAAACTGATCCTGCTTCAGCTTACCTAAACGCTCATTTGGATCTTTAGACACGTTGCCGGAGCTAGGCTCTAAATCGCCACCGAGGATCTTCATGAATGTGGACTTACCACAACCATTAGCGCCAATAAGACCGTAGCGCTTTCCTTCTCCAAACTTCACAGAGACATTTTCAAAAAGAGGTTTTGCACCAAATTGCATGGTGATGTTAGCCGTCGTTAACAAAGCATTCTTCCGTTTTTCATAAGGTAAATTTTGTTTGCTTCTTTAAAAGCAAAGATTATGGGCTACATTATCGCACAGATTGAGACAAGTCTTTAAGGAAGAAAGCGCTTATTGTAAAAAAAGCTCGAACTAACGGTTACATATAGAGTCATAAATACATAGGCAAAATACAAAACAACACGGTTATTTCGTGTTAAACACGCTAAAACTTATATTGTCGATCGACTATTTAGAAATGCGGAACACAGCCGATGACATGGAATAGATTCACATTGGCGGAGAGCGCTATGAATACCGTCTCAGCACAAACATCGCAATACAACATATCCCCTTCCCATTTAAAGGGAGGCTCCATATTTGGCGCCTTATCAGACGCTTCCATTCAGTTTTTGACCGAGCAAGGCACACTGCATGCTGTAGCAAAAGGTGAGGAAATTTTCTCTTACGGCAGTAAGGGCGATAGCTTCCATACGGTGTTGCACGGAAAATTAGACTTTTATAAACAACATGGTGACAACAAATGTAGAACGAGAACCATTGGGTTTGGTGAAGCAATTGGCTTTGTGTCTATGATTGCCTTACATGAACGTGTTGGTAGTTTGTATGCCTTAGAAGACAGCTTATTACTGGAAATATCCAGCCAACTGTTCAGTGACTTTCATGATCAATACCCGTTCGACTTCGGTATTCTACTGATGAATTTATCGCGAGATATGGCAAGAACTATACGCGTACTGAGCAATGCGCTTGTTGAAAATGATCTATTGGTAAAAAGAAATTAGTCGGCTGTCAGACAAAAAGATCAGCCGACCAGTTTGACCATGCGATTACTTTATCGCCGCTACTACAGAGATTTCGACTAAAAGCTCAGCTCTTGCTAAACGAGCTTCAACACAAGCTCTTGCTGGCGCATGACCTTCTGGAATCCAAGTATCCCAAACCGCGTTCATAGCAGTGAAGTCTTTCATGTCACGAAGATAAATAGTTGCTGACAGTATGTATGACCTGTCTGAGCCAGCTTGCTCTAGCAACACATCAACCTTTTCCAACATAGTTCGAGTTTGCTCAGTGATGTCCGTATTTGCGTCTGCCCCAACTTGACCACATAGGTAAACGGTTTCGTTATGCTTAACGATACGACTCATACGTTGACCTACTTCCATGCGTTCAATAGTTGCCATAATTACCTCTATCTATTAGGTTGAAAAACCACACTGTTTTATATTTATAAAAATGAGTTGAACACTATAAAGCCATGCACTCTTAAAACTCCAGACCTTTTTGCGCTTTTATGCCACGCTTGAAGGCATGCTTTACCTCCTTGATTTCACTGACCGTGTCCGCCAATTCAATCAAGGCCTCTGTCGCACCTCTGCCTGTAACCACCAAATGCTGCGAATCTGGGCGATTCATTAATGCAGAAACAACGCTATCTTCGTCTAAATATTCATAATGAAGCAAATAAGTCAGCTCATCGAGAACCACAAGATCAAAAGTAGCGTCCGCCAACATTGTTTGTGCCTTCGCCCACGCTTCTTCTGACGATGCGATGTCTGCTTCTCTGTTTTGTGTTTCCCAAGTAAAGCCAGACGGCATGATCTCCCACTGCACATTGTCTTGCAGCTTAAAGAAATCAATCTCGCCCGTATTCCACTCTCCTTTCAAAAACTGAACAACACCCACTTTCATGCCATGACCTAGTGCGCGGGCAACCATACCCAACGCAGAGCTAGACTTTCCTTTCCCATTACCTGTCAATAAAACAAACGTACCTTTGTCTTCTTGGGCTTTCGCTATACGTTGGTCTACATGCTTTTTAATATTTCGCATGCGTTGTAAGTGTTTTTCTGCGTCGTGAATTGCTTTTGCCATGGTCGAGCATACTCGCTAGCGTTATTAAATAAGAAGACCGCGTTACCACAACATTATGTGCTAACGCGGCCAGTTTTATATGCGATCGTCTTCAGGATCATAGCCAAGATTAGGGGCCAACCATCTCTCAGCATCATCTTTGCTCATTCCTTTACGCTCTGCATAACTGTCAACTTGATCAGGGCCAATTTTGCCAATACCAAAATACGATGCGTCTGGATGAGCAAAGTACCAACCACTAACGGCCGCGGTCGGCAGCATGGCAAAGCTTTCCGTGATTTCCATTTCAATCTTTTCTTTCACATTCAAAAGCGTCCAAAGTTTGGCTTTTTCTGTATGGTCAGGACACGCTGGATAACCAGGCGCAGGGCGAATACCTTGGTATTTTTCCTTGATGAGTTGTTCATTGGTTAAAGCTTCGGCCTCAGCGTAGCCCCAAAATTCTTTACGAACTTTTTCATGCAAATACTCGGCCGTTGCTTCGGCCAAACGATCTGCAACCGCTTTGATCATAATGGAATTGTAATCGTCATGGTCTGCTTCGTATTTTTCAACCAGTGGGTCAATACCAAAACCCGCCGCACAAGCAAAAGCCCCCATGTAATCGGCTACACCGCTTTCTTTTGGCGCGACAAAATCCGCCAAGCTATGATTGTATTTTCCCGGTGCTGTTAATTCGTTTTGAATACGAAGGAAAGACAAACGCTCTATCACCTCACTGCGTGTTTCATCAGAATAGATTTCAATGTCATCGTGATCAACTTGGTTGGCAGGAAACAAACCTACCACGGCACGCGCTTGCAAGGATTTACTTGCAATCACTTCCTCCAACATTTTCAACGCATCTTCATAGACACGCGTTGCTTCCACACCAACCACGTCATCAGTAAGGATTCGCGGATAAGCCCCTGCCAGCTCCCATGTTTGGAAAAATGGCGTCCAATCTATGTAGTCTTTAACCAAATTTAGATCGATATCGTTTTCTGTGAGTACGGTAATACCCAGTTTTTTAGGTTGTACAACATTGTCGCCTGCAAACTCAATCGGCGGCTTGTTTTGACGCGCCTTATCCAAAGACACCCGACGACCTGCTTTCGCTCGATCTTTGTAACGAATGCGGGTTTTCTCGTAATCTGCTTTGATCTCATCAACAAATTTCTGATAACGCTCTTTGTCTTTACTCAACAACGCACTGGCAACACCCACACTTCGCGAGGCATTGGTAACATGAACCACTTGATTGCGTTTATAGTTTTGCTCAATTTTCACCGCAGTATGGGCTTTTGAGGTGGTCGCGCCACCGATCATGACGGGCAAATCAAAACCTTGCCGCTCCATTTCTTTTGCTACGTGCACCATTTCATCTAACGATGGCGTGATCAAGCCAGACAGGCCGATCATGTCAGCCCCTTCTTCTTTTGCGGTGCGCAATATTTTTTCGGCAGGAACCATGACCCCAAGGTCAATGACTTCAAAGTTGTTGCATTGCAGTACAACCCCCACGATATTCTTACCGATATCGTGCACATCGCCTTTCACAGTTGCCATAACAATCTTGCCGTTACTAGACGAAGCCGTGTCCATATTGAGGCGTTTTTCTTCTTCGATAAATGGCATTAAATAAGCAACCGCTTTTTCATTACGCGCGCGGACTTAACAACTTGCGGCAAGAACATTTTACCGGAACCAAATAAATCACCGACAATTCCCATGCCATCCATCAATGGTCCTTCAATCACTTCCAACGGGCGAGCGAAAGCTTGGCGCGCTTCTTCCGTATCTTCATCAATAAATTCGGTTATCCCCTTCACAAGAGCATGACTAAGGCGCTCAGAGACGGGCAAACCTCGCCACTCTTGCGTTTCTTTTTCGGCAACCTCACCCGTTCCTGCAAATTCACCAGCAATGGCCAATAAATTGTCTGTTGCATCCGGCGTACGGTTTAACACTGCGTCTTCTACAGCATTACGAAGTTTAGGCGGTATATCTTCGTACAAGGCAAGCTGACCCGCGTTCACGATACCCATTGTCATGCCTTGCTTGATGGCGTGATACAAGAACACTGCGTGAATCGCTTCACGCACCGGGTTGTTACCACGGAAAGAGAAAGAGACGTTAGAAACACCTCCTGACACTTTGGCATAAGGCAATTCGCGAGTAATGTCGCCTGTCGCCTCGATGAAGTCCAAGGCATAACGATTGTGTTCTTCAATACCAGTGGCAATAGCAAAGATATTTGGGTCGAAAATAATGTCTTCTGGCGGGAAGCCAACTTCGTCTACCAAAATGTGGTATGAACGTCGGCATATCTCAATTTTACGAGCACGAGTATCTGCTTGACCCACTTCGTCAAACGCCATGACAATCACCGCAGCACCGTATTTCATCAGCTTGCGAGCTTGTTCTCGGAACTTGTCTTCGCCCTCTTTCATACTGATAGAGTTAACGACACCTTTACCTTGAATCCATTTCAAACCGGCTTCTAGAATTTCCCATTTAGAAGAATCCAACATGATCGGAACTCGAGAAATATCCGGCTCAGACGCAATAAGCTTGAGGAATCGCTCCATCGCGGCTTGGGAATCCAGCATGCCTTCATCCATGTTTATATCGATGATCTGGGCACCATTTTCAACCTGCTGACGCGCTACATCCAAAGCGGTATCAAAATCGCCTTCTTTAATTAGGCGTTTAAACATCGCGGATCCAGTCACGTTGGTTCTTTCACCCACGTTCACAAACAGACTATTTCCATCGATATTGAACGGTTCAAGGCCGGATAAGCGGCAGGCTTTTTCGATCTCAGGAACAACGCGTGGTGTCGCATCTGCAAAGGCTTTTGCAAAGGTTTCTATGTGTTCTGGTGCCGTTCCACAACACCCCCCAATGATATTCAAAAAGCCAGAATCAACCCAGCCTTGAATCTCCTCTAACATCTCTTCTGGTGATTCATCGTATTCACCAAAGGCATTGGGTAAACCCGCATTAGGGTGAGCAGACACATGCGTATCTGCAATACGAGAAAGCTCTTCTACATATTGACGCAGTTCTTTTGGACCCAATGCGCAGTTTAAACCAACGGAAATTGGCTTGGCGTGAGAAATTGAGTTCCAGAAGGCTTCCGTTGTTTGACCTGATAGCGTTCGACCGGAAGCGTCCGTTATGGTGCCAGAAATCATAATAGGATAACGTACGCCGGTTTTTTCGAAATAATCCAAAACCGCATAGATAGCCGCTTTGGCGTTCAAGGTGTCGAAAATGGTTTCGATCAAAAGAATGTCGACCCCCCTTTGACAAGACCATCAACGGCCGTGGTATAAGCGTCCACTAATTCATCGAAATGAATATTACGAAAACCGGGGTCATTTACATCGGGAGAGATTGTACAAGTCCGGCTGGTTGGGCCAACAGCACCCGCAACAAAACGGGGCTTGTTTGGGTTTTGTTTGGTGAATTCATCAGCGGCTTCACGAGCTAGACGAGCAGACTCAAAATTCAGCTCGTAACTGAGGTCTTCCATGTGGTAATCCAACATGGAAATGTAATTGGCATTGAACGTATTTGTTTCAATAATGTCCGCGCCAGCAGCAAGATAGCTAGAATAAATGTCTTTGATGATCTTAGGTTGGGTCAGAGAAAGTAGGTCATTGTTGCCTTTTAAGTCACTTTCCCAATGTTCAAAGCGTTCGCCGCGATAGTCTTGCTCTTCTAATTTATATCCCTGAATCATGGTGCCCATGGCGCCATCAAGAATCAATACGTTTTCTGCTAGTCGTTTCTCAATAATAGAATACGAATCGGACTTTACCACGCTCACCACCTCAAAAAAGAATATGCGAACGTACTATACCGAAAAGCAACGAATGGCGCGTTGAAAAAAAGTAATGAGGAGTTGAATGATTCGAGAAAAGCCCAATTAAGCCCTGCCCAACCAATGGCAGAACACTTAAATGGGCTTCGATACGTGTTATTTAAACGGTATTTTTCGACTTATTGACTCTGCCAATTAAAAAGCCGCCAATCAAACCCAATAAAATAGCACCGCCCCAAAAGCCATATTTTTCAAATAGATTAGTGTTAATAAGCGATAACGTTTGGCTGCCACGATAAATCTGGCGTTGAATAGGCTGACCTTGAATATTAATCTGTTGGCGAACAAAAAGATTAAGCTGGGCTTCAGGCTTTTCATTTAATCCCGCTACACGCCACCGCCATTGCAATCGACCATTTTGTACAACGGCACTTGCAATACGGTCACTCACCATCTGAATGTCACTGTCCGTTACCAATTCAGCTTGATAAGTTTGTCCGCTCAAAGAAGGCTGAACATCGGCAGACACAATGATCTCGAAATTATTATGTAAGGCAATTTCATTTGGCAACTGCCACTGGACATTGTTCAGAGTTGAACGGATCTGCGACTGAAGAGAATCCATAAATGCGCCAATGGAAATGCCTTCATTTTCTTTAGACTCCAACGTTTGTAATGTACTGCTCAACCGCGCGGTGAGTTCGTCAAGTTCCGCTTGAACAGTTTGCTGATTTTTTTCCGCGTTAAGCAACTGAACATTTAATAGCGCATTCTCTTTCTGAGCTTCTGCCAACTTTGCGTCTAGCTGCTTCCATCGAGCTTCGTAATCGGCGTTTTCATCCAGCGCGGACTCCAACTTTAGTACGTCACTCTGATATTCAGTAATGATGTTTTTTTGCTCGGCAATTTGAGCTTCTAACTTAGCCAGTGTTGAACGCAAGTTTGCATTTTCTATTTCAACATTAGGACGATTTGGTATTGCTGTCACTGCTGGGACGTCATTAATATCCGCGGTTCTATTGTCTGTCTCTAGCGACTTGGTTGACGAGTCGGTAAGCACACGAATACGATCCCACAAGATTTGGTGTTGGGCTCTTGCTTCAGACAATGCACCGCCTAAGATTAGATTCTCTTTTTTTAAAGCCGTAAGTTGCTTGCGGTACGCTTCGTTGTCCATTTCTAGGTTGGCGTATTTTTTTTGCAGGTCAGCGTTAACGTCAAGCAAATCAAAATAGCTTTGTTTAAAACCGTCATCAGACGTTGGCATGTTTTCTAACGTTGATATCTGCTGTTTAAGAGAACTATTTTCATTTTCCAGTTGAGCGATACGGCGTCGCAATAAGTCGTTATCTAGTTGCAATGCCGCATAATTTGATTCTAGGTCAGCGCGAATTTTTTTCTGCTCTTCTAGCGTTGCCAGTGTTTCTGCACTGGGAGACGCGTTTTGCAAAGAGGCAATGCGCCGATCTTTTTCATCAAGGGACAGATTCAAAGCAGCAAGCTGCTTCTGATTATCACTGAGCTTTTTCTGTAAATCATTGATAAGAACCTGATTTGCACCCTGCTCTTGATTTTGATTTTGATTTTGCGACACATTTTTTGCTGTCGTTTCATTCACAGAAATGGGCATTGTCGCGGCTGGGGGGGATTCAATGGCGTCTGTGGCAATGGAGTTGGTCGAGTCTTGACTAGAAGAAGTGCTGCAGGCGGAGAGCATCAACCCTAAGCTAATGGGCAGAAATATTCTTGTATTAGTTTTCATTTTTCGCTCCTTAATAAACTCAAGGTCGACAATAAGTTACCTCTCTTATGCCAGATTTACGCATAGATTGCAAAGATCCAGTAAAGACAAGCTTTCGCTTAATTTCAAGGAGTCAATAAAAAAGCCCCGCTGGAATCCAACGAGGCCTTAGCAAAACTTGAAATAAAGACAGTGGTTAAGCAAGACTTTTTGAGATCACCTCATAAACATCTTTGGACAAATCTTCCGCCAAAATACGTTCAAGTTCGGCTTTCATTTTTGCACTTAGTTCCGGCTGCATTTTTTCCAACGAGTCAGCGGCGTACACAATCTGGAAGCAATTTGTGGATTGCGTTTATTCAAGAGAATAATTTGATCCGCCAAGAAAGCGTAACCGCTGCCGTTTTCGTGATGAAAACCAGACACGCTTTGACCAAATCCACCCAATACAGAGCGCACTTTGTTTGGATTTTTAAGATCAAAGGCAGGATGCTCCATTAAACCTTTCACGGTTGTCAGCGCTGTTTCTTGCTCCTGGCTTGCACTCAACATTAACCACTTATTCACCACCAGCGGCTCAGCTTTCCATTGTTCATAGAAGGAAGCCAATAGAGCCTCTGCTTTTTCGTGTTGTGAATTTACGGCAATAGAAAGCGCTGCAAATTGATCCGTCATATTATTCGCTGTCTTAAATTGTGACACAACCTCTTGCTGAGCAAGCTCACTCTCTGTTTCAGCCCAGTATGACAATGCGATATTTTTTAAAGAGCGATGCGCGATGTCTTCTGCCGTCGGTTGATAGTCGCCATCCATTTTGTGCTCTCGATAAACACGCTCAAAATCCGCTGATAACGCATTTGCTAACAACGCCTTTAAATACTGGCGTGCTTGTTTAATTGCGGCTGGGTAAATTGGGTTTGCCAACTCAGACAAATACGCCTGACTTGGCAAAGCAAGAATCAAAGCCACCATAGCGGGGTCCAACGACTCGTCATTCAACAAGGCTTTAAATCCATGAACTAATTGTGAGTCGATCGATAATTCTTGCCCTTCAATCGCTTGATTAATGAGAGCGGTCAGCTCATTAACCGCTAATTGCTGCGATGCACTCCAGCGGTTAAAGCCGTCCGAATCCGATGACAGCAACAACAATAAATCTGTTGAAGAATAGTCATAACGTAATTTTACGGGCGCTGAAAAGCCACGCAACAAAGATGGCACTGGCTTCGCGCTTAAACCATGAAACTCGAATTCTTGCTCACTGGATGTCAAATGCAGGACATGATCTTCTGCTGATACACCATTCACTTCAGCCGTTAACACATTACCCTGCTCATCAAGCAAACCAACACGTACAGGAATATGAAGAGGCAGTTTAGTCGGCTGGCCAGGTGTTGCTGGGGTATCCTGCACCATGGTTAAACGGTAAGTCCCCGTCGCGGCATCAAAGCTGTCTGTCACCTTAACAATTGGTGTACCCGCTTGAGAATACCAGCGTTTAAATTGGGTTAAATCCACACCAGAAGCGTCTTGCATAGCGGCGACGAAATCATCGCATGTGACGGCTTGACCATCATGGCGATCAAAATATAAGTCAGAACCCGCACGAAACTTCTCAGCGCCTAATAGCGTATGAATCATGCGAACTATTTCAGAGCCCTTTTCATACACAGTCAACGTGTAAAAATTTGAAATCTCAATGAAGGAAGCAGGACGAACTGGGTGCGCCATAGGACCCGCGTCTTCAGCAAATTGCGCTGTCTTCAGGAAAGAAACGTCTTCCACACGTTTTACTGTCTCTGAATGCATATCGGCAGAAAAAGTTTGATCTCTGAAAACTGTGAAGCCTTCTTTCAGGCTTAATTGAAACCAGTCGCGACATGTCACGCGGTTTCCAGACCAGTTGTGGAAATATTCATGAGCAACAATCGCCTCGACACGCAAGTAGGTATCGTCTGTCGTGGTTTCTGGACTGGCGAGCAAACAAGAAGAGTTGAAAATATTCAGCCCTTTGTTTTCCATTGCGCCCATATTGAAATCATCTACGGCAACGATCATGAAAATATCCAAATCGTATTCACGGCCATAGGTTTCTTCGTCCCAACGCATAGAACGCTTTAACGCTTCCATAGCGTAATCGACTTTATCGATATTATGAGACTCTGTGAAAATTTGCAGTTTTACATCGCGTTTACTTTGCGTGGTAAAGACATCATTTTTGACTGCAAGATCGCCGGCCACCAAGGCAAACAGGTAAGCTGGTTTTGGGAATGGATCGTGCCAGACAACGACCGTTTTACCTTCATCGGTTTTTCCACGTTCAACCTCATTGCCATTAGACAGCATAACAGGATAACGTGCTTCGTCAGCGATAATGGTCGTGGTGAACACAGACATCACATCTGGACGATCTAAGTAATATGTAATATGACGAAAACCTTCCGCTTCACACTGAGTACAGAACATGGACGATGAGCGATACAAGCCTTCAAGGCGTGTGTTGTTTTGTGGCTCAATCAAGGTCTCGCAGGTCAGCAAAAATTCGTCTGCTGTGGCGGTAATAATCAGTTTATTTTCACTGACGCGATATTCTTCTGGCGGCAACGCATAGTCGTCCATGGCAACGCCGATCAACTTAACATCTTCCCCACCGTCTAGAACCAATGGCGCGGTCGATTTGCCAAAAGCTGGATTGCGGCGCATATGCAAACGGGATGTAACAATCGTTGTTGCTTCGTCTAAATCGAACGTCAGTTCTGTTTTATCAATAAGAAAAGGAGGAACTTTGTAGTCTTTTAAAAAAATCGCGGAAGGTTGACTCTCTTTCATGTGCTCTCTCCTAAAAATTCAGTGTTGCTTGATAGCCTGTGTATTTACGGATATTAATCACGCCAGTATCTAGCATCCAATATTGGCCTTTAATGCCCATCAAAGTGCCTTCAATATGAGGCGTTTTTTCGGCGTTAAGGCTGGTAATTTTAGTGGGGTACTCTAAAACCGGATAAACAAATTCATGGGTTTCATTTTCATCGGATAAGTCAGTAATGGACTGAAGGCCAAATTCGTGTTGAAGAGAATCTAAACCCTCATATAGTTGATCAATTAAACGCTCTTGCTCTTGCTCAAGATCCATCTCGATGGAGGATCCTTTGAGCATATTGCGCCAATTGGTTTTATCCGCTACTTGGGTTTTAAACAAGGTCTCTACCAATCCGGACATTCTGCGGTTTTGCACTCGAAACAAAGCTCGGGCTTGAGTTGCACCTTGATCAATCCAGCGTGTTGGCAGTTGATCGCCACGAGTAATGCCAACTTTTAGCGCCGATGAATTGGCCAAGTAAACATAATGGCTTTGCATACAATACTGTTCCGCCCACTCAGGCTCTCGGCAGGTTCCTAAGTGAAAGTGACATTTTTCAGGGCTCATAATGCAAGTGTCGCAAGCGGCCAATTTTCGAAAGCAATTAAAGCAAAAGCCTTGGCTAAAAGACTTCTTCGTTACCTTACCGCAGTTAACACAATGAATAGTGCCATCAAGGTGTAAGGAGACTGTCTTACCCAACAAATCGTTGACCAAAACTCGATCGCTACCTAAGTTCAAGTAATAAGAAACCTTACTGTCATGAACCTCAGTCGACATCTTTTTGAGATTGCCCTGTAACATTAAGCTTGTCCCTCAGGGCCATCGCCAACCCATTTTATGGTGTCTTGTTCTTTTGCTGGGTCTTTCTTGCCAATGTTTTTATGCCCTGTCGTATCGATATAACCCACACGGTCTTTTTCTTCTTTGTTACTGTAATCGTAGGTAATGACAGCTTGCAGGCATAATTCGGTTTGTTCTGGTGTCAGTCTTACACCATTTGGCCATTTACCAAGCTCAACTGCTTGCTTTAATTTGACGTACACTTCTGGCGACATATTGTCGATCATTTCTTTAAAATTCATGTTCAGGTCTCCCTGCGATCATGCAGGCTATTAATAAAAACGACACAGTAAAAGTACTGTATCCAATTAGCTGAAGCGACGTTTCGTCACAAACCAATAGATCAAGCCAAGCATCAAGCCCGACAGCAAACCAATAGTGTGCGCGGTGTTAGCAATGCTGCCAAGCCCTAACATTTCAGGAAAAGGCGTGTAACCAATACCCAACCAGACAACAAAAAACACCATCAATTGTTTGCTGATAATCGTCGGCCAACGCGTGTTCAAAATAGGCATCAGCCAAGCAAAGCCAATCAACCCATAAACCACACCGGATAAACCACCAAATAATGGATAACCACTTATTTGATACTGCAAAACATTGCTTGAAACGGCAATAAGGATAACGCCGATACTCCAAACAATTGAACCTAAAATTCGTTCCAGTTTGGAGCCAATATCCCATACCCACAGCGTATTAAACACAATATGCAAAACACTAAAGTGCAACAATGCGGGTGAAAAGAATCGCCAGTACTCACCTTTATTAAAGACTTCTATGGAATCATAGAAATAGATATGACCATTTTTAATGTCAAACGGACTGATAGAAAAGTAGCCCACCATGGTCAAATCAGAACCCAACTGAGTAATGACAGCAACTAACACAGTAAGTAACAACAACCCCGTAGTAACAGGCGCTAGCGCAAATTGTGAAAACAGACGTTGATTAGAAGACATTGCAGATGAGGTAGGCTGAGCTCGTTTAACACTTTGCAGTAGATCTGGGTCGTCTTTCCAGATGGACATTAATTGCTCAACCGCTGGCAATTGACTAGGATCCATAATCCACAGCTCATTATGCCCCTTATTAAAGACAACTTGATGGGCTATTTTATGATGCCATAACGCGGCGGTTAACCCTTTAGGGTCTTCTGTTTTATTAAACTGATAAACAAAATACATGGAGCCCTAAAGAGGATACCTTTTTAAAAACAATAAGAACCTGAAGCCAAGACAACAGATTAAGGACGATAGCTGGATTGCCACCCTAATTTATCACGACAGACGTTATAAAAATCATGGTTTTTAGGATGAATCAAACGTATTCCACCTGCTTTCTTTGTGATGTGAATTTCATCGCCTGGGGCAGCGGTAATATTTAACTGGCCATCACAGCTAACACTTGGGTAAGTCAAATTTGACTCACACACCACAATACGAATACGAGCATTCGCATCAATCACAATAGGACGATTACTCAACGTATGTGGGTGCATTGGCACTAGAACCAAAGCATCTAATTTTGGCAACATGATAGGGCCGCCCGCAGAGAGTGCGTAAGCCGTTGAGCCTGTTGGTGTGGCGACAATCAGACCATCGGATTTTTGATTCATCACAAATTGATCGTCAATGAACAAATCAAATCGAATCATCCGAGCAGATTTACCTGGGTGAAGTACCAAATCATTAAGCGCAATCCCCTCGCCGCTGGGGCGATTTTGACGCTTAATTTTAGCTTCAATCATAAAGCGTTTTTCTTCATGGTATTCACCACGAAAAATTGGGTCTAATTCTTCTTGAAGGTTGTGAGGAGAAATATCCGTTAGAAAACCCAATGTACCTCGGTTGATACCTAACACAGGGATGTCGTAATTGCAGATCGCTCTGGCTGCACCAAGGAAACTGCCGTCCCCTCCCACTACCATGACCATATCACAATGGTCACCTAACTCTTTTAATGCCGAAGAAGCGACTTTAACGCCTGGCATCATAGTCGCCAACTGGTCTTCCAGCACCGGCGCGATGTCTTTTTCTTGGAGATATTCCATCAGTTTCTTAACCGTATCAAGAATCTGAGGCTTGTCTAATCGAGCAATAATACCAACACGTCTAAAAAGACTCATGTGTCATTCTCTTCCCGTTTTCAATGTATACAAATCAACCCACTAAAGTATTAATGACGGTTTTTATTTTAGCGTGGGTTTTACATAAGTTGGCCAACTTTAACATGAAGAAGCCCGTTTTCGCCATCTCGTTAACGACAGGGATAGGGATTAGTATCTTTTGAATATCCTCGCCACCCTTGTAGCCCACCAGTGTGAATAAACAAGGTACGCCGATACGGCCAAGTACCGCTCTCCATTGCTCTCACCAACGCGCGCATACTTTTGCAAGTATAAACCGGATCAAGCTCAACGCTTGTATTCGTATGAGCAAACTCTTGCATGAAAGCGAGTAACTCGGAACTGTGTTTAGCGTAACCGCCTTCATGGCAATCAGAATGGAAAAATAACTTTTTATCTAAACGGTCTCTCAGTATTGAATCTGTAGACAGTCGATTGGCTAAATTCAATATAACATCTCGCTGAGCAGGCTCACCTTTAAGAGCGCTAAACACATGCAGATCAGGGATATCAGGATACGACAACAAACCAGCGGCGGTGGTGCCAGTGCCTGAAGACACCACCCATGCATCGTATCTGCTATCTAGTTCACAAAGACATTTTGCCCAATCACGGCACCCCAACGCCCCAGCCTCTCCGCCACCACCCTCGGGAATCCAGTAAACATTGGCATAACGTTTATTGATTTCACCAACAACATCGGACTCCATTCCTAGACGATAATCCGCTCTCGAAGAAGGCCATAATTCAACACCAGCAACAACCATGTCACGCAAAGTAGGCGTTAATCGCGGCTGCAACTCACCTCGCACAATAGCAACCGCCTTATACGGCATGTTTCTCAGGGTTGTCCCAAAAGCATGAAGGTGATCTCGAAAAAGGCCCTCCAAAGGTGGCAATGACAGAGGCGTTTTGCTGTTTTGCCGAGTTCAGATGGTGTTGAAGTTTGTGCCATTTATTACCTGGTGCATTAGGGTGCTCCAAATCGCCTCGATAAACGTCTAATTCGTATAACATGTCAGTCGCTTGGCGGCAGGAGTTCGATAAAGTAATGGGCTGGATCATTGACACAAAAACACCTAGCTGTGAAGTAAAAGGCAGACGCGAATCATAATATCGTAAAATTCGTGCGCATCACTGCTAAACATGAATATAAATAACGTGATAGGTCGATTTATTCGTCTGATAAATATCCCTTTAGACCGCTTTTCTTTGTTAACATTTCCGCACTCATCATTTGTGGAGATGAAACATGATTCCAAAGCTTTCTGAAGTCTCGCCCGTTCAGTCCAAATACCTTTCTTTCATCGAACGCCTGAAAGCTTCAGGATTCTCAGGAGACACCCATCCTGATTATGCCAACCGTGTTGTTCTTTCAACGGACAATTCTATTTATCAAGTTTTACCTCAAGGCGTCATCTTTCCAAAGAACACACAAGATATTCAGTTATTGGTGCAGTTATCCAACCAAGAAGAATTTAATGATGTCGTTTTAAGCCCACGAGGCGGCGGCACAGGCACAAATGGGCAGTCTTTAACCGATGGTTTAGTGATTGATCTATCCAAGCACATGAATCGAATTCTGGAGATCAACGCAGAAGAAGGCTGGGCTCGCGTTGAAGCCGGCGTAGTGAAAGACCAACTTAACAAAGCCATCAACCCCCATGGTTTGTTTTTTGCCCCGGAACTTTCCACCAGCAATAGAGCCACCATTGGCGGCATGATAAATACCGACGCCAGCGGACAAGGTTCGGTAATGTATGGAAAAACTCGTGACCATGTTCTCGAATTAAAAACCGTGCTGTTAGATGGCCATCTACTAGAATCAGCCCCCATTGATGATGAAACACTGGCCGAAATACAAAGTGGCAGTGACTATTCCGCTCATGCGCACCGTGTTGTCGATAGTATTCAAAAAAGCAAAGCGCAAGAGATCAAAGACACCTTCCCAGAACTCAACCGCTGCCTAACTGGCTACGACTTGGCTCATATTCGCACCGAAGATGGTCAATTCAATATGAACTCGGTGCTTTGCGGGTCAGAAGGCACATTAGGCTTTATTGTTGAAGCCAAACTAAATCTTTTGCCGATTCCTACCTATGCGGCTCTGGTCAACATTCGCTATGACAGCTTTGAAGGTTCGCTTCGACATGCACGCGAGTTACTCGATGCCAAACCAACCTCTATCGAAACCGTCGATTCAAAAGTGCTCGGCCTTGCAAAAAGTGACATCGTTTGGAATTCCGTCGCTGAGTTTTTTCCAGAAAAGGCGGGAGAAAACATCCAAGGGATCAATCTTGTCGAATACACAGGCAATGACGAACAAGACGTTGCCGACAAAATCAAAGGGCTCACTGACAAGCTCGATGCTCTCGTCAAACAAGGCGGAAGCAGCGCGTTGGGCTACACCATCGCTATGGGGCACGACAACGTCAACAAGCTCTGGGGAATGCGTAAAAAATCCGTTGGCCTACTCGGAAACGCCAAGGGACAAAGTCGCCCTATTCCCTTCGTTGAAGATACCGCCGTTCCGCCAGAAAACCTTGCTGACTTCATTATGGAATTTCGCGCTGTTCTAGACAGCTACAAGGTTCAATATGGCATGTTCGGCCATGTGGATGCTGGCGTTCTGCATGTTCGCCCTGCGCTTGACCTTAAAGACGAATCCCAAGAGCCCATGATCCGTGAAATCACCGATAAGGTGGTTGCGCTCACGCAGAAATACAATGGCTTATTGTGGGGTGAACACGGCAAAGGCGTTCGCTCTGAATATTCACCCGCTTTCTTCGGTGAACTCTATCCTAGTATCCAGCAAGTAAAAGCCGCATTTGACCCAAGAAACCGATTAAATCCTGGTAAAATCGCCACGCCATTTGAACTCGGTGTAGATTTATTAAAGATAGATGCCGTTCCATTACGTGGTCAATTTGATCGTCAAATTCCATTGCAGAATCGTGATCAATTTCAAGAAGGCATGTACTGCAATGGCAACGGTGCCTGCTATAACTTCGATCCAAATGATGCCATGTGCCCTTCTTGGAAAGGCACCCGAGATCGTCGCCACTCGCCAAAAGGTCGCGCTTCTTTAATGCGTGAATGGCTTCGTGGTATGAGCCTGCAAGGCGTGGATACCGTCAAAGCAAGCAAAGATGCCAAAGACAGCAATGTAATTTTTAATTTCTTACCAAGACTGAAAAATACCCTAGCAAAGCGTCGTGGTGAATATGATTTCTCCAACGAAGTGCATGAATCTATGATGGGCTGCTTGGCGTGTAAATCTTGTGTTGGACAATGCCCAATTAAAGTCGATGTACCAGAGTTTAGAGCGAAATTCTTAGAGCTATACTACAGCCGCTATCTGCGACCAGCGAAAGATTATCTTATTGGCTCGTTAGAATTCATGATGCCAACCATGGCGATATTTCCACAGCCATATAATTGGTTGGTAAGCCGTAGCTGGGTTAATCACTTCAGCAGCAAATACATAGGTTTGGCCGACAACCCGAAACTGAGCAAGCTCAATTTAAAAAAAGAAATGTCGCGTCGTGGCATTCGTCTAGCAACGCCATTGGCAATTGAGGCCTTAAGCCCAAAAGACCGATCTCGCGCTGTCATCGTGGTGCAAGATGCCTTTACCAGTTACTTTGATACAGAACTGGTATTGGACACAATGGAAACGCTAAGCCGTCTTGGTTTCCAAGCCTATCTTGCGCCCTATATGCCTAACGGCAAACCCTTACATGTGCATGGTTTTATGAAAGCCTTTAATCGCACTGCACGCAAAAATTTAGACATGCTGCAAAGCTTGGCTTTCTATGGTTTGCCCTTTATAGGCATCGACCCTTCTATGACGCTGACCTATCGATCGGAATACACCAAAGCCTTTGGCGATACTCGACAAATTCCAAAAATCCAATTAATGCAAGAATGGCTAATGAAGAAAAGTGAGCACCTCATCAAACAGCCACTGATGTGCGACAACTCAACGTATCACCTCATGACACATTGCACGGAAAAGACCAACGCGGCCGCGTCTATTCAAGATTGGCAGAAGGTCTTCGGTATTCTTGGCTTAGATTTAAAAGTCGAAAACGTTGGCTGTTGTGGCATGGCTGGGACTTACGGCCATGAAACCGCTAATAAAGAGACCTCTAAAACGATTTATGATTTGTCGTGGAAAGAAAAAGTCACCGATCCTGGTCTGCTTGGAAAGTTAGTTGCCACAGGCTATTCTTGCCGCAGTCAGGTTAAACGTTTTGACGACACTCATGTTCCACACCCAATACAAGTTATTCTAAGGCACCTACGAGAAGCCACTACTCACTAATCAGCATTGTACAAACATTTCCATAGCGTTTGGAAAGCAAACGCTATGCTTAAACTGAAAGGAAAATAATGAGTCACCATAACTTACTACATGACAGCGCTGATGAATTGGGCCCTATTCGCATTTTTGACGATGGCCAATATCGTATTTTGTCCTTTGCCGAAGGTGACGAGCAAAGCCGTATTCGTCTTTCTACGCCTCATGTTCTGCAGCATGAATACACTCAAGCCATGATGCTGCCGCTGCTATTTTGCGAACCGAAACGTGTATGCATTTTGGGGTTAGGTGGCGGCACACTAGTCAACGCATTGCATCATTCCGTTCCGGCAATACACCTTACCGCAGTGGAACTTAGGCAAGAGGTTCTGGACGCTGCGGAAATGTATTTCAAGCTACCAAGAGGGAAACGCATCAACTTAGAGGTGGCGAACGCCATTGATTATATTGAGGCAGGATTGACCAAAAAAGTCGACATACTCATGACAGATCTCTACAACACGGAGGGCATGGATCGTGGAGTATTACAGGCTAGTTTTATCGCAAATTGCGCAAAAAACATCAAAGAAGACGGCTGGTTAGCCCTTAATTGTTGGGTAGATCATAAAAATAACCAAGAACTCACCGACATCATTAAACAACATTTTAACGATGTGCGGGCGCTAGACACAGGAAGTGGCAACTGGGTGGTTATCGCTGGCAAACGTGCCAATCACGACAATGCAAAGGAGCTGAAAAACACGGCACAAAAACTCAGCGATAAGTTGGGCTTTCAATTAGGAAAATGGCTCTCCCGTTTATCTGAGATCTAAGCGGTAAAAAACCCTACCCCTAAAAAAATAAAAACGCCGTCTATTTGCTCAAAATAAACGGCGTTTTTGATGTCGTATCGTGCGTTAATTACTTAGCAAGTACGCTGTCCACTAGCGCTTTTGCTTCTTTTTCCAATTCATCAAGATGCTCTTCTGAAATAAAGCTTTCTAAATAGATTTTATACACATTTTCGGTGCCAGACGGTCGGGCAGCAAACCAACCATTTTTGGTGGATACTTTTAAACCACCAATGGCGGCATTGTTTCCTGGTGCGTGTGTCAAAGCAGACACAATGTCCTCACCAGCCAATTCCGTTTGAGTGACATCTTTTGCGTCTAATGCACCCAAGAGTGCTTTTTGAGCCGGTGTCGCCGCAACATCAATACGCTTATAAAATGGTTTTCCATATTTGGCTACTTGCGCTTCGTACAGTGTCTGAGGGTCTTGACCTGTGACGGCTAAAATTTCAGCAGCGAGTAACGCCATGATGAAACCGTCCTTATCCGTTGTCCAAACGCTGGCGTCTTTACGGAGAAAGGAAGCGCCTGCACTCTCTTCTCCACCAAACGCCATGGTGCCATTGAACATTCCCTCAACGTACCATTTAAAGCCAACAGGCACTTCACAAAGTGGTCGCCCTAATCCATCAACCACGCGATCTATCATGCCACTGGACACTAGGGTTTTACCAAATTGAATTTTTTGTGGCCATTGCTTGCGGTGCTGGGATAAGTATTCAATCGCGACAGCCAAATACGCATTTGGATTCATCAATCCAAAACCCGAACATACTATACCGTGCCGGTCGTAATCAGGGTCGTTTCCGACGGCGATATCAAAGTCATCTTTTAACTTTAACAATCCTTGCATGGAGTAAGGAGAGGAACAATCCATCCGAATTCTGCCGTCCTTATCCCTTGGCACAAAACGAAAAGTGGGATCGACTTCTTTATTAACAACCGTTATGTCCAAGCCATATTTTTTTGCAATCGGCTCCCAATAATGGATACCTGAACCGCCCATTGGGTCAACACCAATACGGATTTTTTTATCCGCGATGGCTTTCATATCAAGAACATTCGCAAGATCATCAACATAATGATTGATAAAATCGAACGGCTCCAATAGACCACTGGCTTCCACCTCATTGGGCGAGAAACGCTTAACACCTTGTAAGTCGGCTTCTAATAATGCATTCGCTCTTTTGGCTACCCAGTCGGTAATGTCTTTATCTGCTGGGCCGCCTTTGCTTGAATTGTATTTAATACCGCCATCTTCTGGCGGATTATGAGAAGGCGTAATAACAATGCCGTCACTCATGTCACTGCCTGACGCTTGCTTGTTGTGCGTTAATATTGCATGCGAAATAACCGGCGTTGGCGTGTAGCCGCCATTTAACTGCGTACGAACTCGCACACCATTGGCTGTGAGCACGCTCACCGTGGTTTGAAAAGCCGCTTCAGACAAAGCGTGCGTGTCCTTTCCTAAATATAAAGGACCGGTGATGTTTTGAGATTTCCTGTATTCGGCAATAGCCTGAGCAATGGCCAATATGTGGTGTTCATTAAAGCTGGTGGATAGCGCACTGCCACGATGGCCTGATGTGCCAAAGCTGACACGTTCGTCTGGATTTTTTGTGACAGTTGGCTTGTTAAGATAATAAGCCGACATGAGTTCTGGGAGGTTTACAAGTAAGTCATGAGATGCAAGCAGCCCTGCTTGAGGATGAATTGCCATATTTAAAAGCCCTGTTGAGTCTTTGAAACCGATGCGAATAGTCTCCCTTATAATCACATCTGTTTCAATGACTTAACCTAGCTAGTTATTAAAGGCTTACAAAAGAATACGCAATTAACGCTTACGCAATATCAAACTACCAATGGAATACCCAGCGCCAAACGAGCAAATCACACCGATATCGCCAACCGAAAGATCATCATGAAATTTCGCAAACGCAATTATTGACCCGGCCGAGGCAGTATTAGCGTATTCATTAAGCACCACTGGCGCCTCCTCCAGCGTTGCATCTCGCCCTAATAACCGCTTGCTGATCAATAGATTCATGTTGATGTTCGCTTGATGCAACCACCATCGTTTCAACTGCGACACCCGAATACCTTCACTCTTCAAATGGTTTTCAATGTGCTCGGCGGCCATTGGGCACACTTCCTTAAAAACCTTTCGACCATTTTGATGAAAAAGCATGTCGGCTGAATAGGGTTCTTCATCCGTAACACGCGTTGTGTAGCCAAAATTAGAGCGAATATTATTTGAATATGACGTAATGCACTTGGTACTTAGCACATCAAATGAATGCGTTGACTGGCAGGTTTGACTGCTTTCTACTACTACCGCCGTTGCCACATCACCGAAAATAAAATGCGAGTCCCTGTCCATATAATTAACTTGCGGCGACGTCAGTTCTGGATTGATTACCAACACCCCTTTTGAGGAACCCGCTTTAATGGCATCCACCGCCCTTTGCAAACCAAAGGTCGCTGCGGAACACGCCACCAGCATGTCAAAACCAAACCCATCAATACCAAGGGCAGATTGAACCTCTATAGCAATGGCAGGATAAGAGCGCTGCGTGTAAGCACATGATACAATCACCATATCGATATCACTTGGGACTTTATTAGCGGCCAGCAAGGCTTTCTTTGCAGCGGCTATGGCCATCTCTGCTTGATGGGAAACTTGCTCATCCCCTTCTAACGTCTAAAATAGGACGCATGCGATCAATGTCCAACGCACCTTCTTTTGCATAGATATAGCGACTCTTAATGCCTGATGCTTTTTCAATAAATTCAGCACTTGAAAGAGGCTTAGCGTCTACCTCTCCCAATGCGATCGCTTGACTGTTCTCAACATTGTAACGTTCCGCCCAAGCATTGTAGCTGTCGACAAGCTCTTCATTGGAAATGCTGTGTTCAGGTGTCCATAACCCAACACCGCTTATAACAACAGAAGTATTCATGAATTCACCTTTCTTATTATTTTAACCGTAATATTGCCATCAAAAGTATAGATGAGATTGTGTACCACATCGTCAGTCCAGTCCACAAAATGTAATAACAAAAACGCCATGTCATTCGATTTGTTGATATCTCTTAATGGCAATACTACCAATATACGCCATACTTATATGTAAATGAGTAGTTGTTTTTATAGGAGAAAGTGATTCACTATGAGATAAATTCTTTGCTTAATCAGGGTCGAAGAAGTGAGCTTTTATGAAGAAAAATAATGCATTAATCTTATCTGGCGGTGGCGCTCGCGCTGCTTACCAAGTTGGTGTTCTTTCCGCCATGGGAAGACTTTTACCCAAAAATACCCCTCTACCTTTTCCAATTTTATGTGGTACTTCAGCGGGCGCTTTAAATGCGACGATGCTCGCTTCCTATGCTGACAATTTTTCTAAAGCTGTTTCAACGCTTGCTTTTGTTTGGCGGCATCTAACTCCAGACCAAATTTACACAGTTGGTCGATGGCCAGTGGCAACCTCGGTGACCAAAACACTCATGTCACTATTCCACGTGCACAACCATGACACTTCTATTGCTTTAATGGATAACAGCCCGCTCAAAGAATTGCTCACTAATCACTTGGATTTCTCGAAAATCAACATCGCCATACAAAATGAGCAACTAAAAGCGTTGGCCGTTACCGCCATGAGTTACAGCACAGGCGAGTCAACCACGTTTTTTCAAGGTTCTTCTGAGCTGCAGTCTTGGCAAGGTAACCGACGGAAAGGCATTGTTGCAAACTTAGGTGTCGATCATTTATTAGCCTCCAGCGCTATCCCTACTATTTTCCCAGCCCATAAAATTGACAAACACTATTACGGTGATGGCGCAATTCGACAAAAATCGGCTATTTATCCAGCTCTAAAGTTGGGCGCAGATAAACTCTTTATCATTGGTGTAAGCGGAAACAGAAGTGCAAAAAAATGGGCGATACCAGACACAACTGTTGATTCTAGCGCCCCAAGTATGGCGCAAATACTTGGGCAACTCTTAAACAGTGCATTTATTGACAACTTAGAAGACGATATTTATCAGCTGGAAATCATGAACAGTCTTATTCGAGACTTACCGGAAGATAAAAAGGCAAAGCACCAAAACCTTCCCACAGAAACATTGATTATTTCTCCATCAGAAGAGCTGAACGCCATTGCGCACCATTACCTTTCCACGCTTCCAAAAAATATTCGTGTATTGTTAAAAGCGGCAGGTGGGTCAACGTCTGAAAAAGTGAGTTCGGCAGCCAGTTATTTGCTATTTACACCGCAATATTGCAAAGCACTAATGGACCTAGGCTATCAAGACGCCATGTGGGAAAAAGATAGAATCATTGATTTTTTCCAGAAAGAAAGCTAAATCGCGACTGTTTTTTGCAGTGTAATAGCCTCTTTATCTTCAACCCAAGTAACCAAACGCGGGTGGTTTTGGGAGGACATCGTATTGCACAACTCGATACTGCCACTCACTTGATGAGTCTCAGCAAATAAACCGCCAACCTGATCTGGATACGACTCTGCTAGGCGGCGCATAAGTTGTGCCGTGACCCCTTCACTGGGTTCGATAATTTCGCATTCCTTACCAAGCGCCTGTTCAAATACAGGTTTCACTAAAGGATAGTGAGTACAAGCAAGCACCAAAGTATCGACTTTTTCACTTCGCATTTTTTCGCAAAGCTGCTCTATTGTAAGCTTTATTTTTTCTTCTGTTTCTGGCCAAGCGTCAATATCAAAAGCAAGCGTTGAACTGGACATGACAAACACGACACTGTCTGACTTCCAAAGCTCAATCAATTGATTCAAACGGGCACTTTGCGCTGTAACTGGAGTGGCCAGAACAGCCACTTTACGCTGTTTGCTTAATCGAAATGCTGGTTTAACGGCAGGCTCAACTCCCACAACGGGCAACCGCGTTGAGGCTCGCAAAACATCAATGGCTGCCACCGTTGCTGTATTGCAAGCCACCACAATGGCATCTACTTTTTCACGCTCAAAGAACTTCCCTACTTTGACCAATCTATCTTGCAGTTCGTCAATGGTTTTACTGCCATAAGGTGCGAAAGCATCGTCAGCCAAATACACTAAATTCAAAAAAGGATGCTTTTTGTGAATCGCATTTAAAATGGTCAAACCACCGGCACCGGAGTCCATGATACCCACTTTCACTCTAACCTACCTCAACACTTGAGTATGCTGATTGAGGTAGCTGCACCGGTTCCCGCTCCAACAGAACACCATACTTATCATTAACAGAAAGCTTAATTTGCGCCTCCAAGTCGAGCAGCGAATCAGCAAGAGATTCAGAATAGTTTACCAATACCAAGGCTTGTTTATCGTATACACCAACACCCTGAAACACTTTACCTTTCCACCCTGCCTGATCAATCAGCCACCCTGCGGCTAACTTATAACCCGCTTCGAACGGAAATGACACAAGGCTTGGGTATTGCGCTTTTAACACATCGTGTTGTTTTTGATCAACAATAGGGTTTTTAAAAAAACTGCCTGCATTACCTATAGCAAGAGGGTCGGGTAATTTTTCACTTCTGACTTGGCAAACAAGATTAAAGACTGATTCAAGGCTAGGAATGCCTTCTATCCGTTCAGACAAACCACCGTAATTTAGTTGTAGCACCCCTTGTTTTTTTAACGATAATTCAATTGCCGTGATTAACAAG
Organism: Marinomonas pontica; assembly: GCF_026191375.1. Taxonomy (GTDB): domain Bacteria; phylum Pseudomonadota; class Gammaproteobacteria; order Pseudomonadales; family Marinomonadaceae; genus Marinomonas; species Marinomonas pontica. The sequence continues at coordinate 125,282 of NZ_JAODTL010000022.1, read as the reverse complement.
CTGCCTTTCCAGACGCCTTTGAAATGGCTGTCGCGATAAGCAAAGCCACAGTCATGCCCAGTAATCCAATACACATCACCAGTCGTCGTATTAATCACTTGCACACGAGCGATGACGTCTTTAATTTCAACACCATAAGCACCAATATTCTGAACAGGCGCCGCTCCAGCTGTACCGGGAATCAAGGCCAAGTTCTCAATACCAAACCAGTGTTGTGTTACGGCATGCTCAACGACTTGATGCCAATTCTCTCCTGACGCAACCGTAAGACTGACTTGATTGCCAGCTTGCTCTCTGGCACTGATGCCAGTCAAACGATTGATGATGACCAATCCAGGTACATCAGCAGCAATTAATACATTGCTGCCACCACCGATCATAGTGATTGGCTGTTTAAAATGCTTCGCCCACGCTAACAAGGCCTTTAACGACTCTAAATCTGTTGCAGTTGCTAGAAACTCAGCCAGATAGTCAAAGCGAAAAGTATTGTACTTAGCCAATGACACCTGTTCCTGAATGGACTCTTCTGCTTGTACAGCAGCAAAATCGGTTATGTTGAATCGCATTTTCATTAGACGGACTTAGTCTTCTCGGCTGGAAATAAGGTGGTGAACAAAAGCGTTAGCGATGGTCTTTAAATGCGAACGCATCTGAGCAAACCCATCTTGACCACCGTAATAAGGATCGACGACTTCTCCAAAATCAGCGATGTGATCAAACTCACCAAACATAACCAATTTAGCTGGGCTGTTTTCAGGTTGAATTTTCTGAAGATTGGACAAATTTTCACGATCCATCGCAAGAATCCAATCAAATGCGTAAAAATCATCAACCGACACCTGCCTTGCCTTTTGTTGCTCAATATTAATATCGATCTGCTGAAGAGCGAATACAGAACGAGGGTCTGGTGGATTGCCGACGTGATAGGCCGCCGTACCCGCAGAGTCCAATTCCAAAAAAACGCCTTGCTCATTCGACACAGACTCTAAAATCCCTTGCGCAGCTGGCGATCTGCATATATTCCCTAAACATACAGTCAGGACTTTATACGACCTCATTTTGCTGAACCAGAATCCAAGCGCTCTTCAGACGTTAGAGTGCGAGCTTCTGTTTCAAGCAATACAGGAATACCGTCACGAACTGGGTAAGCCATGCCACCCACTTTACTGATCAATTCTGTGCCGTCTTTGCTTAAAGTCAGTGACGCTTTGGTTACAGGGCAAACTAGAATGTCTAATAATGTTTTATTCATAAGAAGATACCGCTTTTATTGTGTTTAGCTTCTCTAAAAAAGCCTGTTTAAAAGGTTCTGGTAGCACCAAAGAAACGGGTAAATACCAGATATTTGAATTTCTTAACCCAAGAGCTTTGCACTTAACAGCGTCTTTTTCCGTCATAAGTACGGCGCCTTCTTGGGGGATATCTGTTGCAGTAAACACATGATGATCATTGAACCACTGATGCGTCACTGTGTTGAGATCTAAACCAAGCTGGCTCAAGGTAGCGAGAAAACGTTCAGGATTACCAATACCAGCCATAATGTGCCAAGATTTCTCTTCCAACAGCGCTTTTTGTGCATCGCGTTGCAGATCACCATTCAGAGACAGCAACTTTGTCGATGCAAGCGCCGTAAGCACAACAGAGACTGGCAATTGTTGTAGTGGCAATGTCATCTTGCTTGTCACACTGACAACAAAATCCACGCTTGAAAGCCGTTCGATAGGTTCTCTTAACGGACCGACAGGCAACAACTGACCATTCCCAAGACCACGAGATGCGTCCAACATAGCCACTTCAATATCTCTGTGTAACTGATAGTGCTGCATACCATCATCACAAATAATGATGTTTACATCGTGCGTAGCCAGCAAATGCTTTACCGCCTCATCCCTTTTTGGGAAAACAACCATAGGGCAGGCTGTTCTGCGAGCCAGCATGACAGGTTCATCACCGACATCGAGTGCAGAGCTATCGGGAGTAACCTGAGTGGGTGCCTTAACCTTCACGCCATGACCTCTAGAAACAATCCCTGGACGATAGCCTTGTGCCAAAAGCAGTTCGCATAATGCGACCACCATGGGTGACTTGCCCGTTCCGCCAACACTGATATTTCCGACAACAACCACAGGCACTGGTGCCCGGTAAGAACGCTCAGGAAAATCTAGAAAAGCTTGACGCTTATTGCGCACATGACTTCGAATCAAAGGTTGCAGCGGACGAAACACATGGGTCCAGCCGCAGCGACCGTACCACGAGCGAGTAAACAAGGATTCCAAACTCACTGGATCGGCTCTTTTTGCGCAGTATGAGCAAGCTTCGTAATACCCAAGGTTGCCGCGGCATCATACACCCTTAATACCATGTCATAGGACGCTTTTGCGTCAGCCGTGATAATCAAAGGTCGAGTAAAGTCCCCTTCTGTTACTTCTTTCAAGCCTTGCACTAATGTACTGACTTTTTCGTTAATCAAAGTCTGACCATTAATGACATACTGACCATCTGCGGTAATGACCAACTCTACATTTTGAGCACGATCAGTACTGGGTGCATTTGATGTGGCTGTTGGCAGGTCAATTGTTAGCTCTGTGCTTTGATTAAAGGTTGTACTAACCATAAAGAAAATGAGCAGGAGAAAAACAACGTCAATTAATGGCGTAAGATTAATTTGAACGTCATCTATTTTTTGACGTCTAAACTTCACTGAGCCACTCCCGTCTTATCACGGTCACCATGCAAAGCATCGACCAACTTTGTAGATTGCTGCTCCATAGTCACCACAAGCTCATCAATCTTGCGACTAAAGAAACGATGAAAAATTAATGCTGGGATAGCCACACCAAGCCCAGCAGCCGTTGTTAGTAAGGCTTCCGATATACCACCTGCTAATAACGCGGTATTTCCAGCCCCACTCTCCATCAATACTGAAAACACTTTAATCATACCCACGACCGTCCCTAGCAAACCCAGCAAAGGAGAAATTGCCGCAATCGTCCCAAGAGTATTCATAAAACGTTCTAATTCATGGATGACATGACTGGCTGCTTCTTGGACGCTTTCTTTCATGGCACCACGACCGTGTTTGGAGTTTAACAAGCCTGCAGCAAAAATAGACGCCAACCCAGTTTTGGCTTGCATGGTGCGGATGTATTCCAATGTCATACGGTCATCCCGAAGACGTGTCATCACATCTGAGAGCAGACCGTTCGGCGCAACAGCCGATTTTCGAAGTGTCCAGAAACGCTCTAAAATAATGGCCAGCGCAAGAATAGAACAGGCCATCAATGGCCACATGAAAAAACCACCAGTTTGAATAAAGGCTAACACATCGCTCTCCAAATTAAGTTTGAATGTAATTTAACACACTCTCTAACTTTTCTACACGCTTGCAAGTGTCAGATTTTAAGAGAAAAAATGAATAGATACACGCAGAATGTCGCAAAACTGTTCGATCATTTTCAAAGAAAAACGATAACGATTCATGATCCTCAACAATGACCCAATCGACCTTTAATGCCGTCATCATCGCCATAATTTGAGTCGACGCATATTTTCTCAAAACCACCCATGACACATTCAATGACAGCAATTGCTCAGGGGTCATTGCTGTCATATCGGCCGGAGACAACAAATAGACACGATTTTGAGCAGGCATGACATAGCCATCAAACAATAACCGATTTAAATCATGGGCCGCCCAAGAATCCACCATCAGTACAGTGGATTTATCTTTTATCATGAGGCGACCATCTGAATTTAAAATGGTGAGATTCGCCCCATTTTCTTCAATAAAAGCAGAAGCAAACAGTGTGCTCCAAATACCCACCACACACAACAAGCCCCGCTTCAATGGGCTTTGATACACCCAAAACCCGATCAAAAACAACATCAATAAGCGCGGAGCACTCGAAGCATATTGTTCAAAAGGCAACAAAGGCAGCTCGAATGCCAGCCAATCAACACCATCAATAATTAAGCGCAGTATTACATCCAATATTGAATAGCTGAGATCGGTACCCACAACAACCACTTCAACACATGCTGCAATCCCCCAAGGAAACCAAACAAACGCAGCAAACGGGATCAAAACAACATTGGTCAAAATAGACACACTGGAGATGGCCTCTTGCCAGCCAAGAATCAATACCATAGACGCAGTGCTCAGCATGAGCTGCACCATCAACAAACGAGACAATTTAACCGTCGTTTGACAGTACCCAATCAATAGAAAAACCATGCTGAAAGACAACCACAGACCAGGACTTAGAATCGATCTCGGCTCTACTAATAATATTAGCCATAAAGCAAAAATAATAATGCCATGAGGGGATGCTTTGAGTGCCAACATTCGAGCACATAAATACACACTCAACATAATAGACGCCCTCACAACTGGCTCGCCCCAATTGGTGATATAGGCATATCCAAACAGCATAGGAATAACAATCGCAGCATCACAATGCCAACGGGTCAAACCCGACAAGAGCATTTTTGCAGGTAACAATAGCCAAATGACTCGACTAATGAGTCGGCCGATGACGAACATAAACCCCGTATGCAACCCAGAAACAACAAAAAGATGTGCCAAGCCAAGCGTTCTAATGACCCAAGTATTTTTTCACTCCACAGGTCGTTTTGACCTAACAATAATGCCTTAGAAAAGCGCCAGCTATCATAGCTTTGCAACGCACTATCGAGCCGATTTGTTAACTTATCTCGAACGTTATACGGACTATTATCCAATCGTTCTATTTCGCCATCTGCAAATTCGACTGTAATCTGTGCAGCTTGCCGTTTGACATACAGTTGCCGCTGCCACCAAGCCCCCTCTTTAGCAGGTATAACAAGCCTAGCCGTTCGCCCTTTATAAAGTAACGAATCATGCTGATTTGATGTATGTGGAGCGAATTCTCGTAGTGTAAAGTTATCTTGGGAGTGCCAATTACCGTTGGCCGTTTGGTAGGTTATAGCAATGGATTGCCCCTGAATCGCACCCTGTAATTTCGTCAGCAATGGCTCGGGAAAGGTCAGTTTTCGATCATCAAAATCCACCCAAACAATAGCGCCATCAAAGACAGGAAAGGGCTCGGGTGAATTGAACTCATGGAAAAATACTGAAAGTAAGGAGAGAAGTGTCAAAAAGAAAACTATTAAACGCTTTGTCCATATTAAGTAGAGACACATGATTATGATGTGAGTAGAATAGGCCCACAAATAATCGCTCGGCACCAATATGGCGCCCATCAATATGGACAAACTACTTAGTAACATAAGACCTCCTTGTCTTAAATTGCTAATTTTTTAATACCTGATTATGCCGAAGAATTATCTAAAAAAATTCATACCAAACCCAGAAAAACTCAAACAAAGCAAAGCACTTGGTCTGCTAGGTTCTCAGATTTATGAAGCTAACCTTTGGCATTTGAACAGAAAATCTGTCGCCAGAGCATTTTTCAACGGGTTGTTCTGGGCATTCATTCCAATGCCTTTTCAAATGCTGGCGTCTGCATTACTGGGCTATCCCTTTTAGAGCAAACATACCTCTTTCTATTGCATTAGTCTGGATCACTAACCCATTGACGATGCCATTTGTCTTTTATTTTAACTACAAAGTAGGCTCGCTAATCCTTGGTCACCACCATGAAAAAGACTTTCAGCTATCAGTTGAATGGATTTGGGATAAAATGGAACACATTTGGATGCCTTTGTACGTTGGCTCCATTGTTTCAGGATTGATTGTTGGTGCAATCAGTTACGCTGCCATCACTGTGCTGTGGCGACTTCATGTTGTAAAACGCTGGAAAGAACGAAAACTACGCAACACACCCTCTGAAAAGTAATGCACTGAGGAGGCATGCGAAATGCCCCTCACACAACTAAAATCATTTCAAAGGCTCTAAGGCACCTTTAGAAAGACGATAAGCCGAATCCATCCAGTCCAACATCTTTTCATCATGAGTCACAACCAAAAAGGCCATGTCGTAGCTTGATTTCAACTCATTAATCAGATTCTGAATCTCTAGCGACGTCGTTTCATCTAGATTACCCGTTGGCTCATCCATCAAGACACAAGCAGGTCGGTTCGCAAGAGCACGGGCAATGGCCACACGCTGCCTCTCACCTCCAGACAATTGTGATGGTTTATGATGTAAGCGATCTTTTAAGCCGACTTGCGTTAATAGTTCCTCACCACGCTTATTGGCATCTTTTTTATCAAGTCCGGCAATCCACATCGGCATCAATACGTTTTCTAGCGCTGTAAACTCAGCCAATAAATGATGGAACTGATAAACAAACCCCATTTCTTTATTGCGCATTTTGGCGCGCTTGGCGTCTTTCATGCTAGACCAAGAAACACTCGCCAATTTCACATCACCGCTCGTTGCCAAATCCAATCCGGCGAGCAGATTAAGCAATGTTGTTTTCCCTGAACCAGAGGCACCAACAATGGCACAGGTCTCCCCTTTATTTAAGGATAGGTCAATCGATCGAAAGACATCAACAACCTGTTTACCATCAAGATATTGCTTAGAGAGCGCTCGACATTCTAACACCAACTCATTACTCATAACGTAACGCCTCCGCAGGCTCGACCTTTGACGCACGCCAAGCAGGGTAAATAGTCGCAGCAACCGTCATAATGAAAGCAGAGATCACAATCAACTCCACATCAGACCATTGAAGCTCAGAAGGCAAGTAATTAATAAAATACACATCGGCACTTAAAAACTGCACATTAAATAATGTCTGTAAAGCCGCAATGATTTCACTTACATTGAGCGCCAGAGCAACGCCCGATACAACGCCGATTAATGTACCAAACATACCTATAAACATGCCCTGAACGATAAATACCCACATCACTTGACCAGAGGTCAGACCCATCGTTCTTAAGATAGCAATATCGTTTCTTTTATCCGTTACAACCATCACCAGCGTAGACACAATATTGAATGCCGCCACCGCCACAATAAGCAACAGAAGCAGACCAATCATGGTCTTTTCCATCTTAATAGCCTGAAACAAGCTACCATGAGTACGAGTCCAATCACTGACTCGATTCTGTCCAGGCACCGCCCTTGCGATGTCCCAAATATGCGATGGCGCTAAAAACAAATCATCAAATGAAATCCGCAGAGCTTCGACTTGATCTTCTTTATAACGTTTCAACTTAGCGGCATCATTAATATTGATGTAAGCCAAACTGCTGTCCAACTCAGCACCAACCTCAAACGTTCCAACCACAGTAAAACGCTTTAGAACAGGGGCAACTCCAGCAATTGATACATTTGCTTTAGGTAAAATTGCCGTCACTTTATCACCAATATCAACCCTGAGCATCTTCGCTAACTGAGCCCCTAAAACAATACCAAAACTTGTATCATTCAATGCATCCAGTGAGCCAGAGGCCATGTTGTCATCGATAATCGAAACCTTTTTTTCCATTTCTGGATTAATACCGTTAAGTATGGCGCCATGTACACTTGAGCCAGACTGAAACATCACTTGCGCTTGTGTGTGCGGCGCAACCCCCACCACATTAGGCATTTTTTCTACCAGCTTGGCTGTGTCACGCCAATCAGCTAGAACGGGGCTGCCCCACAATGTCGCATGTGGCACCATACCTAAAATTCGTTGGCGTAGCTCCCGGTCAAATCCATTCATGACGGACAAAACAGTAATAAGAACCATCACCCCAAGCGCAAGACCAGCTATAGAGGAAAAGCTAATAAATGAAATAAAATGATTTGAGCGCTTTGCTCGGGCGTACCGTAAACCGATAGTAACAGGAAGGAAGTTAATCAATGCGTATCCTTGCATGGCAAAATGGAGGGAATTACCCCTCCATTATGGATTTAATCGCCAGTTGTCTTACGCGTCGAAATCGATCCCTATACGACGACCTACATCTTCGTAAGCTTCGATCACGCCACCCAAGCCTTGGCGGAAACGATCTTTGTCTAGTTTTTCTTTGGTCTTAGCGTCCCACAAACGGCAGCCGTCTGGGGAGAACTCATCACCCAACAACACTTCGCCTTTATATAGGCCAAATTCTAATTTGTAATCAACTAGAATCATGCCACCTTCCGCAAAAATCGCTTTTAATACATCATTCACTTTGTAAGTAAGCTCTTTTGCTTTCGCTAGGTCAGCCGCTTTCGCCCAACCAAAGGACTCAACATGGGATTCATTGATCATCGGATCACCCAATGCGTCGTTCTTTAAAAACAATTCAAATGTTGGTGGTGTCAAAGCAATGCCTTCTTCTACACCCAAACGGCGACATAAACTGCCAGCCGCAACATTACGAACAACGCATTCAACAGGCATCATATCAAGACATTTAACCAGTGACTCAGTATCGCTTAGTAGCTTTTCAAAATGCGTTGGAATGCCTGCTTCCTGCAATTTGGTCATGATGAACGCATTAAATTTATTGTTCACCATGCCTTTACGGTCAAGCTGTTCAATTCGCTTACCATCAAATGCAGAGGTATCATCACGAAATACTAGAACCATCTTGTCAGGATCATCTGTACGAAATACAGATTTTGCCTTACCTGCATACAGCTCTTGTCGTTTTTCCATTGGAGAGTCTCCGGTCTTCTTTTGTGAGGGGTTAATCTTAATTAATTTACAAAACGCTGCGCCAGGTGGAATGAAACCACTTCCGGCGAGGCCATAGAAGAAACATCAATAACTAAAAAATCGCCTGCTTTTTGATGCATAATTTTATAAGCGTACTCTCGGTTCTCCCAGCTAACGTCATCTAAGTTACGACGAATACTTTTAAGGGATTTAGTAGCTTCACTACCGACTATCGGTAGACTAAAATCTACAACGTCTCCTACGCGTGCAACGTCTTCAGGCGGAACGGGGGCAAGCATATTGTCTGCATTCGGAATCAAATAAATGCCCGCTGCGTTCAACTTCGATTCCAATTCAGGTGTAGAAACATTATCGCCCAAGTGAATAGCAAAAATACCGTGATGATCCACCCAAACTGGGAATGCAGACGCTGAATCACGATTTGAAAGGTACGCAGACGCCTGATTTAATTGACGACCAATGGTGCCCCACAAACGCACAGCCACCGCGTAAGCGTCTTCATTTTGGGCTGGGCTCATCCAGTTGCTAGGCTCAACATCCTGCTGTTCATCTCGAAATTGAACCGCCACCAATGTTTTGCCGCCAACGTCACTAAAACGGAAGGAGAACGCCGTTTTTGCTGGATGCAAACGAGTAATATCACTCCATAACGACGCCCACCAGCCTTGAGGGTGAAAGTCGAACGGGACAGACACGATTTGATCCTCTGTCTGAGAAGATATTGGAGAACCGGCCCCATGCAGAGCAGTAAGAAAATCTGAAACAATACGCTTAGAGTGCTCCACGCTGGTAGGCACAGTGAATTCTATCGCGTCATCCTGTTCCAGCACATCGATTGCGGTCATTGGGTAGAAAACAAACGGTGCTCTTGGCGTTTCAAATGGCTTCACTTCCTCTAAATTCGCAATCGCGTTTTCATTAGGAATAACAAGCAAGTCCTTCGACTGCTCTGACCCTGCCGGTTTATCAAGCACAGTAATAGTCGGTTGCTTTTTTTGATAATCGTTAGAATGATCCGTAAAAAAGCACTGCAACCAGACAAAATCAGCGCGACAGAACCAGCACCCACTAACTTCAATGTCGAATATTTCATACTAACAACGCTCCTGCTTCGATTAATGCCTGACGAACAGCAGCGTGATATTGTTCTGATAACGGCGTTAAAGGCAATCGAATTCCCTCTTCACACAGACCTAATTGACTGCAAGCCCATTTAACAGGAATAGGATTAGACTCCAAGAAAAGATTGGTATGAAGTGAAGAAATCGTCGTATCAATCGCATGCGCCTGATCTGCGTTGCCCGCTAATGCGGCTTCAGCGGCTTGAGCCACCGCTCTTGGCGCCACGTTAGCAGTAACAGAGATATTGCCTTTACCGCCCAAAAGCATCAACGAGACAGCGGTCGGATCGTCACCAGAATAGACAGCAAAACGGTCAGGCAACGCTTTGATTAACGCTTCGCCTCGCTCTAAATTGCCCGTTGCGTCTTTGATACCAACGATATTTTTGATGGTAGACAGGCGAACAACGGTGTCATTTTGCATATCACATGCCGTTCTACCCGGTACGTTATATAAAATTTGAGGGATATCCACCGCATCGGCGATGGCTTTGAAATGTTGGAACAAACCTTCTTGAGTCGGTTTATTGTAATAAGGGGTCACCAGCAAACAAGCATCTGCACCTGCGTCTTTCGCGCTGCGAGTCAAATCAATGGCCTCATGAGTTGCATTAGCTCCAGTGCCAGCAATAACAGGAACGCGACCCTTTACCGTATTAACCACTTGCCGAATCACATTGGCGTGTTCTTCTGGTGTCAGTGTTGAGGATTCACCTGTTGTGCCAACTGCCACTATACCGTGAGTACCCTCGTTGATATGAAACTCTATTAGATCATCTAATTTTTTAGTATCTACAGCGCCATCAGCTGACATAGGTGTGATAAGCGCAACTAAACTACCTGTGATCATTTCGAGTCTCCGATAAAATTATAAGCGCGCCTATAGTAACGTCCAGACTCTGGTTTAACAATAATTGAGGGGCGTAAAGCCCGAGTAAATTCATAAGAAAAGCAATCCAAGAGGATTTTTAACTTGGCTCTTGTTAAGCTAAAGAAACAAATGTCGCATACATAGAATAAATAATAGACAACCCACCGTCTTCGACTTTTAAAAATGAATAAAGAGAGCTATATGACAATTAAAATAGGACAAACTGCACCAGACTTTACCGCCAAGGATCAAAACGGTGACACGATCACCCTTGCTCAGTTCAAAGGCAAAAAAGTCGCTTTGTATTTTTACCCAAGAGACAACACGCCAGGCTGCACAGCTCAAGCGTGCGATTTGCGTGACAACTACCAAGCACTATTAGAACAAGGTTTCGTTGTCGTAGGTGTCAGTACAGATACCGAGAAAAAACATCAAAACTTCATAGCAAAATACGAATTACCTTTTCCTTTGATAGCAGACACCGAAAAAGAAGTGCATGAGTTGTATGGCACTTGGCAACTGAAAAAATTTATGGGGCGTGAATCCATGGGCACAGTAAGAACCACATTTATTATTGATGAAGAAGGCGTTATTTCCGACATCATCGGTAAAGTGAAAACCAAAGCGCATGCTGAACAAATTTTAAAATAGGCTGAATCACAAAATGGCGCGAGATTTTTCGCGCCATTCTCTCTCAGACACTTCCAGTTAAATCCCACCACGAATTGCATTTCTGACGTCGGACCGATAAAAATCCCCTAACATCTCATGCAACTCTTTACTCAGTGGAGGCAAACTCGATGCCGCTGCATTTCGTACCACTTGAGATGAGCGACTGGCTCCTACAATAATGCTTGATACCTGAGGCTGATCTAAAATCCAGCGCAAAGACACGTCCAGAATATTATGACCTTCAGGCAATTTCCCATTGAGTTTATCAACCAGCGCTACGCCTTTTTCATATGGGATGCCGTTAAAGGTTTCTCCAACATGAAATGCTGCGCCGTCTTTGTTATAAAATCGATGATCTTGCTCATCAAAAATACGATCCAACTTCATTTTCCCGGTTAATAATCCACTGGCGAGTGGCAAGCGAACAATAACACCGACATTATTTTTTTCAGCTAACGGCAACAATGACTCAACGGCATCTTGACGGAATACATTGAACAAAATTTGCAAACTGGCGATCTCAGGATGATCACAACAAAACATCGCCTCATCGAGCATTTCTACACTCGCCCCAAAATGCTGGATGATGCCGTCCTTTTTAAAATCTTCCATCCAGGCCAGCAAATCACCAGAAAACAAAACATCACGAGGCACGCAATGTAATTGCGCAAGATCGATAGATTCAACCCCCAAACGTTGAGCAGAAGCTTGCAGACTTTGCTTCACCTTTGCTTTGCTGTAACCATCCGGATAGAGCTCAGGATTTCTTCCCACTTTAGTGGCGATAACGGGCGGTTTACTCAATGCTGCTCGCCACTGCCCTATCCGCTGCTCACTTAGGCCTCCACCGTATACGTCAGCGGTATCAAAAAATTGCACACCTTCATTCAGCGCTGCTTGCAGTATCGCAGCGGCCTCGCTGTCTTCTATCGCGCCAAAGTCATTGCCTAGCTGCCAGCAGCCTAAACCAATTTCAGACACATTAAACCCTGTCTTTCCAAGCACTCTGGTTTTCATACACTCTCCAAATAGATTAATTGTCGAATATCCCTACTATACGAGCCTCTTCACTGTTTATAATTATCAATACATTAAAATTATTGTTTAATGAGACTGAACAATTATGAAAGCAAATTTTCCTGAAGGTATAAGAGAGTTCCTTGTCGTCGTTGAAGCACAAAGCTTTTCAAAAGCCGCCGAACAATTAAACATTTCTAGAGCTAGGGTCTCGCAAATCATCAGTCGTCTTGAGAAAGACATGCAAATCCAGCTCCTCTATCGTTCTACACGCTCCCTTTCTTTATCTCCTGCTGGCGAGACTTTTTACCAGCTCTCACGTCAGGGCGTTGATCAACTTGAGCATGCCGTAATGTCTGCCCAGAATGCACACGCAAACATTGCAGGTCAGATTAGAATTAACACTGTAGGCGGTCGATTTGGAGAAGAGATACTCGCGCCACTGTTACTTCAGTTTATGAACTTGCACCCAAAGGTAGACATAGAGTTGAGCTTTTCTAGCACGAGAGAAAACCTCATTGATGCGCAATACGATCTGGTGGTCAGAATGGGAGAGCTGACCAATTCGAACCTTATTGGCCGAAAACTCACAAGCTATACAAATCACCTAGTCGCCAGTCCAAATTACATTGAAACCATGTCAGCATTGCATCACCCGAAGGATTTACTTGAACACAACCTGATAAATGGCTCGGTGAAACGGTGGCCTTTTATTCATCGTGACAACCACGACAGGTATGAGCTGCCAATAAAGGGAAAACTCAACTGCCCTAACGGACATGTCGTAAAATCGGCAACTTTAGCGGGCATTGGCATATCAAGACAGCCTGAATACTATGTAAAACAGGAGATTGAGTCTGGAAAATTAATGGTATTACTGCCTGACTGGACACTGCCTCACTCTGATGTGTCTTTACTTTACCCCCATTCAAGAAATATCAGCTCTAGAGTCAATACACTAGTGAACTATCTTGTGGAAGCCTTTAACATAAAGGCAGACGACAACGAATAATATTCATTAAGGACATCTATGCTCTTAGCATTGGCAGGATCACTCACCCCGATTTTATTACTCATTTGTTTGGGCTTCATCCTCGGAAAAAAAACAGACTATTTAAACAGTCCTTCTTTGGGTGCGCTGGTTTCTAGCATTGGATTACCGGCACTATTGCTGTACTCAGTGCTGTCAATGCAAATGCAAGTTTTCAGCATGCTGAAAATCATCGCAGCAACGGTACTTGTCTTACTTATCGTGTCGTTGATCTCATTTATTATTTTGAAAACACTCAAGCTACCCACGCGATTTTATTTACCGCCCTTGGTGAACCCGAATACAGGCAATTTGGGCATTCCGATTGCGTTCGCTTTATTTGGTGCAGAAGGCATGGCCATCGCGGTGGTTATCTCATCTGTGGTTCAAATCAGCCACTTTACTTTGGGTGTTGGTTTCATGTCCGGCACCTATCACCCTAAACAATTGTTAAGGAATGGACCTGTCATCGCACTGGTCGTAGGCGCGCTTTTCTTAGGGTTTAACATTCGTTTGCCAACGCCCATAATGAGCACGCTAGACATGCTAAGTCACATCACCTTGCCAATCATGCTGATGCTGCTGGGCAAATCCATCAGCGGTTTGAAGGTAAACGAAAAAGGAAAAATAAGTCGGGCGTTATTACTGTCTGCGTTTCGACCTGCAGTAGGGGTATTCGCTGCGACCATCGTTGTGTTCTTATTTCCACTCAGTCCACTAGAAAGTGCCGTTCTCTTGGTACTTAATGCCATGCCTGTCGCTGTCATTAGCTACATGCTTGCCAGCAAATTTAAAGGGCCAGTAGACGAAATTGCCTTAATGATTCTACTGTCCTTACCACTATCTCTGTGTGCAGTGGGCGCTCTTTGGTGGCTGAAATTGCACTAATCATTACGACTTAAGCCAAGCTAGAAATGCCGACACTGGGGCTGTAGGCGTTCTCTGCTTGGATAGCACAGTGTAATACCCATTGTCTGATTGCACCGTAAAATCGGACAAAGCAACCAACACGCCACTTTGAATGTAATCATCCAAAAGGGGCGACCAGCCAAGACCAATTCCTTGTCCAGAAATAGCAGCCTGCACCAGAAGTGTGTAGTTATCAAATTCCATCACCGACTCAGAAGGCTGCCACAAAGACCCATTCAGCTGAAAGAGTCGCTCCCAGTCGATCCATTTTTGCCCCATGTCCGCATTTAATTTCAACAAGGGGGCTTTGATGAGATCCGACAGACTTTTGAAACCAGAACACTCCTCCAGCAATTTTGGACTGCAGACCGGATAGACCATTTCAGGCAACAATTTCTCAGTAAAATACCCTTGATACTGGCCTTCACCAAACAAAATAGCGATGTCCGCTTCCATCGAGACTAAATCAACTTCGGATTGCGACGTTTGAATGCGTATGTCTATTTCTTTATGCAGCCTCCGAAACTCTGGCAGTCGAGGCATCAGCCAAAAAGCGGCAAAAGCAAAATCCGTTGCGACAGTAATACGTTGAGTTTTCGGTTTTTGTTTAATTTTTTGCAACACTTCGCGCAAATCTCTAAGACTTGACTGTGTCGTTTTTAGTAACACATAGCCTGAGTCGGTCAATACAACACCACGGTATATGCGCTCAAATAAAGCCACGCCCAAAGTATCCTCTAGAGCACGGATTTGCTGGCTTACTGCAGGCTGGGTGGTGCCCAATTCACGCGCCGCCGCGGTAAAGCTCAACAATCTCGCTGATGCTTCAAAAACGACAAGTGACTGTAATGGTGGTAATTCAGAATCAGATAACATAAGTTCAGCTTATCCCATATATAAATATTTAGTCAGTTTACAGCTTCTTTTCGATAGCGCAATCTAGATAAAACAAGGCAATTTCTTTGTATTTGCCAATCTTTCCTTATTTATACATTAGAGATAATCATGGCAGAAAAACAACCCAATATACTTTTTATCATGGCTGATCAATTGGCTACATCCGCTCTTCCCATATACGGCAACCCAGTTGTAAAAACTCCCCACCTATCATCACTCGCTGAAAAAGGAGTGGTGTTTGATTCAGCGTACTGCAACAGCCCTCTGTGCGCGCCATCTCGGTATGTTCTCATGACAGGACAACTACCGAGTAAAATTGGCGCTTACGACAATGCCGCAGACTTCCCCGCTGACATTCCGACCTTTGCTCACTATTTAAGAGAAAAAAATTACAAGACCGCATTATCAGGAAAGATGCATTTTTGTGGACCCGACCAATTGCATGGGTTCGAAGAAAGGTTAACCACCGACATTTATCCTGCCGACTATGGCTGGTTTCCAAACTGGGACGATTTAACAACACGCCCTACTTGGTATCACAATATGTCATCCGTCACTCAAGCCGGTCCTTGTATTCGAAGCAATCAATTAGACTTTGATGATGAAGTGGTTTTTCATGCGCAACGATATCTATATGACTATGTAAGACGTGACCAAGATAGACCCTTTTGCTTAACCGTTTCCATGACGCACCCACACGACCCTTATGCCATTCCTCAGGAATATTGGGACAGATACACAAATGAAGAAATTGACCTACCAAAAATCCGTATTCCTAAAGACGAGCAAGACCCACATTCCGCTCGGCTTCAAGAGGTTTATGCATATTTCGACCAAGAGTTAACAGATCAGCAAGTTCGCAACGCGCGACGTGCTTACTATGGCGCCATTAGTTATGTCGATGACAAGATCGGTCTGCTTTTAAAAGCACTCAAAGAAACGGGCTTAGATGACAACACCATCATTGTGTTCTCAGGTGACCATGGCGACATGCTAGGCGAAAGAAACCTTTGGTACAAAATGTCATTCTTTGAAGGCTCTGCTCGTGTACCAATGATCGTACACGCGCCAAAACACTTCTCCGCAAAACGCATTAAAGAATCGGTTTCCACCATGGATTTATTGCCCACTTTTCTTGAAATGGCAACAAACAAATCGGATTATCAATACGCCATGCCCATTCAAGGAAAGAGCTTAATGCCTCACATTACGGGTAAAACAGAGGGCCATGATGAAGTCATTGGCGAATATTTTGGTGAAGGCGCAATCGCCCCGATTTTCATGATTCGCCGCGCCCAATACAAATACATCTATTGCCATATCGACCCAGAACAATTGTTTGATTTGTCAAATGACCCAGATGAACTGAATAATCTTGCTGAACATCCAGATTACAAAGACATTATTGATGAATTTAGGAAGGAAACCTCAGCGCGCTGGAATTCAGAAGCACTCACACAAGACGTGTTGGTAAGCCAACGCCGTCGTCGTCTCATTGTTAAAGCACTCAATAAAGGCAAAAAATTGGCGTGGGATCACCAGCCTATCTTTGACAGCAGTGAAATGTATATGAGAAACCATATTGATCTAGACGACTTAGAAACTCGCTCTCGCTTCCCTAAAGCAGAGTAAATTGATAAATAACTATCACAACAGGAGCACACAAATGAAAGCAATATCATTTAGTCGTACAGAACTCAAAACCTTTGGCCTCGTTAGTCTACTTCTTGGAAGCAGTGTTGCTTTGTCCGCAGAACCTGAACAATGCAAAAAAGTCACGTTTAGTGATCCTGGCTGGACCGATATTGGCGCCACAAATGGTGTAGCAACGACTTTATTAAAAGCATTGGGATACGACACACAAGTCTACCTTCTGAGCGTTCCCGTGGGCTTTGAGAGTATTAAAAATGGCGAAATTGATGCATTCATGGGCAATTGGATGCCCGCCCAGTCTGCTTTCATTGACAAATACAAGAACGACATTGATGTAGTTCGTACCAACTTGGAAGGCGTCAAATTTACACTGGCTGTGCCAAAATACGTCTTTGACGCAGGAGTGAAAGATTTCTCCGACTTGGAGAAATTCAGTAAAGAATTTCGTCAACGAATCTACGGTATCGATGCCGGCGCTCCAGCCAATCAAAAACTTCAGACCATGATAGATACTAATGATTTTGGGCTAAAAGACTGGAAAGTCGTCGAATCAGGCGAACAAGCAATGCTTTCACAAGTAGCAAGAACCATAAAACGTGATAACTTCATTGTCTTTTTAGCGTGGGAACCGCACCCAATGAATGTCAATTACGATTTAAAATACCTGACTGGTGGCGACAAATATTTTGGCCCTAATTATGGTGGCGCTACGATTAGAACTCTGACCAGAAAAGGCTATTCATCAGAATGTTCCAATGTTGGCAAACTGCTGTCGAACCTTGAATTTGGTTTGACCATGGAAAACGAAATGATTGCGTCTCCTGAAAAACCAGAAAAAGCCGCCGCCGATTGGATGAAAGCTCATCCAGAAATATTGGACAAATGGCTGCAAGGTGTCACCACCTTTGATGGCAAACCTGCGCTTAATATCGTGAAACAACAGCTTAGCGCCATGTAATACATGCACTAAATATAATGTCAAAAAAATGCCGCCTGATTTTTCAAGCGGCATTTTATCTTTACTTTATTGGCGCGTGAGACGATCATTCCCTAGCACCAATGGCACGGTTGAACGATAGGGATTGATATCTAATCCTCCTCGTCTGACATACCTTGCATACACGGTTAAACTTTCAGGCTGACATTGGCGCATAATATCAATAAAAATACGTTCAACGCATTGCTCATGAAAATCTGTATGCTCACGGAAAGAAATGACATATTTCAGCAGACTTTCATGCTGAATCTTTGGTCCTTTGTAGTCGATAAACACTGACCCCCAATCCGGTTGATTGGTAACAGGGCAATTAGACTTCAACAGATGGCTCACCAAACGCTCTTCCACTAAACCTATAGACGTATCTACCGCCAGCAAATAAGGGTTAGGGTGATAATCAGACACTTCAATATCCAATTCATCAATGCAGTAGTCTGGCGTTAGAACAACCAAGGATGCCATTGAATCCACATCGCGGATTATCACGGTGACGTCTGCGCCTGCGGCTGCCGACAAATCTTTTTCTAGCAACATCTGCACCGCTTGAGGCGACTCATATCGCATTTGATTTAACGAATTAAGATACAATTTGAACGATTTTGATTCGATAATATTAGGCGAATCATATGGCAAACGAAATTCTGCCAACGCAACAATTGGCTTGCCTTTCGTATTTAACCACGACAATTCATAAGCATTCCAAACATCTTCCCCATAGAATGGCAGGCGCTCAGATTCAATGCCCATTTCAGTCCATTTGTCCACTCTTGCAATGGGGTAAAGCAACCCTGCATCGTATTCAGAAACATATTCTGTTTGCTGACCTAAGGGTAAAAAGCCCATATAACACTACCTCAACTTCTAATACCTTTGCCCTGATTGAGCAAACGCAGACCGAAACTAAACAACACAACAATAAACACACTCACAATGACCAAGGCCCAATATACGTTAATATCAGATACCCCCAAGATGCCATATCGGAATGCATTAACCATGTACAACACAGGGTTTAACATAGAAACCGACTGCCAAAAGTCAGGCAACAAATCGATGGAATAAAATACCCCACCCAAATACGTTAACGGCGTCAGAATAAACGTTGGTACGATAGACACATCATCAAAGCTTCTTGCGTAGATTGCATTCACAAAACCACCTAAAGAAAACATCACAGCGGTTAAGCACACTACAAGCACCGTAAGAAACAAATTTTCTAGCGCCAAATGGGTAAAGAAAAGCGACAATAAGGTCACAATAAGACCAACACACAACCCACGGGCCACACCACCTAGCGTGTAACCTAATAAAATGACCCAATTTGGCGTGGGTGAAACCAACAACTCTTGCACGCTATGTTGAAACTTCGCAGAGAAAAACGACGAAGACACATTAGAGTAAGAGTTCGTTATCACAGACATCATGATCAACCCAGGCACAATGTATTGCATGTAACTAAAACCGCCCATCTCACCAATTCGGTCGCCGATTAGATTCCCGAAAATAGCAAAATACAAAGACATGGTAATAGCAGGTGGTAACAAGGTTTGTGGCCATATACGCGTGAAGCGACGCACCTCTCGCACAATAATCGTATAAAACGCGACCCAAATTTCTGAGTTTTTCATCTCGCTAGCCTTTAATTAATTTGACGAAGAGTTCTTCGAGTCGATTGGATTTATTACGCATACTTACGACATTAATCGAAATAGAATCAAGCGCACTAAAAATGGCATTGATCGATTGCCCTTTAACCACCTCTACCTCGATTGTACTGCCGTCTTTACTTATCGATACCGCGAAGTCCGACAATGACCAACCGGACGGCAATGCCTTGTCTAAATCAAGAATAAACGTTTCTTGATTCAAAGTTTTAAGCAACGCTTTCACACTGGTATTTTCGACAATTTCACCCGCATTGATAATCGCGATATTACGACATAGCTGCTCAGCTTCTTCCAAGTAATGCGTCGTGAGGATAATGGTAGTACCTTGCTCATTGAGTTTTTTGATGAACTCCCACATAGAGCGGCGCAATTCAATGTCCACACCGGCAGTAGGCTCGTCTAAAATCAACACTTCCGGTTCATGGATTAAGGCTCTCGCTATCATTAATCGGCGCTTCATACCGCCTGACAACATTCGCGACTGAGCGTCTCTTTTATCCCATAAATCCAATTGTTTCAGATATTTTTCGGCTCGCTCTTCTGCCACAGCGCGGCTAATTCCATAGAACCCTGCCTGCGTAACAACAACATTAAATACCGTCTCAAAAACATTAAAATTGAATTCTTGAGGAACGACGCCAAGAAACTTCTTAGCTTTTGCAAAATCCGTATCAATATCCGTATCGAAAATGGACACACGCCCCGATGTTTTATTCACCAACGAGCATAAAATACCAATAGTGGTCGACTTTCCTGCCCCGTTTGGACCCAGCAAAGCAAAGAAATCCCCTTTTTCAACTTTTAAATCGATACCTTTTAGTGCTTCAAAACCACCATCGTAGCGTTTTTTAAGGTCACTAATTTCGATTGCATATGTCATAATTGAAGTTCTCATACGGCATTGCCGACTAATATAGTTACTTACTTGAATAGGGTTTTACGTGGAATCACGCACACAATACATACTTGACGCATTTGCTGACTTGCGCCATCGAATCGCAGAACATGACCCCTTTAATCAGCCAGAACTGGCTGAAGAAGAAATTGACTTCTTAGCAAAATGGGATGAACTCGTTAAAAGCATTCAAGAAAACTCTCATGATTATACTTTTGACGCCCAAGAAGTGCTGTCTCGCTTCATACGATGCTACGCAAATCTCGTCCCTCTTATAAAAAGAGAGCTATTGTGGTTTGTAGGCGGAGAATGCCTACACTTTCTAGGAGACGAAGAAATCACCCTTTACCAGCAGCTAGAAGACCGCCTTTACGAACTCGACAGTCAACATCAAAGCTACGACATCTCAAAAGAAATAGCCGCTCTACGCGGCTTATCTACTCAGATACACTAAGTTGGGATACTAAGTAGAACTTCAACCCTCGCTAGTTTTTAAGATACTTTCTTAAAAACTAGCGTTCCATTTGTTCCACCAAAACCGAAAGAATTATTGAGCACAACATCAATCTTACGTTTTTGAGGTGTACCTGGCACGTAGTTCAAATCACAGCCTTCGCCCGGCTCCTCAAGGTTGATCGTAGGCGGTGCAACTTGATCACGAATGGCTAGAATAGAAAAAATAGATTCTACTGCGCCTGACGCACCAAGCAAATGACCAATCATGGACTTAGTTGAACTAATAGCAACATCTGAAGCGTCCGCGCCCATTAACGCCTTAACGGCCTGTGTTTCGGCCAAATCACCTGCTGGTGTTGATGTGCCATGCGCATTAATGTAATCAACATCCAGAGGCGTTAATTTCGCATCGTTTAATGCCGCCTGCATCGCCATTGCCGCCCCTTCACCGCCCTCTGGCGGCGCAGTCATATGGTAAGCGTCATCGCTCATCCCGAAGCCAGCAAGTTCTGCATAAATTGTCGCGCCACGCGCAACCGCATGCTCATACTCTTCTAGCACCAAAATGCCCGAGCCATCTCCCATGACAAAACCATCACGGTTTTTGTCCCATGGTCGACTTGCCGTTTTATGGTCATCATTGCGGGTTGATAACGCACGAGCAGCACCGAACCCACCAATACCCAACGGCGTAATAGCCATTTCAGCACCACCGGCAATCATGACATCCGCATCGCCATAAGCGATCATCCGCCCAGCCATACCGATATTATGGGTACCCGTTGTACAAGCTGTGACGATTGAAATGTTAGGTCCTTTAAACCCAAAACGAATCGCAACATGACCTGAAATCATATTAATAATCGCGCCTGGAACAAAAAATGGAGAAATACGTTTTGGACCAGATTCATTCAATAACTCAAGGTTCTTTTCGATCATTGGCAAACCACCAATACCGGAACCTATCGCACAGCCTACGCGGCTCAAATCGGCAGTATCTGCATTGAGATTAGCGTCTTCCAAAGCCTGAACTGCTGCGGCGATACCGTATTGAATGAAAAGATCCATTTTGCGAGCTTCTTTAACGCTCATGTACTGAGTCGCATCAAAATCATTAACTTGCGCTGCAAAACGAGTGGAAAACTGGCTAGCGTCGAAAGAAGTGATCTCCGATACACCGCTTTTGCCTTCCAAGATATTATCCCACGTATCTTTCACATTATTGCCAAGGGGTGTCACCATTCCCATTCCTGTGACTACAACCCGACGACGAGACATAAGATTTCTCCAACAATCCGCCCTCAACCGTTAAGGGCTATTAATAAGAAAAGCCGCTGTAACAAGTACAAGCGGCTTTTCGGAAAACTCAGTTCACTTATAGATTACAAGTTAGCGTTGATGTAGTCGTTCGCTGCTTGTACTGTAGTGATTTTTTCAGCTTCTTCATCAGGAATTTCAGTATCGAATTCCTCTTCAAGAGCCATAACCAACTCTACTGTATCTAGAGAATCTGCACCTAGATCATCAACGAAAGATGCTGATGCAACAACATCTTCTTCGTTAACGCCTAGTTGTTCACAAACGATTTTCTTAACGCGTTCTTCAATGCTACTCATTAGAAGTTCCTACTCTACTCATTAACAGCTCAGTGTGAGCATATTATAAAAATTCGGGCACCTATAAAGGTGTGATTCTCGACATGAACCGGAGACGTATTTTCGTTGAATTAAACATAAAATTCAACTCAAATTACGACATATACATACCGCCATTGACATGTAATGTCTCACCGGTAATGTAACCCGCGCCATTTGACGCTAAAAATGCAACTGCCGCCGCAATTTCTTCTGGTTGACCAAGGCGAGAAGAAGGCACTTTTTCGACTAATTTAGCCTTATGCTCTTCCGGTAAAACCTTAGTCATATCTGTTTCAATGAAGCCTGGAGCAACACAATTCACCGTGATACCACGAGAAGCAATCTCCGCAGCCAAAGAACGACTAAAGCCCTCTAGTCCAGCCTTCGCAGCAGAATAATTAGTTTGCCCGCCGTTACCCATAGAGCCAACCACGGAACTAATACTAATAACACGGCCAAATTTTGCTTTGGTCATGCCGCGCAAGCAGGCTTTAGTAACACGAAATACAGACGTCAAATTCGTGTTGATCACTTGATCCCACTCATCTTCCTTCATCCGCATCATTAGATTATCACGCGTAATACCAGCATTGTTAACCAAAACCGTTGGCGCGCCAAATTCGGCAGTGATTTCTTTAATTACCGCATCAACAGATTCACTTGAAGATACATCCAAAACCCAACCTTTACCGTTTTCACCCAAGTATTCACTAATACTCTGAGCACCGGATTCACTTGTTGCCGTGCCAATAACAGTAGCACCTTGTTCAACTAATGCAGTTGCAATCGCTTTACCAATACCACGAGTAGCCCCAGTTACCAGAGCAATTTTTCCTTCAAGACTCATGTTTGTCTCCAATTAGTTACTTTTAGATCAATAAAATGACGCTTACGCAGACAAAGCCGCTTCAAATCCAGACAAATCTCCCAAAGAAGCCGTCTCCAATCCTTTTACAATTCGTTTATTCAAACCGCTGAGCACTTTACCAGGTCCACACTCAATCGTAGAAGTCACACCCAACTCTGCAAGCAACGTAACCGACTGAGTCCATAAAACAGGTTCACTTAGCTGAGAAACCAAGTTCGCCTTAATGACAACAGGATCTGAAACTGCTTGAGCCGAAACATTCTGAACCAGAACACAGTTAGGTGCCTGAAAAGCGATAGACTCCAACTTTTCAGCTAATTTTTCACCAGCAGGAATCATCAACTCACAATGAGAAGGAACACTAACAGGAAGAGGAAGCGCACGCTTAGCCCCCGCCTCTTTCGCATTAACCATAGCCGCCTCAACCGCAGCAACATGACCCGCAATAACAACTTGACCAGGCGAGTTAAAATTAACCGCACTAACAACACCTGGCGCAGCAGCACATGCAGCGACAACGCTATCATCATCAAGGCCAATAATAGCTGCCATAGCACCTTCACCAGCTGGAACGGCCTGTTGCATATATTCACCACGCAACTTAACCAGCGCCACGGCATCCGCGAATGCAATCACCCCAGCACAGACTAAAGCAGAATATTCACCAAGACTATGACCAGCAACATAAACAGGCTTTTCACCGCCTTGCTGCTCCCAAAGGCGCCATAAAGCCACACTTGCAGTCAATAAAGCAGGTTGCGTTTTATCAGTCTGACTCAGTTTCTCTGCGTCATTCTGCACAAGATCCCACAAATCATAACCAAGCACACTGGATGCTTCTGCAAATGTTCGCTCAATGATTTCATGTTTCTCTGCTAAATCTGCTAGCATTCCCAATTGTTGAGAACCCTGACCTGGAAAAACAAAAGCTAATTTAGTGCTCATTTAATCTCCTGACTATACAGCCTCATTACAAAGACGCGCCTCTATCGCAGAATACAAATCCGCACGCGCAATATCAATTCCATACTCAATCGCACCTACCATTGCAGGCAAATCGGAACGACCATGACCTTTTACCAAATTGCCACGCACACCGACTAAACAAGCCCCATGTCGACGTTCAGTTTGGTAAAAAGTCTCAAACAATGAGGACACACCATTCGCATCCTTGAATTTTCTCATCATAAATGACAAAAGCCCTTCGGATGCCTTTAGAACCGCATTTCCGACCATCCCATCACAAACAATGACGTTTTTGTCACCCTCAAACAGCTCCGTACCTTCCGCATACCCCTTGTACGATAACCATGCATTTTCCGCCAGCAATCTATCCGCCTCACGAATTACAGCACTTCCTTTCGAGCTCTCAACACCAACATTCAAAAGCCCAACTTTAGGACTCTCTTGACTCAAAGCTTCAATGTAAGCCGCACCCAATTCCGCAAAGCCAACCAACATGGACGCAGGACAATGCACATTCGCCCCCAAATCAACCAAACAACGCAGTGGGTTAGAATGTAACTCCCTAATTAAAGCAGGATAAAGCTTAGGCCGCAAAACACCTAGAATGTGCCGCGCCAATGCCACTATAGCACCTGTATTCCCCAAGGTTACAACAACATCCGAAGACTTATCAGTCAGTGCTTTTAACGATTGATAGAGCGTACTATTACGACGGCGAAACAAAGACAAGACTATTTCTTCATCTCCATCAATGACATCAGAGCAAGAGATCAGAGATAAGCGTTCATGAGGCGCAGGAAGTTCCAGATCGGAATAAGGGGAATAATAAACAGTGATAAAGACATCGTGATGGCGGGAGAGGATCTCCACGGCTCCATCTAATGCAATGCGGGGACCTAAGTCCCCGCCCATAGCATCTAAAGCTACCCTGATCATGGGTATCTTAGTTACTCACCTTTAGGGGTGATAACTTGACGACCACGGTAGAAACCATCTGCAGAAATGTGGTGACGACGGTGAAGTTCACCAGTTGTCTTTTCTACAGAAAGAGTTGGACCAGTCAAAGCATCGTGTGAACGACGCTGGCCGCGACGTGAACGAGTAACTTTACTTTTTTGTACTGCCATTTTTTGGAGCTCCTAACTTTACTTGGCCTTTAATTGGGCCAATATACTAAATGGATTCGGTTTTTCGTCATCCGGTGCGTCATCGGTAGACGAGGCATACTTTACAGCTGTTGGGTTGCAACCACTTTCTTCGTGATAAGCGACAATTGGTAAGGCAAGTATAATTTCTTGCTCTACCATATCGGCTAAAATTACTTCACCATCGGTCATGACAACAGGATCGTAACTATTCGGCAGATTTTTCGCATGGTCTTCGTCATAAACAAAGCCAAGAGACAAATCCAACGCCAAATCATGAGCAACAGCCCCCATACAACGCTGACAAACAACGTGTACTTGAGCCGCTAATGATCCGGTAGCAATATAGCGCCTATCCTCATCAACTCTAAAGTCTAGATGAATAAATACATTACCCTCATCAGAGGCTAATATAGCACAAAGCTCCTCAAACTGATTGAGAGGCACGTACCCTTCGAATGACATCTCATTATGAGCGTACTTTCGAGGGTCAAAATATTTAGGTAATGAGTCATTCAACATGGCGGGGAATAATATTGCCAAGGGGGCTTTTTGTCAAAGTCTATGTGCCCTTAAAGTGCCTTTTTTTAGATTTTTACGCCTTTCCTGACAAAAAAAAGTAAAATAGCCTGTTACCGAAACAAATTGGCGAATCAACCATGCAAAAAAAATAATTTTAGGCTCATCATCAACTTACCGAAAAACACTACTGGAGCGCTTAAACCTAGCATTTGAATGCCATTCACCGAACATTGATGAAAGCCCTTTACAAAATGAATCTGCTCAAGATTTGGTAAAACGCCTTACCATAGAAAAAGCACAAGCCGTCCACGTCGAACGCAAAGCCCGCGGTCGTTCAGACCCTGCCCTAATCATCACTTCTGACCAAGTCGCAACCCTAGAATCACACATACTAGGAAAGCCACATTCAACGGAAAACGCTATAAAACAGCTGACGCAATTCAGCGGCAAGAAAGTCAGTTTTTTAACTGGGCTTTGCCTGTTTGATGAAAAAAGCCAGTCTCACCAATACGAGCTCAGTGAATATCACGTGTATTTTCGCGCTTTAAGCCAAGATGAAATTACTCAGTACATTGCGATAGAACAACCGCTTGATTGCGCTGGCAGCTTCAAATGCGAAGGTTTGGGCGTATGTCTGTTTGAACGAATGGAAGGCAACGACCCTAATAGCCTAATCGGCTTACCCCTAATATTACTGTCAAGTTTCTTAAGAAACGCAGGGGTAAACCCAATCGATCGATCAACTAATAGCCTTTAGGAAATGAGTGATAACTTGAAGCTGGAGACTCAAGGGCATCAATTGCCTTCAAAGCAACATCATAGCCAAATTCGATCAACTCATTGGCTCGCCAGAATTCATAAAAACCAGAAATATCTTTTGGAATGGAAATCAGTAAGTCTGGCGGATAACCGGCAAGCTTGTACTGGGTCAAGGACTCTTGCATGGTTTCAAACATCATATTAATTGTTTGTAATCGTCCCCAGTTTTCAGGCGTGTACTCTGGCTTATCCGCCTCTTTGTTTTTGCTAAAAAAGTCTTTTGTGTTTGACCACCAAGCAGGTTCTTCAGAATCACTCTCTTGTACCTCTTCATAATCCCCTTCTGCCGGACCATTAAGATCAACCGCAACAATATAGTCCGCACCAGCAGGCACACATGGAATGATTGGCAAAGGATTTAAAACACCTCCATCTACGTACATTCGACCATTAAAAGCCACAGGTGAGACTAGAGACGGTATTGCAGAAGAAGCTCTCATTGCACTAATAAGATCGCCACGCTGAAACCAGAATTCTTTCTGATTTAACAAATCAACCGCGACAGAAGTATAAGAAATCGGCAACGAAGCAATGTCTGTTTCGCCGATCATCTCTTCAATTTTCTCAAAAAAACGGTCCCCTTTTATGTAACCGCCCTTTAGTATTGACATATCCAATAAGCGAATCACCTTCATGCGGTCAAGCGACTCAGCCCACTCACGATATTCTGCTAGTTTTCCAGCGGCATAAACACCGCCTACGATCGCGCCAATGGAACAACCGGAAATACTGACAATGTCGTAACCTCGCTCTTCAAGTGCCTGAATAACACCAATGTGCGCATGACCACGTGCAGCACCACTCCCTAATACCAACGCTACTGTTTTCTTAGTTCCCACAACTCTCACCTAAGGCCGAACATACACAAATGAAATTCTATTGACACCAAGAGACTCACGCCCAAGGTCTGCCAAATTAATAAAGCGGACCCGCCCTTGTAACCGCTCACCAATGCCAGCACTCGCATCCGCTATCAACTTATCTCCAGACTGTATAGCGCTCAGCACGCCAGAGTTTTGACTTGTGACAAAAGCCACAACATTTTGACCCGCTGGCAAACCTTCGATAAATCGTCGAATACGTGGAATGTCCTTAGCATCCATTTGCGCCACAATTTCAAACTCAGTGTCTTTGGCATCAGCCGACTTCACTTCATCTAAACGCACCATCACATCACCTGCGCCGCGACGATTAAGATACAAAATCTGGTAAATACCCTGATTATTTTGCACCACCAGCAAATATTGACTTTGATCGGCACCGTAAAGCAGATAATCACCAAAAAAATTGTTCGCCCATGCATTACTGCTACCACAGCCACGGCTTTCGCATTCAAACAACACATCACGACCACCTGATAGCATTTGAGCACGATAATGCGCGTAAACATCAGGCAGCAGAGCATTTCTGTTAACCTTATAAAGAGAGGAAAAGTAATCACCTTGCAAACGAATAACGGATTCCGGCTCCCATCCGCTGCCAGCTCGGCGAATTTTACTCAGAGGTATTTCCACTTCCTGATCGGACTTAGTACTGCTTTTTACGAGCTGAGCTTCACGATAAGGCTCTAATCCAATAAAGCCAGCAAAAGACGCATTACTGCAAAACAAAAACACACAAAACATCGCACGAAACGTGTTCATAAAACCTTCCTCTCATCCCATTCAAGATGGATTAACACTCTAATTTTGATCAATAAAGCGTTGAATTTCAGTCGCCACAGAAAGACAAGTGTCTGGCTCCAGGTGAAAATGGTGATTTCCTTCCAACCATTTCAATTTAATCCATGGAAATTGAGCGGCACGCTTTTCCACCAACGGATGATCATTTTGATAAATACCGCCTTTTGCGACCAAAGCCAGCGTTGGGCACTTAATCTCTTTTATAAAAGCCTCTACGCTTTCCTCATCCATACGAAATGGCGACGGGAAAGTTAATTTGCCATCATGACGCCACACCCAATCATCTTGCGCATTTTGCTTCGCACCACGCTCCACCAGCATTTTAGAGGCATCATGCGACAATGAGGTAAAACCTTCCATACGAGCCTTAATCATAGCGTGCTTACTTGAATAACACGTTTCCCTACCTAGCCGATACTTCGCCATTTTATTAACGGCTCGTTGCAAAGTAGCCACTCGGGTCGAAGGAGTACCGCTTAGTGGACCCATGTTATCAAGAACAATCAAACCACGGATTTTGTCAGGAACGACAGCGGCAACCAACATGGCGACGGCCCCACCCATACTGTGCCCCACCAACCAAACACTCTGTTTAGATTGATTCAAAATAGACACAACGTCCAAGACATAGTCCCATAAATGATAAAAACTGCCCGCAGGACGATGCATAGACAAGCCATGCCCAGCAAAATCTAAAGCAACATGAGAAAAATCAGACAAATGAGGAGACAAGCTAGAAAAACTGGCCGCATTATCCAACCAACCGTGCAACGACAACACTTTTAGATCAGAGGCTTTCTTTGGTAACCACTGCAAACCAGACAATTCGGTATGCGCAAGCTTATACACAATTTCATTTTCCATAGCTTTAAATCTTCACCAACATCAAAATTTTAACTAAATAGACTACGAAGGAGATTCACTCCATCGAAACTGGCAACAGGCAGCCGCAAAAAGCTCACCTTCAACAGCGGCTAATGTGGCCGTGGTCATAGCAAAACTTACTGGAAGAGGCTCATCGACCAAAAAGTCCACAAACTGATGAGCAAATGGCTGATGAGTAACCAACAAAATAGAGTCGTAAGGTTGCTCATTCAACCACAGCGCAACGTCCATGTATTTTCCATTTGGTGTTATGAATGGACAGGTGATCACTTCAGCAGACACATCAAGGTCTGCTAACAATATTTTCGCCGTTTGTTGAGCGCGCACATAAGGACTGACGTACACGACATCAAACACCTCTGACTTAGCCTTTAATGTGCGAGCAGCCATTTTAACCTCTGCCACACCCAACTCAGTCAATTCCCTCATCTCATCACGATCATAACCGTAAGGCTGCGCATTACCGTGACGCAAAATAAAAAGGCGCTTACGCTTCGTCATCCAACGTCACCTGCGGCCAAGGTTGAAACGGATAAGGCTTTTCTTCTGTTTTATAAGACATGAACCAGAAAATTTGTTGGATAAAAGAAGCCATTTGCTTCAACCACGACGACAACGTTTTTGGCTCATGCTTTGAACCCAGCTTGATAAGGCTAACCAAAACAAGCAGCACACCAAAAATGGTCACGGAGATATTCAACACCACCCAATACAACAACATAAAAATTACACGAAACCAGAAACCTTGATCAGCATACCCAGGCTTAGACATTGTCATTCTCCTCATTTGTCGCGAATTCGACATCCCATTTTTGTTCACCAGTCATCATCGAACCAATCAACGATTCCAGCTTAGCATTCTCAAACAGCAGTTTAGATAAACCTTCAGCTAGCGGCATATAAAGGCCATGTTTATGAGCTTCATCCACCACCATTTTTAACGTATTCACCCCTTCGGCCACCTCGCCAATACCACCGACAGCCTCTTCTAAATTTTCACCTGAACCAATAGCAAACCCAACACGATAGTTACGGCTTAGCGGGGAAGTACACGTGGCAATCAAATCCCCCATACCAGCCAAACCTAAAAACGTCATAGGATTGGCGCCGAAATGCACAGCAAAACGGCTCATTTCCGCCAAACTACGCGTCATAATCATCGACATGGTGTTCTCACCAACATTCAGTGCTTTGGCCAAACCACATACAATGGCATAAATATTCTTTAAAGCCCCTGCCAACTCAACACCTTTGCTGTCTCTATTTTCATACACTCGAAAGGAAGGAGACTTCAATAATTCGATAACGCGCTGACGAACCAAATCATCAGAACTGGCAATCACCGACCCGGTCATTTGGCCTGCCGCAATTTCTTTCGCCAAATTAGGGCCGCTCAAGACACCTATTTTTTGCGTAACAGGATTTCGACGCAAAACATCACTCATAAGTTCAAAACGATTTGGATTAAATCCTTTTGTGGTACTGATTAATATTTTATCTGCCGTTAATAATGGCTCAATGCGCTTAACGACTTGCTCAAACGACTTGGATGGAATCGAAACAAAGACGGTATCGCTATCACGAATTGCCTGCTCAAGATTACTGGTTGCTAACAACTCTCTATGCAATGGCGCATTCGGTAAATAACGGCTATTTAGGCCGGTTAAATTAATTTCTTCTACTTGTTCTTCATTGCGCATCCACTGACTCACCTGATGGCCATTTTTCGCCATTATATTTGCCAATGCAGTGCCAAAACTTCCACCACCTAATACACACACCGAATGCTTCATATCATTTCTCTTTGTAAAAAATCGTCAACTAAACTACGACGAACAACTAACTTCTAAAGACTTACCCCATTCAGGTGCTCGCTGGGCCAAAACATTGGACTCAGGGTGCTCCTCGAATGGCGAATTGAGCACGTTCAATAGCCTACGAAAAGGGAGATAATCACCACGCTCGGCAGCTAAGATAGCCTCATGAGCCAAATAGTTTCGCAGTGTAAACTTAGGGTTAGCTTTCAGCATATCAAAACTGGTTTGCGACCAGTCCACATCAACCATTGCTAGCCTCGCCGCTTGATAACGCTCTACCCATGTTCGCAATCGCTCTCTATCCACCACTTCATCCAGCAATAGTTCACAGTCATTTGCCTCTAAATGACTCAACAATCGAAAGAATACAGTATAGTCCAGCTTTTCTGCGGCCAAAATGGTCAACAAATCAGGCACTAAATCCTGCATAACCTCTACAGAATCCAAGCCCATTTTTTGCATCATTAAAGTGTCGTAATGGGATTGAAGCTCAGGCTCATAGCATTGCAAGATAGCTATCAGTTGGTCACGCTCAAGGCACTTAGAAAAGCATCGCATTAGACAATTAAGATTCCAAAGCCCAACGCCAGGTTGACGCGAAAAAGCATAGCGCCCTTCGTGGTCAGAGTGATTGCACACCCAATTAGGCTCGTAGTCTTCCATAAAGCCATATGGCCCATAATCAATCGTCTCACCCGTGAATGAGAAATTGTCTGTGTTCATCACACCGTGCTGAAACCCAACAGCTTGCCACTTAGCGATCAATCTAGCAGTACGCTTGACAACTTCCGTCAACATACTTACCAAGGGCAATTCGGCTGCCAAACAGTCAGGATAATAATGCGTTAAACAGTAATCGATAAGCTGATCCAGCTCTGCATGCTTACCTTGATAGAAGAAATATTCGAAATGACCGAAGCGAATGTGCCCATGGGCGGTTCGTAGTAACATTGCCCCTGCTTCTGGGGTTTCTCGATAAACCGCTTCACGGCTATCATAAAGCGCCAAAGCACGTGAAGAAGGCACCGCGAGTGCAGTCATCGCCTCACTGGCCAAATATTCACGCATACAAGATCGCAACACAGCGCGCCCATCACCGCGACGAGAAAAAGGCGTGGGCCCAGCCCCCTTCATATGCAAATCATATAAAAGGCCATCTTGACCGTACACCTCACCCAGTAAAACACCTCGACCGTCACCAAGTTGCGGCGAGAATCCTCCGAATTGATGCCCAGCGTAAACCATACTCAAGCTCGATTTTTGCGGCAACTCTCCACTCAAAATGCGTTTGGTTTCAGGGGATTTAATATCGACTGACAAAAAAGCAGCAAGCGGTTGATTAAATTCAACCAATCGCTGCTCAAGAAGTGGCTGGATAAGGGTTTCCGAAGAAAACGCCTCACCCAAGCTTGCAAAGTGGTGTTCTAACTTCATTTTATCTCACTTAAAAGTAAGTGATGTTTATTGAGACGTATCAACCATGTATTCACAACGAATACTCTCGCCGACAACTTTCTCAATTTCAGGAATCATAAACGCATCGTCTTCGCTGGCAAAGCTGACTGATTTACCTGTTTCTCCACCACGCCCTGTACGACCAATGCGGTGTACGTAATCTTCAGGGTCTTCAGGCAAAGAATAGTTCACTACCAACTCCACATTGTCTACGTGAATACCACGGCCAGCCACATCCGTTGCAACCAAGACTTGAATCACACCATCTTTGAAATTTTTCAGCGTCTTGACGCGTTTATCCTGCGCCACTTCACCCGACAGAATTGCGCAGTTTATATTCGCTTTACGCAACCGTTCATACAAATCACGCGTTTCATCACGACGGTTTGCAAAAATAATGGTGCGTTGTCCGCCATTTTCCTCAATCAATTGTTTTAAGACTGGCCATTTTTGATCCGCTTCAACGGTATAAATCACCTGATCAATATTTTGGTTGGTCGCTTCTTTTGGGACCACCGACACCTCCTTAGGGAAGTACGTCCACTGTTGCGCCAACGCCTGAATATCTTTCGGGAAGGTTGCACTAAACAACATAGTTTGACGAGTCTCTTTATGAGGCGTCATACGAATAATGCTTTTCACATCCGGAATAAAGCCCATCGATAGCATACGATCCGCTTCGTCCAACACCAAACACTCAACCTTACCCAACTGCACTTTACGGCTGCGAGCAAAATCCAACAAACGCCCCGGTGTGGCTACCAAAATATCGACGTTTTCGGTTTCCAAAGCAATTTTTTGCTTCTCGTAACTCAACCCACCAACCAAAGTCACCACATTCAAGTGACAGTTCGTGGTTAACTTGATCGCTTCATCCGCAATCTGAATGGCCAATTCTCGTGTCGGCGCAATAATTAAACCACGCGCGAAATTGTTTGGTCGCTTTTCTTCCAGCGGATAATCAAGAAAGTCACTAATCATGGCGATTAAAAATGCCGCCGTTTTACCCGTCCCCGTTTGCGCCTGACCAATAATGTCATAACCCAACAAAGTCATTGGTAGCGTTTCCGCTTGTATTTCGCTGCAGTACTCAAAGCCCATTTCAGCAATGGACTTAATAACACGATCCGGAAGGTTTAAATCATGAAAACGAAGCTTTCCTTCCACTTCTGCAACCGGAAAATCTTCTATGGACCAAATATGACCTTTTGCATTGCTTGCAGACACTTTTGCGTCACTTGAATTTGTGGCGGTTTGTTTGGTGCTGCTAGATTCATCGCCATTGCTTTTTGGGCGTTTGTTAGGGCGACGAGTACGCTTAGGTTTTGTTGAGGTTTCTGATGGCACTTCTTGGTTTTGGTTTTCCATATTGGAATCTATACGCTTCTATTGTGTTTTGAGGTTAATTATTTGTGCATGGAGTGTACCTAAATGATACGGTTTTATCACCCTTTGCTTACGGTTTGTTAAATCACTCTTATTGATATCGATAGGGTGGCAAACTGTTAATCAGTTGCGAACCGTATCGTTTTGTACGCAATCTTTTGTCGAGAATGTGTATTTCGCCTTTATCACTCTCGCTCCTCAACAATCGGCCGGTCGCCTGGACCAAACGCAAAGAAGCATCTGGGATGGTAATCTCCATAAAAGGGTTGCCGCCACGTTTCTCAATCCATTCAGCCAAGGTCGCCTCTACCGGGTCATCAGGCACAGCAAAGGGGATTTTCGCGATATAAACACACGTCAAATAATCACCAGGCAGGTCAACCCCTTCTGCAAAACTGGCAAGCCCTAATAACAAACTTCCTTTTCCATCATCAATACGCGACTTATGAGAGTCTAAAATAACCCGCTTAGACTGCTCACCTTGCATTAACAATATTTCCTGCAAAGAAGGCGAAACGGATTGCGCAACGTCCTCCATTTGCCTACGCGATGAAAACAACACCAGACTGGCCTTATCAACATCCACATGGGTATTCAAGTAAGCAACAATTTCAGCGGTATGCTGCTCAACACGGTTAGGCTCGTGTTCCATATTTGGCACAACCAACACTCCATTTTCTTTAAAATCAAATGGGCTAAGCACACGCAAATATTCACTTTCTCTAGGAACGCCAGAACGCATATTAAAACGATGAAACTGATTAAGCGCCGTTAAGGTTGCCGAGGTTACGACCGCCCCGAAACATTTATCCCAAAGCTGCTGCCTCAATGTGTTGGCCGCCAAAATAGGCGAAGCACCAAGTTCAACATCCTGCTCCATGCCTTGCCCAGAAAGCACCAACCAACGAGCATTAGGCGGGAAATTTTCATCGTCTACTGTAGAATAAAGGCGCCACAAACCAACACACTGCTCTAATCGTCCAAGCACAACCCCTAAAATCGGCTGCCAAGTCTCTGCCGTTTCAGGGGTAACGCCCATACCTTCGTTTTGTTTGGTTTTTTTGCATTCATCTTGAATACTTTCAATATTATTAAACAGCTTCTGATAAGAGGTTTGTAAACTGTACGCCAATTGACGTAATTCATCTGGAATTTGACCAAATTCAAAGCGGTGCTGGTTATTTTCTTGATCCAAGCCCAAACCTTGAATATAAGGAGCTAAGCCTTGCTGAGCATATTGTATGAAGTTAACAATACTCTGTATCTGCTGAGGTATTTTTAATAATAATTGGCCCGTCAAGCTCACATCATCTGTTAGCTCTTGTTTCAAATTGACAAGATTTTTTTCGAGTTGGCGCAACCAGGTAACGCTTTGCTGCAACCTCACCTCATGACGAAAATGACCTATCGCCTTATCAGGAAGGTGATGCCCTTCATCAAAAACATAAATGGTCTCTTTAGGTGGAGTGAGAATAGCCCCTCCCCCTAATGACAAATCCGCCAGAACCAAATCGTGGTTTGCCACAATCACATCAGCCACTTCAATTTCAGCGCGCGCTTTAAAAAATGGGCACGCTGAATAATTTGCGCAATTTCGGTTGGTGCATTGTTGATGATCGGTTGTTAAACGACGCCAATCCTGATCACGCACAATGCCGGTCCAATTGTCTTTATCGCCATCCCAGTCACCTTTTTGCAGGGCAGCATCCATTTCTTGATACAGCACTGTATTCACATCATCAGAATGAAGATGTTGCTCAAAAAGACCAGCAAACATGTCGTCCATTGCTTGTTCTTCAGCGCTTAAAAAACCTTCAAGATTATTTAAGCACAAATAACGCCCACGCCCCTTGGCGAGCGTGTATTTGAAACTGAGCTCAGTGTGCTCAAGCAGGTTTGGCAGTTCCTTGTGAAGAATTTGCTCTTGCAACGCCACTGTCGCGGTCGAGATTATTAGTTTAAGGCCACGGGCTTTTGCAATGGGAATAGCCGCAAGACAATAAGACAAGGTTTTACCTGTCCCTGTACCTGCCTCAATTACAGCAACGTGTTTTTCATCAAGCCTTTCACCTTCTGAGCCTTGTTTTATGTTACCCAAAGTACGCGCTATTGCACCAATCATTTGGCGCTGGCCAGACCTTGGTTTATGGGACTTCGCATCTAACGACGCTCGGTATGCAAGTTGAATTTGATTTTTTAGTTCGTCTGAAAGCATTTATATCATTGAGTATAGTTAGGAATGCTGTATATAATAACAGTAACTGTATAAACAACCAGATAACCTATGATTAAATTAACCAAAAGACAATCTGACGTACTAGAAACCATTCGCGAATTTATTAATGAAACGGGGTTTCCACCTACAAGAGCAGAAATTGCGCGTCGACTTGGGTTTAAGTCCCCTAACGCCGCAGAAGAGCATCTAAAAGCCCTCAGCAAAAAAGGCGCTATTGAAATGCTATCTGGCGCCTCACGCGGCATCCGCTTAATCGACAATGAGCCCATCAATGATGCCTCTGACGATCTTGGCCTACCCGTTATTGGCAAGGTCGCAGCAGGTTATCCCATTTTGGCTCAGGAAAATATTGCTTCTCATGTCAACATACCTGCGACCATGTTTTCGCCACAGGCAGATTATTTCTTATCTGTTTCTGGCACAAGCATGAAAGACATTGGCATCATGGAAGGCGATTTGTTAGCCGTACACAAAACCACCACTGTTCGTAATGGCCAAATTGTCGTTGCCCGTATCGGTGACGAAGTCACCGTAAAACGATTTGAACAAAAAGGTCAAATCGTAAGACTGATTCCAGAAAACGAGGAATTCAGTGACATTATTGTTGACCTAGAAAGTGAAGAGTTTGCCATTGAAGGATTGTCCGTCGGTGTCATTCGACAAGGGCTTTGAGCAGAACGCTCAGCACTCTCGCCGCATCAACAAATAAAAAAGCGAAGCTCATGCTTCGCTTTTTATTTGTGAACACACCTTACATTTTGGACGCAGCCCATAGGCTTAATGCAAAATTTTAGGGCGAAACTCTTCATCATCAAGATAATCCGATTCATCATCAAAGACAGAATCGTCTGAATACACAAAATCTATCCCCGCATGAAACATGTGCTTCGCCAACTCAAAATACCTGTCTTTTAGGTAGGATCGAGTGTCGTCCGAAATTTTCAATGTTGCCAGGGGAACGGTTTCCTCACCATCTTCACTGGCCGGACGCAGCACAATATCGCCGTTATCCAGCTCAACAATCTCTAGGTAGGATTCTTTCATATTCAATACTCTGATGACTCTTCTCTAAAACGTAACACCAATTCTACCAATTTGGCCAAGTAAAAACTAACGGATGCGCCCGCGTCACTTCCTCGACCGATCAGGTTATCACTCTGAACCACAGACGACGCTGCGATTTTACATTCAAACTGCGCCAAATAAGCTTGTTGCAGCTGAAAACACCAAGAGTCCTTGCGAGAAAAAAGCTCAGCCAATTCCGCAAGCACAGGAACGATGATCTGTTTTTTCTCGGTTTCAGCAAACAAAACATCAACATCCAGCGATCCAGACAGCGAATAGGTCAACGATACCTCTTTAAGAAGGCCATTTAACGCGCTTCTTAGCTGAAAAAGCGCAGAGCTCTCTAAACCTACTTTTAGCCACGCCTCGTCACTGTCTTGACTTTGCTTGATGAAGCGCCGCGCAGTGTCCAGCTTTTGATTAGTTAAGCTGGCCAAACTCGCGCTACTCATTTCTTCTTACCTTCTTCAATAACCCACTTAGTGCCAACATAGAAGGCCTTCCAGCCCGTCGGCTTACCCTCTTCTTCCGTCATGACATATTGCTCTTTTGTCTTACGACTATATCGGATAATAGTAGGTCGACCTTCCGAATCTTTTTTAGGCGCATTGGCGAAAAAATGATATTTCGGGTCAATTTGATCCATATAAGGCAGCAACTCTTCAACTAACGGAGCGCGGGTTTCTCGCTTACGTGGAAATTGGCTTGCCGCCAAAAATAACCCCGTCGCACCGTCACGAAGAACATAATGATCCTCTACCTTTTGGCAAGCCAAATCGGGCATGGGAACAGGGTCCATTTTAGGAGGCGCGGCTTCACCGCTCTTTAGCAATTTACGCGTGTTTTTACATTCGTCATTCGTGCAACCAAAGTACTTACCAAATCGGCCAGTTTTTAGCTGCATCTCAGATTCACATTTATCGCATTCAAGCGTAGGACCATCATAACCTTTAATTTTGAACACACCCGTTTCGACTTCATAGCCAGAGCAAGCGGGGTTATTACCGC
The DNA here is from genome assembly GCF_026191375.1 of Marinomonas pontica. GTDB lineage: Bacteria > Pseudomonadota > Gammaproteobacteria > Pseudomonadales > Marinomonadaceae > Marinomonas > Marinomonas pontica. Next base: position 86,999 of record NZ_JAODTL010000022.1, on the reverse strand, counting down.
ATACGTGCAGTTTGCGGTGTTCATCCATTAAATAACTGTCCATTGCAGAACCACAAATTTGACAACGATGCTTGTTAATAAGCGCTTTTGATTCGCCCTCTTCATCGTCCACCGCAACGGCTTCGTCACCACGCGTTAAATTAATGGTTGCCTTACAGCGTTCTTTTGGTGGCAAGGCATAACCAGAACAAGACATAAACACACCCGTACTAGCCGTACGAATCTGCATAGGTCGCGAACAGGTCGGACATTCAATGTCAGTCGGAGTAGGCTCATTCAGCATCATGCCACCTTCTGGCGATTCTGCTTTGGCCAGTACAGAACTGAAGTCCTTATAAAATGCATTAAGCGTTTTGATCCAGTCTTTATGTCCTTCAGCAATGTCATCCAACTGCTCTTCCATCTGAGCAGTAAAGCTGAAATTCATCAAAGAGTTAAAACTATCTACCAAACGTTCAGTAACGATATCACCCATTTTTTCAGCGTAAAAACGTCGATTCTCTACGCGTACATAACCCCGATCCTGGATCGTAGAAATAATTGATGCGTAGGTTGAAGGGCGACCAATGCCACGTTTTTCAAGCTCTTTAACCAAACTTGCTTCGCTAAAACGCGCGACAGGTTTAGTAAAATGCTGCTCAGGCAAAAGTGCTTGTAACGACAAGAACTCTCCCTGTTCAACATCTGGCAGGATATTATCTTCGCCTTTTTTAGCAACCGTTTGCATTGCACGAGTGTAACCATCGAAACGCAGAATTCTTCCTTTGGCTTTAAACTCATACTCGCCACTGGTAACAGTAATAGTCGTAGAAGTGTATTCTGCCGGTGTCATTTGACACGCCATAAATTGACTACGAATCAAGTCGTACAAACGATGTGCGTCTTTTTCCATACCGAGCAGGTCATCCACTCGAACAGTAACATCAGAAGGGCGAATGGCTTCGTGAGCTTCTTGAGCACCCTCTTTACTGCTATAACGGATTGGTTCTGCAGGCAAATACGCATCACCAAAATTAGAAGCAATATAGCCACGCAACGTCTCTACCGCTTCCGCACTCAAATTCGTCGAGTCGGTACGCATGTAAGTGATATAACCACCTTCATACAAGCGCTGAGCCAGCATCATGGTCTTTTTAACGCCATATCCTAGACGCGTGCTGGCAGCCTGTTGAAGTGTCGATGTAATAAACGGCGCAGACGGCTTGCTGCTGGTTGGTTTATCTTCGCGACTACTAACAAGGTACTTCGCATCATTCAAACGAGCAACATGCTCATCCGATTGCGCCTTGTTAACAGGGCGATATTCTTTGTTTTGATATTTTGCCGCTTCAAATTTTATGACGTCTTTCGCTGGCGTTGCCAGCATCGCATCCAACTCCCAAAATTCATCAGGAACAAACGCGCGAATTTCTTTTTCTCTTTCGACTATTAATCGCACAGCAACCGACTGAACACGACCAGCAGACAATCCACGAGCTACTTTCGCCCAAAGTAAAGGCGATACCATGAACCCTACGACACGATCTAAAAACCGTCGAGCCTGCTGAGCATTCACACGGTTCATATCCAATTCGGAAGGCGTTTCAAAAGCCGCTTTAATGGCTTTTTTAGTAATCTCGTTAAACACCACACGCTTATAACGGCTATCATCGCCACCAATGGCTTCACGTAGATGCCAAGCAATCGCCTCACCCTCTCTATCCAAATCGGTTGCGAGATAGATGGTGTCAGCGTTTTTAGCCAATCGTTTTAATTCATCAACTACTTTTTCTTTGCCAGGCAATATTTCATAATGAGCCGCCCAGTCTTTCTCAGGGTCAACGCCCATTCTGGAAATCAACTGCTTACGTGATTTGGCACTTTTGTATTCAAGCTTTTCTTCTGGGCTCATTTTTCGCGTCAAAGCAGCCTGCTTCGCACGCTCTTGAGGTGTAGAGGTTGCTGTTGTACCTGTAGGTAAATCTCGAATGTGTCCGACACTCGATTTGACAACAAAGTCATTACCTAAGTATTTATTGATGGTTTTCGCCTTAGCCGGCGATTCCACGATAACCAGTGATTTTCCCATTGAACTGTGTAAGCCTTTTAATAAAGTAGGTCTGCAAATCCACGTTGCACGAAGTTTAATCTCTAGGGGCGCTGATATTAAGCAAACACCTTTTATATGACAAGCGATCCCTGTATTGTTTCACACATTAAATCTTGCTGAACTTAGTATTTCTTATTTAACATACTGAATTCATTGCTTAAGGACAATCATGGCTACCCTTCAAATTTTAACCATTGCATTTTTGATCATCATTGTACTTTTGTCAGTGGTCATTGGATCACGCGCACACCAAAAAGAAAAAGAGATAACAGAACGACGCGTTAAGCAACTTCAACTATCAAACAGAGCAGACCGCGTTGAACAACATATTCGCGGTTTGAAAGATATTAATACTGACACAATTGCCACAGATGTCCTGTATGATTTCTATCTAGACACACTTCGCGAACTTCTGCAATACACCGATGACCCTGAAAAAATTGAAATCCGTATAGCCACAGCCGAAGAAGGCAGAGATACCGAAGCTCTTATTTTCAACCCTGAGCCCGATCTTTTTAGCTTCCAAGAAAAAACCAACTATAAAGAAAGATTAACCAAACTGGCAAAAATGCTGCTGTATTTACGCCGAAAAGGACGCATCAGTAATACGCACTACCAAGCCTGCTATGAATATTTACGCTGGCTGAATTTGTGGATTCAACTCAATCGCCAAATGGTACAAGCCAATAAAAACTTTGCCGGTGGTGATATGCGTGTTGCCCAGACTCTATACGGTGTCATTTTGTCTCACATTAAATCAGATGCAACCGAGAGACCTGAAAAAAACACACTTAAGAACTTCATTACAGAACGCATGAAAGAAATCCTTTCCCCTCAAATTGAAGCAATGAAAGACAGCGATAACCCGGAAGAAGCCTTAACCGAACTCATGCATGATCTAGAAGTTCCAAAAGGACACTAACCGACATCACGCTAGGTAAATAGCAATACACTCAATTCAAGCTGCTATTTACCTTTTCCAGCGCGTAAATCAATTCAGACAATTCATTTAAAGTAGACTCATCCCCCGCCTCATTCCAATACAATGAAACGCTTTCTGGTGCGATTTTTATCCCAGTCAATAACGAGCCATGCTTAGACAAAATGTGCCCCATCCGTTCTTCTATCAAAATAGGCTCACTGCACCACCAGCCCTTTGAAATACTCTGATATTTCCACACTTCGTAAGGCAAAATCCAAATACAATCAGGCAATGTGATCAACTGTTTGGGACGGTAATAGGAATAAGCGACTGTTTTTTGCCGATTTTTTGATTTATCCCACTTGTCAGGAAGGTCAATTGATGTAAGCTGAACCGTAATACCAAGCTTTCGAGCATGCATACGCAAGCTCATTTTTTGACGCTCTTTTTTAGGCGGCACTATCCACAACGCCGACCCCATTAACGAAAGTGTAATAAAGATAACAATAAGAGCAGTCATAATTTTAATGTCTCTCTGGTTTTAAACTAAAATAAGTATATCGAGCTAATATTGGAGGTGTTCTATGATGTATAGCAGAATTCTACTCGCTGTTGACCTAACAGATGAAAGTATTAAGGTAGCAAACAAGGCCGTTGCACTCTGCAAAGCCACAGGCGCAGAACTTACCATACTTCACGTCATTGAATCACTCAATTACGCCTATGGCGGTGACGTTCCGATCGATATCACAGACATTCAGGCCCAATTGCAAGAAACGGCCAAAGAGCGGATTGCCATACTGGAAGCACAACTGGACGTTCCTGTACAAGAAAGCTGCATTTCTCAAGGCGGCATCGAAAGCGAAATCCACCGCATTGCCGAAGAGAAAAAAGTAGATCTGATCGTTGTTGGCAGTCATGGCCGACACGGTTTAGCACTACTTTTAGGTTCAACAGCAAATGGCGTTCTTCATGGCGCACCATGCGACGTACTGGCCGTTAAGGTGATAAAAGACTAACGCCACTTCAATAAGCAATAAAAAAGGCGATGGAACACATCGCCTTTTTACTCACATCCTAAACTAGCTTCTGGTCCAAGTTGTCCCTTCTCGACTATCAAGAAGCTCTATACCCTGGCCAGCCAACTCATCACGAATTTCATCACTACGAGCAAAGTTTTTGTCTTTACGCGCTTGCGTTCTTTCATCGATCAAAGCTTGTATTGCCGCCTCATCCAACCCTTCAGACACCGTACTGTTTTGCAAGAAATACGCAGGATCTTGATAAAGCAAGCCAAGCAGCTCAGCCAAAGAGCGCAGCTCTGCAGCCAACGATGCCGCCTTCTTAGCATCTTCCGCTTTGGCTTTATTCAGCTCACGAACGAGTTCAAACAACACAGAAACCGCAACAGCCGTATTGAAATCATCTTTCATCGCATCTTCGAAGCGTTCAGTAAATACCGACGGCTCAAAGGTCTCAGCTACATCTTGATCTCGTAATGCTGTATACAGGCGGTCAAGGGCTACTTTCGCTTCCAGCAAACTTTGATCTGAATAATCTATCGCACTGCGATATTGACTGGAAACCATCAGATAGCGAACCACTTCCGGATTAAACTTAGCCAACACATCACGCACCGTAAAAAAGTTACCCAAAGACTTGGACATCTTTTCGTTATTCACACGAACCGCGCCACAGTGCATCCAATAATTCACATAGTCTTTTCCGGTCGCCGCTTCTGATTGAGCGATTTCGTTTTCATGATGCGGGAACTTAAGATCAGGTCCACCGCCATGAATATCAAAATGACTACCAAGGCAGTTTGTTGACATAGCAGAACACTCAATGTGCCAACCAGGTCGACCATCACCCCACGGAGAAGCCCAAGAAACCTCACCCGCTTTTGCCTGCTTCCACAAAACAAAGTCCGCTGGGTGCTCTTTTGCCACCTCAACATCAATACGCGCACCAGCCAACATATCTTCAAGTTTACGATTATTTAGCTTGCCATAATCTTTAAATTTAGTTGCACGGTAATACACGTCGCCAGACGTACCCTGATAAGCAAACTCTTTATCGATAAGGATTTGCACCATATCGATTATTTCTTGCATAAATTCTGTGGCTTTTGGCTCACGGTCTGGCATTTTGTTGCCGAGGCGCAACTCATCTTCGCGCTGCGCTGCGATCATGCGCTCAGTCAAAGACTGAGTTGATTCATTATTTTCTTCTGCTCGCTTGATAATCTTGTCATCAACGTCGGTAATGTTACGAACGTAATTGAGTTCGTAACCTAGGTGACGAATAAAACGCGAAATAATATCAAAGGAAATCATCGCGCGTGCATGACCAATGTGGCAAAAGTCGTATACCGTGTTACCACAGACATACATGCCTACTTTGCCTTCTTCGATTGGCTTGAAAATTTCTTTCTTCCCGCTAAGGGTGTTGTAAACCTTCAACATGCGCTTAATTTCCTTTCGCTTCGATTTTCGCCCAAGAATCACGTAGTGTCACAGTACGGTTAAATACCATACCGTCTTCTTTCAAATCGCGACAGAAGTAGCCTTCACGCTCAAACTGGAACCCTTGACCTTTATCAGAATTTACCAAAGAAGGCTCAACTTTGGCGTTAGTTAATACCGTCAAAGAGTCTGGATTGATAAAATCCAAGAACGTTTTGTCTTCATAGTTAGCGTCTGGCGCTTCATTGACGAACAAACGATCATAAAGATTCACTGTCGCGTCTACCGCGTGTTTCGCACTCACCCAATGGATAACGCCTTTTGGCTTATAATCTTCTGGGTTCACACCAAGAGTTTTTTCATCGTAGCGACAAAGTAATTCGACTACTTCACCCGCTTCGTTTTTAATGGCTTCATCACAAGTAATCACATACCCGCCGCGTAGACGAACCGCACCATCAAGCGTTAAACGCTTCCATTTACGCGGTGGCACTTCAGAAAAATCTGCAGCGTCAATGTATAACTCTTTACTAAACGGTACTTCACGAGTACCCGCTTCTTCGTTTTTCGGATGATTACCCACAATGAAGATTTCTTCTTTGTCAGCTGGGTAGTTGGTTAAGGTCACCTTAATGGGATTCAACACGACCATTACGCGATTAGCGCTCGCATCCAAATCTTCGCGAATAGCGTGTTCAAGCATGCCAACATCGACGACACTGTCTGACTTGGTCACACCAATACGCTCACAGAAATTACGGATGGACAAAGATGTATAACCACGACGACGCAAACCAGAAATCGTAGGCATACGCGGGTCATCCCAACCATGGACATGTTTTTCATCCACTAACTGCTTCAATTTACGTTTACTTGTCACTGTGTAGTTTAAGTTCAAACGAGCAAATTCAATTTGCTGTGGATGAGCTGTTTTTAACGTTTCCAATACCCAATCATACAAAGGACGATGGTCTTGGAATTCCAATGTACATACAGAATGAGTAATGTTTTCCAATGCATCAGACAAACAATGAGTGAAGTCATACATTGGATATACACACCATTTATCGCCTGTTTGATGATGATGCACATGGCGAACACGGTAAATAATTGGATCACGCATGTTGATATTTGGGCTGGCCATATCAATTTTGGCACGCAAAACCACTTCACCGTCTTTGTACTTACCGTTTTTCATGTCCATGAAAATGGCCATATTTTCTTCAACGGTACGATCACGGAATGGGCTGTTCTTACCAGGTTCTTTTAATGTGCCACGGTATTCACGCATTTGCTCAGCATTCAGCTCACACGCATACGCTTTGCCAGCTTGGATAAGCTGCACCGCAAAATCAAACAGCTGATCAAAATAATCTGAAGCAAACTTTGGCTCATCTTTCCATTCAAAGCCCAACCACTCGACATCACGCTTGATGGATTCAATGTATTCAACACTTTCCTTCTCTGGGTTAGTGTCATCGAAACGTAGATTACATTGACCGTTGTAACGCTGTGCTAAGCCAAAATTAAGGCAGATGGATTTAGCATGACCGATGTGTAAATAGCCATTTGGTTCAGGTGGGAAGCGAGTAAGAACCTTACCGCCGTGCTTGCCTGATTCGTTATCTTTATCAATGATTTGGGTAATAAAATTACCTGGTTTAGACGTTTCTGACATGTTTGATGTAAGTCCCGATAAGTGTTGATCTAACAATATTGTTACTTTGACCGACAAGTATATAGTATTTCGGATTGCATGGGATATTGAGCAAAAAATCTTTTCGACCTTTTTGTGCTTTTTAACCAAAAATTTGCCCACAATTAAAAACAAAAACCTGATGCCACCAAGGATTAGATAGTTTGAATGATTGGCTGTCTGGTATACTCCGCAATTCACCAACTCTCGCCCTATGCTTACCGCTCAAATAACGGTTTACAGGGTTAATTGTGAGGAACAAAATAGATGTCTGAAAAAGCCGTTGTTGTGTATTCCGGTGGGATGGATTCATTTACCGTCTTGAATACCGCTATCCAAAATGGTCTTGAAGTGTTCGCCTTGTCCTTTAACTATGGACAAAAACACAGCAAAGAATTAGAAGTCGCTGCACAGGTATGTCGTGAATTAGGCATTTCCCATAAAGTTGTAGACATTACCGCGATCAATAGCCTAATGGCTAACTCGTCGCTTACAGGCGATGCCGAGATTCCTGAAGGACACTACGAAGACGACAACATGAAGTCTACCGTGGTGCCAAATCGCAACATGGTTTTGCTTTCGATGGCGATTGCTTATGCCGTTTCCCTAGAAGCTGGCAAGGTTTACTACGGTGCTCATTCAGGTGACCATCATATTTATCCCGATTGCCGTCCAGAATTTGTTGAAGCAATGAACGCCGTGTCCAAAATTGCCAACTATCAATCGGTTGAAATTGTCACACCATTTTTACATGTTTCAAAAGGTGAGATTTTAAAAGCCGGATTAGAGATGAATCTTAACTATGCCAATACATGGACTTGTTACAATGGCCGCGAAAGATCATGTGGCAAGTGTGGCGCTTGCTGTGAGCGTTTAGAAGCGTTTGCCGAGCAAGGTAAAACCGACCCTTTGGATTACGAAGCGTAACCAAGCAATTAAATATTTTTTTCTGATTTTAGTGTGTTTGTTTTAGTGCTGATTGGCTTTTGTTCCACAAATGACCCATGTAGCCGTTAAATTATCAACTAAAGTTATAACCCTTACCTCGACTGTTTTTCGAGACGCTGCTTGTCAGCATGTAAATGGTGTAACCCAATGTATTCTATTAAAGAAGCTTTTTATTCACTACAAGGTGAAGGCGCTCATGCTGGACGCCCCGCACTATTTTGCCGTTTTACCGGCTGCAACTTATGGTCTGGTCTTGAGAAAACGCGCGCAAAGTCCGAATGCCAATTCTGTGATACTGATTTCATCGGCACAAACGGCCAAAATGGCGGAAAATTTAACTCTGCCGAACAACTATGCTCTCACCTTGACGCACTTTGGCCAGACGGACAAGATCATAAATATGTGGTATTTACTGGCGGCGAACCTGCCCTTCAATTGGACGACGAAGTCATCGCAGAAATGAAACAGCATGGATACACCATTGCGATAGAAACGAACGGCACAATGGCATTACCTCAAGGAATTGACTGGGTTTGTGTTAGCCCTAAAACAACCACACCATTAATTGTTAATAAAGGCCATGAGCTCAAACTGGTGTACCCACAAGCGCACCTTTCGCCAGCATTATTTGAGAGCCTAGATTTCCAGAACTTTTATTTGCAACCTATGGACCAAAGCCACTTATCCGCCGACCAAATTCCACTTATTGACACTCAACAAGCTACTTTGAACTATTGTTTATCGCATCCACGGTGGCGTCTTAGCTTACAAACACATAAAATGCTCAACATTGATTAGACAATCGACACTTCGCTATTAATTAAACAAGGAATCTTAAATGATCATTCTACACACCAACTACGGCGACATTCACGTTGAACTCGATTATGACAAAGCACCAAAGTCAGCAAAAAACTTTGAAGATTATGTAACATCCGGCTTTTACGACGGCGTTATTTTTCACCGTGTAATCAACGGCTTCATGGTTCAAGGCGGCGGTTTTGAGCCAGGCATGACACAAAAAGAATCCCGCACAGCGATCGAAAACGAAGCGGATAACGGCCTAAAGAATGAGATCGGTACATTGGCCATGGCTCGTACTATGGATCCTCACTCTGCCTCTGCTCAGTTCTTCATCAACGTTGCAGACAACAGCTTCCTAAACCACCGCAGCAAAACGCCAGACGGTTGGGGCTATGCCGTATTTGGTAAAGTCACTGCAGGAATGGACGTTGTGAACAAAATCAAAGAAGTGAAAACAACGATGAAGTCAGGACACCAAGACGTTCCTGCTGAAGACGTAATCATTGAAAGCGCTGAACTAGTAAAAAGCGAAGACTAATGCTTCGCTATTTTATTTCAGATCTGCACTTAAGCGACAAACGCCCGGATTTAATCCGGGCGTTTGTACAAATGAGCGAAGCACTTATTGCGCGAAATGAGGCATCTGAACTCTATATTTTAGGTGATTTCTATGAAGCGTGGATCGGCGACGATTATCACGCAGACTGGAATACTGAAATAGAGAATGCATTGCTAAATGTGTCTAAAGCTGGAATTGGACTGTTTTTTCTGCATGGCAATCGAGACTTTCTAATTGGCAAAACTTGGTTAGATCGCGTTGGTGCCACGCTCATTCAAGAGCAAACGACAATCGAGCTTGATGGCAAATCTGTGCTACTCACTCATGGTGATGAATACTGTTTAGAAGACACAGAATATCAAGCTTTTAGACAAACCGTTCGCTCGCCCGTTTGGCAGGAACACATTCTAACTTTGCCACTTGAGCAACGTATTGCGTTGGCTGCCCAACTTCGAAATGACAGCAAAACCATGGCATCCGAGAAATCTCTCTCCATTATGGATGTAACACCATCAGCCGTTGAGCATTCGCTAATTCAACACCGCTGCAACAGCGTGATTCATGGGCACACTCACCGCCCAGACCTTCATCAGGATAGCTCTTATCTTAGGTGCGTTCTTGGAGACTGGGATGAGTTTGTTTGGCTAGCAAGCATTGAGAGCAATGTCTACACTCAATACAAAGCCTCGGTTGACCGTTTCTCAAAGCAAGTACTGGCAGGACTGGAAGAAGTGCATAAAGTAGTGCTTACTTAAAAGCACTACATGATACCTATCGATTTAGACAAAAACGCCAGCAACCGCTGGCATTTTTTGACTCATCGTTTTAATAACTCGCGAACCCACACAGTTTCATCTGCATTCCTCGACCGACTAAACTCAATATTGCGGTTATGCAGCATCGCAACAGCACGGAAAAAAGCATTGTTTACAATAACTGGACTCAATTGAATTGAATATTCATTCCACCAATGTTGCTGCGCTTTGCAGGTTAATAATTGATATAAAAAATCCAACTCCAATGAGCCTCGATACATGACATCCAAATCAACTATAGGGTCGACTTTTGCAATTTCTAATGCAAGCCAATAAGTGACATCTGGCAGGGTTTCACTTTTATGTATGCCCATCATATCCTCCAGAATCGCGAGTGAATATTATGAGTGTAGCACCCCGCTAAAAAGGCACCATTAACACAAAGCAAATGATTGTGGCATTTTGTAAATTACGCGTTGCTTGGTGGGCCACTGTGCATGCGAAATTCTTCATCTGGCTCTGTTATAAGCTTTTCTTCTAAGTCACGGAAAAAAGCCACACGATCCTCTATAGGTTCATTGGAATATTCTTTAGCAAGTTCAAGATAATCCTGAAAATGTCTTGCTTCGGATTTTAATAATGACACATAAAACTTCGACAACTCTTCGTCCAAATGCGGAGCCAAAGCGGCAAATCGTTCACAGGAACGTGCCTCGACAAAAGCACCAATAATCATGGTATCGACCAAACGAGCAGGCTCATGGGTACGAATGTGCTTGCGCAAACCATCAGCGTAACGAGAAGCCGACAAATGATCGTACGCCACGTTGCGCTTTCGCATGATTTTATGAACTTGTTCAAAATGCAACAACTCTTCACGAGCCAAACGAGACATCTTATGCAGTAAATTATCGCGATCTACATAGCGATACATTAAGCTCATCGCAGTCGATGCCGCTTTCTTCTCACAGTGAGCATGATCATTTAAAAGCAATGTTTGATTCTCTATCGCCCAATTTACCCATGCTTCAGGAGATTCGCACGGAAGAAATTCAACAAGCTCTGGGTACGCAGATAACATTACTCTACCTTTTTATGTTAAAAAACGTGATTATACCTTGTATTAATTGCTTAGGCAGCAACGTCTTGATTTGGATATCAAATTCGTAATGAATGATTTTTATGAACCTCAAAAACTAAAGATTGGGCAACACGTTGGCGTCGAACTAGACCCTTATGTTTTAAATTACCCAATGGACAGCCAAAAAACCACTTGGGTAGCAGATCAAGGTGGTCGTCCTTTTGTATTGCGCTTCTTCCAATCAAACAAAGGCAAAGTGGAAGATTTTCTGCAAAATGCAAGAAAATACGCCGCGGTAAAACACCCTGCTATTACACCTAACTACCCCCTTTTTATTCCAACTTGTGGGTATTTTCTTGCTCGGCCGTATGCGGTGGCGAAAACCTCTATAGCTTTTTGGGTAAATATCCAGACGGTGCCCCACTTAATGTTGTGATCAGCCTTTTCGATAATATTGCCAAAGCATTGGATCAGGTACACAAAAACAGACTGTTCCATGGCCATTTAGACCTTAGTTCCATCCATGTCGTTAACGGCTTAGGCATTATGACAGGCTTTGGCTCTCACAATTGGATGAAACGAATTGAAGAAAGTGAAATGGACATTCGTTTGTTCCCTAGTGAGTATCTAAAAAAGGACCAACAACGTACTCCATCGTCTGATAAATTTGCCTTTATGCGATTGCTTATGGCGGCGTTACTAGGCGAATCCATTCTTGATAAAGACTTTGCAACGGGCCTTCCTGACACCCACCCATTATTAAGCGATGTGGCATGGGAGCGCATAGTAAAATGGAGCCGTGATAGTGAGCGTCATCGCCCTAAATCATTAGCCGAAGTGATCGGTATTATCCGAGCAAACTTATACAAACCAGAGCCTAATGAGAGCTCTGCCGCGAAACGCGCAGTCAAGCGCTATATTAGGACGCTAACACCTTTGACTATCGGCATTGGCTCAGCAATGGCTCTGGCATTGATGACTGCGGTCATTTTTTGGCCTGAGACACCGCCCCCTAAAGCGGCTATCGTTACACCAAAAATAGAGCCAAAACCCTCAAAAGCCGCTTCATTTGACGCCTTACCACAAATTTTAGAGGAGCCACTGAGCTCTGGTGGCACAGCACCCAAAATTGAAAAAATAGCCCCTTCTACTTTTATTATGGGCGACCAAACGCACGTAGGCGATGACAATGAAAAACCCGCTCATGAAGTTGACATACCAAACGGCTTTTACATTAGTAAGTACGAAGTAACCTTTGATCAGTATGACAAATTTGCTAAGGCCACCCATCGCGAATTACCCCCTGACAATGGCTGGGGGCGTGGCAAACGCCCAGTCATCAACATCAGTTGGTACGATGCGAAAGCATATACTGCATGGGTATCTGACGAAACCAACCAAGAGTACCGCCTACCTACTGAAATTGAATGGGAATACTCGGCAAGAGCAGATTCAGATACGGCATTTTGGTATGGCGATACTGTCAGAGCTGGCTACAGCGTATGCGACAGCTGTGGCAGCAAATGGGATGGAATTTCTTCTGCGCCAGTTGGCAGTCAAGCCAGTAATCCACTAGGCTTGTTTGATATGCACGGCAACGTTGCTGAATGGGTTGAAGATTGCTATCACGACACTTATGACGGCGCACCAACTAAAAACCAAGTATGGCTTGCAAACCAGTGCGATCATCGTGTGTTGCGAGGTGGTTCTTGGTTTGACATCCCTAGAGTTGGTCGAAGCTCGACACGATACCGCGCTCAACCTGACTTAAAAGCCAGTAATTGGGGGTTCAGAGTGGTTAGAGTCATTCAGCAATCAAATGAATAGGCTAAATCAGAATAATTCCGCTAAATGTCACCTATTCGAAATTGTTATGGTACACAGTAAGTCTTTAGCGCTTTTTTTCTATAAAATGTACCCATCAAAAAAGTAATACGCCGTTAGCGAAATGTATCGGATTGCATTCGCTAACCACAGAAAATTAAGGTGGCCGTGCCTTAGGCATGCTGTAACAATACTGAAAAGCCAAGGCTTGAATATGATGTTGCATACGCCACCAGATGCAAAGTAAACGATCTGTATAAAAACCGCTATTCAAGGAACAAGACATTAAGGTTTGGCGTTCTATTTTCTCTAGAGTGAATACCGTTGACCTGATCTTAGCCCTCACGTTTAGCATATAACATAATCGTAAATTATTATTCAGAGGTGCAAATGAGCTTATATTTAGAGTACTTACAAGAGATAGAGAATCGTAAAAGCCAAGGGTTGCATCCTAAACCTATCGATGGCGGTGATCTATTAACAGAAATCATTGCTCAAATTAAAGACACTGGGCACGAACACCGTAAAGACTCCCTTTCTTTTTTCATTTATAACACTTTACCGGGTACAACAAGTGCCGCAGGCGTAAAAGCAAAATTCTTGAAAGAGATCATTCTTGGTGAAGCCGTTGTTGAAGAAATTACACCAACGTTCGCACTAGAACTTTTGTCTCACATGAAAGGCGGCCCATCTGTTAAAGTATTAATCGATCTTGCCTTATCTGATGATGCTTCTGTAGCCGTTGCCGCAGCCGACGTACTTAAAACGCAAGTATTCCTATACGAAGCGGATATGGAACGTCTTGGTGATGCTTTCAAAGCGGGCAACACCGTCGCCAAAGACATTCTAGAAAGTTACGCTAAAGCCGAGTTCTTTACCAAACTTCCTGACATTGACGAAAAAATTGATGTGGTTACCTACATCGCCGCTGAAGGTGATATTTCAACCGACTTATTGTCTCCTGGTAACCAAGCGCACTCTCGTTCTGACCGTGAACTTCACGGTAAGTGCATGATTTCTCCAGAAGCTCAACAAGAAATCAAAGACCTACAAGCTAAACACCCGAATGCTAAAGTTATGCTTATCGCAGAAAAAGGCACCATGGGCGTTGGTTCTTCACGTATGTCTGGCGTAAACAACGTCGCTCTTTGGGCAGGTCAACAAGCAAGCCCATACATCCCATTTGTTAACTTTGCCCCTGTAGTAGCAGGCACAAATGGCATTTCTCCAATTTTCATGACCACTGTTGGTGTAACTGGCGGTATCGGTCTAGATTTGAAAAACTGGGTTAAGAAACTAGACGAAGCTGGCAACCCTGTTCGTGACGCTAACGGCGACACGGTTCTTGAACAAGCTTACTCTGTTGAAACTGGTACGATTCTGACGATCAACACAAAAGAAAAGAAACTGTATAACGGTGATAAAGTTCTTGTTGATGTCTCTTCTGCCTTTACTCCTCAGCAAGTAGAGTTCATGAAAGCAGGCAGTTCTTACGCAGTGGTTTTCGGTAAGAAACTACAAACATTCGCCGCGGAAACACTGGGCATTCCAATGCCAACTGTTTTTGCTCCTGCGAAAGAGATTTCAAACGATGATCAAGGCTTAACCGCTGTTGAGAAAATTTTCAACAAGAACGCCGTTGGTGTTAATTCCAAGAAAGCCCTTCATGCTGGTTCCGACGTTCGCGTTAAAGTGAACATTGTAGGTTCGCAAGACACTACCGGCTTGATGACGTCTCAAGAATTGGAATCGATGGCGGCTACCGTTATCTCCCCAAGTGTTGACGGTGCATACCAATCTGGTTGTCACACAGCCTCTGTTTGGGACTCTAAAGCACAAGCAAACATTCCAAAATTGATGTCTTTCATGAATCAGTTTGGTTTGATCACGGCTCGTGACCCTAAAGGCGTTTACCCACCAATGACAGACGTTATTCACAAAGTATTGAATGACATTACTGTGGATGACACAGCGATCATCATCGGTGGTGACTCTCACACACGTATGTCCAAAGGTGTAGCGTTTGGTGCCGACTCAGGTACAGTTGCGTTGGCATTAGCAACAGGTGAGGCAACTATGCCAATTCCTGAGTCTGTAAAAGTTACCTTTAAAGGCGAAATGAAGAGCTACATGGATTTCCGTGATGTGGTTCATTCTACTCAGGCTCAAATGCTAAAACAGTTTGGCGGCGAAAACGTTTTCCAAGGCCGTGTCATTGAAGTACACATCGGCACGCTGATGGCTGACCAAGCGTTCACATTCACTGACTGGACTGCAGAAATGAAAGCAAAAGCTTCCATCTGTATTTCTCAGGATGAAACACTTATTCAGTCTCTTGAGTTGGCGAAAAAGCGTATCCAAATCATGATTGACAAAGGAATGGAGAACGCAGCACAAACGCTTCACGGCCTTATCAAACTTGCTGACAAGCGCATTGCTGGCATTCAATCTGGCGAGCAACCAGCACTTGCTCCAGACAACAATGCTAAATACTACGCGGAAGTGGTTGTTGACCTTGATGAAATCAACGAGCCAATGATTGCTGACCCAGATGTAAACAATGAAGATGTATCTAAGCGTTACACGCACGATGTTATTCGTCAGGTGTCTTTCTACAAAGACAAGCCTGTTGACTTAGGATTTGTTGGCTCTTGTATGGTGCACAAAGGCGACATGCAAATCATTGCGTCTATGCTACGCAATCTAGAAGCACAAAACGGCAGCGTTGAATTTAAAGCCCCTCTTGTTGTTGCGCCACCAACTTACAACATTGTTGATGAGTTAAAAGCCGACGGCGACTGGGATATTTTGAAGAAATACGCAGGTTTTGAGTTCGATGACACAAACCCAAAAGGCGTAGCACGCACAAAATACGAAAATATTTTGTATTTGGAACGCCCTGGTTGCAACTTGTGCATGGGTAACCAAGAGAAAGCAGAGCCTGGTGATACAGTAATCGCAACGTCTACTCGCCTATTCCAAGGCCGTGTTGTTGCAGACTCCTCTGAGAAGAAAGGTGAATCTTTACTGGGTTCAACGCCATTGGTTGTCTTGTCTACCGTTTTGGGACGCTTCCCAACATTGGAAGAGTACAAAGCAGCGGTTGCAGGCATTAACCTGACTGACTTTGCGCCACCATTAGAAGCAATGACAACAGCGCCAGTAGAATTCATCCCTGCTACTAATATTTAATCAACTTTCGATTAAATAGTACTTTTGCTAAAAAGCGACACTCGCTGAGTGTCGCTTTTTTTATGCCTACATTTGGCGTATGAGGCTTAGGGCTGAGGAAATAGATTTAGTCAAAATAAAGGCACAAAAAAGCCCCGCAATGCGAGGCTTCTCCTAAAAGGTTGATAAACTAAATAACTTCTCGTTCTACCAGCTCATCAAATTCGGCTTGCAATTGACGCTCTATAGGACTCTCTACATCCTGAGCATTAATATGGTGCTGACGACCAGCGTGTTTTGCTTTGTGCTTTATCAACTGCTTTTCTAATTTCCCAACTAAAAGATCAAGGGCTGGCTTTAGTTGCTTGTCTGTCTTAACCGTTGCAAAAAGATCATGACCAGGAATATGAACACTGGCTTCTACAATTAATTCATGAATCTCATGCTTCTCTGTGTTTAGTATCACTTTAATGGTCGTTATTTGGTTATTAATACGCGCCAAGTGATCCATTTTTTCTTTTACTACTTCTTGAACTTCTTCACCAGATTGGACGTGGTGACCGCTAATATTCAATGTATACATAGAGAATTTCCTTCTGTTTTGGTCAGGTGTTTTATTAACGTACTTTTTATTCCTCCTCTTCTGCCCTTACCTATAATCTATGGATGAAGTGATCTAATTTCAATGCCTGTAATGTAAAAACTTGTTCAAGATCATGAACAAACAAAAACACCGAAGAAAGCCACTTATACTCCTTAAACACTTTATATATCAATACCATACCACTTTAAAAGAGCAAAGCATTCAATCGCTCTTTCATTAAAATAAATATTTTTTACACCTATAGCAAGCTTTAGTTTTAACCGCGAAGTGATCTTATTCAATCAGTCGCTAGGTAAGTGTAGCAGCCTAAAAACAAATGAGAGAAGAATTGCACCTGCCATATAGCGGAACATTAAAAATCAGCAAAAAAAACGCCAGTCGGTTAAGACTGGCGTTTCGGTTAGCCTAGAAAAATACGCGACTAGTCGTTTAGCAAAATCCGTAACATACGACGTAGAGGCTCTGCAGCGCCCCACAACAACTGGTCACCAACAGAGAAAGCACTAATGTACTCAGGTCCCATATTCAGCTTACGAATACGACCAACTGGAATAGTCAATGTTCCAGTGGCAGCCGTAGGAGTTAAACGCTCCATAGTCGCTTGCTTATCATTAGGAACCACACTCACCCAATCATTATGCTCTGCAAGCATTCCTTCGATATCCGCAACAGGGATGTCTTTGTTTAGCTTGATCGTGTAAGCCTGACTATGACAACGCATCGCACCGATACGAACACATAGACCATCTACAGGAATAGGTTTCCCGTTGATACCTAAGATCTTGTTACACTCAGCCTGTGCTTTCCACTCTTCACGGCTCTGGCCGTTATCAAGCTGACTATCAATGTAAGGGATCAAAGAGCCCGCTAGCGGAACACCAAACTGATCCGTCGGCAAATTACCAGAGCGCATTGTCTCTGCCACTTTACGATCAATTTCAAGAATCGCACTAGCAGGATCAGCAAGCTCAGAAGCAACAGAACCTTGCAACATGCCCATTTGATTAATCAATTCACGCATGTGGCGCGCACCACCACCAGAAGCGGCTTGGTAAGTCATAGAAGTCATCCACTCGATATGGCCCTTCTCAAACAACCCACCTAGCGCCAATAGCATCAAGCTAACCGTACAGTTACCACCCACAAAAGTTTTAACGCCGCTATTCAAACCTTGCTTGATAACGTTTAAGTTCACTGGATCAAGCACAATAATTGCGTCTTTTTCCATGCGAAGTGATGACGCCGCATCAATCCAGTAACCTTTCCAACCAGCATTGCGCAACTGTGGGTAAATAGCCTTGGTGTAATCCCCGCCTTGACAGGTAATAATAATATCCATTTTCTTCAATGCTTCGATGTCGCTGGCATCTTGAAGCAATGGAATATCTTTACCAATTTCTGGACCTTTCTGCCCCGTTTGAGATGTCGTGAAAAAAACAGGATCAATATGATCAAAGTCTTTTTCTTCCATCATGCGTTGCATCAACACGGAACCGACCATTCCGCGCCATCCGACTAAACCTACAGTGTGTTTTGACATGGTTAACGTTACCTTTTTTTGTGGGGCCACTCATACCAAGAGCAGTATCCCTAATGAATACCCAATATCGTTATGATATTAAGCTTTTTAATGCTGCGCTGTTAACGCGTTAAGTACGGCATCGCCCATGGCTTGCGTACTAACAGTTTCGCACCCTTCTGATGCAATATCTGCCGTTCTAAGACCTAGATCTAGAACCTTGCTTACCGCTGCTTCAATAGCATCGGCGGCTTCTTTTGCGTCTAAAGAATAACGCAACATCATAGCAACTGACAAAATTGTCGCCAATGGGTTAGCGATTCCTTTGCCTGCAATGTCTGGCGCAGAGCCGTGACATGGCTCATACATACCGCGACCTTCCGCATCAAGAGAAGCAGAAGGTAGCATACCAATAGAACCTGTCAACATCGCAGCCGCATCAGAAAGGATATCACCAAACATATTGCCAGTAACCATTACATCAAACTGTTTTGGCGCTCGAACAAGCTGCATAGCAGCATTATCGACTAGCATATGAGTCAATTCGACGTCTGGATACTCTTTCGATACTTCTTCCATGACTTCTTTCCAAAGTACCGTCACTTCTAGCACGTTGGATTTATCAATAGAACAAACACGCTTACCACGCTGACGAGCCGCTTCGAAAGCAGAACGACCGATACGACGAATTTCTGATTCGCTGTAGACATAGGTATTGAAGCCTTCACGTTCGCCATTTTCTAACGTACGAATCCCACGAGGCTGACCAAAATAAATACCACCCGTTAGCTCACGAACAATCAGAATATCCAAACCTGCAACGATTTCTGGCTTCAAGCTAGACGCATCAGCTAGCTGTGGGTATAGAATCGCAGGACGAAGATTCGAAAATAGCTCTAGGTTAGAACGCAAACCAAGTAAGCCTTTTTCAGGGCGAACTGACATGTCTAACTTATCCCACTTAGGGCCACCAACCGCACCAAGCAAAATAGCATCAGCCGCTTTCGCCTTTGTTAATGTAGCTTCTGGCAACGGAGAGCCAGTCTCATCGTAAGCAGAGCCACCGACTAAAGCGCTTTCATGCTGAATATTCAAAGAAAACTGCTCATTCACTGCATCCAATACTCGAACCGCTTGCGCTACGATTTCTGGACCAATACCGTCGCCCGGCAATACCAATACATTCTTAGTCATGTTAAACCCTTTAAAAATCTGTCTTCTAATATGTTGTTTTGAAAACTATTGACCGCGTGGCAAGAAAAGCCACGGCGCATCATTCATGCGTTTTTCTTCGTAACGACGGATCGCGGCATCTTGCTGTAACGTTAAGCCGATATCGTCTAAACCATTCAACAAACAATGTTTACGGAAATTATCGACATTAAATTCGAATGTCGCACCAGAAGGCGAAGTGACGGTTTGGTTTTCAAGGTCAACAATCACTTGAGCGCCTTCACGTAATGCCACTTCTGCAAACAATTGATCCACTTCTTCGGCTTGTAATACGATAGGCAACAAGCCATTTTTGAAACAGTTGTTGTAAAAAATATCCGCAAAGCTGGGCGCAATAATGGAACGGAAACCATAATCATCTAATGCCCAAGGCGCGTGTTCACGGCTAGAACCACAACCAAAGTTCTGACGTGCCAACAATACACTCGCACCTTTGTAACGATCTTGGTTTAACACAAAATCCTTACGAATAGGACGACCATCGCATTCTTGGTCTGGCTGTCCTTCGTCTTCATAACGAAGTTCATCAAATAAATTCTTACCAAAACCAGTGCGCTTGAT
Organism: Marinomonas pontica; assembly: GCF_026191375.1. Taxonomy (GTDB): domain Bacteria; phylum Pseudomonadota; class Gammaproteobacteria; order Pseudomonadales; family Marinomonadaceae; genus Marinomonas; species Marinomonas pontica. The sequence continues at coordinate 66,768 of NZ_JAODTL010000022.1, read as the reverse complement.
GGATTTCAAGAACTGTTTTGGAATGATCATATCAGTATCAACGTTCGCCAAATCCAAAGGAGCGGCTAGACCTGTATGTTTAGTAAAAGGACGCATACTGTTCTCCTAGTGTTTAACAAACTCATTAACATCAACAAAATGGCCAGCAATCGCTGCCGCCGCGGCCATTGCAGGACTAACCAAATGCGTACGACCACCAAAGCCTTGACGACCTTCAAAGTTACGGTTGGACGTAGACGCACAATGTTCGCCAGCACCTAGTTTGTCAGCGTTCATTGCCAAACACATAGAACAACCCGGCTCACGCCATTCTAATCCAGCGGCTTCGAAAATTTCATGCAAGCCTTCTTTTTCCGCTTGCGCTTTTACCAAACCAGAGCCAGGCACAACAATCGCTTGCTTAAGTGTAGAAGCAACTTTACGGCCTTTAACAACTTCAGCGGCAATACGTAAATCTTCAATACGAGAGTTTGTACAAGAACCAATGAAAACACGATCTAGAACCACATCAGACAACATAGTTTTGCCTTCTAGACCCATGTATTTCCAAGCACGCGCGTAGCCTTCTTTTTTCACTGGGTCTTTCTGATCTTCCGCACGAGGAATTGGTTCATCAATGGCAATAACCATTTCTGGAGAAGTTCCCCACGTGACTTGTGGCTTAATGTCTTCCGCTTTGATCACAACCACTTCGTCAAATTGCGCGTCTTTGTCAGAAACAAGGTCTTTCCAAGCCTCTACCGCCATATCCCAATGAGCCCCTTTTGGTGCATAAGGACGACCTTTAACGTATTCGACAGTCGTATCATCTACCGCAATCAAACCAACGCGCGCGCCGGCTTCAATGGCCATGTTACAAACGGTCATACGACCTTCCATCGACAAAGATTGAATACCTGTTCCGCCAAATTCAATCGCAAAGCCTGTTCCGCCGGCGGTTCCGATCGCACCGATAATAGCTAACACAACGTCTTTCGCCGAAACCCAAGGTGATAATTCACCATCCACGCGAACCAACATGTTACGGCTTTTCTTCTGCACCAAACACTGAGTCGCTAAAACGTGCTCAACTTCAGAGGTACCGATACCATGTGCTAAAGCACCAAACGCACCGTGCGTGGATGTATGTGAATCGCCACACACAACCGTCATGCCTGGAAGCGTTGCACCCTGCTCTGGCCCAACAACGTGCACGATTCCTTGGCGAATGTCTTTCATGTTGAATTCAGTGATACCGAATTCATTGCAGTTATCGTCCAAAGTCGTTACTTGGATCTTAGAAACTGGGTCTTCAATACCATCAACACCCGAAATTCGCTCTTTCTTAGTTGTCGGTACGTTATGGTCTGGTGTTGCCAAGCTTGAAGACACACGCCAAGGCTTACGCCCAGCCAATCGAAGACCTTCAAAAGCCTGTGGTGATGTCACTTCATGAAGCAGCTGTAAATCGATATAAATCAAAGCGCTGCCGTCATCTCGTTGCTGAACAAGGTGGCTATCCCACAGCTTGTCGTAAAGGGTTTTCGCTGACATAAGTTCTCTCCTCAGAAATCTATTGCGCTATCCTAAAACTTTGACTTAAATTACTCAAATTCATATTTTTCATATTTTGGATAATTTTTTGGAATGATAGACATTGCAGAGCTACTCACCTTTATAAAAGTCGCCGAAACCAGCTCCTTTTCGGAAGCGGGCGCCCAACTATTCGTGACTCAGCCCGCTGTCAGCAAACGCATTGCGGCACTAGAAAGTAACTTAGGGGTTACGCTTTTTGATCGAATAGGACGCCAAGTGCAATTGACTGAAGCCGGTATACGCCTTCTCCCCAAAGCAATAAAAATGGCGGAAGATCTACAAGACATAAAACGCAGTATGACATTGCAAATGCAAGATGTGAGCGGCGAATTACGCATTTCAACCGGCCATCACATTGGCTTGCACCGTCTACCGAAATTTCTCAAACGATTCCAAGAAGACTTTCCAAGCGCGCAATTGGAAATTGAATTTGTTCAATCAGAAGAAGCCTACCAAGATGTTTTGAAAGGACGCGCTGAATTAGGGATCATTACCTTATCTAATAAAGAAAACGCGCTTATAGAATCCTTGCCGATCTGGTCCGATCCGTTGACATGTGTTGTCAGTCAAGATCACCCACTGGCGTCATCTAACAATCTAACGCTTATCGAGCTAGCGAAACACGCATGTGTACTGCCAAATAAAAACACGTTTACCAGGCAAATTGCCGAGCAAGCGTTCGGTAAACAAGGACTAAAACCCAAAGTCCGTATGAATACCAACAATCTAGAAACATTGGCCATGCTGGTAGGTATTGGCTGGGGATGGTCTTTGCTACCGTCTACTTTAGTTGATGACAAATTGGTTGTACTTAACCTTGCCGATCTGAACGTAGAAAGAGAGTTAGGTGTTATTCATCACAAGCAAAGAACGCTTAGCCGTGCTGCCATTGCCTTTATCGAATTATTAAAAAATGACAGCAGTACAATGTAACATGGCCATTTTTTCAACGGCGCTGGCTGAGTATTATAATTGCCAGCGCCGACGCGCTAACACAGGCGGCGGCTGTAAACACCCACGCGCCACCGATCCACTCCCACAAATATCCAGCAATCACCATCCCCAAACCGCCACCCAAACCTATCGCGAAAGCACTGTACATGGCTTGCCCTTGACCAGCATAACGCTCAGGAAACAATCGACGAATTTGTTCAATTGACACCATATGAAACAAAGCAAAAGTGACACAATGCAGCAACTGGGTAAGCACCAATACCCAAACAATAGAAGCGAACCACCCAACCAATACCCAACGAACAACACCACAAACGAAACACAACATGATAATGTGCACAACATCGAATTTTTTAATGGTGTTGCCAAAAACAAAAACAAAAAAATCTCAATCACGACGCCAAGCGCCATTAATAGACCAATAGACTGACCGCTGTATCCGAGGTTTGATAAATGCACCGCAAAAAAGACATTGAATGGCGCGTGGGACATAAAAGCCAAAAAAGCCAGCGTAAAGAACAACATTGACTCTGGGGTCTTCACTAGAGCCATAAAGGAGGTGGTCGCTTTTTGCGTATTAACTTCATACGCTTGTTCTTTCAGAAAAAACGACGTCACCACCGCTAAAGCAAGAAAAGTACACATGGTCGGAATGACAACAACGGTACCAAATTGTCCAATCAAGAAACCCGCACCCGTCACTGCAAACACATACCCTATCGAACCACCAACTCGCAATCGAGTGTACGGTACGTCTAAGTGTCTTATGCTTCTCACAGCCAGAGAGTCAGTCATAGGGATCAACGCCGAGTAAAACAGCGCCATAGTGCACGTTAATAACCACAAAGTTTCGAATTCATTACTCCAGTTAAAAGGAATCACGGCAACAAAGCAGCCCAATATCCCAAGCTGAGTATGCGCTTTGGCAGCCCTACTTTTGCCGTCAACCACCCCCAAAAATGCGGAATGACAATACCCGACAAAGTAAACGTCGACATTAAACGGCCAATTTCAGAGGCACTTAAACCAATCGATTTATAATACATCGAAATATAAGGCATCATGACGCCTACCAAGGCACAGAAAAAAAGTAAAAAAAGAACAAGGGGCCATGCCACAGGACGAGCATTTTCAGAAAACATCAGAGCTCCAGAAAAACCAGAAATTTGGTAGGTTATAACGGCAAATAAGTATGCATTAATAGGAATCATTGAGTATGCTGGAAACAGCAACAAAAAGCACGACAGAGAATGGAACCTATCCTCTATAAATCTAACTAATTCTGTTAGCGCTTATACCAAAACTTCCCTATTTTAAGAGAGAAAAATCATGACTAATAATCAAGAGTGGTGGCGTGGCGCAGTCATTTATCAGGTTTATCCCAGAAGTTTTTTTGATTCGAATAACGATGGCATTGGCGACCTACCCGGTGTCACCGCAAAAATGGACTATATTGCCTCATTGGGCGTTGATGCGATTTGGCTCTCGCCTTTTTTCACCTCTCCAATGAAAGACTTTGGTTACGATGTGTCTGATTATTGTGACGTAGACCCTATTTTTGGCGACATGAGTGATTTCGATGCACTAATAGAGTCAGCCCACCAACATGGATTAAAGGTCATGATTGATCAGGTGCTGAATCACAGCTCAGACCAACACCCTTGGTTTGTTGAATCTCGTAGCAATCATGCTAACGCTAAAGCCGATTGGTACATTTGGGCAGACGCGAATTCGGATGGCACTGTCCCGAATAATTGGCTCTCAGTGTTTGGTGGACCAGCTTGGCACTGGGACAGTCGCCGCAAACAATATTATCTGCATAATTTTTTAGACAGTCAGCCTGATTTGAATTTCCATAACCCTGACGTTGTAGACGCGCTATTAGAAACCGTTGAATTCTGGCTCAAGCGCGGCGTAGATGGATTTCGTTTAGATACTGCCAATTACTATTATCATGATGTCGAACTTCGCAACAACCCACCAAAAGAAGATGTAGTCGAAGGCAGTATTGGCGTTCGTCTCGACAATCCATACGCTTACCAACTTCACCTTTACGATAAATCTAGACCTGAAAATATCGGCTTTTTGCAACGTTTACGAGGCTTACTGGATCATTACCCCAATACCACGACAGTGGGTGAAGTCGGCTGTGATTTTGCTCTCGAAACGATGGCGGCCTACACTCAAGGAGGAGACAAATTACACATGTGCTACTCCTTTGACTTACTCACCCACGACTCCTCGATGACACACATTCGCAACACAATGCAGACTATAGAAGCCGGACTGGGCGATGGCTGGCCATGCTGGTCAATCGGCAACCATGATGTGGAACGAGTAGCGACTCGCTGGGGGAACAATCACGACCCAATCGCAAAAAGTAAAATTTACATGGCGATGCTCTTAACGCTAAGAGGAAGTGTGTGCTTATACCAAGGAGAAGAACTGGGCTTACCCGAAGCAGAACTTGAATTTGATCAATTGGTGGATCCATTTGGGATCGCTTTTTGGCCAGAATTTAAAGGAAGAGACGGTTGCAGAACGCCTCTTCCATGGAAAAATGAAACATTAGGCGGCTTTACTCAAAACAATCAACCCTGGTTACCCATAGCTGAATCACAACGTGCTCTGGCGGTTGATGTGCAAGATGGCAATCGCGATTCTGTTTTGCATGCCTACCGTGATTTTCTGCATGTTAGACGTGGCCATCCAGAACTGCGATTCGGTGACATAGAGTTTTTGTACAACGATGACACCACCCTTACTTTCTTGCGCAGTTTCCAAGGCAAACGTTTGTATGTCGCGATCAACACGTCACACCAAGACAAAATTCTGCCTGTTGAACAAACATTGACGGTTTTAACGCTTCCAGAAGCCATTCCAAGTGGCTATGTGGACCATCACAATACCGTCGTCTTACCGCCATACAGTGTTTTACTTGCAACAGTAAACACATAATAAAAATGCCCGTTCTACACTGAACGGGCATGTTTTTAACCGCAAAAACCAAAGTCTAAAGGCGTAAAAAGCTTAATACGTTAACTGCTCTTGGTTCGGCCACGCATTAATAATTGCTTTGACCAATGTAGCTAGTGGAATGGCGAAAAATATTCCCCAAAAACCCCAAATACCACCAAAAAACAACACAGCAACAATGATCGCCAGTGGATGTAAATTAACCGCTTCAGAAAACAGCAACGGCACAAGCACATTGCCGTCTAAGGCCTGAACCACCAAATACGCAACCACTACATATATAAAATCATTTTGCGTACCGTATTGATAAAACGCCACCAACACCACTGGAATCGTGACCGCAGCCGCCCCTATGTATGGAATCAGCACAGATAGGCCAACAAGCAACGCCAACAACTCCGCGTACTTTAAGCCAAAGATCAAAAATACAACGTAGGTAACTGCCCCAACAACAATCATTTCAATGAACTTACCACGTATGTAATTGGCAATTTGATCGTTCATTTCGTGAGCAATGTTTCGCATCATTTTTCTTTCTTTTGGCAACCATGAGGTTAAATAACTCAATATACGCTCTTGGTCCTTTAGCAAGAAAAACATCACTAAAGGCACCAAAACCACATAAATCACCACAGAAAATAAAGACGGAATACTCGACAAAGAAAAGGACACCAGCCATTGCCCTAGATTGGTCGATTCGTTTGCCAATGAATTGATCAATTCATCAATCGCAGACTGACTCACAAGGTCGCTATGCCCTTCTGCAAATTGCTGTATTTCATCACGAATCACTGTAAACATTCTGGGGGCATCTTGCACAAAACGCACAGCTTGTCGCCACAGTATCGGCACCATCACCCCAATAAACACGGTACAGGCTGTGATAAAGCTGGAAAATACAATCAGTACCGAAGTCAAATGACCAAGACCAAGCCGCTGTAAACGATCCACCACACCTTGCAGCAAAAAAGCCAACACGATTGCAATCAAGATAGGCGCTAAAATCCCACCCCAAAACGCCAAAACACAAACCGTTGCCATCAGCAAAAGTAGAAAGACCACCACTTCTTCATTAGAAAAATATCGTTTAATCAACGTATCTACAATTTTAAACATACTAGACTCGTTCAGTGTTTTTGAATCACGAAGGTATATTCACTCTCTTCTTCGCGCATTTCCAGCAAAGAAAAACCAACCAACGCCACGTATTGCGGGATATCTTTCAAAGAACCCGCGTCCCCTGCCCTAAGACACAGACACTCACCTGCTGACATTCTGTTTAAAGCCATTTTGGCTTTTAGCAAGGGCATTGGGCAACGATCTTCTCTTGCATCCAAGATTACGTCATACTGATTCTCTAAATTGACCGTCATTTTATTATTCATCCACCCAATGCATTTGCCGTATTATGAGACTATTTCGAAACGTTACAACAGGGTTCGCGCTCTTAACCCTTGTTTTTACAACTACTTTTACAAACGCTAGCATACCAGATCTAGAAGCCAATCAAGACGAAAGAGCCTTATCTAATCCTTCATACATCCTAGGACAATACTGGTTTCGCAAACTAAATGGTAGTCGGGCTTTGATCGACTTTCCTCCAGCTTACGATTACCTCAAGGACACCATTTCACGCATTCTTCCGCAAACCAACTTGTACAACACAACGGTGGAAATGACCCTTTTAAACAGTTCACAAAGCAATGCTTTTGTCATTCCGGGGAATCATTTATTTATCTACTCTGACATCATGGAAATGATCAGCGAAGAAGACATGCTGTTTGGTTTACTGGCTCATGAAATTGCCCACCTTGATTTAAGGCACTATGAAAGACAGCAACAGCATTCAGGTGAAGAGCTGCAAAAAACATTGATGATGTTAGGAGCAGGGATTGCAGTCGCGCTTGCAGGAGCAGGATCCGATGCCACTAGCGCGTTATGGCTAGGCGGAATCGCCAATCAAGCAGAAAACACCCTAACGTATAGCCGCAATCAAGAACAAGAAGCCGATAGACAGGGACAAGAGTATTTACATGATGCAGGATTGGCACCGGAAGGAATGAGAAAACTATTCCAAGCGTTCTTTAAAGAAGCTTTAGGTCGCCCCAAGCTAGAATTCTTGTCAACACACCCCTCCCCAAACTCTCGAATGTCGGATTCTTTTTCGACGGACAAAAAAAACACCATTTTAAGTAAAAAAGAACACACTGATTTTGAATTCTTCCGCGCCAGCCTTTTGGCTTATAGAGCCGGAATTGAAGACAAACCCTATGCCTATTTAGATCAAGAGATTCGTGACAATGATGCAAAAAATTTTGCCAAAGCGTTGTTCTCTTACCTGATCCAATCCCCTGAACGGTCCGTTGATTTCTTAGACAAGCTTGAAAACCACAATAACTTTACGGATTACCTTCAAGCACTTAGTTTGAGCGCCACCAGCAATAATGAAAAAGGACTCGACATTGTCCAAAAGAGATTAGACATTGATCCTAACAACGTTATGTTTTCTATGCTTTATTCTCAATTAACCCAGAGCAAACCCATCTACGTTCGCTCAAATTTTCTTTATGAGCGCCGCCTAGTGTGGCGAGCAAATATTCAATATTATAAATCATCAAACAACATTCCAATGGCACTGTATTATCGAGCCATGTTGGATTTTAGTCAGGGAAAAGGTAAATCCGCACAATATTTGATTCAAAGAGCAAAAAGAGACGCAGCTAGTAGCGAAAAAAACACAATAATATATACCGAAGAGGAATTTAAATTAATCGCAGAGGCAGAGAAAAAAGAGGATTTAGAGGAAGACAAATAATAAAAATAAAAAGTAATAGAAAAGCAACAAAAAAGCCAAACAAACGTTTGGCTTTTTAGAACTTAGAACATCGCATTATTCTGCAGATTGCGCGTGAAGCTCATCAAATTGCGCTTGAAGCTCAGCGTGTTTTGCATTGTATACAGACACTTTCTGATCCGCTGTGTAAGCACCTTTAAGGTTAACACTTGAATCAACATCAGCACCCATGTTTTCTAGAGTCACAGACAAAGCTTCAACGCTGCCTTTTGCGCTTTGGATACGCTCTGAAGCAGATTCACTCGCTGCAAAAACAGAAGTTGACATTGCAGAAGCTGTAACGAAGGCAAGCATTGCTTTATTTAGGTTATTCATAATTGTATTCCTTAATAATATTTAATTCTAAGACAATGATAATGGGATGAATTATTCAGCTGTTTGGGCGTGAAGAGCGTCAAATTGATCCTGTAATTCAGCGTGTTTTTCATTATAAACCGCTACTTTTTGATCAAATGTATATGCACCATTCAAGTTAACATCTGTATTAACAGCTGCACCCATGTTTTCTAATGTTGTCGCCAATGCTTCAACACTGCCTTTTGCACTTTGAAGACGCTCTGTTCCAGTTTCAGCAAATGCTGACGTAGTCATTACTGCTGCAGTTAATAGAGCCAAAGTTGTTTTAGTGAACGTTTTCATATTTATCTCCTTGTGAGATCATTCATTAATATTTAAAAACTAAATCGTTTATCGTTTCGATGTATTTATAATAGTCCTTTCATAAAAAGATAAAAGAGGGATGAGAACGCTTCCACCTTTGTTCCAAATACGAACAAATGCACGTTAGTTTGAACAAAAATCACATCAATTTCGTATGAATCAAATAAATAAGACTAAGAGCACTAAGAATGAGGAATAAATAAACACGATATTGCGTCATAAGAGTGCGAGATAGGCGTTTTGAGGCAAAACCGATAGGGATATATCAAAAAATTTGTTAATCTAATGCGACTATTTGGATAAGAATGATGATGACCCCACTTGCTTTGATCGATAACTTAGAACACCTGCCTAACCCTTTCACCCAATTTGAAGGCATTGTGTCGCAACTCAGCAAAAACATACCTCAGCTAAATAAAGCAGAGTACCGTAGAGACCTTCAGCTGGCGCTGTGTTTTATTTACAGTTACAACGGTTCGCAAGCAACCTTCAACTCATATCGCCGAGAAGTAGAAAGGCTGTTGTTATGGTCTTGGAACATTGCACATTGCCCATCCACAGAACTCAGAAGAGATCAAATTGAAGAGTTCATCCACTTTTGCATTACCCCTCCAGAAAGTTGGATTGGTACCAAGAACGTTGCGCGTTTTAAGTTGCACATGGGACAAAGAACAGCAAATGCAGACTGGCGCCCTTTTGTCGCCCACGTCAGTAAACTTGAATTTAAAAATGGCGAAACGCCACAAGCCAAACAACACTCACTGTCTCAAGCCGCCATTCGCGCCACCTTTTCAATTTTGTCTTCATATTATGGCTTCCTAATGCAAGAAGACGCCGCCCATCAAAACCCTGTGGCACTTATTCGACAAAAAAGTAAATTTGTAAAAAAAGAAGTGACTCGAAAGCAAGTAAGACGTATTTCCAACCTTCAATGGGATTACGTCATTGAAACAGCCGAAATGCTGGCCGAGGAAGACCCAGCCAATCACGAACGCACTCTTTTCATAATGAATGCTCTACTTGGCATGTATTTGCGTATTTCTGAACTTGTTGCGGATGAGCGATCAGCGCCCGTGATGGGGGACTTTATTAAAGATTCGGACGGTCACTGGTGGTTTAAAGTATTGTCTAAAGGAAACAAAGAGCGACTCGTTGCTGTATCAGATGAAATGTTAAACGCCCTGATCCGATACAGACGTTTTAGAGACCTGCCGTTGTTGCCCACCATTGCCGAAAACACGCCCCTTGTGCCCAAAAACAGAGGACAAGGCGCAATGACAAGTTCAAGACAGGTGCGAAACATCGTGCAATATTGTTTCGACAAGGCTTACGAGCGTATGTGCGAAGACGGCATGAGAACAGACGCCGATGACTTGCGTGTGGCCACCGTCCACTGGTTACGACATACTGGCATTTCAGAAGATGTAAAAACTCGCCCCAAAGAGCACGTCAGAGAAGACGCCGGACACGCCAGTATGGCAACCACAGACAAGTACATAGACACAGAATACCGAGAGCGCCACGCGAGTGGGCGTAAGAAGGCGCTTCGTCCGCATTGATTATTCCGGTATAGCATTCAACTATTTAGACCAACGCGCTAAACTGTGTTGATCTTTTTCATTCGCTTCTACCCAATGGCTTTTCGCGCCTTGGGTCTCTTTTTTCCAGAAGGCGGCACGGCTCTTCAAATAGTCCATGATGAAGTCACACGCCTGAAAGGCTTCTGCACGATGCGATGCACTCACTCCTACAAAAACGATTTGGTCATCCACCGATAATCGTCCGACTCGGTGCACCACGCAAACGTCAATAAGCGCCCAGCGCTGGTTTGCTTCATCTACAATGGCTTGTAGATTTCGCTCCGTCATGCCCGGGTAGTGCTCAAGTTCGAAACTACATTCATCGTTCGGTAAATCCGAAAACTGTCGAACCAAACCAACAAACATTGCGACGGCGCCCGTTTTATTGGCGTGTAATAAACGTTTATACAAAACGTCTACGTCAAAATCCTCTTCCTGCACAAGAATCATTTAGCCTCCCGTCACAGGTGGAAAAAAGCGACTTCACGAACCCCAGCCGTTACCAAATCTGAGTCTCTAGTGAATTCAAAGTCCACCGAGGATTGCACACCATCTTTCAGCAAGATCTGCCCATTGTCTAAATGATCAGCCAGCACCGCTTTAAGCTCTGCGATACTAATGGGTAAATCAGCATCGATAATGCAATCACTCATTCCAACACCGTCTTTAAGAGAGGCAAAAAAGACCACCTTGATGCTAGTCATTTTGCTTACTCCAATCTCCACTTTTGCCACCTTTCTTTTCCAATAAAGACACATTCTGAATGACTATGCCTTTATCAACTGCTTTGCACATATCATAAAGTGTTAACGCTGCAATGCTCGCACCCGTTAACGCTTCCATTTCAACCCCCGTTTTACCGGACAAAGAACAAGTACACAGCACCTCTAATCGACACTCATCCAATACCGAAATATCGACAGTGACTTTCGTTAGCATTAAAGGATGACACAAAGGAATAAGGTCGGCGGTTTTTTTAGCCCCCTGAATACCGGCAATGCGTGCTGTTGCTAACACATCCCCTTTGGGCAAGCCGCCTTCAATCACTTTGGTTAATGTTTCAGGTCTCATCACTAAAATAGCTTGCGCCGTGGCGGTGCGCTTAGTGATGTCTTTATCTGAAACATCCACCATGTGAGCATGGCCTTGGTGGTCCAAATGGGTCAATTTATCACTCATAAAAATCCTAAACAGTGTACATATATTAAAAATGTCGCCTATATTTTAAGAAAGCCAACCTGATTGCAAGCAAAGATTGTCGATGTTGTCACGACAAAATGATCAGCAATCATAACTACATCTTTGTTCATAATCGTCTTTGTTATATAGGATCAAATGGAATGGTATCTAGACGAATTTTTTACTTCTTTCTACTGACAATGCAATTATGTGTCCATTCCGTCATAGCCTCAACAACGGACAACGCGCGACTGATTGGCGCTCTCCCCACTTTGCAAGACACAACAAACTTATCTGTCGAAGAAGCGCTGCGCTCAACAAAGTTTAAGACAAGCACCTACGCTGAATCGCAAGATTTCGCTAAAAGTGCTTACTGGCACAAGCTCTCTTTCCCAAAACTAGCACCGAATGCTCTCGAAAAGACGCTTTACCTTAACTTAAATTACTATGTTATCGAACATTTGGACTTTTACCTTTTCTATGGCGACACCCTACAAGAGCAATGGAAGAAAGGCGCGCTGGATAACTGGCAAGGTGATATTGAACATTATGATGGTATCTGGGTGCCAATCACTCTGTCCACTCAGGAAGACACAACCTTATTGATCCGTAAACAGGGAAACAGCCCACTGCTTACGCCATTTATGATTTTCGACGAGCAAGACTCCATTAAACAAAAAGAGCAAAAATTGCTGTTTTGGACATTTATCATCAGTAGTCTAAGCATTTTGTTGGCGCACAATATCTTTGTTTTTATTCTGCTTAGACAGCCTGGGTTTATTTATTATCTAGGTTTAAACATTGTTATTTTGGTCGCGCTGGGGGTGATAACGGGCTTTAACCGCTGGCTTTTTTCGGAAGAAATTAGCCAATGGATTATTCGAAACTTGTTTGTTTTATTTGGCGTGGCGGCATGGATACTCTTCCGCTTCACGTTGCACTTTCTCAAAGAAGTGAAGGTTCCTTCCAGTAAATCCATTCTGCGTAAATATGGTGATGTTATTTTCATCGCCTTTTTAATGTCCACACAACTAACTTCCGTTAAAACCTCCGCACAGCTTTTTGCAACGCTCGAAGTTTTTATGTTCATCATTTGCTGTTATTGGGGGATTAAAGCCTATCTAAAAGGATTCGTTGCCGTTCGCTTCTACTTATTTTCATGGTTCTTTTTGCTCACCGGCAGCATCCTCAACACAATGATTTTTTGGAAAATGCTGCCTATTAATGTCTTTACTGAGTCTATATTTCCTGTTTCAAGCATTTTACAGCTGCTGGGATTTTCCTTTGCCTTTGCCGATAAAGCCAAACAGATTGAATACAATCGACAACGGCAAGCCATCACTGATTTGCCCACCGGGTTGCCAAATAGGACGTACTATTTCGACACATTGCCTCAGTTACTAAAAAGTCATGATGAAACGTCAACACTTGCTCTCATCATCATTGATATCAGTAACTATCAGACATTAAGTCAAGCATTAGGGCCAGCCAAAGCGGATGCCGCGATATGCGATGTCATTCAAGGAATTCACCAACAAACCCTCGACCTAAAAGGATTAATGTCTTTCCCTTTACCCGATCAAAACACCAAAAAGTTGATTAGATTAACCACCACAAGCATGGTACTAATCAGCGTATCGCCCGAAACGCTGCATCAGCAAATAAAGGCCATTCAGGCCATTTTAGACAATCCAACGCTGATCGATAAAACCCCTTTTAGGCACCAATATAAAATTGGGAGCGCTATGTACCCATCGCAAGGGTCAGATTTGGATAAGCTCTATAAAAACGCCTTAATTGCGACACATTCAGTGACTTATTCATCTGGAAATTGGGCGGCCTTCAACGACAACCTCAAAAGCAACCACGCGCATCAACTTAACCTTATCACCCTACTTACCAATGATATTGAGCATGAAAAGCTCTACTTTGACATTCAACCTCAAGTCCATCTAGTAAACAGAGACATCATTGGTGGCGAAGTTTTGATACGTTGGAACAACGATCTATTAGGTCCAGTTTCACCGGCGGAATTTATTCCTTTAGCCGAACAAACTGGACTCATTTACAAGCTAACAGACATGCTGATTGAAAAGGTTTTCAAATGGGTTTCCGAGCACCCCCAGGTGCTCGCCACACAATGTCTATCGATTAATATCTCTGCGCTGGATTTATTACAAGAAGGGTTTGCAAGACGTGTCATCGGATCGGTTTCGACACACCGATTGTCAGCGCATAGGTTTACCATTGAAATCACCGAGACCAGCGTATTCAACAATAACGAGACCGTTCATAACAACGTCAAACTGCTTCATCAAGCTGGCTTTAAATTGGCCATCGATGACTTTGGCGTGGGCTACAGTTCAATGCAAAATCTAGTCGCATTGGAAACCGATGAACTTAAAATTGATCAGTTTTTTGTCATGAATTTACTCAACGATGCACAAAGTCAAACCTTGTGCCGAAGCATGATCGACTTGTGCGACGCCTTGGAAATCGCCAGTGTAGCAGAAGGCATTGAATCCGAAGGCATTTTACAACTCTTGTTACAATGGAACTGTCAAGTTGGGCAGGGTTACCATCTCTATCGCCCCATGTCTCCCGTACACTACCTCGAGCTTTTGGCTGAAAAAGATCCATCTTTGTCCGCACCAACAAATCGTGCATAATGCGTAACAGACTTATTCATTCACACTGTATAACACGGTTAGTAACCCAAAAAGCATGAGCTTAATAGACGACTATCAACTACTGGAAATCCCCACCAGTGCCAGTGAGCAGGAAGCAAAGGCCGCGTTTAGACGTTTAGCTCGGCGTTACCATCCCGACAAAAACCCAGATACAGACACCACAGAATTGTTCCAGCGACTGCAAGCGGCGTATGAAAATGTATCGAATGCCATTCGCCAAAGCGCGCAAGTAAACGACTGGAAGCCTTTTAGCTTTACCAGTGAAAACACACAAAGCTCTGGGGCTAAAAATCGATATTCGCACGCCTCCACTGCCACAGACAAAGAACAAGAAGCCTTCATAAAAGAGCGGCAACGGGCATACGATGAAATGAAGCGCAATAACGCGCATCAAGAAAAAGCCCGTGACGACGCCATAAAAGCAGCGCGAAACACGCTCAATGAAAAGCGCGTAAAAGCCCTGTATGAAGAAGCCTTCAAGGCTTCTAAAAATTTCACGGCCCAAGGCTATGATTACTCATCTAGCCACACTGGTGACGACACCAAACACTACCAATCGGATACATCGGATATTCCACCTTACCAATCGTTTGTTGATGAAGACGAAATTGAGCCAAAAGAACACCCAGCAAGCAGACCTGTTAGCCAACCCATTCGATTAGATGCAGCCAAAGCGGCTTTTCGCGCCGCCACCTACATCGCTTGTTTTGCAGCGGGTATTTACAGCACGCTTTACTGGCAATCAGCTAACAAAACGAGCCAATTCGAATCAAACGAAAGCCCTTACGTTAGCGGGCTGTATCCTCAGTTTCGAGTGGGATCCGGATACACCCTTAACGAGACCCGTTTATTCTCTGAGCCTGACGCCAGTGGAACAGTAATTCAAACTATTCCACCGCAATCCAATCTACAAAGTATTAAATTGCAGGGCGACTGGTTAACCGTTCGTTACCAAGGGATCAATGGCTGGGTAGAAGCAAAAAATATTGGATATGGAAGTGTGCAACAAGCCATGAGAACGGGCTGTATTGGCCAGCCAGGGATTGCACCACAACACGGTGAATTAATTGGCAAAGCTGATGGCAGCAGCCGACTGCGCATTCTCAACCAACTCCCCGAGCACAGCATGCTGACGTTCGAATCCTATGACGGTCAAGCGCCCTTT
This sequence comes from Marinomonas pontica, assembly GCF_026191375.1. Lineage (GTDB taxonomy): Bacteria > Pseudomonadota > Gammaproteobacteria > Pseudomonadales > Marinomonadaceae > Marinomonas > Marinomonas pontica. The sequence continues at coordinate 51,135 of NZ_JAODTL010000022.1, read as the reverse complement.
TCCATCTACTTGTATGGAAAACAAGCGTATGCCGCCAATTACATTCCAAGAGGCAACTACCGATTGGTGTTAGAGACAGGTTCCCTGTATCATCACGCCTGTAATCAGTTCCTCTTTAATGACACAACCAAAGTCATCTTAGACAACGTCGATTTCGCCAGCACCGAGCAATCGCTCACGCTAAAGCCATAATCTGACGACAAGACAATAAGTCTAAGTGACAAACAACCCTGAGTGCTTCACGACCCATGCTAAGTAACATCCGAATTGTATTGATCAACACCTTCCACCCCGGCAACGTAGGCGCCATCGCCCGTGCCATGAAGAATATGGGACTAACCAACTTATATTTGGTTGACCCAAACGACTACCCTTCAGAGGAAGCCACTAGCCGCGCGGCTGGCGCTGTTGATCTCCTTGAAAATGCGACCATCGTATCGACATTAGAAGAAGCCATCGCGGATTGCAGTCTTGTCATTGGCACCAGTGCACGTCATCGCACGTTTCAACTGCCTATCATGAATGCTCGCGAATGCGCTGAAAGCGTTATCCCCGAAGCGGTAAACCATAATGTTGCCATCGTGTTTGGTCGGGAAACCACGGGGCTATTGAACGATGAAATTGCTCAATGCCATCGCCAAGTGTATATCGATGCCAATGACGAGTACCCCGTGCTAAATATTTCCCAAGCGGTACAAATCGTTGCTTACGAAATATGGATGGCAAACCAGAACAAAGAATACATCAAGAAAGAAACGCCTGAATACCCCCACAAAAAAGACATGGATCTTTTCTACGACCACTTAGAAGAGACGCTGTATGGCATCAATTTCATCATTCGCAGCCATCCGGGTAAAGTGCTTGATAAGTTACATCGGTTCTTTAATCGCTCTCGCCCTGAGAAACAAGAATTAGGCATTTTACGAGGCGTACTGGCTGCTGTTCAACGTGAAGCGGGTCTAACAGAGGCCAACAATCACCCTGAGAAAAAGGTCAAAGACGCATTAAAAGAAACGGCTAAGAAAGACTAAATTTGGCTATCTTTACTTTTTATTCAGAACAAAAAAATGCAGCCTATTGGCTGCATTTTTTCATTCATTGCTAACGTATTAGAGAAATTATTTCTCAGCGCGACCGGCAAACTTACGCTCTTCTACGTTGACCTTAATACGGTCACCTGTAGAAATGTGCTCAGGCACTTGAATTACCGCACCCGTTGACAATTTTGCAGGCTTATTACGAGATGTTGCTGAGGCGCCTTTAATAGATGGGTCTGTTTCTACAACTTCCAACTCAACGTTGGTCGGCAATTCGATAATCACAGGCACGTCGTTAACCAAAACCACTTGAATACCCTGTGTTTCTTCGTTAACAAACAGAATCTCTTCTTCAATAGCACTCTTATTCAAGCTGTAAGGCGTGTAGTCTTCGTTATCCATGAAAACATATTCATCACCATCGGAATAAGAAAACATCGCTTGACGACGAACCAGATCAGCCAAATCGATCATGTCTGAATCTTTAAACGTTTCGTCCAATTTACGACCCGTAACCACATCGTACATGCGCATACGATATAGACTGCCACCAGCACGTCCTTGAGGAACAGAACGTTCGATGTCTTTTACGATGTACGTTTTGTTGTCATAACTGATAGCGATGTTCTTTTTGATTTCACTTGCCTTAGGCATTTTTTCTCGTCCTAAAATTACGTTCTATAAAAATAAAAAGGGCATTAAATTCATTGCAATTTTGAATTGGCAGATCGTAATCCAGTTTCACCAAGTTCGCTAGATAATAAATCACGATTTGCCCTTCAAATAACGCAAAACAGCGAAAATAGTCTCTTCTAATCAGTCATCTGCTTTCATATGCGAACTCATGATCACCTGATAAATTGGGTACAGAACATCGGCGCCTAAAATCTTAGCGCGTTCTGGCGACCAACCAACAACGTCATCTGGCAAGTTCTTATTGTCTTTAAATGGCATTTCCAAAGTGAAAGACAAGCACTTATAGGTTTCCCCCACCCACTTAGTTGCCACCGTCAAATTCGCTTCGCCAAATTGATCTGGGGTGTAGCCAATTTCAGTCTGAAAATCTGGACTGACTGCGGTAAACACATCTTTGAACAACGTCTCCATTGCTTCCATGCGAGCATCAAACGATGGTACGCCTTGGCAACCGTCTACAAAGTTAACAGGCAAAGCTTCATCACCATGAATGTCTAAAAACAAATCCACGCCTGTCTCCGCCATTTTCTTTTGCACAGCCAATACTTCAGGGCTGAACTCGGCCGTTGGGTTCTTCCATTCACGGTTCAGGTTTACCCCTTTAGAATTCACGCGCAAATTGCCATGCACAGCACCGTCTGGGTTCATGTTTGGCACCACATAAAAACGACAATTTCTTAATAACGCACGTGCGATTGGGTGCGATTCATCAAACAAGCGCTCAAGCAAACCTTCCACAAACCACTCAGCCATGGTTTCACCAGGATGCTGACGAGCAATGATCCAGATGTTTTTTGCAAGCCCTTGGGTTTTACTGATCTCTAACAAAGTAATATCACGACCTTCTGCCGTTTCACCCAAGTGATCGGTAATGCAATCTTCATTACTGGCCGCCCAAGCCATCATGTCTAAATGGCGCTCATAGCTGTATGGCGCAAAATAGGCGTAATACACACTGTCTTGTTCTGGCTGATGGGTAATCACCAATTTGCCGTCAACGTATTCTGTCGGGACTCGGAACCAATATTCACGGTCATATGAGGCAACGGCCTGATAATCCACCCAACCGTCTGGATAAGCGGCGTCGCTGGCGTTTTCAAATTGAATAACGCATTGCTCGCCCATTCCACCCTGCAATCGAAAATAAAACCACTGCAAAAATTTAGAGTTTGTATCATTAGGGATCTTTACTCTAATATTGTCCGGCTCCGAGGCATTAATAACGGAGATGTTACCGCCATCAAACGCACTACTGATCTTGATTCGGCTGGTCATTTATTCTTCCTTAACAATCAAACATTGGTTCTAAATTATGGCAAGTTTACCTATATTCATGACGGCTGTCGCCAACTCTTCCGACGAGCCCGCATTTCCACTCCTTTTCACCTGGTCCACTCATGAAGCACAAGTAAAAGAAGTCTTAGTCATACCAGATGATGAATGGCTTGAAAACCATCGCATCGAACCTAATGCACTCGATTTGGATGAACAACAACTGTACGAGTTCGGCTTTGAAGCCAGTGACATTTTAGCAGAATGGATCAATGAATTTGATACTGATGTGATTTATGCACTGGAACCAGAGTCTGTTAGTCTTTTGGTGGAAGCAACCTATGACATAAAAGGCCTAGAGCCAAGCTTTGAAGTGCAAAGCATTCACTCCTGGTTTGAAGAGCGCGATGTCAATTTAGACGACGCCGTTACAGAACAAGGCCAAACCACACCTCTGCATCTTTTACCACCAGATGAGCTGGTCATTCAGTTACTGCAAATCGCCGTGGAACATGGCTTGATTGATCCAAACGACATTCCCGCCGTAGAAGATTAATCACATCACTGAATAGTGACTATAGGTCAGAACAACTGGCTATATTACAACCACCTATTTAGAGTCAAAGGCATTCTTTTTTCACTCTAAATAGGTGCCGAACATGAAAGACCTTCTCCCCGATCTTTGCGACCTGTACCCAGAACAACTTCAAATTGCCGACCCTATTTTTACCTCTTACGGAAAGCGTACGCATTTTTATGGCGAAGTCGTCACGATTTCCTGCTTTGAAGACAACAGCCGAGTTCGAGAGCTAGTCACTCAAAATGGCAAAGGTAAAGTCATGGTGATTGACGGTGGCGGCAGCAAACGACGCGCTTTGCTTGGGGATATGTTGGCGGAAAAAGCCGTTAATAATGGCTGGGAAGGATTTGTGATAAACGGGGCTATTCGTGACATTGCGGCGCAATCACAATTAAACATTGGCATTCATGCTTTATGCGCTCACCCGATGCCAACAGAAAAACGAGGTTTGGGCGACCTAGGAAAAACGCTTCGTTTTGCGGGTATAACAATCGCCCAAGGGGATTATATTTATTGTGATTTCAATGGCATTGCCGTCTCTAAACAGCCATTAGCCCTTCCGTAGAAGGGCTAATCTCTTAGAAAGCATTATAGCGCGGCCAAGGTATGAGTAAACAAACTGCGCACACCGTTGACCAGCATCTGCACTGACATCATCAGCAGCAACATCCCCATCAAACGCTCAAGTGCCGCCAAACCTTTCTCTCTCAAAACACGGTTCAACAATGGCGCCATCGCCAAAATAATCACAGAAATCGCCCATGCTGCACCAACAGAAATAAGCAAGTCTTGCTGATCATTCGGGTAACTCTTCACCATCACTAACAACGTTGCCAGCGTCGACGGTCCTGCTAACATAGGAATGGATATCGGCACAATAAATGGTTCCATCACGGGGCCTGCGTCTTTCGTATACGGTGATGGGAAAATCATCTTCAAGGCAATAACAAATAAGACGACACCGCCAGCAATCGAGATAGATTCCGTTTCCAAATGCAACAGCGCCAAAAACTCAGCACCGAAAAACAAGAAACTCACCAAAATAATCAAACCGATTACACCGTCGCGCATCACGATTTGATATTGACGCTTCTGTGGAACACCCTTCATCACAGACAACAAAATTGGAATATTACCAAATGGGTCAATAACAAACAGGAACAATAAAGTGGCGGATAGAATAGAAAACTCAGTGCTCATAACAACTCTTAGTTAGATAAAGGAACAAATGGCGGAACCATTCAAAGCCGATAATTATAGCCCATTGCAAAGTCATTTTGGTGATATTTGCTTTCGAAAAAATACACGCCGAAAGCCATCTTCATGCTTTCGTTTCACTTCTACATAACCCAAGCGTGGGTGCATCGCTAGGTTTTCAGTCATTACCTCAGAAATACCGCACTCTAATGTTTGATGCGTTTCAACTTACATGTCCATTTGGTCAAAACATTACAGCCACATTATCCCGCCCCCTATAAAGGGTCGCTAATTAAGTAAATACAATGGTTTATTTTCCTTAATTTTCGGCAAGTTAACCCACAATTCATACATTCTTAACACAATACATTCAGGTGAATATAATTCATCAATTCGATGAAAACATGTCGTTTGTTGCGAATAATTTGCCTCTTTATTATGCGTCCAGACATCACCCGAAGAGGAAAAAATATGTACGCATTAACATCCAAAATCACACTGTTCAAGATCTCAAAAGCACTTCGTATAGCCTATGCATTTTATACAATGAAAGGCACTTTTACGGCATTACCTACTCTCAACGTAGAAGGCATTCAACGCATTAACTGGAGTGGTTGCGAGTGATCACACTCATCATCGCTTCTTCACTAGGTTGGTACACGCAATGCTAGACTCACCAACCTAGGTTTCCGCTTCCCCCAATAAAAACACTGTCCGTAAAAAGTATTTTTTAGTACCCTGCGCTCCCCTAATCGCCATCGGGTTTTAATCTCACTATGTTCAAGTCCAAATGTTTTTTATTGTTGGTTCTTTTCACATCACTTGCTCACGCGTCCCCAGATTTTTCTATCATTAAGAGCCAAGCTCAATTGTCTAATGACACATACCTTGAAGCCAATCAGCTGCAATCTCGTCTCAAAACACAAAATCAAACATTGGTTCACCAATCAATCATTCCAGAATCTCAAGTGAGCTATTTTCTGAGTCGTACTAATGGTATTCAAACAATAGCAATACGAGGTACGGCCAACCTCGAAAACGTAATGCTAGACCTAGACCTGGAATTAAAACCCGACACGGCACTCGACATAAAACTGCATCAGGGCTTTGGTTCCGCAGCCAAAGCAGTCTACACCGACGTTAAACCTTACCTTAATGAAAAGCTGCCGATTCATATAACTGGCCACAGCTTAGGTGGCGCAATTGCCGTTATATTAGGCTTGTATCTACAGCAAGAGGATTACGCCGTTACCCAAATCATCACTTTTGGTCAGCCCAAAGTGACCAATGTCACTGGCGCTAAAAAATACGATCTACTGCCGTTAATCAGAGTCGTCACACTTAACGACATAGTGCCGTTAGTCCCTCCAATCAGTCCCATGCAAATTCGAGATTTGGACATTTTTTGGCACATCGGAGAAGAAGTCATTTTGATGGGAGACAACAAATTCTCACAAACAAATGGGGTCAAAGCGATGTTAAGAGCCACAAAATTCACCACCTCTGTCCCTAATGAAAAGAATCTCATCGCCCATAAAATGGACACTTATCTAAGTCTGATTGATGGGTTAACCCAAACAGCAACTAACGTGCCGTATAAAACCGGCATCAGTATTTTTGGCTTTTCATTTGACTAGTTACTCTCTTTATTAAGCGTGGCCTAGCATGATTTATAACGAGATATAAAACACAGCGTTGCACATTAAGTGATAAATTTATGAAGGCAAACAGTTAAAAACTGTAATAAGAAGCGTTATCATTACTATAGTTGATTCATACATTAAGGAATGTGCTATGACGCTTAAACGCCTCTCATTGAAAAAAATATTACTCTGCGCCTGTATTACTACCTCTTTTAGCGCATTGGCAAGCGAACATACTGTCACCACAAAATATGGCAATATACAAGTAAACGACAACGTCAGTCGTGTTGTCGTCTTATCTGAAGACGCGCTTGACAGTGCCATTGCGCTTGGCGTGAAGCCATTGGGCGCTGTCGCTACACGAGGCGGTGATTCCGTAGCAGAATACATCCAAGAAAGAGCCAACGGCGTTAAAATTGTCGGTACGTCCAGACAAAATAATTTGGAAGCCATCGCTGCGCAGCGTCCTGATTTAATTTTGGCGTCAGCGTCTTTGTCTCAAGACAAATACAATATCTTGTCTAAAATTGCGCCAACAGTCGTTCCCATTTCTCCGGGAATGGTGTCGGATGGCTGGATTACTCTAGCGCGAGTTTATGCAAACGCATTGAATAAAAGCGCGGAAATGGACACTATTTTAAACAACATTGCCGAACGCGAAGAAAACCTGAAAGCCGCCATCACCACCCATGTACCAGAAGGCAAACGCACTGCGGCATTGGCTCGATGGATGCCACAAGGGCCTATTGTCATGTCGTCTCAGATATTCGCATCCGATGTATTGGCATCAACGGGGTTTGTTATCAATGATGCTGGCGTTATAAAAGAAGGTCGCCCTCACAGCAGCCCACTTAGCTTAGAAAATTTATCAAAAGTAGACAGCGACTGGTTGTTTCTTGCAACGCTAAATAGCGAAGGCAAAGATGCTCTAAATGCCGCGAAATCATCACCGTCGTTCTCTCGCCTTAATGTGGTAAAAGAAAACAAGGTTATCACGGTAAATGGTCAACTATGGACTAGCGCAGCAGGTCCACTCGCGGCTCACGCCATCTTGGATGATATAGAAGCCGTAATTAACACAAAAATGAAATAAACCCGATGCTGAAATGGTTTTCTGTTACACCCGCACAGCGGCCACTGCCCAGCGTCTTAATGTCAGCACTTTTCGTGCTGACATTTTGCTGTGTGCTGAGTTTATTATTGGGGGCTGGGGGACTAGCGCCTCATGCGTCACTCCTAACCCTTTTGGGTCACGGTTCTGCTGATGCGGAATTCACCGTGTTTCATTTGCGTTTAACAAGAACACTGGTCGGATTGTTTGTCGGATTAACCTTAGGTATTGCGGGCGCTCTTATGCAAGCCGTTGCACGCAATCCATTGGCAGAACCTGGCTTACTCGGCGTCAGCGCAGGCAGCTCTTTCGCTGTTGCCATGGCACTTGTTTTGGGTGCAAGTACGGCGACACTGACTGTTGGTATTGCACAAATTGGTGCCTTAATCGGTTGTCTCTGCGTCATCGGCACGGCAAAAATGCAAGGCCAGAGAAACGACCCAATACGCCTCGTACTCGCAGGCGCGGCGCTGTCCAGTTTACTGCTCGCCATGACATCACTGATTTTATTGTTTGATCAAAGAGCCGCTGATGAAATCCGCTTTTGGGTAACCGGCAGTGTTGCCGGACGTGATACCAGCACACTCATCAGCGTATTGCCTTCCATGCTATTGGCATTGATTTGTATTTTATATACAGCAAAGCCTCTTGCGTCCTTGGCGCTAGGAGAGCGCGTGGCTATTGGTCTTGGCCATAAGCCACGACGAATTCGAGGCATCGTTATTATTGCGGTTGCATTATTGGTGGGTGCTGCGACTGCGATTGCAGGCCCAGTCGCGTTTATCGGTTTGGTCGTGCCTTTCGCTGCTAGGGCTTTAGTAGGTCCCGATATCCGTAGAACGTTATGGCTTTGCCTACCATTGGGACCCATTATCGTAATCACAGCAGACATTATTTCTCGACTTGTGGCTCAGCCTGCTGAAATGCCACTGGGTGTGCTAACGGCTATTGTCGGCGCGCCTGTTCTTTTATTCATAGTCCGATCACATAGACTGCCCACATTATGATTCCTAATCGTCTTTTTATGCCCAATGCGACACAAGAAACCGTGCCACCCAATGGATATAAACTCTTAACCTTGGGTCACAAAGTCCGCATTCTGATCGAGAAAAAAGCCGTCGTGCGCAACATTTGGTTGGTGCTAATTCTGCTTCTTTCTTGTGTCATGACTCTGGGTATTGGCACCATGATGATATCCCCCAAAGAAGTCATCGCTGTCGTATTTGGCCACGGTTCCCCCATGAGCCAATTCATTGTTCAAGACTTGCGCTTACCACGCTTACTTGCCGCTGTCTTTACTGGTGCGGCTTTTAGTTTAGCAGGCTGTCTAATGCAAACGATGGCGCGTAATCGTCTGGCAACGCCGGGCATTATCGGCATTGATAACGCGGCGATGGCGTTTGCTGTTTCATCTGTTGTGGGTATGGGGTTGTCGATTGCGCCGTCAGCGATGGCATTAGCGGGCGCTGCAACCGCAACTGCGTTAGCTTTTGGCTTAGCCGGCGGCAGTGGTACTCGAGGCTATCGCTTTATTGTGGCGGGCATTGGTATTGGAGCCATCGCTGGCGCTGTCACCCAGCTATTATTAAGCCAAGTAAGTATCGATGTGGCCAACAGCGCTTACCCGTGGACAGTAGGCAGTTTGAGTGCGCGAGACCCATTCATGGTACACATTCTAGGGGCAGGCGTTGCCGTTTGTCTTGTGGCGTGCCTGGTATTCGCGTCTCAATTTGCCCTATTGCCGTTCTCAGATCAGGTAATAACGGGATTGGGAGCAAACATCAAATACATCCGCATTATTGCGCTGGTGTTGTGTATTACATTGACAGGACTTGCTGTGTCAGTGGCCGGGCCTGTTGGCTTAGTTGCGCTAGTAGGTCCAGAAATTGCCCGAGTATTGGCACGCTATCGGGGGATCCCATTAGTGAGCTCTGCATTAACTGGGGCACTTGTGATGGTTATTGCTGATTTAGTGGGGCGCACAATTCTTTCCCCCATCGAGCTGCCCGTAGGCATTGTAACGGCAGTTGTTGGTGGACCTTATCTAATTTGGATTCTTATTAAACGCTCTTCAAGGAGCTCGTTATGACGGCCTCTGCTTTTCAGCACACCCACTCCTCCTCTTATGCTCGCCTAGAAGCAGAGCAGCTTACCCTTAAACATGGCAAGACCACGATTATTGAACGACTCAATGTCACGCTGCCAGAAGGTCAAGTAACCGCGATAGTAGGGCCAAATGGGTGCGGAAAGTCGACATTGCTCAATGGTTTATCTCGCGTCCATGCGCCAAGCTCTGGCGTGGTATTACTTAATGGCAAAGACATTCATTCTCTTCCTTCGAAAGAGGTAGCGCGTCGTTTAGCCTTATTACCCCAAGATACGTTGGCACCTGATGGTATTACCATTGAAGAGCTAATCCGCTTTGGTCGCCATCCACATCAAAGTGCTTTAAAGCAATGGGCGATGAATGACCAAGATGCGATTGATTACGCATTAAAAGCGGCGGATTTGATTGGTCTAAAAGACCGCCTACTAGACACCTTATCTGGCGGGCAAAGGCAACGGGCTTGGATTGCGATGTCGATAGCACAAGAAACGCCATTGCTTTTGCTAGACGAGCCAACCTCAGCTCTGGATTTGGGTCATCAGATCGAAGTGTTTGAGCTGATCCGAACCTTATCAAAACAGGGTAAAACCTTAGCTATGGTGGTCCATGATTTACCAAGCGCATGCCGTTATTCCGACCACATAATTGCCATGAAATCAGGAGAAATACTCACCCAAGGCAGCCCTAAAGACATCATGACCAAAGAACTTGTTCGTGAACTGTATGGTGTTGATTGCGATCTTATTCCCGATCCTATGACAGGAAGCCCTATCTTAATCAACATTCAACGAGTAAGAGGCTAGCGTCTTTCCAGCAGAATGCTTTCTTTTGCCTTTTTAGCGTTAAAAACACGGTAAGAGGAAGCATTTGTTGTCCAAATAGCCAATTTGATTTTACTCTGCCCCCACTTATCGAAGATAATTGCCGCATTGATCATTACCAGCGCACTTGCTTGGTAAATCCCCTGCACACACGCCCTACAAAGTGGACAAATCCAATGGAAATCAAAGTTAATTTTCTCGACAATCTCAGACTCGAAGCCAAGTTTGATGATTTCACCATCACCGCCGATCAACCGATCCGCTACAAAGGTGATGGGTCTGCACCCAGTCCATTTGATTATTTCTTAGCGTCCTCAGCGTTGTGCGCTGCGTATTTTGTTAAGGTGTATTGCAAGGCGCGTGACATCCCTACGGACAACATTCGGTTGTCGCAGAATAATATCGTCGACCCAGAAGATCGCTATAACCAAATATTTCAAATTCAAGTCGAGCTACCAGACGACCTTTCCGACAAAGACCGCGAAGGCATTTTGCGCTCCATCGATCGCTGTACGGTTAAAAAAGTCGTACAGACTGGCCCAGAGTTCAAAATTGAACATGTAGATAACCTAGATGCTGACGCCAATGCCATGCTGATGGCGCAGCCTGACGGTACAGCAAGCACAGTGATTTTAGGAAAAGACTTACCGCTCGAACAGACCATTGCTAACATGACAGCCATGTTAGCGGACCTTGGGATGAAGATCGAAATTTCATCGTGGCGCAACATCGTCCCCAACGTATGGTCACTTCACATTCGCGATGCGGCCTCGCCTATGTGCTTCACCAACGGCAAAGGCGCAAGCAAAGAGAGCGCGTTGTGCTCTGCTCTTGGTGAATTTATCGAGCGCTTAAACAACAATTTTTTCTACAATGACCAATTTTTTGGGACAGAGATTGCGAACAGCGAGTTCGTTCATTACCCAAACGAAAAATGGTTCCCTTTGGAGGAAGATGACGCCCTACCTGTCGGCTTACTGGATGAGTATTGTTTGGATATTTATAACCCAGACGACGAATTGTTCGGCTCACATCTGATTGATACAAACTCTGGCAATAAAGCGCGTGGCATTTGCGCTATTCCCTATACGCGTCAATCTGATGGCGAAACCGTCTATTTCCCTCCAATTTGATCGAGAATTTATTTTTAAGCAATGGCATGAGCGCAGGCAATAATTTACTAGAAGCGCAAGTCCAATGTTTGTCTGAAATTTTCGAGCGCGCGGTCAAGCGTCAAATCATTGAAGAAGAAATCGTATTACCAGATGTCCCTATGCAGGTATTGGAGCAATTTCCCAGCATATTGGCTGGCATCCAAGGTTTAGAAGAGCAAGGCTTCCCGATTGTCGTCAAAGACGCCTCGTTAGGTGGACAATTTCCAGTGATGAACGTCACGCTTATGAATCCGAAAACAGGTGGCGTATTTTCTTCTTTTGGCGCCCACCCAAGCTTTGAAGTAGCGCTTGAACGCAGCTTAACGGAATTAATGCAAGGCCGTAGTTTTGAAGGCCTAAACGACGTACCTAAGCCCACATTCAATAGCATGGCGGTTAGCGAGCCAGAAAATTTTGTGGAACATTTTATCGATTCAACTGGCGTAATTTCATGGCGCTTTTTAGCAGCAAACACGATTACGAATTTTGTGAGTGGGACTTCTCAGGCACAAACGAAGAAGAAGCCAATACGCTTTTTGCCATACTTGAAGATCTGGGGAAAGAGGTTTACGTCGCGGAATTGACCGATTTAGGCGCTTCCGCTTGCCGCATTCTGGTGCCAGATTACTCCGAAGTCTATCCTGTGGAAGATCTGGTGTGGGACAACACCAACAAAGCATTAGATTACCGTGAAGACATTTTAAACCTTCACTCTTTAAGCGATGAACAACTGGAAAACCTGGTGAATCGACTTGAAGAAAGCCAACTTGATAATTACACAGACATTCCCACCTTGATAGGCATCGTGTTTGATGAAAACACAGTCTGGGGTCAGTTAACCATCATGGAACTTAAAATCCTCATCTACTTGGCACTGGGTGCTCATGAAGACGCCCTCGAACTGGTGGGAGAATACTTGCAATTTAACGACAACACCGTTCAACGTGGGCTATTTTACCAAGCAATGAATGCGGTACTGGAAGTCACGTTAGATGAAGAGCTGGAACTAGAGGACTTCCGACATAACTTCAATCGAATGTTTGGTAAAGACATTATGGATAACGTGGTCGGTTCTGTGACGAGCGAAGTCAGATTCTATGGCCTTACAAAAACCAGCATGCAACTCGAAGGAATAGAACCGCATTTGCGTTTAATCGAAAGCTATAAGAGAACTGCACCATGCTCGCAAAGCAAACGCATTGAAATAAACGATAATACACAAGGTCATTTAATGTTAGAAACTATTGCCCGACACTCCGCCACCGCATGCATCGGCTTTTTATTACTAACATTAAATGGCTGCCAGTCCCTGCCATTGTCCTTTGACTCTGTTGATTCTGTGGATCAACTTTCAAAGCAAATCAAAAACGCAGACGACATTGATGACGTTAAAGCCATTGCCAAGCAAGCAAAAGTCACCAGAGACGCGATAAGAGCAGACATCAAAGCAATCAAAGCGCTGTACGCCGAATTGGATCAGAAAGTAAATAAAAAATGGGGGAAAGGTAATAGCGAACTTCCTGAAAAGAAAAAGTACGTTAAGTACACAAATGACTATCAGGCAAGAACCATTGTCGACTTTGAAAAAGGCACCGTGCGTGTCGAAACATTAACGACCGAGCAACCTCTCAACACCCTTAAACAAGCCGTAGCCACCACATTACTGACCACGGCGGACCCAACAAAAACCGATATTTTTTCCAGCGATGCACCCAATACCGAAGGTGTGCCTTTTTTATACCCTCAAGTCATAGACCACGATGGCAAATTGGTACAATATCGCTGGCGAGCGGAACGCTACTCTAATTATCTAGTGTCCAATAAACTAAAAAAGTCCACATCCAATGGCAAAACGGTTTACGCCGTAGAGTTTAATTTAGTCGCCCAACACGAACACCTTCGGCAAGAAAAATACAGCCAATACGTGATTGCCGCGGCGCAACGCTATAACTTATCGCCCGCGCTTATTTACGGCATAATTGAAACCGAAAGCTCGTTTAACCCATACGCCGTCAGCCCAGCGAACGCCTATGGTTTGATGCAAGTCGTACCTGCGACAGCAGGTCAGGACGTTTATAATTTAGTAAAGAAAAAATCCGGCGAACCGACCAAAGAAGTGCTTTTTTCACCCGCCAACAACATCGACATCGGCAGCGCCTATCTGTACATTTTACAAACGCGTTACCTCTCCAAAGTCGCAAACAAAACTAGCCAAGAATATTCGATGATCTCTGCCTATAACGGCGGCACTGGCAATGTATTAAAAACATTTGATACTGACCGGACTCGCGCAATGAGCAAAATTAACCAGACATCCACAAGCAATGTGTATAAGAAACTTAGATACGATCACCCAAGATCGGAATCTCAAATGTACTTAGAAAAAGTCACCAAAGCGAAAAAGAACTACGAGTGATTGGGTCAAACACATTGCTTTGGTGACCGTGATAAAGCGTTAATTTATAAACGCAAACCGATAGGTAAGCTTTCACCGACCAAGGCATTCAGTTCATCACTGTTAATCTCAATTTGACTTTCTAACCGTTCCAACCATTGCGCTGGGCATTTGCCCTTTTTGAGTTTGTTCGCCACTTTTTTACGTAAAAAGCCCAGTTTTTCGGATTCACCAAGGCTGACTTGGCTCATCAAAACCGCGGCCAATCCGGCTTGTTTGCGCTTCTTCCAATCTTCCTTAAGAACGGTTTCTAGAATCGGAAAGAGCTGATCCTCAGCAATTCTTTGCGCTTGCTTGCCAGATAAAAGATGACGAGAAGCGATGCGCCCTATTGTCCACCAAGCCGTGTCTGGCTCAGACGTTTTTTGCAAACGCTTTAGTAACCAATCTATGGCAGTGGTTTTATCTTCGTTAGACAGACTCTCTAACGCACCAACTAGACGGATCAGATCATCGCTGGATTTTGTCGTCAGCGCTTTCATCTTGTCACGAGAGCGCTGCCCTGTTGGCGAATAGTACTGGCTAAACTGTTTAAACAAATGCGTTTGTTGTTCCACCGATAAGCCACCAGCAATTCGGCGATACAAAGTCCAATACTGCCCCCAAACGGGTGCCGTATCGAACTGGACGCCTGCTTTAGTAATGTTAACTACTTGCTGAACTCGCGCTAAGTCATCCTCAGCACCAAAGCCTGGGCGCAAACAATAACCCATGAGCTGCAACCATTGCCGTTCATGCTGAGCACTTTTTGTTCGACCTGATTTCACACTTAACAGTTTATCCACCAAACGCCGCGACGTGGCAAGATTCCAATTATCTCGATGGCCCAACAGCTGGTCCAAATCCTGTTTAAGCGATTTAACCAAGTCAGGATTTTGTTTTTGACCCGCACTGGAAAAACACTTAGCTAAATGCTCTTCAGCTTGCCCCATATTGGCATGCAGCAAACCACTTTCATCAGCTTGCTCACTCTCTTGTGAGGAACCCTCATGGGTCGAGAAATCCAAACGCCACTGGTCTTTCTGATTATTGGCGTTTAACACCACTTGCAACACACCCACTTCGGTCATTTGCACCGATAGGCTTACCGCCGTTTCTTGCGACTCGATGGAACCGTCTAGTTCTGTCATCAAGGTGGAAATGTAATGCAGCCCATTTTGATCGCGTACCTTACCGACGACACAATCGATATGGTCGTCGGATCGATACAAAGGAAACTGAACTTGCTGACCCAAAGTCACAAAGAACTCTTGTTCCAAGTGAATGGTTTCGCCTTTCAGGGTGTCCTTTGGCAAGATGCCAACGAATTGATCTTCACCAAGTTTCAAATACAAACTATGCGCCACACCACTTTCAATACGCGCACTTTCGCCTGCTAAAGCGTTTAGATACATGGCCGCACCTTTGGCCACCGCGTCGTTAGGTTCGTCCGCAGTACAAGCAAGAATCGGTTCAGCAGACCAAGCATTAAGTTGTTCTATCAGACGTGACTTCAACACTGGACTATTAAACAGACCACCATTAAACAACACCGCATCCGGCATAGGAGAGCCTGTTGCTGCTTCAATTGCCGTTTTATGCTGCTGCAGGAACGCCGCTAAATGGCGTGTAAAAGCAGGATCTGATTCGTAAGGTAAGCCCAAGGTGTGCATAGCGTAATCGCTGTTTTGCACCTTGTTATCATGATTCACCAAAGGGAAAAAGCCATTGTGAATTTGTTCTAACAAGGCGTCTCTGGAGACATCAAATTTCTGCGAGCCACCAATTAATCGACTACCACCACCAAGTACTGTAATGCTTAACGAGTCTGGCGCGCCTTCTCCCAACAACGTCTCTTTTGCCTGACGAGTTTGCTGAACCAAGGCCGCTAAACGCGTGGCTGATAAAGCAGAAATTTGCTTTGGATCTAACTGAAACGCCAAGGCTTGATCTAGGTTATCGCCACCCAGCAATAAATGTTCGCCTACGGCAACACGCTTAAGGGATACGCTGCTGTTTTTAGCTGACGTGGGCTTGATCGCCACCAAACTAAAATCACTGGTGCCACCGCCGATATCGACAACCAAAAGCATTTTTTTGTCCGCTAATGCAGCGAGTTTTTCGTCATCACTGATGTAGTGATAACAAGCTGCCTGTGGCTCTTCCAGCAGATATAAATCCTGCAACCCCGCCAATTTCGCCGCTTCCAAAGTTAACGCTCGCGCCTCTTCATCAAAAGATGCTGGCAAGGTTAACGCGATGGATTGTGACTCTAGCGGTGCATCGGCAAAACGATGATTCCAGCTTTGCTTAATGTGTAATAAAAGAACCTTGCTGGCCTCAAGAGGGCTGAGCTTTTTCGGGAACTCACTCGCCCAAGGCAAAATAGCCGAGCGCCTATCGACCTGACGATGGCTTAACCAACTTTTCGCGCTTTGTATCAATTGCCCTGCTCGACGCTGACCTAATGCCAACGCACCAACACCCACGATGCGCTCTTTATCATGATGACGCCAAGGCAAAACCGGATCGATTTTACCCACTTCATCGGAGGCCAAAACATAAATAGCACTGGGCAAATGCGTGAACTCTTGCACAGAACCATCCGCCATCACTTGCGGAATCGGCAATAATTCTGGCGCATTGACATTCGAATCATTTGATACTTGAATATAAGAGACAACACAGTTGGTTGTCCCCAAATCAATGCCTACGCGATAAGTAGAAGGAAAAGCCGTCTGCGCCATGGTTTAAGACTCCCTGACTTGAAACTCAATCGTCCAACTTAGATCCGATTGGGTGTCGTGTGCTTGTAACAGCAGCAGCCCCAATTCAGTAACACGGGCCGTCAGATAGACTCGCACCATGTCGCCAGCTTGGTAGTGACCGGCATCAAGTCGAATCGATAAAGGATTCAATTCATTTAGCTGGGGAACAGAAAATGACGCAATGACTTTACCAACCGAATCGACATCACTGTGTTGTGATTGGAAGAAACGGAATGTCACACTTTCACCAACCACAAGAGAAAACTCATTCGGCAGCATTTGCTCTTCTGAACCTTCCTCCAAACCAAATGGCGCGACACAAATCGCATCAACCGGTGGAGCCATGCCAGGAATCGCCGGCATGGGGCTGGCAACACCAATGTAGTAGTTTGCCGCTAGTCCACTTTTTACTTTAACACCGCCTTCGGCTTGCACCTGGGCATAATACGTTGCACCTTTGGCCACCGCGTGATCCAAATGTGATGGTGTCAGCATCGTTATTTCACGGCCACCCAGCATACTAGCCAATCGCGCTTCCAATGTACTGCGAATGACATTGGCGTTAAACACACCGCCGTTTAACAAAATCTTACTTGGCTTAACATCGTGTTGAGCTAAGAACTCGCTGATGTGACGAGTGATCGCTGGATCACCTTCGTAATCCAAATTGATCGCACTAAAACCACTGCGGGCCGTTTTTTGAGCCTGCTCACCGAGTTGAACTTGAGGAAAAAAACCATCGATCAAAAGTTGCTGAACGTCGCTTTGTGTCAGGGTGGCTTTGATACTGTTATTAAATAAACTGCGACCTCGACTTGGCACAACAACGCTCATGTCTTCTAAATCCGCATTGGTTAACAAACGCTCTTTTGCTTCACGGCAAGCTTGGGTCAATCCGCTAATTTGCCACGGTTCAAGATTCGTGCCGTTTTGCGCTAGCTGAGCCGCCAAATGGTAAGTCAGCGTCAAATCCATATTGTCACCGCCAAGCAAGATATGACGACCAACCGCTACACGCTCAAGGCCAAGCGCTCCATCCTGCTCTACCGCTTGGATTAACGATAAATCTGTTGTACCACCGCCCACGTCGACAACCAAGATATGCTCGTTAACATCTAGGCTGTCGGCCCAATTTGGCTGATCGCTCAGCCAAGCATAAAACGCCGCTAACGGTTCTTCGATTAAACGTGCACGCAAACCAACTTTTTCTGCGGCTTGTTCGGTAATGGCACGCGCAGCTGGGTCAAATGACGCAGGCACAGTTATAACAAGGGTTTGCTCAGCAATGGGCGCATCAGGAAATTGATGGCTCCATGCACTGACCAAATGCGCTAATAAGGTTTCTGTCACCTGGGCTGGAGACACTTTTTCTACTTCTTCAAGCGCATCCACAGGTAATACCGCTTCATCCGCACTCACGCGAGAATGGCATAACCAGCTTTTAGCACTTTGTACCAATCGGCCAGAAGATCTCGCTCCTAGCTCACGAGCCAACTGTCCGACGATAGCGCCTGCTTTGCCCCAAGGAAGTTGTAGATCACTTTCTAGGAATTCGCTTTGGTGAGGAAAATACACAAAGGAAGGAAGCAAAGGACGAACATCCACTTGACCAGCCGCAATAAACTGCGGAATTGCCAATTGCTGAATGCGCCCTACTTGATCAGGTTCGCTTGCGGTTTGGCTAGATGGAGAAAAATAGACAGCAGAATGCGTGGTACCCAAGTCGATACCAATGAAATATTGACTCATGGATTTATACCTCGACTTCAGCTGGCGCCAAAATGTTCAGACTTTCTGTATTGGTTACTTTTGGTAAACGTGTTTCTGTTACCTTCCAGCCTGGGTGAATTAATGAGCCAGCATAAGGACCATCGCCTTCAACACGACCTTCAAGCTTAATTTGCTTAGCGTCATAGCCGGCTGGCACTTCAACACGGCTGCTTTCCGCCGCGGTATTCAATACGTCAAGAGACACCACATCAATGGTAAAATGTTGCTTGAGCACTTTAGAACAACCAGCGTGAATTTGGCGAGATGCCGCACCTACGTCTGCATCGCTGTAATCATCAATGCTTTCTTGTATGAAATCGATAAAACGTGCTTCTTGTTGCAACAGTTGCAATAACTGATGCGCACC
This sequence comes from Marinomonas pontica, assembly GCF_026191375.1. GTDB lineage: Bacteria > Pseudomonadota > Gammaproteobacteria > Pseudomonadales > Marinomonadaceae > Marinomonas > Marinomonas pontica. The sequence goes on along the minus strand of NZ_JAODTL010000022.1, from coordinate 32,178 downwards.
GTCAGCATTAACCGTGTCCAAAACAGGGGCAGCGACTTCGATTTCACGAATAACTTCCACTTCTTCTGTAATGACTTTCGGCTCGACTTCGAAGGCAAATGGCTCGCCTTGATCCACCGTTTGACAGCGAGCGGCATAGTCGCCGCTCCCCATGTATTTAAAGAACTGACCGAAAGCGCCAAAAAAGCGCGGTATAAATGAAACTGGTTTAATTTTATTCGTCATAATCTACCCGTTTTGCATCTCTTCAAGCTCTAACCAACGCTCCATGGTTGTTTCAAGCTCTTCTTCTTTATGCGCTAATTTTGCCAAAGTTTTCTGAACCTTATCCGCATCATCGGTATAAAATTCTGGCGCGCTCGTGGTGACATGCAATGCGGCGATCTCTTCTTCCAACTTCGCAATGGTCGCAGGCATAGTGTCAAATTCGCGCTGCATTTTATAACTGAGTTTGGCTTTTGGCTTAGCTTGCACAGAAGATTTTTTCTCTTCTTCGACTTTTTTGGCTTCCGCTTTGGCCTTTTCTTTTTTGCTTGGCGCGTCGTCCGTTTGTGACGTGGATTCTGTTGGGAATTTACCACCTTGACGGATCCAATCTTGATAGCCACCAACGTATTCTTTGACTCGACCTTCGCCTTCAAACGCAATCACACTGGTAACCACGTTATCTAGGAAAGCACGATCATGGCTAACCAACAACAATGTGCCGTGGTAGTTCATCAGAAGTTCTTCAAGCAGCTCTAATGTTTCAACATCTAGGTCGTTGGTTGGCTCATCCATGATCAAAAGGTTGGCTGGGCGAGTAAATAACTTCGCTAGCAACACACGATTTCGCTCACCACCAGACAAGGCTTTTACAGGCGTACGAGCACGCTCAGGTGGGAAAAGGAAGTCTCCAAGGTAGCCAATAACATGTTTGTTCTGACCATTGATTTCGATAACGTCTTTGCCCTCACCCACGTTTTCCGCAACCGTTTGTTCTGGGTCAAGTTGCTCACGCAGCTGATCGAAATAGGCGACATCAAGCTTGGTGCCTTGACGCACTGTGCCGGTTTCAGGCTCTAGATCGCCTAATAGAATTTTTAGGAAGGTACTTTTACCACAACCATTTGGACCAATCAGACCAATACGATCGCCACGATTCACCATAAAGTCCATCGGCTGTAGGATGACTTTATCTTCAAAAGAGTGACCAACTTGCGTAAATTCGGCAACCAATTTACCAGATTTATCTTTGGTCTCAATCGCCATTTTGGCATTACCTTGACGATTAATACGCTGAGATCGTTCTTCTCGCAACGCTTTCAAAGCACGCACTCGCCCTTCGTTGCGGGTCCGACGTGCTTTAATGCCCTGACGAATCCACACTTCTTCTTCAGCAAGGCGTTTATCGAACAAGGCGTTTGCGCGCTCTTCTTCTTCAAGCATTTTCTCTTTAAAAGCAAGGAAAGCCGTGATGTTGCCGCTGAAGGAAATAAGATTGCCACGATCAAGTTCAATAATGCGGTTAGCCAATTTTTCTAGGAAACGACGGTCATGGGTAATGAACAAAATCAAACCACGGAATTGCTGAAGCTGTTGCTCCATCCATTCGATGGTTGGCACGTCCAAATGGTTCGTCGGCTCGTCTAATAGCAAAACATCTGGATTAGAAATCAACGCTTGCGCCAAAATAACACGACGACGCCAACCACCAGAAAGTTCAGACATCAGCTTATCAGCAGGCAAAGCCAAACGCTGAATCATGTGGTTCACACGTTGCTCTAAATCCCAACCCTGAATGCGATCCAATTCAGTCTGAATATCACTCAGCTCGTTGGCGTGATCATTCTCGAAATCTTCTAATAATTTGAAATAACGAGTCATAAGAGAGTGCGCTTCACCCGCACCTTCACTGACCACCTCTCGCACGGTTTTGTCATTTGCGTCAGGCAATTCTTGTGGTAACTGCCCGATGGTCATGCCACCTTCTAAACGCACGACCCCTTCATCAGCAACTTGCTCACCAGAGATGACTTTTAATAATGTAGATTTACCAGCACCGTTACGACCGATAATGGCAACACGCTCTCCAGCTTCTGCTGAAAAACTGATTTTTGACAGCAGTGGATTATGCCCAAAAGCAACACTGATCTGTTCTAACGACAATAGACTCATATCTATCCATATAAAGTAAAAATTTTGTGGCCGTATAGTATCATTCTTCTAAGCGAAGGTTCAGCAAATACCATTCTGAATAAAAAGAAAAGGAATATTTTATTCAGAATGGTATTTGCTTCTTTAATACTGGAATCGAACAATTAACATCATGACCAATTGTTCAGATATTATAGAATACCTCTTTCTTCCTTATTATTTGCGAATATACTAAGGCTTACATAACAATAACTTTTCAATAGCTTGGAGCGTTAAATGGCGTTAAAAAATAAGTTAGGCCCAATCACAGCCGTTGTCGTAGCAACCGCAACGGTCGGCTGGATGCTTGCCGGTGGTAATGGCGTTACCGTCAGTCCAACAGAAAGCCAACCTACAGAAAACACCGCTTCTTCGCATTCAACAGAGAGTAAATTGGCCTATTCTGTACAAGCCAAAACGCTCACACCAAAGCGTATTGAAATGCATTTGCCATTGAGCGGTAAAACCTTAGCCGATGAGACGCTCACTCTGGTCAACAGCTACCAAGGACGAATCACCAAGCTCCCCATTGAAAAAGGCCTCTTTGTCAAAAAAGGCCAACCGATTCTACAAATTGACACCCGAACACTGAAATTACAAATTGAGCAAGCCACTCTCTTGGTCAAACAACGACAGCTTGAGCTAGATGGCATCAAAAAGCTCAATAGCACTAATCTATCTTCAAAAGTGAACTTGGCTCAGGCCGAAACCGATCTAGCGTCTGCGAAAGCCACGCAAAGTGCGTTAATGGTTGATTTAGAAAACGCTACGCTAACAGCGCCTTTTTCCGGCATTTTAAATACATTAGACGTACAAACTGGCCAAGTTCTGTCGAATGGCGCAACGGTTGGTACTCTGGTTTCACTCAACCCCATTAAAGTTCGAGTGGACATCCCGCAAAATAAAATCCATCAGATTGCTGTTGGCACGCCCGGCAATATTCGCTTGGAATCCGGCTACGAAGCGGAAGGCTTTGTGTCTTATGTTAGCACTACAGCCAACGAATCCAGCCGCACCATCAGCGTTGAGATGCAAATTGACAACCCCGATAACAAAATTTCAGCAGGGCTTACCGCGGCGGTCGATTTCATTGTGGATGAACAAAAAGCCCATGCTTTGTCTCCTGCATTGTTAACGCTAGACGACACCGGCAGAACCGCCATTAAAACCATCAGTATTGACAATACGGTGACGATTACGCCGGTGGAAATTGTGAAGTCTGAACGGGATCAAGTTTGGGTGGTGGGCCTGCCTGATAATGTAAACATCATCACCGTCGGACAAGGTTTTGTGTCGGCTGGCGATCTTGTTGACGCACACTATCAAAACTAAGGGGGCCCACTATGCAAACGTTAATTGAGGCAGCCTTAGCGCGCTCTCGAACTGTCATGATGTTTTTTGTTCTCATACTGATTATGGGAACGGTTTCTTATATCGAAATAGCCAAAGAAAGCGATCCGGACATTACCATTCCCATGGCTTATGTGTCCGTATCCTTAGAAGGCATTTCACCGGAAGACGCAGACAGCTTATTGGCTCACCCGTTAGAAAAAGAACTCAAAGGCCTTGAGGGATTAAAAGAACTCAAGTCAACCGCTTCCGAAGGTCATGCGTCCATCATGCTAGAGTTTGAATCTGGCGTGGATATTGACCAAGCAATCAGCGACACCAAAGACAAAGTCGACCGCGCTAAAAGTGAATTGCCTGACGACGCCGACGAACCGACGGTAACAGAAATCAATTTATCGACCTTCCCTGTCATTCGTGTCAATTTATCCGGCAATGTCGATTTTGGTACACTCAGCAGAACCGCCAAGAATCTACAAGACTCCATTGAAGCCATCGACGGTGTATTAGAAGCTAAAATAAGTGGTGACAGAGACCAACAAGCCCAAATCATTATTCGTCCCGAACAACTTGAGTCTTATAACCTTTCTTTAAATGACGTTGCCAACTTTGTATCAGGAAATAACCGCCTTGTTGCCGCAGGCAACTTAGATACTGGCGCAGGTCGATTCTCACTAAAAGTTCCCGGTCTACTGAAAACCAAAGAAGACATCCTAAACCTACCCATCAAAGCCGATGGCGACCAAGTCGTTTTGCTGGGAGACATTGCAACGGGAGAGTTAACCTTTGAAGACCCTAGCAGTTACGCCCGTGTAGAAGGCAAACGCAGCATTACACTCGCGGCCTCAAAACGCGTCGGTGTAAACATCATCGAAACCATTGAAGCCATCAAAGCCGTTGTTAAGAGCGAAAGCGAACAATGGCCGAATGGTGTCGAATACAATCTCACTGGCGACAAATCCATTGATATTGAAACATCTCTCAACGACCTATTTAACAACGTCTTAGCGGCTACCTTATTGGTTATGATCGTTATTGTTTGGGCGCTTGGGGTTCGCAGTGCCATCTTAGTGGGATTGGCAATTCCTGGCGCGTTCCTTTCTGGCATCCTGATCCTTGACCTACAAGGCTACACCATCAACATGGTGGTGCTATTTGCACTGATACTCAGCGTGGGCATGCTCGTCGATGGTGCCATTGTCGTAACCGAATACGCCGACAGAAAGTTAGCGGAAGGCGCGTCTAAACGACAAGCCTACAGTGAAGCGGCAAAACGTATGGCATGGCCAATAACGGCTTCAACAGCCACCACCCTCGCTGTTTTCATGCCATTGCTATTTTGGCCTGACATCGTGGGCGAATTCATGCAATTCATGCCCATCACCATCATTGCCACCCTGTCTTCTTCCTTAGTTATGGCGCTGATCGTGTTGCCTACGATCGGCTCCATTATTGGTAAAAAAGGCGCGTACAGCGACAAAACCATGCACGCCTTGCGCATTACTGAAACGGGTGACCTTCGCGAATTAACTGGCCCAACAGGTATGTACGGGAGATTACTGACTCGCTTGGTCGAACGACCTGTTTGGGTTTTGCTGTTTACCATCACCCTGTTGATCAGCATTTTCATTAGCTATGGTAAATTCGGCAAAGGCGTGGAATTTTTCCCGAATATTGAACCCGAATCCGCTAATTTGGATATCCGCGCCCGTGGCGACCTATCCCTTGAAGAGAAAGACGCTTTAGTGCAACTGGTCGAACAACAAGTTATTGGCACAAGAGAGCTAAAAAGCGTTGTCTCTACATCTTATGCAACACCAAGCAACAACGCGGCACCAGACAGCATTGGCTCCATCAGTATGGAGTTTATCGATTGGTACAAACGCGAGTCGGCCAGTGTCATTTTGGATAGAATTCGTGAGCGAACCAAACAAATTCCAGGTATCGAAGTCAGCGCTGAAAAAGAACAAGGCGGCCCACAATCGGGTGCCGACATACAGTTGCAATTGAGTTCAAATTATTCAGCCGCCCTCAATCAGGCTGCCGATGAAATCACCAAACAGCTACTGCAAAGAGACGAAATCGTTACCGTAAGCGATGACCGCTCTTTGGCGGGTATCGAATGGCGAATTGATATCAATCGCGCAGAAGCGAGCCGCTATGGTGTCGATGTGAACAGCCTTGGTAATGTAATCAAACTGGTTACCACAGGCATCACATTGAGTGATTTCCTACCTGAAGGTGCAGACGATAAGATTGATATCGTCTTACGTTATCCCGTTAACCAGCGTAACTTGGATCAATTAGATCAACTGCAAATCCCCACTAACCAAGGCAGCATTCCAGCGAGTAACTTTATTCATCGTTATGCCGCACCGAAGCAAGGCGTTATTAATCGAACAGATGGCAAAAAAACCATCAAAATTGATGCAGACGTAAAAGACGGACTAGTGGTAGATGAAGTCATCAAGACGATTAAGGCAAAACTGGATGCGTCTGGTATGGACAAATCGGTGAGTTATGAATTCCGAGGCAATACGGAAGAACAACAAAAATCGATGATGTTCTTAATGAAGGCATTTGGCGTGGCGTTCTTCATTATGGCCATTATTTTGGTTACCCAGTTTAATAATTTCTTCCAATGCTTGTTGATCCTAAGTGCGGTGATTTTCTCTACCATGGGCGTATTAATTGGCCTAATGGCCAAGGGACAACCCTTTGGGGTCGTCATGAGTGGGGTTGGTGTAATCGCCCTAGCAGGGATAGTCGTCAACAACAATATTGTCTTGATAGACACATTCAACGGCCTTCGAAAACAAGGCATGTTAGTCCGTGAAGCCGCCATTAGAACTGGTGTTCAACGCTTAAGGCCGGTAATGCTGACTACTATTACGACCATCTTGGGGTTGGTTCCTATGGTTTTTCAGCTAAACATCGACCTTGTACACCAGTCATTTAGTATTGGTGCTCCGTCAGCACAATGGTGGACTCAACTGTCTACCGCCATTGCTGGCGGATTAACCTTCGCTACGCCATTAACTCTAATCCTAACCCCGTGTTTGTTAGTATTGGGTTATCGACGAAAAGAGCGAAAACAATTGCAAGCGCTGGAATCTCAAGCTATTGAGTCGCAAGCATTCGAAGCCCAAGCTCAGGACGAACCACCTAAAAGCACAGTAGACACCAAAGGAGAGCAACCCTAATTGTCTTCCTTTCTTATCAACTTTTACGTAAAAAAAGCAGACAAAAAAAGCAGACTTAGTGCATTCTAAGTCTGCTTTTTTAGTCTCTATGACAGTTAGCAATGAACGATAATTTAAGGCAACTGAGCCAATGCACTGTCAACATCAGCAATAATGTCTTCAATGTCTTCTAAACCAACTGACACACGAATAAGCCCTTCAGCAATACCCGCTTTGGCTTTTTCTTCATCGGTTAAGCGTCCGTGTGTCGTTGTTGCAGGATGCGTCACCAAGGTTTTCGTATCTCCGAGGTTCCCTGTAATCGACATTAACTTAGCGGCATTGATTACTGACCAAGCAGCCTGACGCCCACCTTCCACTTCAAACGACAATAGACCACCGAAGTCTTTTTGCTGACGCTTAGCAAGCTCATGGTACTTATGACTTGGCAATCCGCCGTAATTCACTTTCAATACTTTAGGGTGTGCCTCTAAAAACTCAGCCAACTTAAGTGCATTTGCTGAGTGCGCGGTCATTCTTAGCGACAAAGTCTCAAGGCCATTTAGCAATACCCAAGCGTTAAATGGGCTCATGCATGGACCGGCACTACGCATAAAGGCGGTAAACACATTCACAATATCTTGGCTCGCTATCAAAGCACCACCCAAACAACGCCCTTGACCATCAATAAATTTGGTCGCAGATTGCATTACAATGTCTGCACCTTGCGTTAGTGGGTTTTGCAAAGCGGGGGTTGCTAGCACGGTATCCACACACAACAACGCCTCTTTGGCATGCGCTAATTCCGCCACTCGGGCCACATCAACCACTTCATACAATGGGTTAGACGGTGTTTCGAAATAACAAAGGCGAGTTTTATCATTAATGGCTTCTTCCCACGCCGCATAGTCGGTGGCATCGACATACACCACCTCAACACCAAACTTCGTAGTATAGGTGTTAAAGAATTTCACGGTTGATCCAAAGATATTACGAGAACAAACAACACGATCACCCGCGCTTAGTAAGCTGTACGCCAGCGTCATCAAAGCCGCCATTCCGGAACTTGTTGCGATAGCCGCTTCGCCTTTTTCTAAAGTCGCTAGGCGTTTTTCAAATAATTCAACAGTCGGGTTGGTAAAACGCGAATACACGTTACCGTCTTCTTCACCGGAAAATTTTCCGGCCGCCTCTTCAGCACTGCCATAGGCAAAGCTTGAGGTCATAAAAATAGCTTCACTGTTTTCTTGTTCTTGTGTTTGTCGAATACCTGCACGAATCGCATTCGTCGCGTCTTTATAATCAGACATTTCTTCACTCCAAGCCCGTTACTAAAATCTACCCTAAAAACAACTAAGCCAGGTGTGACCTGGCTTAGTGTAATCCGTCACTGCAAGTTTCCAATATTACATTGGGTGCATCATATCGCTGCTTTGCATGTCTTCAACTGACGCTTTATTCATATCATTGCGCGCGCCTTCAATGCCAGCCAAGTAGGCTTCATCAATATTACCTGCAATGTATTTTGCATCAAACACAGACGTATCGAATTCACGAACATCAGAGTGTTTCTCATCAATACACGCTTCGATCAGATCCTGTAAATCTTGAAATATTAATTTGTCCGCGCCGATTAACTCACAAATTTCATCCACATTTCGATTATGCGCAATCAACTCTTTTGCCGCAGGCATATCAATACCGTAAACATTTGGGTATCGAACTTCTGGCGCCGCTGATGCAATGTATACTTTCTTCGCACCGGCCTCTCTTGCCATTTCGATGATTTCTTTACTCGTGGTTCCACGAACAATGGAGTCATCAACAAGCAATACCGTTTTATCTTTGAACTCGAAAGGCACAGGGTTCAATTTCTGACGAACAGACTTCTTACGAATAGCCTGGCCCGGCATGATAAAGGTGCGACCAATATAACGGTTTTTGACCAAGCCTTCACGGAAAGGAATATTCAGAGCTTGCGCTATTTGCAAAGCTGCCGTTCGACTCGTGTCAGGAATAGGAATCACCACATCAATGTCATGATCTTTCCATTCGCGCTGAATTTTCTCAGCAAGACGATCACCCATATTGATACGCGCTTTGTACACAGAAATACTGTCAATCACGGTATCTGGACGAGCAAAGTACACATATTCAAATAAACAAGGGCGCGCCACTTTTTTCGGCGTGCACTGACGAACATGGACGTTATGGTTTAGGTCAAAAAAGATTGCCTCACCAGGCTGGATGTCACGCTCGATTTTAAAGCCTGCCGCATCCAATGCCACACTCTCAGACGCCACCATGTACTCAACGCCAGAATCTGTTTGACGAGAACCGTAAATCAAAGGACGAATACCATCAGGATCACGGAAGGCCAAAATACCATAACCAGTGATCAGGGTAACCACCGCGTAACCCCCTTCGATACGTTTATACACACGCTCAAGCGCATTAAAAATATCTTCCGGTGTCGGAACCAACTTACCTTCTTCGTGAAGTTCGTGAGCTAACACGTTAACCAAAACTTCTGAATCCGACGTGGTATTTATATGACGCAAATCAGATTCAAATACTTCCTGCTTCAACTTAGCGGTATTGGTTAAATTACCATTGTGAGCAAGCGAAATACCGTATGGAGAATTAACATAGAAAGGTTGAGCTTCTGCAGAACTGGACGTACCTGCTGTTGGGTAACGAACATGCCCTATTCCAATGTTACCGTGTAGTTTTTTCATATGGCGAGTACGAAACACCTCACTCACCGGACCATTGTCTTTACGTAAACATAACCGTCCATTATGGCTAGTCACCATACCTGCAGCATCTTGCCCACGATGCTGAAGAAGCGTTAACGCATCAAAAATTGCTTGGTTAACCACCGACGTGCCTACGACACCAACGATACCACACATGTTCTAGATCCTCGTGTTGGGGAATTGCGACAAACGTCGCAAATTTTTAAATCTATTTTTGGTTGCTATATAAGCAACTAATTACCTAGGGCGCGATCTATGAGAGTCGAATCCATAAGATCCGAGCTCTTGCCTAACATATCACGCGTCCAATCATTCAATTGCCCTAATTGAGGAATCAATTGTGACGTTTTCCAAAATTCAGTTTGTTCAACCGCTGGACTTAAGCTCAACAAAGAAACAAAAGCCACAACAACTAAGCCTCCGCGAGCAAAACCAAATAACATCCCTAATACTCTGTCTGTACTCGACAAGCCCGTCACTTGAATAAGCGACCCCAGTAGAAAACTTACCAGCGCCCCCACCACTAACGAAGCGATGAAAAGAGACACAAAAGAAACGATATAACGAATCTGGTCGTTCTGTACTTGATCCATTAACAGAGACTGCATCTGATCTGAAAACTTTACCGAAACCACAAAAGCGATTACCCAAGTAAGTAACGATAAAACTTCTTTTACAAACCCTCTCTTTAAACTCAAAAGAGTCGAAAGAACCACTACTGCAATAATTAACCAGTCAACCGTTGACATTGAACTTACCTGCTCCATGAGTACCTCTAAAAATCGCTGCGGAGTTTAACAGATGCCTAACTTTTTCCAAATACTGCGCCACACATCAATGAACTAATTCACCGAATATTTCACAACAATACCGTTCAACCTAAATTCCTTTTTGATGTCATCACGCATTTTATCCGACACTTCTCGTTTCAGTTCCGGTCCCACATACACTTTATAGAGTGAGTTAGTGGTTAAACTGTAAGCATCGTAATTGGCGTTTTTAAGTTTTTCGACCAGACGCTTCGCGTTGTCTTTACTTTTGAAAGTAGCTATTTGAAGAGTCCAGCGATCTGCAACGACAGTCGGTGCAAGCTTTTCTGATGGCGTCTTGGGCCCCGCCTTAGCAGCGGGCTCCGGCTTGCTAATGATCTTCACATCTTGTGACGGTTTAGGCAGTGGAATCAAACGAATGTCGTCTTCACTGCCCTCAATCTCGGCAACGGGCTCATTGGATACACTATCCGCAGGCTGTACGGGAGAAATTTCAATCACTGGAAAAACCGGAGGCGCAGTGACTTGGACTTGCATGTCCAGCTCAGCCGGCCGTTCACCATCCAAAATCAGTGGCAACACAATGGCTGAAGATAAGACCATAATCCCCGCGCCAATCAGCCTATACGTTACGGCTCTATCTATCATAAATCACTCTTTCAATTGGCTAAGCGCCAAATACTCCGAGACAGTTACAAAGGACCCAAACACAATCACCGGACAGTGTTCTACTCTCGCCTGAGCAAGCGCTGCCGCGAACGCTTCACGAACAGACTGAAACGAATATTCTTCCAATGACGATTTATGGGACTGTTGAGAAATAGATTTTATCAATTCACTGGCTTTGGCGCCTCTTGGGCCCGGTAAGTCACAACAAAACCAACGTGAAAAACTACCCGAGAGATGATCCATGACAGCATCTATGTCTTTGTCTTTCAACATACCGCACACGGCGATGGGTTTGGTTGGCAATTCACTTAGGCGTAAAGACAACTCCACAGCCGCCTCAGGATTATGGGCAACATCAATATACACATCTGGCGAAGAAGCCACCTGCTGAAAGCGCCCCGTCAACTGTGCGTTTGCAAATAACGTAGACAAATCGGCCTGTGTTGGCGTGAACCCCATATAAGCTAAAACGGCAACGACAGTTGCAGCGTTTTGCAATGGCAACGCAGGCACAGGCAAATTGTCATATTGAACATCCTCACCCAACCAAGACCAAACACCGCCATTACGACTAAAATGAAAATCTTCGCCTTTTTGTCGTAATATAGCCCCAATTTCCTGAGCAGTACTGGCAATAGTAGAGGGTGGATTCACGACGCCGCTAATCAGTAGTTTGTCTTTTCTTGCAATGCCTGTTTTTTCCCGTGCAATAACGTCTAAATTATCACCGAGCCAATCCATGTGATCCAATGCGATTGAAGTCACTACAGCCACATCCGTATCGACCATATTGACCGAATCCAAACGACCGCCCAACCCCACTTCCAGAACCCAGTAATCCAGTTTCGATTGATCAAATATCCACAAAGCTGCCAACGTACTGAATTCGAAATAGGTTAACGCAATGCCTTCACGTGCCGTTTCTATAGCATCAAAAGCACGACACAACATATCGTCGTCACAAGGCGAATCATTGAGAGCAATACGCTCATTGAAATGCAGAAAATGTGGGGAAGTATAGGTGCCGACAGAATAGCCCTGAGCACACAGATATTGGGTCAACATGGCACATGTGGAGCCTTTACCATTGGTACCGGCAACCGTAATAACCTTATGTTTAGGCCTAGATAGATTCAGTCGAGCTAATACAGTATTCCCTCTTTCTAGACCTAACTCTATTTCAGAGGGGTGCTGACTTTCGATATACGAAAGCCAGCTCGCTAATGACGTATGCGTCATCTAATTACGCAACCTTATGGGTAAGCAAAGACAAAATATTAAATAGGCGATCACGCATTTCTTCGCGCTTAATAATCATGTCTAGCGCGCCTTTGTCTAGCAAGAACTCACTGCGCTGAAAGCCTTCAGGTAATTTTTCACGCACTGTTTGCTCAATAACACGAGGGCCAGCAAAACCGATCAACGCGTTTGGCTCGGCAACGTTCAAATCTCCCAACATTGCCAAGGAAGCCGATACACCACCAAACACAGGGTCAGTCATAACCGAAATGTATGGAATACCTTCTTGCTTCATACGCTCAAGTCCAGCACTTGTCTTCGCCATCTGCATCAATGAAATCAATGCTTCTTGCATACGCGCACCACCACTGGCAGAAAAACAAATCAATGGAATACGCTTTTCTAAACACACATTAACGGCTTGAATAAAACGTTCGCCAACAATCGCTCCCATCGAGCCACCCAAGAAGCTAAATTCAAACGCCACAGCAACCACTGGCATGCCATTCAAGACACCTTGCATAGCGACTAATGCGTCTTTTTCACCAGTTGCTTTCTGGGCGTCTGCAATTCGGTCTTTATAACGTTTTGAGTCTTTAAACTTCAATTTATCTTCTGGCTCAAGATGAGCACCAATTTCATGACGGCCTTCTTTGTCTAAGAAGATGTCTAAACGACGACGAGCACTAACACGAAGATGATGATTGCATTTAGGGCACACATCTAGATTCTTCTCTAACTCTGGACGATATAAAACGTTTTCACATTTTGGACATTTTTTCCAAAGCCCTTCAGGAACAGAACCCGATGCAGCGCGCTTTGATTCGCTGCGCACAATTGAAGGGACAAATTTATCTAACCAGCTGCTCATTTATTTCTCCATATTTCTCGTTTGCTGCCGCTTAAGCGTCCATTTCATTACGCATTGGTAATAAAATGGCCTCTAAAGCGTCAGCTATATATTCTTTTTGACGATCTTTATTTTCAGCGATAGCGTTTACTAAAACACTGCCCACAATCACACCATCCGCGCATTTGCTTACGGCTGCCGCCGTTTTTGCATCACGGATACCAAAACCTACGCCAATTGGTAAAGAAGTAATCGCACGCAATGAATCAACGTGATTTTTTACACTATTAACATCTAACTCGGCCGATCCGGTCACACCTTTAACAGAAACGTAATACACATAACCTGTCGCCAAGTCACAAATTTTCTTAGCACGTTCAGGGGTTGTCGTCGGTGACAGCAAATAAATAAGATCAATCTCATTTTCTCGGAAGCATTCTACTACATCTGTCGCCTCTTCTGGAGTCAGATCTACTAATAAAACACCATCCACGCCGGCATTTTTTGCGGCATTTGCAAACGCTTGATAACCAAAAAACTCAATAGGGTTCAAATATCCCATCAAGACCACAGGGGTTTGCGTATTTGTCTGCCTAAACTCCGTAATGATTTGCAGTACTTTTTTAATATTAGTACCCGCCGCCAAGCTACGTTCGCACGCCAACTGTATCACCGGACCATCGGCCATCGGATCAGAAAAAGGCATGCCGATTTCAATCACATCAGCGCCAGCATTAACCAAAGAATTCATCATCGTCACGGTAAAGTCTGGACTTGGGTCGCCCGCGGTAATATACGGAATGAGCGCCTTTTTACCAGACTTTTCTAAATTTTCAAAACATTGTTTAATGCGACTCATACTTCTATTCCATCCAATTCTGCAACGGTAAGGATATCTTTATCACCTCGACCAGAAAGATTGATCACGACAATCTTATCTTTATCCATTGTCGCAGCCAGCTTCATGCCGTAAGCAACTGCATGACTTGACTCAAGCGCGGGCATAATTCCTTCCAAGCGGGTCAGGTCTCTAAAACCATCCATTGCTTCATCATCATTAATCGCAACATAATGCGCGCGACCAACGTCTTTAAGCCACGCATGTTCAGGACCAACACCCGGATAATCAAGACCGGCTGAAATGGAATGCGTGCCAATAATTTGACCATCATCATCTGCCATTACATATGTACGGTTACCATGCAGCACACCTGGACGCCCCGCACTAAGAGGCGCTGCGTGTCGACCCGTTTCAATACCATCGCCCCCTGCTTCAACACCATACATAGCAACGCTTTCGTCTTTTATAAATGGGTGAAACATTCCGATGGCATTAGAGCCACCACCCACACACGCCACGACAGCATCAGGCAAACGACCTTCTTGCTCTAAACATTGCGCTTTGGTTTCACGACCAATTACCGCCTGAAAGTCTCGAACGAGTTTTGGATAAGGGTGAGGACCTGCGGCCGTACCAATGATATAAAAAGTATCATCGACATTACCAACCCAATAACGCATTGCCTCATTAAGTGCATCTTTTAACGTCTTGGTACCAGACTCAACAGGAATCACTTCTGCACCCAATAATTTCATTCGATAGACATTCAATGATTGACGACGAATGTCTTCCGCCCCCATGAATACCTTACATTTTAAACCCAATCGAGCCGCCACGGTTGCCGAAGCAACACCGTGCTGTCCGGCACCCGTTTCAGCAATGATATTAGGCTTGCCCATGTGCTTCGCGAGAAGCGCCTGGCCAATTGTATTGTTTATTTTATGAGCGCCAGTGTGATTCAGATCCTCACGCTTCAAATAAATTTTTGCTCCACCCGCTTTTTCAGTAAGACGCTCAGCAAAATAAAGCGGAGATGGGCGACCAACATAATGCGCCAAGTCATGATCAAAAGCGGCCTGAAAAGCACTGTCTTTGGATAAACGCTCGTACATCTCTGCCAAGTCTTCTAAGGCAGACATCAATGTTTCTGAAACAAAAATGCCGCCGTATTGGCCAAATCGCCCATGGGAGTCAGGTAAATCGAAATCAATATTTTTATCCACGTTTTGCTCCACGTATAAACTCTTTCACCTTAGATTCACTCTTAAGGCCTTTAGACAACTCAACTCCCCACTTACATCCACCGCATAAGGAGAAACTTGCGCTATCGCTTGATTCACATTATTGGGCGTTAACCCACCTGCCAACACAATAGGTTTGGACAATTCATCAGGTATTAACGACCAATTAAACACTTCACCTGTTCCGCCAGGCACACCTTCTTTAAAGGCATCCAACAACATTGCACTGGCACTTGGGTATTGGGTAAAAAGAAAGGCAACATCATCCCCATCCCGCACCCTCAAGGCTTTAATATAGGGCCGCTGGTAGGAAAGACACTCTTGCTCAGACTCATCTCCATGAAATTGAATGACCCAACGAGAACTTCCCGCAATCACCGAATCGATTAGGGACGCTTCAGCATCAACAAATAACGCCACGGGTGTTACAAACGGGGGCAATTGAGCGACGATAGCGTTGGCTTTTTCGGGTGCAATATAGCGTGGACTTTTTTCATAAAAAACAAAACCCAACGCATCCGCCCCATGACCACACGCCATCAGCGCATCATCCATGTTTGTTATGCCACAAATTTTAACCTTGCAATTCATACTTTGGCTCTTCAACAAAAGGTAAAAAGTGAGGCCCCAACGGACGAACAGGCACATTAAATTCTTCTGGATATTGGGCATCCACAAAATACAAACCCGTTGGCGGGGCAGTAATCCCCCCTTCGTTCGATCCTTCGCATCCAAGGTTTGCTTAGCCCACGAAACCGGTTTTTCGCCTGCCCCAATTGCCATCAACACACCAGCGAAGTTACGGATCATATGGTGCAAAAACGCGTTTGCCCTAACATCTAAGACAATGTATTGCCCGAGTTGCTGAACATCAAAATGCAGAATGGTTCGGATTGGCGTATTCGCTTGGCATCCAATGGCCCGAAAAGACGAAAAATCATGCGTCCCTAAAAAGACTGACGCTGCCTTTTTCATGGCCTGTACATTTAACGTTTTATAGGTCCATGTTACCCCTTTTGATAATATTGCGGGGCAAAAATCGGAGGAATAAATCACATATCGATAACGACGACTCAATGCACTAAAACGAGCATGAAAATCATCAGCAACATAACGCGCAGCCACTACGGTTATATCTGTAGGAAGGTAAGTATTAACCCCTATTGTCCACGCGCGCTCATTACGTTCTACCTCTGTTTCAAAATGAACGACTTGCGCACTTGCGTGAACACCAGAGTCAGTTCGACCTGCGCAAACCACCTTTACAGGGTGATTTGCGATCACAGCCAACGCTTTTTCTAGATTTTCTTGAACACTTGGAACACCAAACTTTTGTGCCTGCCAGCCCTTATATTCAGAGCCGTTATACTCAACCACCAGAACTACTTTTTTAGTCACTTGGGAACATTCGCTCCATCATATTTTGAGCTTCAGCAATCTGCTGCTCATTACCAGATTCAATAACATCTTCAAGAATGACTCTTGCACCTTCTTCATCCCCCATATCCATATAGGCTCGTGCAAGATCAAGCTTCGTTGCCGCTTCGTCACCACTTGCATCAAAGAAGTCAAACTCTTCTTCGTCATCACTAATTTCTTCATCTTCAGCCGCTTCAGCCTCACCAAAAGCAGGAACATCAAACTCCTCTTCTTGTTGAGTTTCTGCCAATGACTCCTCAATAGAGTTGGCTAATGTATCGCTAGGCGAACCACTAAAAATAGCAGACTCGTCTGCATCATCTTGCTCAACGTCATTCAACAAACTGGAAACAAAAGACGCTTCCTCGCTTTCAGCTTCACTTAGCTCTTCACTTTCTGTCTCAGCAATAGTATCAACATCAGACTCTTCGGCTTCTGGCGAGACAGTTGGAATGTCATCATCTTCAACAAACGCTTCTAATTCATCAAACTCATCCGCATCATCTGAGGGTTCTGACAGAGCTGAATCCTCCTCAAAAGAAGCGAACATATCATCAACATCATCAGAATCCGCTTCCAAAGCGCTTTCAAATTCGTCATCCAGGCCATCAGAAAGATCCATATCATCAACAAGATCTGGCTCTGACAGAGCAGCAGGTGTCTCTTCCTCACCGAACGAACCAAAGTCACTTAAATCCTCGTCCGCATCCGGCGTGTCAAAATCAAATGCGAATGGGTCCTCTTCTTGAAGCTCTTCTTTAGGGCTAGGCTCTTCCGCTGAAGCGAATTCTGTTGCCGCTGCGGCAACAGCGACAGGTGCAGCTACTGCGGCTGGAGAAAGATCAAATTCATCCTTTTTTAATGACTCTTGATCCTCCTGTTTTTTCCCTGAACGTCGCATAACCAAACCAATCAGCAGCCCCATCAGCAATAGAACAACCGCACCAATCGCCACAACTATCGGATTACCAAAAATTTTATTAACCAGTGAATCAGCTTCTGCCTGTTCTTTTTCACGACGAATTTGATCCGCCTCTAATAACTGGTCAACCGTATTTTTTTGCTCTTGAAGTGCCTGTTGCGCACTGGCAAATTGCTGTTGCAACTCGGCCATTTGCTTATCTTTCAGCGTTATAAGCTGTTCTAGTGTTTCTAGTTGCTTATTCAAGTCACCTAGCTGATTAGACAACTCACTTTTCTCACGCTGCTCCTTATCTAACAATTCCTTTGAAGCAGACAGCTCACTTTGCAATGCATTCATGGCCGCATTGGAATCTTCACCGACATTAGAGCTGGCCATTTCCTCAGGCAACAAACTTTGCCCTGACGCCAAGGTGAGTTTGTCACCACCCGCAGAAGGCGACGTAGCGGCAGACTTAGCTTTTGCTTGTGTGTTTAACTGAGCCTGCTCAACTGAAGCGTTTCCTTGAGTGCCTTTCAATGCCATCCATGCGTCATGTTGACGCTGGAATTCTTCTTTTGAAATGGATTTGTTAAACAGAGCGATCTGCTCTTGTGTTGGCAGACGCAAGATTACGCCTTCTTTTAAAAGATTGATGTTATCTGAATAAAAAGCGTCTTTGTTCAACGCCTGAATTGCCATCATCGTCTGATAGATGGTCAACTGATTAGTAGGATTATTTTGCCCAGCGATAGACCAAAGCGTATTGCCTTTTACTACATTCAACTGCCCCTTTGGTGTCATAGTTTCTGCAGTGGAGGCCGCTTGACGGAATACAGAATTATTTGCAGAAGTTTGCGGGGCAGAAATAGGCGATGATTGAACCACCTCTTTTTGAGACTTTTCAACAAGCGCGGATTGGTTCAATGGCGTTTGGTATTCACGAACCACCTGACCACTGGGCCAGCGAGCGGCTAAAATAAAATGCAACTGATCCACTCGCAAAGGTTGGTCAGAGGTAACGGCGACAACAAGTTCACCATTTTCGCGAGTCACATTAAATTTGAGTTGCGATAGCACCCTTGTTGGTGCGAATCCAGCTTGGCGAAACTCACTTTCGCTCCCCAAACGGATCAAAATGTCGTTATCAGTTAAAGCCCCAACATCGGAAAGTTCTATTCTTCCTCGGTAAGGCTCATCCAAATTTGATTGAGAGGTTAACTCACCCAGTTCCAATCCGTAACTGCTGGACACATATAGCGCACCTGACACAGCAATACTAACGAGGGTTTTTCTGAGCATAAGCTTCCCTTTATTTACAAAAAATGGACATAAATATCTGAACAAGTATCTTACACAGGTGACTATTTATCAATAGCTTTAGAATCAATGGTTTGCACTTAATGCAACAGAGAGAATAAAAATACAAAAGTACGATTTATCGTTTACTCCTACTTGAGCAAAACCACCAACAAATCATGCTATTCAGCAGCCGTTATAAACAAGTATAGACGCTATCGAAACCTACTCTCAATTCAACCTATCAAAAAACATAGCTGGTGCAATCGAAGTATAAAAAAAAGCCCCGCTAAACAGCGAGGCTCCTTTAACTTCAATGGGTTAGGGAAGGATCACATCATCCCTCCCATGCCACCCATTCCGCCCATGCCACCCATATCAGGCATGCCAGCATCTTCTTTTGGTAAATCAGCGATCATTGCTTCTGTTGTGATCATAAGACCAGCAACCGATGCCGCCGCTTGAAGTGCAGAACGCGTTACTTTGGCTGGATCTAGGATACCCATTTCCAACATATCGCCGTACTCACCAGTTGCTGCATTGTAACCGTAGTTACCTTCACCTTGTTTTACTTTATCAACCACAACTGACGCTTCGTCACCTGCGTTTGTTACGATTTGACGCATTGGCGCTTCCATCGCACGTAAAGCCAAAGCGATACCGACGTTTTGATCTTCGTTATCGCCAACAAGACCAACCACTTTAGTTAGTGCGCGAACCAATGCAACACCACCACCAGCAACTACGCCTTCTTCTACTGCTGCACGCGTTGCGTGAAGCGCATCATCAACGCGCGCTTTCTTCTCTTTCATAGCTACTTCAGTTGCTGCGCCAATTTTGATAACAGCAACACCGCCTGCCAATTTAGCAACACGCTCTTGAAGTTTTTCTTTATCGTAGTCAGAAGAAGAGTTCGCAATTTCAGCACGGATCTGCTCAACACGGCTTGTGATGTTAGCGGCAACGCCTGCACCATCAACAATAGTTGTGCTTTCTTTAGTCAGTGTAACGCGCTTCGCTGTACCCAACTGCTCAAGAGTCGCCGTTTCAAGGCTCAAGCCCACTTCTTCAGAAATAACAGTCGCACCAGAAAGAACCGCGATATCTTCTAGCATAGCTTTACGACGATCACCAAAACCTGGCGCTTTTGCCGCCGCCACTTTCACAATGCCACGCATGCTGTTGACAACAAGTGTAGCAAGCGCTTCACCTTCAACATCTTCAGCGATGATCAACAAAGGACGAGATGCCTTAGCAACACCTTCCAATACAGGAAGCAATTCGCGGATATTGGAAATTTTCTTATCAACCAACAAAATAAATGGGTTTTCTAGTTCCGCACTCATTGTTTCTTGGTTGTTAATGAAATAAGGAGACAAGTAGCCGCGATCAAACTGCATACCTTCAACCACAGCCAGTTCGTCATCAAAACCAGAACCTTCTTCTACTGTGATAACACCTTCTTTACCAACACGCTCCATCGCTTCTGCAATGATTTTACCTACAGAAGAATCAGAGTTCGCAGAAATAGTACCCACTTGCTCCACTGCACGAGTATCAGCACAAGGCGTAGACAATTCTGCAATTTCTTTAACAACAGCCGCCGCAGCTTTGTCGATACCGCGCTTAAGATCCATTGGATTACGACCCGCTGCAACGGATTTTAGACCTTCAGTAACAAGCGCTTGAGCCAATACTGTCGCCGTTGTTGTACCATCACCAGCAACATCATTTGCTTGAGATGCCACTTCTTTAACCATTTGCGCGCCCATGTTTTCAAACTTGTTTTCAAGTTCGATTTCTTTAGCTACAGTGACGCCATCTTTTGTCACTAACGGTGAGCCAAAAGATTTTTCAATGACAACGTTACGACCTTTAGGTCCCAACGTGACTTTCACTGCATCCGCAAGAACATTAACACCTTTCAGCATTTGCTGACGTGCGCTATCTCCAAACTTTACTTCTTTAGCTGACATTCTTTTATACCTTTAACTGTTTTAAGTGTTACAAATCGAATATGAACTACCAGGACAAATTAGGCTTCAACAACGCCGTAAATTTCGTCTTCTTTCATAATAAGTAGTTCTTCACCATTGATTTTCACTGTTTGACCTGAGTACTGACCAAACAACACAGTGTCACCAACGCTAACAGCCAACGCTTGCACGTCACCATTAGATTGAATACGGCCAGTGCCTACAGCCAAAACCTCGCCTTGTGTAGGCTTTTCTGTAGCAGATCCAGGCAGAACGATACCAGATGCGGTTGTTGTCTCTTCTTCTTTACGGCGAACAACGACACGATCGTGCAAAGGACGAATATTCATCAATCATTTTCTCCAATTAAAACAATACCAGGACGCCCCTGGCAGGACTTATCTCGCTTTCTAAAAGCAAGAATCTCTATCGAGGTTTTATATACGGCTAGTAATTCGTATTTCAACCCAAGCAGTGAATTATTTTTTATCTATTAAATCATTATCATCCTGAACATATTCCCCTTCGATAATGTCTCCATCACGGGAAGAATATGTCCCTTGTCCCGCACGCCATTGCGTGCCGCGCGCCATCATTGAACTGATGAATTTCACAATGAGACCCGCCGCAAAAAGCTTTCTTAGTGGTGGCACCAATAACAGCGCCCCTATGGCATCGGTTACAAAGCCTGGAATCAACAAACACAAACCAGCGAAGATTAACATTACCCCTTCCGCCACTTCAGCTGCAGGTAACTCTCCACGACGCATTTTTTCCTGCGCTTTTAACGACGTTTCCAGACCTTGTTTACGAATCAAAGTCACACCAATAATGGCCGTCAAAAAAACCAAACCAACCGTCGCCAGCGCACCAATTTTGCTGCCGACTTGAATCAACACTGTCATCTCGACAATGGGCACCAAAATAAAAAGTAACAGTGCAAATCTCATAATCACCTTCTTTATGTCATACTTAAATTCGAACAATACATGATATCTATGGGCGAACCTTTGACTAATCAAGCAATGTTGCATTTTAAATCTCAAGTACTACTTATATTAAGCGAGGTTCCGTTCGGACAATACATCGCCTATGGGGAACTGGCCAAGCAAGCCGGCTTCCCCGGATATGCCCGCCATGTTGGCACCCTGTTGAAAACACTCCCTAAAGACACCAAACTGCCTTGGCACAGAGTCGTAAACGCACAAAAAAGAATCAGCTTTACAGAAAATTCAGACGCTTATGTCAGGCAGAGAGAAAGGCTGGAACAAGAAGGCTGGGTAATCGTGGGAACAAAACTCGTACTGAATGAAAAGAGCCAAGCAAAATAAACAACAAAACAGGTCATTATTCTTTCACTTGGCTCTCGTAAATCAAGACTAATCTCTAAAATTCGTAAATTGCACTGGCTGAGCCAAATCCGCACCACGCAATAAAGCCATTACCTGCTGAAGGTCATCTCGCTTCTTACCCGTTACGCGCAATTGATCACCTTGAATCTGAGCTTGCACTTTCGCTTTGCTGTCTTTGATCATTTTAACGATCTTTTTCGCTTCGTCTGTTTCCAAACCTTCTTTCATTTTAACGGCTTGAGAAGCGCGCATATTGCCTTTAACAACACTTTCTTTTTCCAGACTTTTCAGGTCAATCCCACGACTTACCAACTTTTGATTCAAAATATCAGACATTTGGCGAAGTTGGGGCTCGGCTTCCGCTTCCATTACGACACTGGATTTATCTTTAATTTCGTAATGCGCTTTTACGCCCTTAAAATCATAACGTGTAGTAATTTCTCTGTTGGCCTGATCGACAGCATTGCTGACTTCGTGCCAATTCAACTCGGATACTACGTCAAATGATGGCATTTTCTGCTCCTTAGCATTTCCAAATAATGTATTTTGGCGCGATAATAACAGGGATTGAAATAAAACACCTAATGGAAACCTATTTATGAAGAACACGCCTTGGTTAGTCATCGGCGCTGGCGCTATTGGTCTTTTTTGGGCCTGTAAGCTAGAAAAGCTCGGCAATAAAGTCCATCTTGTGTATCGATCTGAGAGTCCCGGAAAAAAAATCACCCTAGAATCATTGACCGATGAAGAAGGACAACAGCAGGTCAGTGAATCCAAGCATAAAATTAAAAGCTTCAAAGCCAGCGAACTAACCGATCAATATGACAAGGTCCTACTGTGCACTAAGTCTTTCGATCTTAAAGACGCTTTCTTACAAATCGCTGATCATGTCACCGAAAACGCAGACATCGCTTGTTTGTGTAACGGCATTGGCGCGCAAGAAGAGCTGCAAAGCACCTTGCTAGATACCCAAACATTGTGGGCTGGAACCACCAGCGAAGGCGTACTAAAGATCGAAAGCAACCATATTAAGCACACTGGCCTTGGAGACACTTACTTCGGTCAATGGCGTACGCAATCAGAACCCAAAGAGTTCCCTGTTGACAACATGACGGTAACCAACATTCACCAAAGAATGATTGAAAAACTGGCGGTAAATGCCGTCATTAACCCTATCACAGCCATTTTCAACATACATAATGGCGACATATTAAATGACGAATTTAAACCTTTAGTTGAAGCCACACTGACCGAACTGTCCAGTGTTTTTACTCACCCACAATTCAGTTACGCCCAAGAAAGCCAGCATCTCACTTCGGAAAATTTAAAAAACAGAGTGCATACCGTTGCCCAGTTAACGCGACTTAATCGCTCGTCGATGCATGAAGACATTCGCCTACACAGACAAACGGAAAACAGTTTTATTTCAGGGTTCTTGTTGGCAAACAGCCCGATTGAACTTCCCGTTCAGAGATTACTATACGATGGTGTTGCCTTTGCAGAACAACGTGAAGAAGTCAAAAAAAGCTGCTAAGTCTTCCTTAGCAGCTTTTTAGCAAATCAACAGTGACGACTAAATTTTTGTGATTTTTTCTTTTGTCAGAAGAATTTTCTTTTCTTTGTACAATGCGCCAAGGGCTTTTTTATACGTCGCTTTACTGACTTTAAAAACCGCATATATGGCTTCTGGAGAGGCTTTATCCGTCAACGGAGACTCGCCGCCATGAGCGTCTAAGTAGTCCAAAATATCATCTAAAATGTTTCGAACTTTCTTATAGCCGACTTCTTGCAAACTTAAGTCGATTTTACCGTCTTCTCGCATTTGCTTAATAAAACCCACTGTTTTTTCGCCTTTACGCAATTGTCTAAAAGCGTCTTCAAAAAACAAAACACCCCAGAAGCGGTTATCGATAACACACTTAAAGCCGATGTTGGTTTTATCTCCAATAATGATAGAAACCTTGTCACCCACTCGGTAAGGCGCTTCTTCTCGATTTAATAAAGCATCTACCTTAGTCGTAGCAACAATACGGTTTGTTATTTGATCCAAGTAAATAAACAAAAGGTGCGTTTCACCTTCTTCCACTCGGTTCTTCTGTTGACTGAAAGGCACCAATAAATCTTTTGGCAATCCCCAGTCAAAAAACGCACCCACTTGGTTAACCGCAATGGAAGTCAATGCAGCAAACTCACCTACTTGCGCTTTAGGGAAGTCGGTTGTCGCAATCAATTTATCATCTGAATCAAGGTAAACAAACACCTCGACTTCATCATCTATACCAACGCCTTTTGGTACATAACGTTTAGGCAACAATATTTCGCCTAGGAGGTCGGCGTCTAAATACACACCAAAATCTTTTTCTTTAACGACTCTTAATGTGTTTAAGCGCCCAATTTGAGTAGCCATGCGTTCTCCGGCAAGCAATTTTTTTCGCACTATACGCACTTCATTTTTAAGCGCAATACAGACAGTTTAATTTCAACGCTCATTCACTCTCGGCTTTCATACAACCAGCAAACATATCGTCTAGTTTTGTCTTTCCAAGCGTTTCCATTTTTTCTATATTTTGATTGGGGATATCAGACGTATCACCATAAAACTCAATCGCTTTATCAACACTCGCCTCCCTCAAAAGATGTAACATAGGGTAAGGCGATCGATTCGTGTAATTGGACACATCATCCGGTTCGGCGCCAGAAAAACAATAATCCGGGTGGAACGTTGCCAACTGATAAACGCCTTCGCACCCTTGGTCAAACATGACATTTTCCGCTGTTTCAACAAAGTCCAAATAGCGATGAAAGTCTTTAAACAACGTAGGAAAAATCAACAAAGTCGTTTCTGTTTCAGGGTGTTCATCAAGCCACTGCACTTCCGCCATCAGCTCTTCCAACGCCACATCCATTTTTTTTGAACGCAATACCACACAGCGCACTGTTTCGCGTTCTACTTCTCGCTTGGCGAAAGGACAAACATTCAACGCCACAATAAACTCTTTCACCCACGACATAGTTTGGGTGGTGACCAACTCATCCGATAGCAACATATCTTGTCTTCTTATCAATATTTGTTTGTATTTTAGAGCAAAGCCAACACAGGGTCTAACTTATCAAGCCATCCACTGATGTTTAGATTTCGAATCCACAAAAAACAAGGTATCATGAATGCAAATACAGTCCATTATAGTGGCCATACCTCGATATTTATTATGATAACCATAGTAGATTTATGATTGTCATGGTTAACCAATGATTTTCATAAATGGTCTTGCCATTTATCCCGCTACAGAGAGTTTACATGTCATTTGCTGAATTAGATTTGGATTTCACCATTGAACAAGCCATTAGTGACCTTGGCTTTGAATCCCCAACGGAAATCCAAGAACAAGCCATTCCTATCGCCTTAGATGGCTCTGATCTTCTGGCCACCGCACCGACTGGCACAGGAAAAACCATTGCATTTTGCGCACCAGCGATTCAGCACATCCTTGACCGTGACGAGCAATCCACCACCGCCCCTAAAGTCCTTATTTTAGCCCCTAGTCGTGAGCTAGCCCGTCAAATTTTTAATGTGGTAGAACAACTCACAAAACATACTCGCATCCAATCGCAGCTCATTATTGGCGGCACGCCTTATGGCATGCAGCAACAACAACTGAGCGAACCGTGCGATGTCCTAGTCGCTACGCCAGGGCGCCTTGTCGAACTGGATGAAAAACAATGGCTGGATCTCACGGATGTATCGTACTTTGTTATCGACGAAGCCGATCGCATGTTGGACATGGGCTTTGTAAACGCCATCAATCACATTGCTAAAGAGCTACCAACAGAACACCAAACTCTGATGTTCTCAGCCACACTTGAAGGCGAAAAAATGGGGCGCTTTGCAAGTGCACTTTTGAACAGTGAAACTCAGCAAATTCGTCTGGGTGAATCTGCTCGCACTGTACCGAGCCAAATCCGTCAAATTGCTTACCGCGTAGACAGTGAAGAACACAAAGAAGCCGTTTTGAAACACCTACTCACGCAAGAACGTGTGCAACAAGCCGTGTTATTCGTATCCAACCGCGAACACGTAGACGTCTGGGTTCAACGAATTCGCAAAATGGGGTTAATGTGTGACGGCTTGCATGGCGAGATGAAGCAAGGCGACCGCAGTGAGCACATGAAACAAATGAAACGCGGCCGCCTACAGGTCTTGGTCGCAACGGACGTTGCGTCCCGCGGCATTGATCTACCAGAAATCAACACCGTCATTAACTTGCGTTTACCACGCAAAGCAGACTCCTACATTCACCGAGCGGGTCGAGCTTCACGTGAAGGCGCACCGGGTGATTGCATCTCGTTAATCGACATTAACGACCTACCAATGATCGAAAAGATTCAACGTTTTATGCAAGCCAACATCAAGTTTGGTCGCATTGAGGGGCTTGAGCCTAAAACCAAAGCTCGCTCACCAAGCAATAAGAAAAAAGCAAGAAGAAGCCTGCCCCAAGCAAAAAATAGCCAAAGACCATTATCTTAAAGGGCGCAATATGCGCCCTTTTATACTCAGCAACCTTCAACACTGGTCGCTCTGACGACAAATTGATCTACTGGACAAGAAATAGAGTTTGGTACTTGCACCGTGTCACCATAACACCCGCCAGTATTACTGATCATATTGTTCAATACTCCCCGATACTGAACCACACTGCTGGCTGGACATTGCACAGTAAAACTCACATTAACACAACTCACCAGTCTAGGTTGTATGCTTGGCAATACACCGTATACATGACTTTCCCCAAAACAATTTCGAGCCGCAAGGCGAGTACCTGCTTTTAGACTTCCCAGATAGGCCAGTTTATTGGCTTCCTCCTGCTCATTCTCCCTTTGCCTTGCTAACCTTCGAGCTTCTTGCTCACGCTTACGGGCTTCGTTAGCTAAGCGCCTTTCCTCTTCAGCTTTACGCCTTTGCTCCGCTTGACGTCTAGCTTGCTCTTGCTGTTGCTGCTGTATCGCCAAGGCATTTTGCTGCTGCTGTTGCAAACGTCGTTGCTGAGCTTGTTGTTCTTGTTTACGAAGCTCACGCTCTTGACGTTGGGCTTCATATTGCTGCATCTGCCTCTGAAAGTCTGCTTGCTGACGAGCCAAATCTGCCTGCAATTGGCTATTCACTTGATTCAATGCAGCACTAAATGCCGCAAGAGTACTATTGGAGCTACTTGAAGATGAATCATTTCTTCTCGGCGCAGGGACGTCAGTACAATAGTAATGAATCATATCTCCCACTACGCACATGCCATATTCTTCAGACCTTGGACAACTAGACGCACACTGCTCTTCCAGTTTCATCTGTGCAGCCAGACGCTTTTGTTCATTATAAAAGTCTTCTTGTTTTTTGCGATACGTCACAAGTTCAGCAAGAGTAACGCTTGAAGCTTTATCAAAAACCAAAGCCCGCGCCCTTTTTATTTCACGATCCGCACAATTAAAACGTTCGTTTTCAGCGCAATCATAGGCCTTATCTACAGCTTCATTAAACTCAATCTCATCCAATTGATCCAGTTGGTCCAGTTGATCCAACAATGACATTGCATCGTCTTTAGATGACTCTGCGTGTACATGAGTCGCAAAGCCCAACCCTACTAAAAAGCTAATTACCATGAAGCGATTCAT
This sequence comes from Marinomonas pontica, assembly GCF_026191375.1. Classification (GTDB taxonomy): domain Bacteria; phylum Pseudomonadota; class Gammaproteobacteria; order Pseudomonadales; family Marinomonadaceae; genus Marinomonas; species Marinomonas pontica. Next base: position 4,497 of record NZ_JAODTL010000022.1, on the reverse strand, counting down.
TAAAAAAACCTCTCTAATGTCTCTATATTGTCCAATGCCTGCGCCAATTCATGCTCTAGCCCTTTTAGCTTTTTAATCAATGAATTATCCGACACTAACGCAGAGTTAATAACGTCGAATACACGCTGTTGAGCTTCTTGGGAATGGCAGCTCCGTCGTTTATCAAAGATGTATTCGGGTAACTGCGACACACTCGGTATTCCATTGAATCGTTCGACTTCCCTACTAATTTGTCGCAAAGGCTGCATATAACACTGCAGCAATAACTGCTTATCCTCGCCATCTGACATTTGCGCTATTTTTACTTCAAGAAGCTGAATTAAATTTAGCTCCACAATGATAGAGACTACCTGCTGAAAAGACTCAAACCACAGCAACATTAACCATCTTTCCTCAAGCAAGCGCTGTGCTTCAACAAGTCGTTCATTTCGCTGAAATGCTTTATAAATAGCATCGTCAGAAAGCAAAGCAATTAATCTGGCCGAAGCGCGGGTCTGACCGTATTCATCTAAAGAATAAAAAGGATAGTCAGCTATATTGCTCTGCAAATAATCCAAAGCCTGCTGGTAATAAATACGGTTACGCGGAAAAAAATAGCCTTGCTGTTCCGCCAACGCTAATGATGCAAATACATCACCACGGGCCAACTTACTATCACGCAAAGCGCTAAATAATGAATCAGGACGTAAAAAATCTAACTCGGTTTCTTCTTCCTCCTCCAACCCAAGGGCTTGATTTAACAAATCCTGCAACAAAGTCGCACAATTGGCGGTAATGAATCGATAATTTCCTCGATATGCCCAGTGAATCTCTGACAAATCACGCACGATCTGTATTATTTCATTTTCACTAAGATTCAAAGGCAGCGAATAGACATCACGGTCAGCCAATACGGTATTACTGCGAAAAACTTCCCGGAACGTGGAGCCGAACAAATGCGCGTCATACCCACCAACTAAACCTTTTAAAAGGTCCATCTCCATTCCATCAATCCGTGCGACATAGCCTAGAAAAATGTGATTAAGAAGATTCTTGCGACAGTCCAGAAGCGATGAGCTCACATCAGGACACACTAAAAAACGTACAGAAACATGACCAAATGAAGAAGCAACCCCCTTCCCTTCTGAAGCAAAGACCAAATGTATTTCTCGCACAGCTCTCGGATCAACCGTAACAAGCTGCCCACCAACATGCGTGTCAAATAGAAAAAAGGCACGGATTGAAGACAATGATCGTAATTTAACTGACCATCGAAGCGCTTTCTAAAATAGGATGCGTAAATAGGATGTCGGCACTCAAAATCGGCTTGAGTCAAATAAGCCATCAAAAGCGAAGAGAAGCTCACCACATCTTGTCTATGCCTATCCGAAACCAGTGATTGTACATACATAAAACGTTGATCGGCTATTATGCCTGCTGTATTGAGAGCAGAGGTCGTATCATCTTGTGCTATTTCCTCTCGTGACAACGCAGAAATTGCATGACACAAATCAGGCTGAGCTGATGCCTGAGCAATCAGTTTAGGGGCCTTTTTTTGTAACACGCCATCTGCCTCAATATTGCAAGAACCAACTCTTGATACGTCTGCTCTATGAAAGGCACAACCTGATAGTGCTAACAAGATCACCAAACATCCAAGACGGCACGCGACAAAAAAACTCATAAAATATTACTGGGAGACTTGCGCGACCATTGAGTCAGGGTTCGCCCAACGAACAGCATGCACCTCCAAGTCTTCTATTCGGTTTTGTATTCCTCGACGAGTTGAGTAAATAGAGGGAGACGATAGTAAATCAACAACGGTCAAACTCGGCAAACCTGTCACCATCGTTGAACTTGCGCTTGAGTTAGAGTTTTCTATCGCTCGTGGAAACAAACCCAACCAATAAAAATAAGGATTCGCTTCCAACTCTTTATTAAGCGCTGCCAGTTTTATTTGACGATCTTTTTCCTTTTTCAAGGCCTGATATTGATCAGTCCAAAAGCTAACTTTTTGTGGGTCTTGATCTACGCCGTCACCCGTTTGATAGCGGGAAATTAAACGTTGAATCGCCTTAAGGTCGCCTTTTTCAGATTTCTCTATATCGGATTTCACTGCCGCTGCTAGCTTCCTTTCTTTTTCTAATGCTAAGCGCCGAGCAGCTTCTTGATCACGAAGTACTTTCATCTCTACACCATATGCGGTTAGTGATGCAGCTGGTAAGATAACTCTTACTCGCTGTGGGCGACTAGAAGAAGCCTCTATAGAGGCTGAGAAAATTTTCTCCTTTTCTTTATTTACGCTTAACACCGCTCGAATTTGATACGTTCCCTCATCTACTAAAAATGCCTCCCGCTGAAAATCTTCACAATCAAACTTATAACTGTCATTTAGATAAACCTTAGCGCCATTGGTATTTTCCTGACAATAAATACCAATTACTGCGTCAGCAGAGAACGCAGAAGAAGAGAAAGCAAGTAGGAGTAAAACAAGGCTTTTTTTCATCGTTATGCCCACATTGATATGAATTGAGAAAAGCAAACCATGTAACAACAACGTCAAGAATAATAAAAAAAACGCAAACACAAAGTTTTAAGCAAAAAAAGCCCCCATGCAGGAGGCTACAACACTCTTAAATCGCTTTAATCAAACTTCAAGGTATGTTGTTTTCGCTTTGCTTTAGTTTCTAAATACGATCGGTTATGCTGATTCACATGCACCTTGGTTGGCACCAACTCAACAACGTCAATGCCATGCTCAACCAATTGTTGCGCTTTGTCAGGGTTATTGGTCAATAAACGCACCTCTTTAACCTCCAATGCTTTCAACATTTCTGCCGCCACCCCAAAGTCACGCCCATCATCAGGCAAGTGCAGCATCTCATTGGCTTGGTAAGTATCATACCCCCTATCTTGCAAGGCATACGCTTCTAACTTTGCGTACAAACCAATGCCACGACCTTCTTGACGCAAATAAAGGATATAGCCACCTTCTTCATTTATTCGATCAATTGCTTCATCAAGCTGCTCACCACAATCACATCGCCCGGAGCCGAATACATCCCCCGTCAAACATTCTGAATGCAAACGTACTAATGGCACCTTCGATTCTGCCGGTGTGTTTTGTCCTTCAAAAAATATCCCTATATGTTCTTTGCCTGAGTCATCGCCGTTAAAGGAAATAAACTCAGCCATCACGTCGCCCGCCCTCACGGGGATCATTACTCGACGTTTAATTGTCAAATCACTCATCACATCTTCTCTACTAGGGATTTTTTACTGTATCTACTTAGTACAAGTATAACGCTCATTAATTTGGTCAAAAGCTAAAATATCAATACTAAATAAGGAAATAAGCTTTTAAATCAAATGATCCAGTGGCAAAGAAGTACTTTCTTTTACACTGCGTAGCAAAAAGCTTGACTGAACACCGGTCACGCCAGGAATACGTGTTAATTTTCCTAATAGAAAATCGTGGTATTTCTCCATATCCTCAACAACAACCTCCAACAAGTAATCACAATTTTGACCTGTTACTAGATTGCAGTTCCTTACTTCAGGAAACGCGTCCACTTCATCTTCAAACACACTAAATCGATCCGGAGTATGTCGGTCCATGCTGATTTGCAAAAAGGCCGTCAATTTTAACCCTAAGCTCGACTTTTTTAAGATGGTCACCTTTCGATCAATTACGCCAATGTCCTCTAGTGCTTTTACACGACGCAAACAAGGAGACGCTGACAACCCTACTCGATCCGCCAACTCTTGGTTTGTTAAGCTAGAATCTTGCTGCAGTTCACGCAAAATATTTAAGTCGATTTTATCAAAAGCCATTATGGCGACTCCAAATTGCTAATTTTTTCATGTTATACGCAATATAATGCCATTCACATTGAAAATTCCACAAAAAACGCAATCTTTTACCCAATAAAATTCGCTATGATAGAAGCATAAAGAATCACTTAACCAAGTGACGCATTAAGAACCAGAGCTTACCCGCTCAACGACATGAAGAAGGGAAAGATCATGACATCTTTTGACCATACTAAGTATACGCCATTCAAACCAGTCGCCATTACAAACCGCACGTGGCCAGATCAAACCATCACCAAAGCACCAATTTGGTCTAGCGTTGACCTACGCGACGGCAACCAAGCATTGGTTGAGCCAATGACAGTGGATCAAAAGAAACAATTTTTCGCCCTACTAGTAGACGTTGGATTTAAAGAAATCGAAGTCGGCTTCCCGGCTGCCTCACAATTGGATTTTGACTTTGTGCGTTGGTTGATCGAAGAAGATCAAGCCTTGATGACATTGAAACGACATTGGTGGTGGGGTTGATCGACATGCGTCTCTGGGTGAAAAGGCCGTAATTACGTTGCCAATAACGTCTTGCAACGTGTTGATGTTCATGGACCTGGAAGACATTGGCAAATCGCCGTGATGACGTAATTACGTGAAAAGACGTGGCAATACCTGACGAATGAGTGCCTGACCTCACTAGCTTTGTTTGAAATT
>NZ_JAODTL010000021.1 GCF_026191375.1 Marinomonas pontica | reverse complement strand
TGCTTTTCGTATCGTTATCGCCAGCTCCATACTGGTATTAATTTGCCTCGTCACACAACGTTTCAATGCGACACTGTGGCAGCACGCCGAGGTCATCATGCTGTCTGGGCTATTGGGCATTTTCATTGGCGACACCATGCTGTTTACCGCCGTGCACCGCCTTGGCCCTCGCCGTACAGGGGTGCTGTTTGCCACCAATGCGCCGATGTCGATTCTATTGAGTTGGTTGTTTTTAGGAGAAAACCTTTCTTTCGGTCAGCTCTTTGCCTGTGGCTTAGTTTTGATCGGCGTGGTGATTGCCATTTTGTTTGGTCGCAAAAATAACCTTCATGCGTGGGAGCAAACCAAGGGCAAATTAAGCAGTGGCATTCTTCTGGCTCTTGGTGCGGCGTTAGGGCAAGCCAGTGGTGCGTTGTTAAGCAAACCGGCTTTGCTTGATGGCGCTGATCCTATTGCCGTTTCAGCCTTGAGGGTGGGCACCGGAGCCTTAGCACTTGTTTTGGCTTATGGCTTGTTCTATCGACACAAACAACCTGCTGACGCCGTTCCTTTTACACAGCTGACACGCTTTGACTTTATGGGCATCGCGACCCTTGCCACCATTGGTATGGTCATCGGCATGAGTGTCTTGGTGTGGGGCGTCGGCAACGCCAACGTCGGCATTGTCACGACATTGTCCGCCGTTGTTCCCGTATTGATCTTACCGGGGTTGTGGATCACCACAGGACAACGTCCTGCTGTTGGCGCGTGGATTGGGGCGATTTTCGTTGTCGCTGGCGCCGCGTTGATTATTCTGAAATAGCCACGATTGTGCTATTCTTAACGCACTCAATTTTCAATCGGCTCTCCATTGATTCACCCGTTTTATATTTGGCGAATCATGGAGCGTTTTTTTAATCTAGGATAAGTGGCATTTCTATGGCTCAGTTCGTATACAGCATGAACCGCGTTGGGAAAGTTGTTCCCCCAAAACGCGAAATTCTTAAAGACATTTCCCTTTCATTCTTCCCGGGCGCTAAGATCGGTGTATTGGGTCTTAACGGTTCTGGTAAATCGACGCTACTTCGCATCATGGCGGGTGTGGATACCGAGCATAACGGTGAAGCACGCCCAATGCCTGGCATCAAAATCGGCTACTTGGAACAAGAACCTCACCTTGATCCAGAAAAAAACGTGCGCGGCATTGTGGAAGAAGCTTTCACTGATGTTATCGAAGCCATGGCACGTTTGGATGCGGTTTACGCAGAATACGCAGAGCCAGACGCAGACTTTGATGCCCTAGCAAAAGAACAAGGCCAACTTGAAGCTTTGATCGAAGCGAAAGAAGGTCACAACCTAGAACGCGCCCTTGAAGTAGCTGCTGATGCGCTACGTCTTCCTCATTGGGATGCAAAAGTAGAACACCTTTCTGGTGGTGAGCGTCGTCGTGTTGCCTTATGTCGTTTGTTATTGAACAAGCCAGACATGATCCTACTAGATGAGCCAACCAACCATTTGGATGCGGAATCCGTTGCTTGGCTAGAGCGCTTCCTAAAAGATTACCCAGGCACCGTTGTGGCAATTACCCACGACCGTTACTTCCTAGATAACGCTGCTGGCTGGATTCTGGAACTTGACCGTGGTCACGGTATTCCATACGAAGGCAACTACTCTTCTTGGTTAGAGCAAAAAGACGCTCGACTACAAACCGAAGCGAAGCAACAAGCCTCTCACCAAAAAGCCATTAAATCGGAACTTGAGTGGGTTCGCCAAAACGCCAAAGGCCGTCAGTCTAAATCCAAAGCCCGTTTGGCTCGATTCGAAGAAATGAACTCGCAAGAGTTCCAAGATCGTAACGAAACCAACGAATTGTACATTCCACCAGGACCACGTCTTGGTAACAAAGTCATCGAAATCGAAGGCGTTAGCAAAAGCTTCGAACACAAGATGCTACTAGAAGACTTCAACATGGTGGTGCCACAAGGCGCTATCGTCGGTGTGGTTGGTGGTAACGGTGCAGGTAAATCTACCTTATTCAAAATGATCGCTGGCATCGAGCAACCAGACACAGGCACAGTCACAATAGGTGAAACCGTACAGCTTGCTTACGTTGACCAAATGCGCGAACTCGACGGTGACAAAACGGTCTTTGAAGAAATCGCTGATGGCCAAGACATGATCACGGTTCACAACTACAGAGTGCCATCTCGTGCTTACATTGGTCGCTTTAACTTCAAAGGGTCGGATCAACAAAAATTGGTTAAGCATTTGTCAGGTGGTGAGCGTAACCGTTTGCACCTTGCCAAACTGCTTAAAGAAGGTGGCAACGTATTGCTACTGGATGAGCCGACCAACGACCTTGACGTAGAAACTTTGCGTGCACTGGAAGACGCACTACTTGCCTTCCCAGGCGCCGCGATTGTTATTTCCCATGACCGTTGGTTCCTAGACCGTATCGCGACACACATCCTAGCGTACGAAGGCGATTCTAAAGCCGTCTTCTTCGAAGGTAACTACGCAGAATACGAAGCCGACTACAAAGCTCGTACTGGTAACGAAGCGACACCAACTCGTATCAAATACAAACGTATTGATGCGTAATTATATTTACTAGGATTGGTTGGCTTAAATGGAAAGCCGCTTATCGGAAGGTAAGCGGTTTTTTTATTGCAGAGCATTAAGATCAAGACCAAATAGGATCATCATACCAATCTACTGGAAAACCAGCAGAATGAGCTCTAGCTTTGGACTCAGGGTACTTGTCAAATAAACTCAAAAGATAGTGCTTCACCTGAAACCGCATTGATAAATGGTCATCCATTCTCTTAAGTAAAATACAAAACAAATAGATTTTATTCGGGTTCGTTGGCGGGTAACTAGAATGTAACCTATTTAATACTCCACTAGCCTGCCTATGATTAGCGTTCCAAACCCTAGAATGGTGTGCACATCTATTACGGACGTCTCGTATGGCTATAATCCAATTATTAAGTTCTTTTAAATTTCTTGCCCCAAATTCATTAGCTAAAGCATCTAACTTATTCGAATTCTTAACACCTTGAAACTGAGCCTTATCTAAAGAATTGTAAATAATGGGAATTTGCCCAAAAGTCGCTAATTCACTAATCACCCAGAAAGGTGGTAATTGCTTAAAGTCACTATTTGTGTCGTTATAATAGTTGTTTTTAAAGTGGTTAGAGAAATCGTCTTTTGACCGAAGAAAGTTAGCGGACAGATTTGTCCTAACGCCATCAATGGTACGATGGGTGTTTTTAAGGAATAACGTATTATCTAGATACCAAAACGGATTATTAGTATGAGAAGCAACAACCTGATCTAGCTTAGAGCGCAGCTTAATCTCGATTCGACAAATTATAGAAAAGATATAATTACGTAGCTCCTCATCGAAACGATAAAGCTCGACACCTTGTTCAAAGCTTGATGGCGATAAGTAAAACGCCAAATTTTCATCGAGAAAAGGCCAAAGGTAGGCTTTAAAACGATAGTAATTAACATTTTCAATAAATCGCTTTGCTTCATATTCACTCGCTACAGACAATCCCTTTGTTTGCATATATAGCACGAGCTCTTCAGGGGATTTATACTCTTTATTGTAATAACGATATGGCATGATATTTCCCTTATCATAGACATAAAAAAGCCCACTGACTTCTTAAGAATAAGAGTAGCGGGCGTTGTTATTACTCATAATATACTCGGTCTAATAGACTGTCAAACTGAGCAAACATACAATAACGACTTACCTTATAAGTTCAGTCGTTGACTTCTTAACTTGCTCAGGTGTGAAACCAACAAAACTACCGCTTCCTCAAGATCCCGCTAGCAATAACAACACCGATGCTGACTAGAATGAGTCCGGCGATGGAGTAGCCTTCTAGCTGTTCGCCAAGTACAGGGATGGCGATGAGAGCAGCAAGCACTGGGGTGAAGGCGCCGATGGCGGCCATGTTTTCAGCGCCGAGTTTTTGGATGGCGTAGCCGTAGGAAAATCCTGTCATTAAGCCAACCAGTAGGCTTTGTACTAATACTTGTCCGGCGATCATTTCCCATGAGGCTTGCGCTAGACCGCTGGATACCAGCCCCGTTGCCCCAAGAACTATCAGTGCAAGCAGCGAGACCAACCCCATTAGAGCGGTTGATACCAGCGGCGGCAATCCTGCGATTCGTAAACTGACGGTGTAAACAGCCCAAAGA
>NZ_JAODTL010000020.1 GCF_026191375.1 Marinomonas pontica | reverse complement strand
AACATTTTGTCCTTGTTTATTGATTCGTTTAAATTGGCCTGTTTTAAATTCACCACTAGCCAGCTCTGCCCAAAATCTTGGGTTTTCTTGATAAAATTCTGGTGGGCAAAATTGACGGTGATGTTTGTTGGTTATTTCGCTTACCGATTTGTAGCCCATGGTGTTAACGAAATTGTTGTTGGCGGTAATAACTGTGCCATCAGGTAAAAATTCGATTATCGCAGAGGATCGATCTATTGCTTTGAAAATAGAGTTTTGACTGTCTGCTGCCATCTTATTTTGGGTTACGTTAGTGGCAATTTTAATGACTTTAACGACTTTTCCTTCTACTTCAACAGGAAAGTAAGTGGCTTCTAGCCAAATATCTGAGCCGTCTTTGTGTTTGCGTAATACGGTGCCTTCTTTGCTTTTTCCGGCGGCTAAATCAGACCAAAAATGACTGTAATCTGGGCTTGAAGTTACTTTGCTTGGGCACAGCATCGCGTGTTTTTGCCCTGCAATTTCTTCTAAACCATAGCCTACTGTGCTGAGGAATAATGAATTGGCGTCAATGATGGTGCCATCAGGTAAAAAGCTAATGGTCGCACAGAATTTTTCCATGGCATTAATGAGGGCTTTGTCTTCTTGATAAGAAGCCGCTGCCTCAATCGCTTTAATGTTTGCGCTTGTTTTATCTTTTTTTGTGAAAAACATGGTGATTCCTCGATCGGGATCTTCAATAAGCCAACTTATTCCTTGTCGTTGTTTGTTTGATTGTCAAAATTTAGTCGATTTTGTGCTTTTTTAATGTTGATGATTTGTTGTATACGTGTGAGGTGTGTGAGCGGTGTATGTGTTTACGTAACCGTTTGCGAAAGTATTTGGAATGAAAGGTTGTATTTGTGTGCAGTAGAAAAGGCGGATTATGGCTCCGCCATTCTTGCAAAGGTTTTCTCAAATTGACCGATATTTTGCTGGATATAGTCGATAAATGACCGCATTGTTGGGGTTGGATGACGACCCTGTGGGTGGATTAAGCACCACGATCGGCGAAGGGGAAAGTCTTTGATCGGCACTTCGACTAAGGAGCCAAGAGCCAGTTCAGACAGAATGCCTAGTTTGGGCAAGACGGCAACCCCCAACCCTGAAATCACGGCGTGCTTGATGGCGTCGTTAGAGCCAATTTCCATTTCCGCTTGTAAGCGAATACGTTGTTTTTGACAGTGAAGTTCCAATGCCAGACGGCTGCCCGAACCGGGCTCTCTTAATAATAGATGTTGGTCTAAAAACGCACTTAACGTGATGTCTGGTGTTTTTAAAATAGGGTGGTTTTTGGGCACGACTGCGATCAGTTCATTGTTTAAAAACGGTATGCTAAACATGGGTTTATCGTTTGGTACCATGCCCATGATCGCAAGTTCATCGTGGTTCTCATTAAGCCGTTCAATGGCGGCGGCTCGATTCATGACGCTGACTTTAACTGTGACATTAGGGTGCAGGCTGGTATAGGCACGAAGTAGGTATGGCACCACATACTGCGCTGTGCTCACCGCCACTAAGTTTAGCTCGCCAGATATCAATCCAGTTTCTTGAGATAGATCGTCTTGAAAGCACTGTATTTCATCGAATATGGCATGAATGCATTTTGCCAAACGTTTGGCTGTAGCAGTGCTGTATAGCTGTCGACCAACGTATTCAAACAGTGGCTTTTCCAGTGCCTGCTCAAGCTGTCGTATTTGGTTGCTGACGGCGGGTTGACTGAGCCCCAGCATGTCACCAGCTCGGCTGTAGCTGTTTAGCTCATACACGCTTTTAAACACTTGTAATTGTCTAAATGTCAGTCTATTGACTAAAGTTTGAACGCTTTGAGGCATTGTTTTTGTTTCCTCTTAACTTTTTAGCTCGCTTTTATCTATAAGACTCTTATCCATAAGGTATAGGTTATACATAACCATCGTAATATCAATTTTTACTTTGGTTAATCTTTGAGTAGTCTGCTAAGTGTTCAATAGAAATGCTTCAACAATAAAGGAGTGACTCATGTTAAAAAAAGTGTTGATCGCTAACCGAGGTGAAATTGCGGTTCGTATCATTCGCGCTTGTTCAGAGGCTGGGATTCGCTCTGTTGCTATATTTACGGAACCGGATCGATACGCATTGCATGTAAAACGTGCCGACGAGTCGTACTCGTTGGGCGAAGATCCTCTTGCCGGTTATTTAGACCCGTTGCGTCTTGTCAACTTAGCCATAGAAACGGGTTGTGATGCGATTCACCCAGGTTATGGCTTTTTGTCAGAAAATGCCCATTTTGCGGAATTGTGTGAGCAAAAAGGCGTTACCTTCATCGGCCCTCATTCGTCTGTTATCCATAAAATGGGTGATAAAACCCAAGCCCGCGACAGCATGCGTGCCGCGGGAATTCCCATCACTCCAGGCTCAGAAGGCAATTTAGCCAATCTTGAAGAAGCCTTGGCATTGGCTGGGAAAGTAGGGTATCCGGTGATGATTAAGGCCACGTCAGGTGGTGGCGGTCGAGGTATTCGACGCTGTGACACACCAGAAGAATTAACTTCGCAATATCCTCGAGTTATCTCGGAAGCGACCAAAGCCTTTGGTTCCGCAGAGGTGTTTTTGGAAAAATGCATCGTTGACCCTTGTCACATCGAAGTCCAAGTATTGGCCGACTCTCAAGGCAATGCGATCCACTTGTATGAGCGCGATTGCTCGATTCAGCGTCGTAACCAAAAACTGATCGAAATTGCGCCAAGCCCACAACTCACTCCAGAACAGCGCCAGTACATTTGCGACCTCGCCGTACGCGCCGCCAAAGCGGTGGGTTATGAGAACGCAGGCACAGTGGAGTTTTTATTGTCAGGCAATGAAGTGTATTTCATGGAAATGAATACGCGGGTGCAGGTGGAGCATACGATTACCGAGCAAATTACAGGTGTTGATATTGTTCGTGAACAGCTTCGTATCGCGGCTGGTTCGCCGCTCAGCTTCCGCCAAGAAGACATCAGTTATCGTGGTTATGCGATGCAATTTCGAATTAATGCGGAAGATCCTAAAAACGACTTTCTGCCAAGCTTTGGGCGTATTACTCACTACTACGCGCCGGGTGGTCCGGGTGTTCGTGTGGATACGGCGATTTACACAGGTTATGAGATCCCACCTTATTTTGATTCCATGTGTTTGAAGCTGGTGGTGTGGGCATTGACTTGGGATGAAATGGTTGCGCGTGGTCGTCGGGCTATTGACGATATGCGTTTGCATGGCATTAAAACCACGGCCAACTATTATCAGCAAATTCTAAAGCATCCAGATTTTATTAAGGGCGAGTTCAACACGGGATTCGTTCCAGCGCACCCTGAATTATTAAATTATTCTGTTAGACGCCACCCAAGTGACATCGCTTTGGTGTTGGCAGCCGCTATTGCAGCGCACGTTGGTCGATAATCCGCAGGAGGAAGAAAATGAGTCAAGTTAAACAAAAAATAGAAGTGACAGATGTTACCTTGCGTGATGCTCACCAATCGCTTATTGCCACTCGTATGCGAACGGAAGACATGCTGCCGATTTGTGAGAAGCTCGATCAAGTGGGCTTTTGGTCTTTAGAGGTGTGGGGCGGTGCGACCTTTGATGCTTGCGTGCGCTTTTTGAAAGAAGACCCTTGGGAGCGTTTACGCCAACTGCGTGCTGCTTTGCCAAATACCCGTTTGCAAATGTTATTGCGTGGCCAAAATCTACTGGGTTATCGCCATTATGCTGACGATGTTGTGGAAGCTTTTGTGCAAAAGGCCGCCGACAACGGCATCGATGTTTTCCGTGTGTTTGATGCGCTAAATGATTTGCGCAATATTGAAACAGCCATGAAAGCGGTAAAAAAAGCCGGTAAGCATGCGCAAGGTACGATTTGTTATACGACCAGCCCAGTGCATACCCCAGCCTTGTTTGTCGAGCAAGCTAAAGCCATGCAAGCCATGGGCGCAGATTCCATTGCCATTAAAGACATGGCTGGTTTGTTAACACCCTATACGACGTATGACTTGGTGAAAGCCATCAAAGAAGCGGTTGATTTACCTTTGGTAGTACACAGCCATTCAACCTCAGGTTTGGCGCCTTTGTGCCAGCTTAAAGCGATCGAAGCGGGTGCCGATCGTATTGATACGGCGATTTCATCCTTTGCCAGCGGAACCAGTCACCCAGCGACGGAAACTCAAGTAGCGGCATTAAAAGACACAGATTACGACACCGGCTTGGACTTGACCTTGTTGTCCGAGATTGCCGATTACTTCCGTGATGTGCGCAAAAAGTACCATCAATTTGAAAGTGAATTTACTCGTGAAGATGTATCTGTGCAGGTAAATCAAGTGCCGGGCGGCATGATGTCCAACTTGGCGAATCAGTTAAAAGAGCAAAATGCGTTAGACAAAATTCGTGACGTGTTTGCTGAAATCCCTCGTGTTCGAGCTGACTTAGGTTATCCGCCGTTGGTGACACCAACCTCGCAAATTGTGGGAACGCAGGCGGTGTATAACGTGCTGGCGGGGCAGCGTTATAAAACCATTACCAATGAAGTGAAACGCTATTTGTTGGGTGGTTATGGTCAGCCGCCCGCGGCAGTAAATGCGGATGTGCAGAAAAAAGCCGTAGGCAATGAAGCGGTTAATGACGCTCGCCCTGCAGATTCGTTGTCGCCAGAGCTTTATAAACTGCGCAATGAAATCGGTGAGTTAGCGAAATCAGAAGAAGACGTACTGACTTATGCTATGTTCCCTGAATTAGGTCGTGAATTCTTACAGCAACGTGCTGACGGAACCTTGGTTCCAGAAGTCTTGCTACCGCCAGAACAAGCGAGTCAAAGTGCAGCCGCAGGAGGCTTGGCTACCGAGTTTAAGATTGATGTGCATGGTGAAGTCTACAACGTGGAAATCACCGGCGTGGGTGACTTTGGGGTTGGTAAGCGCAAACTTTACCTGTCTTTAGATGGCATGCCAGAAGAAGTGGTATTCGAATCGCTGAATGAATACGTTGCGGAGGGTGGCGCAGGTCGAGCGCGTGCCACAGAGCCGGGTCACGTTAGTGCGGCGATGCCGGGCAATATCATTGATGTGCTTGTTCAAGAAGGCGATGCCGTGACGGCAGGTCAAGCCGTACTCGTAACGGAAGCCATGAAGATGGAAACCGAAGTCCACGCCAATGTGTCTGGAACGGTTAAAGGTGTTTTCGTTAAGAAAGGCGACCGTGTCACACCGGGTGAACTGTTGATTGAGATCGCTTAATTGACATGACATTGAAAGCGCCTTTTCATAAAGGCGCTTTTTTTGCATTTTTCTGAGTTATAGAACGTCTTGGCAACGAGCTTGGAAGGCCTTTAGCTTTTCGATTAATTCGTTGGTTTCTTGTGATTGGTATTGAGGGTGGTTGGCCTGAATGGAGTAGTGGCCACGATAGCCTTTTTTATGCAGGTGTTCCATCACACTCAAAATACTGCTTTCGTAATACCCATCGCCCGGAATCAGACGTTTATGGTGATATGTCTCTATTTGATCTTCGAGTGAATAGGTCATGCTGCTATTGAAGTCTGAACATTGCACGAGAAAAATACTGTCGGTTGGAAGGGTTTCAAGTGCATCGATATCTTCCGACTCACTGAGAAAATGAAACGTATCAATCACCAAGCCAAAGTTGGGGCTGTTGACGTCGTTACAAAGTGCGGCCGCGGCTTGGTAACTGCCAATGTAAGGCGACCAAGGCAACGCTTTTAGTGCAATTTTAATACGATAGGGAATCGCTAAATTGGCCAAAGCGCGAAGGTCGGCCAAGATTTGCTGATTGTCGATGTTTTTGGAACGGATGGTCGGCGGTGTAACAACCAATAAACGACAATGTAATTGCGCGAGTGTTTTTAAATAATTGCGCGCCAAATCCATATCGTATTCGTGGATATGGTTGGTGTTTCCACCAAACTCTCGCAAACTGGAGGCGCTGCTGATTTGAATGTTGTGACGTTTTGTCAGCGCTGCGATGTGTTCGATATCGCGTCTGTCTGCCCCAAAGTCTTTATGTGTCAAATCAATGTGAAGAAATCCATGCTGAGCCAATTCATGGAATCTGCTGTCTAATGTGATGGGTAATAAGTTAGCCGCAACCGTAAGCATGTTATACGACCTCTATGGCAAAGGCGCGATCATCACTGGCCAGTGTTTGCTGCAACGCGGGATGGTGTTCGCCTGCCTTAAAGGTGACGTTACTGAAGAATTCGTTGTCATGCTGTGTCGCGGCCATCTCGACAAAACGAAGGCGTGCAGAGTGTTGTCCGGGCAATTGTAAACACTGCGAATCGACGGCTTGGAAGCCAAATAATCGTTCAAAAAACGTTACCCAAGTGGCGGCTCGGTCTGGATCAACTTGGACGGTAAACTCTTCATAGTGGTCTAATGTATGCGACACATGCGCATTTTCTGTGGCGGCGATTTTTTTGAAATCAATGTCATACACGCTGAGATCATCACGCACTTGATCCACCAAATAAATTAATGTGCCGCCAACGCTTTCGATGCCAGGAATGTTCACTTCCATAGGGCCAGAATGGTTTGAAGAATCCCACGCGCCGCGTTTGATTAGTTCGGCGTGAGCCGCGGAGGCGTCATCACATTTAAATGCCAGCGCAAAAAGCGCAATTCCCATATCGGCGACATACGCCTGTAATGCAGGATCTTGGGAGCAGTTTATGATGATTTTTAACTGGTTCTGCCGAAATAAGAAGACATCTTTGCGGCGATGTTTGGCCGACAGTGTGAACCCCAGTTGATTCAATAATGGCGTCACACTGTCTAACGAGGGCGCCACTATTTCGATAAATTCGATGCCTAGTAAGTTTGCAGTAGACAACGGTTCGATGCCATTTTGACCCATAATATGATCCAGAAAAAGATGAATAATGCTTAGCACATCTTATGAACGCGCTAATGTATAACTCTTTTAACATATAAGCAGGATGGCGGGTGCGCAAATAAAAAGTGCGATTTAGGTATGAAGAAATGATCCAATCGAATCGCTAAAAAATTATAGATTCGATTGGATGGTCGTTATCGAAGGAAGCGTTAGCTAAATTCTTCGGTGTCTATTTCCGCTTGTTGCGCGGCGGTATAGCGTGTTCCATGCACATTATTTTGGTTGATCATTTCGTCTAGCAAACGGACTTGTTTGGCATCCAGTGTTAACTGCCCAGCGTCAAAGTTGTCTTTCATGTGATTGACCGAACGCGTGCCTGGGATAGAGATAATGTTGCTGTCTTTTGCTGTGAGCCAAGCCAAAGCCAATTGAGCTGGAGTGCAGCCAATGTCTTTCGCGAGATTGAAGTAATCATTCAGCAAGGCTAGATTATTCGGGTAATGTTCTGCGTTAAAGCGTGGCATATTGTTACGAATGTCTTTGGCTTCTAAATCGGTAATGTCTTTTAGTGTGCCGGTTAAAAAGCCACGAGCCAAAGGACTGAAAGCCACAAACGTAATGCCTAGTTGTTTGCAGGTTTCCAGTACGGCAATTTCTGGATTGCGCGTCCACAAAGAATATTCCGACTGGATGGCGGTTATTGGGTGCTCGTTATGGGCGCGAGTTAAGGTTTCCGCTGAGACTTCAGACAAACCGACCGCGCCAATTTTGCCTTCTTTTACCAAGTCGCCCAATGCCCCTGCGCTTTCTTCGATAGGTACATTGAAATCCAAACGATGCAAATAATATAAGTCGATGTGATCCGTTTGTAGGCGTTTTAAGCTGTCTTCACATTGCTTGCGAATGTTTTTCGGGTCGACCGTTGATCTCCTTTTTGCCATCTACCATGGCCATGCCGCATTTGCTGGCAAGGAAAAAATCATCACGGCGATCTTTCAGGGCTTTGCCGACCAAAAGCTCATTATTACCACCGCCATAAAGTGTGGCCGTGTCAAAGTGTCGGTAGCCCATCTCGAATGCCTGATGGAGTGCCTCAATGGCCTGCTCTTCGGCCACGGGCGAGCCGTAAGCGTGAGATAAATTCATACAGCCTAGGCCGATATTTGGGTTGGTCAGATGTGGATGTTTTGACATAAAAAAATCCTTAATAAAAACAGGGAGCCGAAGCTCCCTGTTTGTGTTTTATCGTAGTATTTCGAGAGCGTCGAACTTAAGCGTCTAGGCATTCTTCTAAACGATGCAAGGTTTCCATTGCTTCAATCGCTTGCGTTACACACGAGTTTGGCGCGCGACCTTCTTGGATAGCGGCAATGAATTCACGATCTTGCAGCTCAATGCCGTTATTTGAAACAGCAACACCAGTTAGGTCGATTTTGTTGTCGTTACCATCGAACAAGTCGTCGTAGCGCGCTAGGTAAGTGCCATTGTCGCAGATGTAACGGAAGAATGTACCAAATGGGCCGTCATTGTTAAATGACAAAGACAAGGTGCAAATTGCGCCATTAGGCACTTTCATGCCAATGCTCATGTCCATTGCAATGCCAAGCTCTGGGTGAATTGGGCCTTGAAGTGCTTGTACCTTGCTGGCCGTTTCGCCTGTTTGGTACTGGAATAAATCGACAGTGTGGCAAGCGTGGTGCCATAGCAAATGGTCAGTCCACGAGCGTGCTTGACCAAGGGCGTTTTTGTTTGAGCGGCGGAAGAAGTAGGTTTGCACGTCCATTTGTTGAACGTTTAATTCGCCTGCCATGATTTTGTTGTGAATCCACTGGTGTGACGGGTTGAAACGGCGAGTGTGTCCAGCCATAGCAACAAGATTGGTCTTTTTGTGAACTTCAACGACTTTGCGCGCGTCTTCAATGGTGTCAGCCATTGGAATTTCGAGACATGACGTGTTTGCCCGCTTCTAGGCACTGGATAGTTTGCGCTGCGTGCATTTGAGTTGGAGTAGCTAAGATAACCGCGTCCACGTCGTCACGAGCCAAACTTTCAGCCAGGTCGGTTGTGTAATGTGGAACGCCACGTTCTTCTGCGAAGGCTTTGATAGCATCGATTTTAGTGCCAACGACAGAAACGACCTCAGCGCCTTCAATTGCCGCAATGGCATCCATGTGTTTCATGCCGAAAGCGCCTGATGCGCCTGCGATACAAATTCTCATTAGTCTACTCCTAAAAGTGCGAGTGTTTATTGTGAGGGCGAGTCGCCCGAGTCTTATATTAGCCACAAATCTAGCATTCGACATCTAATGGGGATAATCAATAAACCGCATTAGCTATTCATTTTATGCAATGCCTCATTTTTTTACTTACCTGAAGTGCTCGGAAATTTCTCTCAATAAACTCAGAAAATGCGATTGCGTTACCGTTGGAAGCCAGCTTTTACGGACACAAAGGCCAATAGGACGGCGGGTGTGGTCCAATGGGAAATTGAGTACATTGAGTAATTCAATATTAATTTCACGCTCGACTTGATGCGCTGAAATTAATGTAAGTCGGTCGCTTTCGATGAGGAGTTCTCGAATAAGAATTTGAGAACTGGATTCAACCAATCGTGTGGGTAAGGCAACCTTAGCGTCGTGAAAGATGTCTTCAAAGGCTTGCCGAGTCGGTGTGCCTTTGGCGGGAACCACCCAAGCAAACTGGGCTAGTTCTTCGGCGCTAATATGGCGTTTGTTCGTCAATGGGTGTCCTTTACGAGCGACCACCGACAAGGGGGAGCCCATAGTTCTTCTTGAACCACATCGTCAGCCGGTGTTGGATGACGTAATGCTCCGAGTATGATGTCGATGTCGCCTTGGCGCAGGTGATGAAGTAAGTCGGCGTAGGGGCCTTCAGTGACGTTGATGTTGACGTCTGGGTGGCGCTCGTTAAATTGCAATATGGATTTTGGCAAGATGGTCATACGCGCCAGAGGCATACTACCAATGGTGATCATACTGACGTCTTTGCTTTGTAGGGCGTTGATCTCATAAATGCCTTGACGTAATTCACTAAACGCCAATTTGGTGGCTTTGGATAATGTCTGTGCGGCTTTGGTCGCGCTGGTGCCAAGGCTGTTTTTTTCGAATAACACCACACCCAGCAGACGTTCTAGATCCCGTGCGGCACGATGAACGGACGATTGCGACACGGCCAAATTACGGCTGGCAATACTGAAGTTTTGGGCTTCACATACCGCGATGAGTGCTCGTAATTGGGTGGTGCTGATCAGCGCGATGAGATTCTTTGGCGTACGTTCTTTTTGGGTGTTGTCTTTAACAATATCGAGGGTTGCCGCATGGATGTGATCTATCGCTCGACTGACTCGTTTTTGCCACACTTCACCCGCTGCGGTGGGGTACATTCCGTCAGAGTGACGTTCGAACAGCGGCGCGCCGAGCAAGCCTTCGAGCTTTGCAATGGCTTGGGTAATCGCGGGCTGAGACAAGAAGATGTGTTCAGACGCTCGGGTGATGCTTTTTAACTCAGCCACAGCAAGAAATACGCGCAAGTGTCGTAAGTTGGGTATCGCAATCTCCATATGACCTCCTGTTTTTTTTAAACTATATCAAAAATGAATATCAAAGAAATCAAAATGAAGGATTAATTGCCTGTTTTTTCCTATATATGGCCATTTTTTTCACGGTTGATAAATATATTAAAATGAATGCGTTCTATTTTTTAAATGTATAAAAATAGATTTAGGTCAAGGATTGTACAAGGTGTTTGTTTTTATACTCGCTGCTAATGAACGTCAGTTCTGTTAAGTACTTTGACTTTTTGTGAGGAAAAAATGAATCAGCTTGGTCCCATTCCGGGCAATATCCTGTTTGATGGCCCCATGGCTACGAAAGGGTATCCCTTAAATAAAATGTGTTATTCGTTCAATAAGGCGGATGCTCGAGCGGCTTTTCTAGCAGATGAAGAAGCCTATTATGACACCTTTGGGTTAACAGAGGATCAGAAGGTGGCGGTCAGAAACCGCGATGTTATTGCCATGTTGGAAGCGGGGGGCAGTATTTATTATCTCGCTAAATTTGCCGGCATATTGGGGTTGAATGTGCAGGATGTTGGTGGATTACAAACCGGCATGTCGACTGACGAGTTTAAAGCGTTTTTAGTGAAGCAGGGAGAAATATAATGGCGAAAATATTGGGCGGTATTGCAACGTCACACATTCCTGCTATTGGCGTGGCGATGGATAAAGGGCTTGAGCAAACACCGTATTGGAAATCGTTTTTTGACGCGTATCCACCGGTTCGCGAATGGCTGTATGCACAGGAAGCGGATGTTGCGGTAATTTTTTACAACGATCATGGATTGGAGTTTTTCCATGACCGTAAGCCAACGTTTGCGATTGGTGCTGCGGCACAGTATGAGAATGCCGATGAAGGTTGGGGGATTGCCGAAATTCCACCGGTGACGGGTGAGACGGAGCTGTCTTGGCATATTGTGAATGAATTGGTGGAAAACGAGTTCGACATTACGGTGTGCCAAGAGATGAAGGTCGATCATGGCTTAACTGTACCATTAACCTTGATGTGGCCAGGGCACAAATACGGTCACATTAAAGTCATTCCAGTCGCCATCAATTGTGAACGTCACCCCATGCCAAAGCCAAGCCGCTGCTTTGACTTTGGTAAGGCCATTGGTGATGCCATTCGTTCTTATGCTGGGGATCAGAAAGTGGTTGTGTTTGGCACGGGTGGTTTATCGCATCAATTGGATGGTCAACGAGCGGGTTTTATTAATAAGCCGTTCGATTCATATTGTATGGATAAAATAGTAGATGAACCTGAAGAACTAACGAAGTTGAGTAATTATGACTTAGTTGAAAAAGCCGGTTCTCAGGGCGTAGAGCTGAATATGTGGTTGGCGATGCGTGGCGCTTTGCAGGGCAAGCTGACTGAACTTCATCGCAGTTATCATTTGCCTATTTCGAACACGGGGCTGGCTTGCAATTGTTAGCCACAACCGATGCTATTTAAAACAGGGCTTTATCAATTTGTCATGCTGATATAATTTTTCCAATCAAAATACATGTCAAATTGTCATACAACAAAACGCGAGTTTTGGTATACGCTTTCATTATCAAGGATAAAGGAAGCGTTTTTTTTCTTTATCGCTCAATTTTTGTTGTTATGACATTCTTTTTTGGAATACGTTGGAGGCAATTACAATGTTACATCTCGGTCTTATTGGTCAGGCGATTGCCGCTTCGCGCTCTCCTTCTTTGCATATGATGTTAGGCGAGCTAAAAAACTTGCCAGTGGATTATCAATTGCAAGTGCCTGAAGACGATAGTGCTGCCTCGTTTAATGCGAAATTGGCCGAAATTCGCTCTTTAGGTTTTGTGGGAACGAACGTCACTTTTCCTTATAAACAAATTGCTATCGACAGTGCAGACGAAGTGAATGACGCGGTAAAAAAAGTCGGTGCAAGCAATACGCTTTTATTAAAAGGCGGCAAGGTGTGCGCGTTTAATACCGATTACACGGGATTTATTCGTGGCTATAAGGGTCGTGTTGGCGATTTGCCTGCAGGTAAAGTTTTGATGATCGGTGCGGGCGGTGTGGGCCGCGCGATTGGTTTTGCTTTATTTGAAGTTGGCGCGACAGAGTTGTTGGTGTCTGACCTAAGTGAGCGCAGCGCGCAATCTCTAGTCGATGCAATCAACGACGCGGGTTATAAAGCGCGTGTCGTTGCAAAAGAAGACATCGCCACAGCGGCGGCCGAAGTCGACGGTTTGGTAAACTGTACCCCAGTAGGCCATATCAAAAGCCCTGGAATGCCATTAGCGGCTGAGTTTATTGAAAATCAAAAATGGGCATTTGATGCGGTTTATACGCCGATGGACACTGAATTTTTGATAGAAGCCAACAAAAAAGGCTTACAAATAGTCTCCGGTTTTGATTTATTCTTTTACCAAGGAATCGATGCGTTCGAAATTTTCACGGGTGAAGTCGTGACGGATGTAAAACCAGTGTGGGATCAGTTTCGTGAAAAATACGATGTCGTTAGTTCATTGATCTAGAGATTGTTGGCAAGCGAATAAACCCATAGAATGAGTGAAAAAAGACGCCTAATGGCGTCTTTTAGTTTGGGTATTACTATAAAAACGCCATGACCCTGAGATTTTTCTATGATTAACCCAGATGACC